>JAVVWE010000034.1:0-2707 GCA_036652255.1 Alistipes sp. | reverse complement strand
TCTATATAGGCGTTGAAGCTGATGGCGGCTTTGCGACGATGGGCGGTGTTGCTGGCACAAATTCGTATAGCGGTTCAGAGATAACAGGTGGGTTTTTTTGTGAGATATTTCCCAATAAATACAAAACGACGGGATGGGGCTTAGGGCTTGGCTACACAAAGTATATGTTTGATAAGCAGTTCGATTTAAGTATGTTTAATATCGACTTTGTATTTATTTCAAATCCCGGGAAAGGGAAAGCGGTGAGCTCAAAATGTGGTATTCGTGTTGGTGTGCCACTCAGTGCTGAGAAGGCAAAGGTGGATGTCAAAGATAAAAGTTCAACTACGGTTGGTCTTTTGGGTGATCTATCGTGGTCAACGAAGCACTTTTTGTTAGGAGGGCGTGTCCATTTTTCTATTGGCGATGCAATGGATTGGGGATCTAATATTTCGTCTGGAATATTTAGTGTCGCTCTTTATGCTGCTTATCGTTTTTAGGCTATGATACGGTTGATTATATTGTCTGCGTGTGGCGTTCTGACTCTTTGGAACGCCACTGCGCAAGACGTGATTCTCAAGCGCAATGCCGATGAGATTCAAGCCGTGGTGACTGAAATTAGCGACGCAGAGGTGCGATACAAAAAATTCAACAATCCACAAGGTGTGACCTATGTGATTCCTAAATCTGACATTTTTTCTATCACCTATAAAAATGGGGAGAAAGAACATTTTGCCATACATACAACTGCACGTCAGCAGAGCGGTACCGAGCAAGCATCGGTGAGGTACAAGGTGGGCGATTTGTATGAACGGGGCAGGCTTCGCGGGTTAGTAATCTACACTACGGATGACGGCCTGCACGGACTCATGATGTCGTTAGAGGAGAGCTCGTCTTCATGGGGCGGAGTTTGGGATGGTGTGGAGAATGTAAAACTGACGAACAAAGTCGAAGCAGAAATAATGTTTACAGGAGTTAATTGTGGGTGTACGGATATGGAGGATGGTTGGAAAAATATGCAGACCATGGAGGCTCTAATCAAAAACACAACGCTCACGTGGTCGAATTTCCCCGCCTTTTTGTGGTGTCGCAATTTGGGCGAAGGGTGGTATCTGCCTGCTCGCAAGGAGATTGAATTGCTATGGAATTTCGGTAATGCAAATCCAGCTCATTCATTTGTGGATCATTTGTCTACGCTTCAAAATTTAAGTCAAATACTTGCACGGTATGGTGGAAAAGAGTTCTTCGCTATACCCGAAGAGTATGCAAATAGAATCGGACGTCGTATGCTTGAAAAGTGGAAAGAACAAGGAACGTTAAATTTATGGACTTCGACGGAGCGCAATCAATCGATGGCGTATGTGTGGGTACATACCGACACTAAATTGAAGGTGTACGATGAGGGTAATAGGAAGGATAATATAGGAGTTGTACGGGCGTTTCACAAATTTTAATGTGGATGAAAAGCTAATTCCCTGCTTTTTAGCTGTGTAAGTAAAACTATGAACCTAAAAACAAAATGATTATGAAAAAATATATTTTAATTATTTGCATTTGCCTATTCGGAATTAGTGGGGCGTATGCCCAATCTTATGTGACTTTTTGGACCAATGAAGCATCGTGTGGTCCATTAGATGTCTATTTCAACGATTCTTATGTGGGGCAAATTACAAAAAGATATAGTTCAACGCCCGATTGTCACGCAACTGGATGTGTCACCGTGCGAGCTCGTTACAAGTACAATAGTTATGTTGTGCGCGCCGAAGATGGCAGCGAGTGGACGGAGGATAATTTATATGTAGATGGCAGTAAGGAGTGTACAAGAATTAGACTCTGGGGACACACCGCGCAGAATAGTTCTTCCTCCGATGGCGACTCCTCGAGCAGCGGTGACAGTAATGCGGGAACCATAGCTCAAGCAGCCATTGGAACGGCAGCCGTTGTGGGGCTTGCTGCCATTGTAAGTAGTGCATTCAGTGATGGAGATTGGGATATAGACCGCGAAAAAGAGTGGAGTGTGGGTCCGCGTTTGACGGGACAGATTAGTATGTTGTGTTTCGATGACGACCAAACATTCTTTCGTCCCTCTGCTGCGATTGGAGCCTTTGGTGAGTACTTCCCAAATCCTAATCGTATCTTCTTTTTTGGTGGATATGTTGGCTACTCGTTTCAAGGTGGTACCATAAATGAGCAAGATGACAATGCTCCAAAGTATAAATTAAACTACCTCAATGTAGATGCCTATGTGGGTATCAAGAACCGTGGTTATCTTAAGGTAGGCTTCCGAACCGGCTTTTTGATGAGTGCCAAGCGGGTTATTGACGACAACAAGACGGATTTGACTGACAGCTTTAATAAAGTGACCTTTGGTCCTGTAATCGAGGGAGGCTACTCGTTTCCAAAATTCGACATCGGTATGGAAATAGCCTGCCCGGTGACCAATTTAGCGAAGAAAGAAGCAACAAGTTACAAAAGTTTCATGTTGTCGGTGGGTATCGTTTGTTCCTATAAATTTTAGCAAGTAGATTTCATCTCTACACGCCGCATACTGCCTTGTGTGGTGAGGTAGATTCTTATTGCTGTTTGTCCTTGCCTATTAAGGTAAGGACAAACTTTTTTGTTCTTACTGCTGCGAGCTTTTGCCGAAAATTTTATGGGAGAGAACCTTTTCTCGTTCGCCAATAGGCAAAGCTTACGTCGGTGTGTCTCAATTTGGATAGATTCCATT
>JAVVWE010000033.1:0-3448 GCA_036652255.1 Alistipes sp. | reverse complement strand
ATCCACACACAGCACTACCGCATCCGTTGCCGGGGCGTGTTGTCGGGGGTGATGGGCGAATCGTCACGAAAGGTGTGGAGCAACAAATCAGTAATCAACAGACCCGTCTCCTTGCCATCGGTATATTCAAGCTCCTTATAGTTCTTATATACATAATCACTCACCGCCACCGAGTAGTGCTCGTCCTCGCGCAACTTCTCAAATTGCACATCCACCGCCATACCTTGCGCATTCAGCACAATAACATAAGGCGTTGTCGCATAGAGATCTACACGGTGTGCCTCTTTGGTGTTCAACGTATCGTTGAATTTCGCCATAATCATGCGGCGCATCTGTGCTGGAGTCATCTCCATGGTACAAACTGACGTACCAAAGGGTTCGAGTCCAAAGACCGATGCGATGCTCACCTCGCCCGCCGAGAGGCTATCCAGACGCACACCCCCTATGTGATAAAATGCCACATCGACCTCCGCTTCGTCGGCAATACGGTCGGCAATCAGATTCGCAAGTCCCACCATACCAGCCGTTGCGGTAAGCGACCCAACCGATTTTTTCAAATCCGGATTGTCGTAATAGTGCTCCACCATAGCTGTATAGTCCGCTGCCGGAGCGTAACTCGCAAGGGGAACCACACGGAAATCGACACTTGTAATCTTATCGCGGCGCAGTCGAATGGTTGTAGCACCTATATTTTTTAGGTTCTTCCCTGTTTGCGTGAGTTGCGTGCCATTAACCATCTCGTTGATCACCTCGTGGCTGTGCCCACCAATCAGCAAATCATAGGAGTCATTGTTTTTCAAGAAGTTGCGGTCGTGTGATGTCCCCATGTGCGAAATGAGCACCAGCACATCGCATTTTGCGGCAATCGTGGCGTACTGAGCCGCCATACGCTGCGGATCGGGAAAGGTGAGCCGCTTGTAATTAACGGCTTGTCCCGCCGGATATTCATCACCTTCGTAGTTGGTCACCACCCCCACGAAACCAATCTTCACCCCTTGTTTTTCGAGAATCACATAAGGTGGTGTTTGTGGCACCGCCAGCGTATCACTGAGCATATTGGCACAGACAATCGGGAACTCCACGTAGCGCATCATGTTACCCAGCACGGCGTGCCCGGCATCAAATTCGTGATTTCCCAAGGTCGCCACATCGAACTTCAAGCGATTCATCAGTTCGAGCATTGGGCGGCGATTCTCCGCCATGTCCACATAGGCATTGCCCGTCCACCGATCGCCCGCATCAACCAAGAAGACAATCTTCGCCGTGTCGCGACACGCCTCAACAGCCGTCGCCAACTTCGGGAAATTGAGGATGTTGGCGTGCATATCGTTGGTCGAGAGGAGTACAACCGTACGTTGCGGTGCGCAAGCCACCACAGCAAAGAGGAGGCATAACAAGCCCCAACGTCTAATATTTTTCATCTTCTATGTTTAATTTTTTTTTCTATTTGTCAAATATACGAATTAAATTGGTATCTTTACACACCATTATTCGGAAAATAATTATGTCGGATATCATTAAAGTTGTATGCGAGAACATCGGCGACACCCTTGAGGTGGCGATGGGTACCACGCTGACTGCTGTTGCACAAAAACTCAGTCTCAAAAATACACATCCTTTTCTGGCGGCATACGTCAATAACCGGATCAAAGAGCTGAGCTACAAAATATATACCCCCGTCACCTTGCATTTTGTGGACATCACCTCCTTCGAGGGAATTCGCGTCTACCAACGCACAGCATGGTTCACACTGCAAAAAGCGGTGCGAGATCTCTATCCCAATCGAAAATTTTACATTCGCCACTCAATGGGCAGCGGTTTTTACTGCGAAATTGAGGGCATTGACGAGTTCACACGCACCGATGCCGATGTACTCCACCGTCACATGAAGGAGATTGTGAACCAAAATATCCCCATTAACCGCACAAAAGCCTTGACCAGCGAGGTGCGCGCACGCTACCAAGAGCAGGGGCTCGACGACAAGGTAGCTCTGCTCGACACCCGTCCTCGGTTGTACAGCGAGCTCTACACACTCGATGGATTGGCAAGTTACTTCTACGGCTCACTTGCCCCCTCCACGGGTTATGTCACCCTATTTGGCATCGAACCCTACTATAACGGTTTTTACCTCGCTCTACCACGCCGCACAGCTCCCGAAAAAGTAGGTGCTAACATCCACCGCGACAAAATGTTCGACATCTTCCGCGAATACCAATCGTGGGTCAACATCATGGGTGTGCCAACCGTGGGCGACGTAAACTCGAAGGTGCTGTCGAACGATGCTGGTGGCATGATCAAGGTGGCTGAGGCATTCCACGAGCGCAAACTGGCCGCCATAGCCGACACCATCGCCCAAGCCAACACTTCGCGCGGTATGCGCATGGTGCTTATCTCAGGTCCTTCATCAAGTGGCAAGACCACTTCGGCAATGCGTCTGAGCATTCAGCTGGGTGTACTGGGGTTCAAACCCGTACTTATTTCGCTCGACGATTACTTTGTCGAACGCGACAAAACACCCAAAGACGAGCAGGGAGAGCTGGATTACGAAGCTCTTGAAGCAATCGACATCGAGCTATTCAACAACCATTTGCGCCGACTGATGCAGGGCGAAAGTGTCGATATTCCACGTTATGACTTTGTGACTGGTAAACGCCAGTGGCACAAGGAGCCTCTCACACTCGACGAACGCTCCATCTTGGTTATCGAGGGAATTCACGGGCTGAATCCGCGTCTTACACCCAGTATTCCCGATGCACAAAAGTTCAAAATTTACATCTCGTGCTTCACCTCGGTAGCAATGGACAACGTCTCACGCATCTCCACCACCGACAACCGCCTGTTGCGTCGCCTGACACGCGACTTCACACAACGGGGATCGAACGCTTTGGCAACCCTGTCGCGCTGGGCAAGTGTCCGCCGAGGCGAGGAGAAGCACATCTTCCCCTACCAAGAGAATGCCGATGTGATGTTCAACTCATCGCTCTTCTACGAAATCTCGGTGCTGCGTCACTTCGCCGAACCCATCTTGCGCACGGTGCCCGACACGGTTCCCGAGTACGATGAGGCACGTCGTATGCTCAAGTTCCTCGATAATTTCAGCCCAATCGCCCCCGACGAAATTCCCCCCACGTCGATTCTTCGGGAGTTCATCGGCGGCAGCAGTTTCCGTTACTAAATATACCTATCTGCAAAAGTACACATCATGAAAAATTATAATTTAGGCTTCATTTCGGATCAACATATTTTCGAGCACGTCAAACAAACGGTCTCGCTCTATCGCAATTACATCAATTTGAAACAATTCAACGCGAATATTATCGACCCCATAAAATTGACCTTTGACGCTAAGGTGTACGGAAAATCATTTGAGGAAATTATCGAAGCGGAGTGTATTCGACAAATAGACAAGACAAACTCAAACCATATTGGATATTTTCACCAAAACTTA
>JAVVWE010000032.1:2817-3892 GCA_036652255.1 Alistipes sp. | reverse complement strand
AATAAACTATGTCAATATTCAAAGATAAAACATTATTGATTACTGGGGGGACAGGGTCCTTTGGTAATGCGGTGTTGAGGAGGTTCCTCGACTCGGATATTAAGGAGGTGCGCATCTTTTCGCGCGACGAGAAGAAGCAGGACGATATGCGTCATGAGCTCCAAAACCCTAAAGTGAAATTCTACATCGGCGATGTGCGCGATAAGCGTAGTGTTGATGGGGCGATGGTGGGCGTTGACTATGTGTTTTCGGCTGCCGCTCTAAAACAGGTGCCCAGTTGCGAGTTTTTCCCTGTTCAGGCTGTCAGGACTAATGTCTTTGGCACTGAGAATGTCCTCGATTCGGCTATCGAGCATGGCGTGAAAAACGTGGTTGTCCTTTCGACCGATAAGGCTGCTTATCCTATTAATGCAATGGGGATTAGCAAGGCGATGATGGAGAAAGTGGCAATTGCAAAGGGGCGTGCGCTTGGCAAAGATGCTAAGACTACGATCTGTTGCACTCGTTATGGCAATGTGATGGCAAGTCGTGGCTCGGTGATTCCTTTGTGGATTGAGCAAATCAAGAAAAATGAGATAATCACTATAACTGACCCTAATATGAGCCGGTTTATGATGACGCTTGATGATGCGGTTGACTTGGTAATTTACGCTTGGCAACATGGCGAAAATGGCGACTTGTTTGTACAAAAAGCTCCTGCTGCTACGCTTGACACTCTTGCTGAAGCTCTAAAGCAACTTTATCATGCCGACACCGAAGTGAAAGTTATAGGTACTCGCCATGGCGAAAAGCTATACGAAACGCTTGTTACGCGTGAAGAGATGGCAAAAGCTATCGATATGGGCGAATACTTCCGTATTCCTTGCGACACTCGCGACCTGAACTACGATAAATACTTTGTCGAAGGTAGCGAAGATGTCTCAAAAATCGAAGATTATCATTCACACAACACGGGTCGCCTTGATGTCGACGGCATGAAAAATCTACTCCTAAAACTAAGCCTAATCACAGAAGACCCCGACCGAAAATAAAATTCTATCCCGCAGAATTCGCTGAATACATTTTGCACACAGAT
>JAVVWE010000032.1:0-2717 GCA_036652255.1 Alistipes sp. | reverse complement strand
GCAAAACATCAGAAATAAAAAATCTGTGTAAATCTGCGCCATCTGTGGGAGAATAAAAATAATATCTGGGGAAAAACAAAAAAATTATGAACATACTTGTAACTGGCGCTAAGGGATTCGTTGGACGAAACTTATGTGCCGAGCTTAAAAATATACGCGATGGAAAAGCAAAGACATACAAGGTTGACTCCAATCTTGAAATCTTTGAATATGACATCGACACCGATCCTGCTTTGCTTGATACTTTTTGTCAAAAAGCTGACTTCGTTTTCAATCTTGCTGGTGTAAATCGTCCTAAAGATCAAAAGGAATTTATGGAGGGAAATTTCGGATTTGCATCTACCCTTCTCTCTACGCTGAAAAAGCACAAAAACACTTGTCCTGTAATGATTTCATCGTCAACGCAGGCAGCTCTCGACAATCCTTACGGCGAAAGCAAACGAGCTGGCGAAGAGCTAATGCGCAAATATAGCAGTGAGACGGGTGCTAAAGTGCTGATTTATCGTTTCCCAAACCTATTTGGCAAATGGTGCCGTCCAAACTATAACTCGGCGGTGGCAACTTTCTGCAACAACATAGCTAACGGTCTGCCTATAACGGTAAACGATCCTTCAGCTGTGATGCACCTCTTATATATCGACGACTTGGTACTGGAATTAATCGAAGCGCTAACAGGCGATGAGCATCACAATGACGACTTTTGCGAAGTCCCAATAGTACACACTATAACGCTTGGCAAAATAGTAGATTTGCTTAACGAATTTAAGGCATCGCGCACCAGTCTTTCGGTACCAAATATGAGTGACGCATTCACTAAAAAACTATATGCCACATATTTAAGCTACCTACCAACTGATATGTTTTCATATCCATTGAAGATGAATATTGACAATCGTGGGAGTTTCACCGAGATTATTCGCACCCAAGATCGAGGTCAATTCTCCGTAAATATATCCAAACCGCATATCACCAAAGGCGAGCATTGGCATCACACAAAAAATGAAAAATTCTGTGTAGTAAGTGGAAAAGGAGTGATTCGTTTCCGAAAAATAGACAGCACCGAAGTAATTGAATACTTCGTTTCGGGTGACCGTATTGAAGTAGTGGATATCCCCACTGGATACACCCATAATATCGAAAACCTCGGCGAAACAGACATGGTAACATTTATGTGGTGCTGTGAACCCTTCGACCCTACCCACCCCGATACCTATTTCGAAAAAGTATAACAATATTACGTTTTGAGTTTTGAGTTTTGAGTTTTGAGTTTTGAGTTAGATATATATTGTATATGACATGCAGGATTTTCACAATTTACAAATATGGAAACGTAGTCATGATTTGACTAAGAATATATACACCATTACTAAATCTTTCCCAAAAGAGGAATTATTTGGATTAACATCTCAAATACGCAGAGCGGTCTCTTCGATTCCTACAAATATAGCAGAAGGTTGTGGCAGAGGAAGTAATGCCGATTTTGCACGATTTCTACAAATAGCAATTGGGTCAAACACAGAAGTTGAATATGAGCTATTACTATCTTACGAATTAGGATATTTAAGTTATGACGATTATTACACTCTCAATCAAGAAACTACAGAAATAAGAAAAATGATAATATCATTAATGAGTAATCTTAAAGTTAAATAGAACTTTAATTACTCATTACTCACAACTCACCACTAATAATACAATGTCTAAATTAAAACTAATGACCATCATCGGAACTCGTCCTGAGATTATCCGACTATCTGAAGTCATAAAAAAATGCGATAAATATTTCGACCAAATACTCGTCCACACTGGTCAAAATTACGATTACTCTCTCAATCAAGTATTCTTTGAAGATCTGGGTCTGCGTGAGCCTGATTATTATCTCAACGTAGTGGGAAAAGACCTTGGCGAGACAATGGGTAACGTACTTGCTAAGTCATACGAGCTAATGGTAGAGCAAAAGCCAGATGCCGTTATGGTACTTGGAGACACAAATTCTTGTCTATCTGTGATTTCTGCAAAACGCCTTCACATTCCCACTTTTCACATGGAAGCAGGCAACCGTTGCTTTGATGAGAATCTGCCCGAAGAGACAAATCGTCGAATCGTTGACCATATTTCAGACTTAAACATGTGTTATAGCGAACATGCCCGACGCTACTTGAATTATGAGGGCACAGCAAGAGAACGTACCTACGTCACCGGCTCACCGATGGCAGAAGTCCTTTCAGCAAATATAGAAAGTATCAAATCAAGCAAAATCCTTGAAAAATTAGGATTGCAGAAAGGTAAATATATCCTACTATCTGCTCATCGCGAAGAGAATATCGACACCGAAGTTAATTTCTTCAACCTAATGAATGCCGTGAATGCTATGGCAGAGAGGTATGATATGCCAATCCTTTATTCATGTCACCCTCGCTCAAAAAAATATATTGAAACGCGCGGATTCAAGTTCGACAGCAGAGTAATTCAAAATCAACCACTTGGATTCCACGACTACAACAACTTGCAACTAAATGCTTTTTGTGTAGTATCCGACAGCGGAACGCTACCCGAAGAAAGTGCATACTTTAATTCACAAGGAATGCCAATCCCAGCCGTCTGCATCCGCACCTCAACCGAACGCCCCGAAGCCCTCGACAAAGGCACATTCATCTTAGCCGGAATAACAACCCAGCAAGTACTGCAAGCTGTAGACACCGCAGTATCAATGAACG
>JAVVWE010000031.1:6122-7562 GCA_036652255.1 Alistipes sp. | reverse complement strand
GGGTACGCAAAGTACATCGATGTAAACCTCGGTTTCAAAACCAAATAAAACAGAGACAAATGTTTAACAGCAGAGAATATGAGTTCGCGGACATGACGGTTTTTGCCGGCAACCGCGACGTTGCAGGGCTCCGTGGTATGAAGTATATCATGAAGCAGGAGAAAGAACCTCTGTACGGCAAGGGCAACAAGCCCTTAAGCATCCAGAAGGGCAATAAGTCCGGAGAGGGCGAACTGACGGTTACGCAGTCGGAGCTACTCGCTCTGGAGATGGCCGCCGGAGGTTCTATCCTCGACCTTGAGGTGAAGATTGTCGTCAACTTCGGCAATCCGACCAAGGGCGATATGCTTGCCACCGACGAGTTGATTGGCGTGCAGTTCACCGAGGAACCCAAGGAGATGAAACAGGGAGATAAGTACATGGAGTGCGCCCTTCCGTTCGTATTCCTGGATAAAAAGAAAATTGTTTAACAACAAATCAAAGCTATATGGCAAAAGAGAAATTTATCGGAGAGGCAACTGCGGAGCAGATTGCTGAATGGAAAGGCAAGTATGGCGATGTGTTCGCCATCAAGGCGGAGGATGACAATGAGGTAATACACATTTGTTATTTGCGCACGCCGAAGCGTAAAGACCTGTCAGCGGCTTCGGTTGCAGGCAAGATTGATCCGTTGAAGTTCAACGAGACGATTCTTCGTCAGTGTTGGCTCGGAGGCGATGTCGCTATGCGCACCGACGACAAGCTGTTTCTGTCTGTGTCGGGTAAGATACCCGACATCATCGAAGTTGCGGATGCAGAGTTGGAAAAGTTATAGAGGCTGCCGAGGTAGATGAGGACGACACCCTACGCCTGATGGCGGCTCAACTTCGCTACTACATGCATGTTGAGCCAGACAACCTTACGGACGAGGAGTTCGCAGCTCGTTGGCGTGAACTTGAATACATACGTCGGGAGGAGGCAAAAGCAAACAAATCCTAACCCTCGGCAGCCTTAAGCGAAAAAGTAAATGGCAAATATTGTTGAATATACACTCTCCATTCAAGACAAGGTTTCTGGTAAGTTGCGTACCATTGGTATTGTCAACGACCAGCAGCTTGCCAAATGGGGGCAGGTGCAGCTCAAAGTTCTCGCTGCGAGCAACACGATGTCGAAATGCGGCATCAGTGTTGGTTCGCTGCGAGAGCGCATTGCCGCATTGCGTGCCGAGCGTGAGTGGATACCGACCAGCAATATACAAGCCATCCGACGCACTAATCGTGAGATTACAGCACTTGAGAAGCAAGTGCAGAAACTGGAGAGGACTACGGGTGGTGGGCTTAAATCGGCATTCAAAAATGCCTTTGATAGTTTGCCACTCGGTGGTCTTATCACCAACCCTGTATTTCTGGCTGTAACGGCAGCCGGTGCTGCTATCAAAAAGGGCTTTGAGCGCGAGAAGGT
>JAVVWE010000031.1:0-6022 GCA_036652255.1 Alistipes sp. | reverse complement strand
TGATTGACTATATAGGCATTGGACTGGAGTGGGTACGCAAAATTCTAACGACTTGTGTCGACGCTTTCGGGTGGTGGTTTACGCAGCTTCAGAACGGCAATATAGCCATCACTGCAGTAACCTTCGTGCTGGGAGTGCTGGTTGCCACGATGGCGGCCTTCAGCATCCAAGCGAAGCTCATGACGCTTTGGGCTGGTATTGTAACCACTGCAAAATGGGCGTGGGCAGCTGCGCAAACAGCACTCAATACCTCAATGTGGCTGTGCCCCATCACGTGGATTGTTGCTGGCATCATTGCTCTGATCGCTATAATTGTTTATCTGTGCTACAAGATTGAGGGTTGGGGCTCCCTGTGGGAAGGTGTTGTCGGATATATGAAATACTCCTTTTATGCCTTTGTGGACGGCGTGAAACTCTATTTCTCCACGTTGGTCAACGGCATTATGATAGGCCTTAATATGATAAAACTCGGCTGGTATAAGTTTAAGGAGGCCTGCGGTATTGGCAATAGCGAAGAGAATCAGTCTGCCATTGCAGCCATCAATGCCGATGTGGAGGCTCGACAGAAGGCTATCGTCAACGGTGCGAAAAAGGTGCTGGATAACGCTAAGAAGGCGAATGATTCGCTTACAGGAGTCAAGATGTCGTGGAATTCCGGAAAATCATTGTCGGATATCACGTCTGGCTTGAAGTCAAAGCTCGGCATATCCTCTCCTGGAGTACCGGGTATGGAGATAAGCGGCGGCAAAGGCAACAGTGGCGGCTCTGTGGGCGACAAGAAGGCAACTGAGGCGGTTACCACTGGTGGCTCACGTAGCAGCACAATCAACATCACACTCGGCAACCTTGTCGAGCGCATCATCTTCGAGGGTGGCTACGAAAGCAATCGAGACCAAATGGAGAAGGATATTGAGAGTGCCCTAATCCGTGTATTACAAATGGCAAGAACGGCGCAGTAATGAAGCAGATAGAGTACGAATTAAGCAACATTGTTCCTAAAGCGGACGCGGGTTATAGCGGTAATATGCTCGACCCGCTTGGCGTAAGGATTAATAAGGCACTGGGTAGCTTCGGAGCCATTCCACCGTACATCATTCTGCCGAAAAAGGATATCATTACATCGGTCGAAGATCCGGAGTCGATAGTTGGTGAATACACAAGCCTGGGAGTTGTTCACTCGCAGATGCCGATTAAGGTGAAGCGAGTGGATGATATGGAGTGGTTCACGCTTCCTATCGAGCCGTTGGTTTCAATTAGTGGCAAAAACGTAATTGTGCGCAGAACGGTTGCTAAGGCTACCAACAACGGCACAATTAAGGAGCGTTGGAGTCAGGACGACTACACGGTCAGTATTATGGGCGTAATGTCCAGCACCGACGAAAGCCTCTACCCAGAGGACTACGTGAGAAAGATGATTGAGCTCTTCAATGAACGCCAGAGTATCGAGGTCGCCCAAGATATTTTGCTGTTGTTCGGCATCAAGTATCTGGCCATCGAGTCGGCATCATTTCCACACACAAAGGGTCTGAGTAACCAAAATTTTGAAATAAAGGCATACAGCGACAGCAATGCAGAACTCTTAATATCTATCTAACAATGTACGCAATGAGCTTTCATATAACAATCGGCACCTATCAGCTTGTAATGGTTGATAGTATTGCTGTGAAGTTAAGTGTCGAGAGCCTGGCCGATACGGCAATTATCACCTTGCCGGCAACGGTGGTCAATAAAGCACTGGAGATTGAGGATAAAATCAAGAAGGGCGATGCTGTACGCGTCCGCTTTGGGTATAACGCTGAGAGTGCCTCAGAATTACCTGTTGAGTTCGAGGGCTATGTCGAGAGCATCGCCACCGATGACGGGGCAATCAAGATTAACTGCGAGGATGAGCTCTATAACGTCCGAAAGGATTTGCGGGATAAGGTACTGACCAATGTAACCATCGAGCAGTTGATGCAGCACGTCTGCAAGGAGCTCGGTGGCTTTGAGGTCAAGTGCGACTATGATTTCAAGTACGACAAGTTTACTATCTACAACGCAACAGGGTTTGATGTTCTGAAGAAGGTGCAAGAGGAGACCAGAGCGAACATATACCTAAAGGGGCGGGTGCTGCATATACATCCTCAGTACGCGGAGATAGGTGAGACTGTGATTTACGACTTTGCGGTCAACATTGAGAAGTCGGAACTTAAGTATATGGATGCTCGCAAGCGTAAGTTTATCTGCACCATCGAGGGAACCGATGCCGCCGGCAAGACGGTCAAGGTCACCAAGGGTACGCCCGGTGGAGATAAATTCACGCTCAAGATACCAGGCGTGTCCGATAAGGGCACCCTTGAGCGTCGTGCCGAGGAGGAGCTTAAAATCAAGTCTTACTCCGGCTACGAGGGCAGTATCACAGGGTGGCTTATCCCTCGCGTGGAGCCGACCGACTTGGCAGAGATAAGGGATGCGGACTACGAGTATAAGAAGGGTAAGTATTACGTGGTGTCGGTAGAGTCCACATTTTCGGAGGGCGGAGGCAAACGTAAGGTCACATTGGGTAAAAAGATAGCATAATGGATAAGTACTCGAAAATAGCAGGGCTTCTGCGAAGCATCACCGGAACCGACCGCGCAAAGTTCGGTTTTTGGCTGATGGAGGTGATGAGTGTCGACGGGGATATGTGCACGGCCAAGCTCGACATGTTTGAGGTTCCGGATATTCGCCTATCAACCATCAAGGGCGGCTCGGAGAAGGGTTTGCTGATTACTCCAGCTGTGGGTAGCATTGTGATGGTGGCCGACCTTTCGTGTGGAGAGCTTCGGGAGTTGGCTGTTATTGGATTTACCGAGGTGGTGAGTATCGATGCGAAAATTGGAAGCAGTAAGGTACATATTGCCGACGGCATTGTAAAACTCAACGACGGCAACAACGACGGACTGGTGAACGTACGCAACTTGACCTCCAAGCTAAACGTCATCGAGCAGGATATCAACAACCTCAAGACGGTATTTGGCAGCTGGGTTACCGTCCCACAAGATGGAGGTGCTGCACTTAAAGCAGCTGCCGCAACATGGGCGGGAAAGCAAGTCAAAACAACTACGCAGTCAGATATCGAAGATACAAAAGTGACACACTAATGGCAAAGAGTAGAGGCATATTGTTAAATCCGGAAACGCTCGACCTTCAGACAGAGGTCGAACGCAATGCTTTTGGGCAGATTACTCAGGGCGTTGTCTGCGGCAATACCCTTTACCAGAATCAGGCTTTGATACTCCAGTCGGTCAAAGGTGAGTACAAGGAGTATCCAATTTTGGGCGTGGGCATCTCAGCGATGGTATGCGATGATGATCTTGCTGGTTGGAAGCGAGAAATTGCGCTGCAACTGGAGGCCGACGCGATGCGCGTAGATAAAATAGAAATAACAACTCAAAAGTTAGTCATCAATGCAGATTACAGCACAAAATAGGCAGTCGCTTGCGGACAAAACGATTGAAGGCTGCGGGGCAATAGAGTCGATATTTGAGGTTGCCGATCGCAATGACATGGCGATAACCGATGACCCAGCAACGGGTCAAGCTATCGATGTTAACTCCGCAATCGTGACTAAGCGACAAGTTGTTGCACGCCTGAAGGCATACGGAGCAACTCCAGCAACCGGAATCACGCAGTCCGACGCGGACACATGCCCCTACGGAGGCATTGGATATATGGGTATTGAATACGACTTAACCGTTGCAAAGTAATGAGAACGATATCAGAAATAAAAGAGAGCATTGCCACCGACTTCATGGCCAACGAAACTATCGCTGAGGCGTATAGTTTTACTGCGGGTAGTGATTTTAATGCCGAGTTCAGCAAGGTCTCGCTGGAAAATACGCTTTTCTATGTATTCGCCTGTGCAGCGTGGGTCATTGAAAGCCTCTTCGAATCACATAAGAACGATGTTGAAACGAGCCTTGACAACAAAATCCCGCACCGCACCAAGTGGTATCGAAACAAGGTGCTTCAGTTTATGAAGGGCAAGACACTCATTGAGGACACCGACCGCTACAACACATCGGAACTTACGGATGATGAGGTGGCGGCCTTGCAAGTTGTGAAGCACGCCACGGCGACCGAGAATAGCGATGCCTCGATGCTGACGATAAAGGTTGCAGGGGAGAGTGCTGGCCAACGGTGCAAACTCCCCATCGACACGCAGAAGCAGCTTGCGGCCTACCTTGCCGAGATTAAGGATGCGGGCGTGCGCATCAACTTAGTCAACAGCGACCCCGATACGTTGAGTTGCGATGTTGATATATATTACAATCCGATGCTCACAACAGAGGTGGTGCAGGAGTCGTGCGAAAAAGTAATCAAACAATACATTGAAAATCTGCCATTTAATGGCGAGTACACCAATATGGCACTTGTCGATGTTTTGCAACGGGTCGAGGGGGTGAAGGTAATTGAGTTCAATACCGCAACAGCAATGGCGAGCGGCAAGACTTTGGCGACAACCATAAATGGTCGCTATACACCTGCCGCAGGGTACTTCAAGGCTGGTAAGATAGCCATCAATATGATTGCGTATGAGTAGGTATGACATCAATCTGCGAAAGTGGGTGCTGTTGATGCTGCCCACCTTCCACCGGAGGCCGCTGCTGTCGGCCATCGTGTTTGCTTTTGTAGCCCCACTTCGCTACATCTATGCCAAGTTCATGACTCTGCGCAACGACAATATTTACCGGCTGGAGCACAACGGGCAGGTATGCCATTTGAGGGCTGTGGTCAATGATATGTTCGACGCCGGCAGACGGAGGATTACAATAACGGACTACGAGAACAACCCTGTCGATGGGAAGACAATTTTCAAGCGTGAAATAGATCCCAAGACCATTATCGCGCAGCGGGAGAAGATGACCCCACTAACCATTAACCGCAGGGGTTTTGTGGGTGTCAGTGGTTGTGATTTTGTGGTTAACATTCCGATGGAACTACAAGAGTCAATTAACGAGCCGCGCTTGAGGGCGGTAATCAATATATATAAATTGGTATCGAAGCGATACCTTATAAATTATATCTAATGAAGCAGACGTTAGGAAATTTTCTCGCACAGGCCAATAAGGACTTCCCTGTGGATTGCGAACTGTTTGCGGCCTTGCAGGGCAACCAGGCAATGCTGTCTATTATAGGCAACATTGCCGGTGACAAAACAATTCTGAGGGGTTGTGAGCTGGAGGCCAACAACACGCGCCGCAAAGAGGGCTACCTGTTTATCCGAACTGTTGATTTTTCACAGGGTGAGGTGCTCTACTTTGAGGGTGGTGCGGTGCAGGGAGGTATGTATGTGAAGCAAGAGGCGGAGGTAGTGACGTCGCTCGGCATCACTTACCCGCACGCCTACACGGTTCGCTCGTTGGTAGCGGGCGCGGGAACGGAAAATTACTCGTGGGATGACTTCCACACGTTGAAATCAACGCAGGCACTTGAAGCCTACAACAAGGAGCAGGACAAGCAGATCGCACTGCTGCAACCCACTCCGGTGGGTATTGTGCAGATGTGGGCGGGTGGTGTTGCGGGCGGCAAGTTGCCACTAAACTATCTGCTGTGCGACGGTGCGCGTCTTGTCGTGTCGCAGTATCCGGAACTATATGCGGCCATCGGACGCATCCACACTGCCAGCAGTGTACCGTCGGGCTACTTCTGCCTGCCGGACTTGCGTTCGCGCTTTGTTGTAGGCTATAATTACAATGAAGGCGACTACGATACCCTCGGAAAGGTTGGCGGAGAAAAGAAGCACCGATTGCTGACCTCTGAAATGCCATCGCATAGTCACGGCCAATATCTGTGGTCACCTGCCAGTGGCGGTTGGCGCGGTGGTGGCAACGACTCGTGGCCGGACGCTACGAGCCACCACGACAGAACGACTCCGTTCGGCAACACAGCATCAGCCGGTGGTGGGGCGGAGCACGAGAACCGCCCGCCCTACTACACATTGGCTTTCATAATCAAGATTAAATAAAACCGTACAACAATGGCTACTAAAAGTATTGCG
>JAVVWE010000030.1:0-7992 GCA_036652255.1 Alistipes sp. | reverse complement strand
AAGCCTGCCGCTAGCGTTCATCCTGAGCCAGGATCAAACTCTCCATTGTAAAAATGTTTTATTTGTAAATCTTAGCTCTTGTCTCAAAAGAATGTTTTGAAATCTCTCTCTTGCGAGAGTGATAAACTTTGCTGCTCAATATCTTCAAAGAACGCTGTTGTTATATTTCTATAAGAACATTTTCATTTGTTCGGATTCGACTTTTACGTCATTTCCTTTTTGTTCCAACCGCGTTTTTTTTCAGCGGAAGTGGTGCAAAGATAAAGCCTTTTTTTTGAACCACCAAATTTTTAAGAACAAATTTTTAAAAAACTTTTAAGAACCTTTATTTCGTTGCTTTCGAGAAGCGTTTGTTTCTCTTAGCGGTTGCAAATATACGAGCTTTTTATCCCAACTTCCAAATGTTTTTAACACTATTTTCATACTATTTTCAACCATATTTCACACCTAACTAAACATCAGCGTGTTATGCTTAAAAGTATTTTCATATCTTTGTCATCTGATTCGAAACATACAATGATACGTCCTTTATTATATATAGGTGTGCTCCTTTTGAGTGCTTCCTGCCATCCTGAGGTATTCCGTCCGGCATCGGGCGATCTACTCTTTCAGGTCAATAAATCATCGGAAATGACCGATGCAATCACCGCCACCACGGGTGCAAACTTCTCGCACGTTGCCATTGCAGTGCACGATGATGAAGCCGATTCGGTAATCGAGGCGACAAGTGAGGGCGGTGTGCGAGTGGTTTCGCTGGCAGACTTTCTATCTGCATCGGCACAAATTGCGAACCACACTGCCGTTGTTGTCATGCGTTTGCGCGACACCACGGGAATTACAGGGGCAGCCGTGCAGCGCGCACATCAATTCATCGGGCAGCCCTACGACTACTCCTATCAGCCCCACAACAATCGGATGTATTGCAGCGAACTGGTGTGGGAGAGTTATCTGGATCGTCAGCACAGCGAACATCTCTTCACGGCGCGACCGATGAATTTCCGCAACACAGCAGGTGAGTTACCCGATTTTTGGGTGCAGCTTTTCGCTGCGCAAGGCGAACCGGTGCCTGAAGGGGTGATGGGCACCAATCCGAACGACCTCTCGAAAGAGCCATTGCTACGCGAAGTGCACTGTTATTTTCGATAGCCAAAAAAAACACGACTTACAAATTGCAGATTGCAAATAAATATGTATCTTTGCAGGCTATGTTTAACGAATTTAACTAATAAGACAATGCCTAAGATGAAAACCAATGCCGCGGCGAAGAAGCGTTTTACCTTCACCGGCACAGGAAAGATCAAGCGCAAACACGCTTATCACAGTCACATCCTGACCAAAAAGACTACAAAACAGAAACGCAATCTTTGCCTTTCCGGAACTGTTTCGTCAGTTGACGAAGCAAAAATCAGAAGCCTGCTGGTTAAGTAATTAACTCAGCAGTAAATTATTAATCGGAGCAACTCAGCCCCAAAGAACGTGAGAGAAACACGTCGCTGATCGCTCCATCAAAAACTTTCGCACTATGCCACGTTCAGTAAACGTCGTTGCAGCACGCACACGAAGAAAAAAAGTTTTGAAACTTGCCAAAGGTAACTTTGGTTCAAGGGGAAATGTATGGACCGTAGCCAAAAATACGGTCGAAAAAGGCTTGCAGTATGCTTATGCACACCGCCAGCTCAAGAAAAGATCGTTCCGCAGCCTGTGGATTACGCGTATCAACGCCGCAGTTCGCGCTCAGGGATTGACCTATTCACAATTTATCGGCAAACTCAACGCTAAAGGTATCGAGCTCAACCGCAAGGTTCTCGCCGACTTGGCAATGAATGAGCCAAAAGCATTTGAGGCAATTGTCAAAGCAGTTAAATAACTCCTACCAAGGAGCTTAGCGGTCGAGCCTGTCTCTTACGAGGCAGGCTCGATTTTTCTTCACTCATAGACCGATGCACAACAAAGAAAATTGGAAAAAAGTATTCGCCATCATCTGGGCAGGGCAGAGCATCTCCATCTTAAGCAGTGCTCTGGTAGGATATGCTGTGATTTTCTGGCTGAGCATCGAGACCGGCTCCGCCGAGACCTTGGCACTCGCAGCCATCGCCGGTATGCTGCCCCAATCGGTACTGGGACTCTTCGTCGGAGTCTATATTGATCGCTGGGATCGCAAGCGAACCATGATTTTCGCCGACAGTTTCATCGCACTGTGCACCCTATTACTCGCCCTGCTATTTTGGCTCGATGTGGCAGAATTGTGGCACGTATATGTGCTTTTAGCCTGTCGTTCAGCTGGTTGTGCTTTTCATAATCCAGCAATGCAGGCATCCGTACCCTTGTTAGCTCCCGAATCACAATTCACGCGCATCGCAGGTGTCAACCAAGTTTTGCAATCTTTCTCGTGCATCGCAGGTCCCGCTTTGGGTGCCCTGCTACTCGCCATCATCGACATCGGTGACATATTACTTTTAGACGTAGCGGGGGCAGCATTCGCCTGCATCACCCTACTTTTTGTCCACATTCCCAACCCAACACGCCCCAACACACACATTCCAAACATCCGTCGCGAGCTACGCGAAGGGGCTTCGGCAATCCTCCACGTGCGCGGCATGGGGCTGATGTTCGCCTCAGCCATCTGCGTATTGTTCTTTGTGATGCCCGTCGGAGTGCTCTTCCCGCTCATGACCCTACAACATTTCGGGGGCGGAGTCTACGAAATGAGCCTCATTGAGACCGTCTGGGGTGGAGGGGCTTTGATGGGTGGTTTGGTGATGGGGCTGCGCAATTACCGCACAAATAAAGTTCTGCTAATCAACCTCATGTATCTTTTGGTAGGTGTCACCTTCGTCTTATCAGGCTTGCTTCCAGTCGAAGGATTCGTGTTTTTCGCCCTACTAACCACAGCGGCAGGTGTATCGAGCAGCATCTTCACAGCCTCGTTCATCTCCGTAGTTCAACTACGCATCGCACCCGAACTTCTCGGACGCGTACTTTCGCTCTATTCGGGTTTGAGTCTCATGCCCGCCATGCTCGGACTGCTCGGCACCAGTCTACTTGCCGAACACGTGGGACTCACCACAACCTTCCTTGTTGCAGGCGCAGCAATTCTCGTCATCGGTATCTTGGGGCTCTTCTCGCGCTCAATGCGCGCACTCGGAGAAAACCAATAAAATGATGGCGGTCTGCAAGTTTCCTCGCAGACCGCCATCATTTTACACGTTTTAAGAGGCTACATCGAGACACTAAAGCCATTGTAATCAACAGTATAGTAGAGTCTATTATTCGTTACAGACCACGACACCGCCACATCCGATGCGGGATAATCTGCCACATTATAATCTGCCGGATTAGTCAGCCGACAAACCTCCGTACCCGCTACAATCTGCGCACTTCCGGCAATCGACGGGTCGTATTTGCCATTTGTCACCGCATAGCTCATATTTGCCGATGCCTTGCCGTTCATCGTCCAGAAAGAACGTCCCGAACCCGCACCATCTAATTTGAAGATGGACTTTTGGAGCGTCGAGAAGCTCAAATCAGCCGGTGTGGCAGGTGTCCAGATGAAAGTACCCTTCCAATCGGAGGTGTATTCGGGTCGAACGTAGGCAACACTGCCGCTAAACCCAATCTCATACGCCGTCCCCCTATTATATATATAGGTGTCACCCGTCGAGGTCATCATCGTCTTGTCATAATGCCGATCATCGAAGGTCATCTTCGCCGATGCCAGCTCCACCGTCCAGCGCGTCGTGGCATTGGTCTGCTCCAAACCCACACCATGCGTACGAATACGGATGTCGCCCATCCGAGCGTAGGAATCGAGCGTATTCACCCCGCCACCCCCAACGTAGGAGATTAAATAGCCATCCTTTTCCGCCGTAATCTTCGTGTTGGCTCCGAAAAGCAACATCTTCACATTGCCGCCATTGGGAATCACCACCATATCCAGCTTATCCAACTTGCCCTGCTTCGCCGCCTCCGCACGCAAAATAGCGAGGCGAATGGCAATATCGGAGGGTTGCAACGCAATATGATTCTGCGACACGGTCGCATTGTAAATCTGCAAACCGGGTGCTACGGGTCTCCATCTGTCCTGATTGGCATCGTTATCCGAGTCCAAACACGCCGTGAGGGTCGCCATAGCGAGCAGCATCACGCACATAAATCCAAAATTTCTCTTCATATTTTTCCTTTTCTTTTTCAATAAAAGCAACGGATAACACACCCGTTTATTTTTCTGAGCTGCAAAAATAGCATAAATATTTGGAATTACGCTATACTGTTCGTATATTTGCGAACAATATAAGACAAATGACACAAAAGAACTATACAGAACAGCAACGACAGATTGCCCTCTTTGCAAAAGCGTTGGGGCATCCCGCACGCGTGGCAATCTTGAATTTTCTGGCGGCGCAGGAGAGTTGTTTTTTCGGGGATATTCATGAAGTGCTGCCCATCACCAAGGCAACTGTGTCGCAGCACCTCAAGGAGCTGAAGAACGCAGGGTTGATTCAGGGTGAAATTGAGGCACCTAAAGTGCGCTACTGCATCAATCGCGCGAACTGGGAATTGGCGCGCAAGATTTTCGCAACACTGTTCTGCGAATGTAAAACGAATACAAAATGTTGCGAATAACCACCATTTTTTGTAAATATTGTTCGTTATTCGTCGAAGTAAAAACAATAATTTCACTACATTATGACAATCACAATTTTAGGAACGGGGTGCGCAACCTGCCAAGCACTCTACGAAACAGTTCAACAGGCAGTGAATGAGTTGGACATCATAGCCGACGTAGTCAAAGAAGAGGATTTGATGAAAATCATGACCTACAACGTGATGACTCTGCCCGCTTTGGTAATTGATGGGCAAGTCGTTGCCAAAGGCAAACTATCACTCAAAGAGGTGAAAAAATTATTAATCAGATCATAGCACACCATGAAAATACTACTAATCACCCTCTTATCCATCATCGGATTGATTTCATGTGGCAATGCACAGAAAAAAGAAATGACAACTGACCAACCACAAAAACCCGATTGCATCGAGGTGCTCAGTTTTCATGGAGCGCAACGCTGCCCCACTTGTGTTGCCATCGAGAAGCAGACGCGCACTGTCATTGAAACCAATTTTTCGGCGCAAGTGAAAGACGGAACGGTTATCTTCCGCATCATTGACCTATCGCAGCCCGAAAATGAACCACTCGCCGAACGCTACGAAGTGACTTGGTCGTCGCTGCTTGTCAACAAGTGGCACAACGGCACGGAGCAGGTAACCAATCTCACGAAATTTGCATTCGCGAACGCCCGCACGAATCCCGAAAAATTCAAATATGAGCTTCAAACTACCATCGAGAATCTACTCAAAAAATAGCTCATGGAGTACCTTCAACATCTACTGGATGGCTCAACCATCCCTGCGGTGACCGCATTTCTTTTGGGGTTGCTCACCGCCATAAGTCCCTGTCCATTAGCAACAAACATAACCGCCATTGGTTACATAAGCCGCGACATCACCTCGCGACGTCGCATCTTGCGTGACGGATTACTCTATGCCGCGGGGCGCATCGCGACCTACACCGTGCTTGGAGCGATACTCATCACCATCCTGCGCCAAGGGGCAAGTATGTTCGCACTTCAGAAGGCAATCGGGACTTATGGCGAGATGCTGCTCGCCCCGATGCTCATCGCCATCGGGCTTTTCATGCTGTTCGGAGATAAATTACGGTTGCCAAAATTCGGATTTTCGGGCAATGGGGAGCACATCAAACAACACGGCGGTTGGGGTGCATTGCTTTTAGGAGTGTTGTTTGCCCTCGCATTTTGCCCCACAAGTGGCGTTTTCTACTTTGGAATACTGATTCCCATGTCAGCAGCTGAGAGCGGGGGCTACCTCCTGCCCGCACTATTTGCCCTCGCCACAGCACTTCCCGTGGTTCTCATCGCATGGATATTGGCATACAGCGCGTCCGAAATTGGGCGATTCTATCACCAAATGCAACGTATTCAACGCGGACTTTCGCGCACAGTCGCCCTGCTTTTCATCTTTGTAGGCATCTACTACGGCGTAATTTATTATTTTTAAAACTATGATACAAAATTTAGCCAACTATCTCGTCTACAACATCTTCGGGTTAAGCGAAGCGAGCCCATTGGGCAGCGCGATAAACTTCTTCGTCTACGACAGCGTAAAAATTGTCCTTCTGCTCTTTCTGATTAGCATTTTGATGGGGACAATCAACGCCTATTTTCCGATTGAAAAATTGCGCAACTACCTAACAACACGCAAATTATATGGATTTCAATATCTTTTTGCAGCACTCTTTGGAGCCATCACACCCTTCTGTTCCTGCTCCTCCATTCCCCTTTTCATCGGGTTCGTCAAAGGTGGCATCCCATTGGGCGTAACATTCTCATTTCTAATTACATCACCGTTGGTCAACGAGGTCGCTGTCGCCATGTTTCTCGGAGCGTTCGGGGTGCGCGCAACCCTGATTTACGTCATTAGCGGAATCTTGCTGGGCACCGTGGGCGGATTTGCACTTGGACGCTTCGGCTTGGAACGCCACCTCTCACCTTGGGTATTGCAAATTCAAGCAGAGTCCGAGCAGCACAGCACAGAATGGCGTGGCGAACGCACACCTTTCCTACATCGCCTGCCCACCATCACGCGCGACGCATTAGGTATTGTGCGAAGTGTTATACTCTACGTTTTTGTCGGTATCGGCATCGGGGCCGCTATGCACGGCTACGTACCAGAGGGATTTTTTGAACAGTATATGGCTAAAGAAAATTGGTTTGCCGTACCCATGGCAGTCATTTGTGCTGTGCCTATGTACGCAAATGCGGCAGGAATCGTCCCTGTGATTCAGGTTTTTGTTGCCAAGGGCATCCCTCTCGGCACCGCCTTGGCATTCATGATGGCAGTTGTGGGGCTCTCGTTGCCCGAAGCCACCATGTTGAAAAAGGTGATGACATGGCGGTTAATCGGCATCTTTTTCGGCACCATCACCCTTTTTATCATCCTATCGGGCTATCTGTTCAACTTGCTGATCTAAAGAATTTTCTTTGCATTTTACAATTTTTACACTATCTTTGCCATCCTAAAACAATTACTATGACCATCAAACTTCTTTCACTAATGGCACTGTTATCCTTGGTTGGATGCAGCTCGGATTCCGCATCGCGCTATCCTCAAGACAAATTCCTCACATTGGGCGGGGATACAGTCACCCTCACCTTCTTCAAACACGCCTCATTTTCGATTGCGTGCAACGACAAGTACATCTACGTTGATCCCGTGATGAAGTACGCCGACTATGGGTCACTTCCCAAAGCGGATTTAATACTCATCACCCACTCACACGAAGATCACTTCGACAATGCAGCCATCGACAGCCTTTCAGACGACCAAACGAGCATTATTTGCGATGTAATCTCCGCAAAGAACTTCAAAAGAAACTACTGCGCAATAATCCCCGGTTCATCGGCATTTCCGCGCGAATACGTAAAAATTGACGCACTTCCTGCCTACAATACCACCGCAGGACACACGCAATTTCACCCCCAAGACCGCCTTGATTGCAGTTACCTTCTCACAATCGACGGCACACGGATTTACATCGCTGGCGATGGTGAGAACACGCCTGAAATGGAGTCTCTGTCAGAGATTGACATTGCGTTATTACCTGTAAATCAGCCTTACACAATGACCGTCGATCAAGCCATCCACGCTGTAAAAGCAATCAAACCCAAGGTTTTCTACCCTATTCACACGGGAGAAACCGATGTAGAAACCGACCTTGATCGCTTGGAAAGCGAATTGGAAGGAGTTACGGATGTTCGCATTCGCCCAATGGAATAATCGAAGAGACTATATGAATTAAAAAGGAGAGCCCTTGGGCTCTCCTTTTTAATAACACATCCTGACACAACTATTTATGAGGTGTGCTGCCCAATGCCGCATCATAAGCCAGCACCTTGCCATCCAATGTTTTAGGCGTAA
>JAVVWE010000029.1:0-8140 GCA_036652255.1 Alistipes sp. | reverse complement strand
GCTCCTCAATTTGCTGGGTGTTTTTAACCTCACCTTCCGGTGTGGCATTGGTTTTCTTTTCCATATTCGAATGTTTTTAATGTCGTTAGAACCTCGTTTTAATCTTGATGAATAGCCAAACGGCCAGATATAGCAAAACTCCGCCACCGATGATGCAAAGTGTCTTTTGTAGCCACGTCATACCCTTGCGCGTTTTGTCTGTTACCTTTTCGTTGACATCAACGCTTTGGTCAACGACCTCAGTCGCCCGTTGAGATGATTCCTGCTGCAACTGCGCGTCTGTAGTGGAAGTGTGCTGCGCAGTAGCGTTCTCCTTTAGCTGTGAGGTGTGGCTCTTCGTTTGCGTTGTTTTGCGCTTCACTGGATGCGCTCCGGTTAGACTATCAGCTGGAAGTGATGTGTCATATTCGACAATTTCCGTCACCACCTGCTCATCCTGTGCAAGGTCAAGAGTTGATGTAGACACGCCCACCGCCTGTGACTGAACATCGGTTGCCGCGCTCTGGTCAACAGCTACGTTTGTAGTAGTCGACGTTTTGCTGGCGACGTTCGTATCGGTACGCACAACTCTCCGTTGTGTCGAGCATGCGGTCAGGCTGACGCTAAGAATTATCAGTAGTACTTTTTTCATCTTTGGTAGTCAATTTCTTTACAACCGCGCTGAGACGTCTAACTTCCTTCTCCAGACTCTCGATTTTGCCCAGTAGCTCTGAGCGTTCATTGGATAAACTGACGCACTTCTCTCGTTCGTCCATCAGGTCAAGGGTCATCTGCTTGAGACGTGTCGTAAGGTCAGATATTGACTCCAGCAGGGGTTTGATGGCGTTGTTGATGATTTGCAAGTCTGTCTGCTTCTGCTCGCGACGAGTTTGCAGCTTGCTGAATACCCAGCCGCACAAGCCCGTAGCTACCATCATCAAAACCTGCTTAATTACATCTGCCGTTTCCATTCATTAAGATTGTTTAATTCCTATCGACGCAAGCCATAGCTTAACGTCAAAAGAGGGGCAAGCCTTAGCGGAGAGCTGATTGTGTCCGACTATCTTTACCGATGGGTGCTTTGAGTGGAAGTCTCTTACATATAACTCCATCGCCTTGAGTTGCCCCTCTGTTCTTGTGTCTTTTGGTCTCATAGATCTATCGCAACCACCGACATAGACTATATGGCGGCTTACACTGTTGTATCCCGATGCACCGTTGGTTACCTCCCAGTTATCGACCATACTGTCCTCGTTGTTAGCGACAAGGCGTTCGACGCTTCCGTCCAGGTGGAACATATCGGTGTAGCCGACCTGCTTCCAGCCGCGACCTGCCGGGGGCGGCGCGGTGTGCCACGCACGAATATCCGAGGCTTTCACCTCGCGCCCCTCTGGGGTCGCCGTGCAGTGAATGACAAGATATTTAAGCTGTGCCATACGTCAGATGTTACGCGGTTGCCTGATAGATCATGGCGATACCTTTCTTGTCAGCACGGATGTGCTTGCCACCAGCACGTTGCAGGAAGGAGATGATGTCGCCGTAGTAAAGCGGATTGCCCTCGTCGTCAAACAGCACCGAAGCACCGAGTGCGCGAGATACACAGCCCTCCTGCCATGCGATACCAGCTGCCGAGTCAGTAGCTGCTCCTGCTGCACCCCACTCCTTGAGTACTCCCGCAGCGGTAGCCTTGGCGACCTTGCTGCGCTTGTAGAAACGGAAGCCGGCATACTCTCCGATGATACCCTTCAGTGGGTCTGCGCCAGCCAAGAATGCCACGACCTCGTTGTTGGTCATCGAGTTCTTCAGCTGGTTGTACATCTGCGCATCGAGCAGCATATAGCGGCCAGTCTCTGGGATGTCCTGAGAGTCAAAGAGCAGCTGCGCCGCCTCGACCGTTGCCTTGGTCATACCTTTGCGGTTACCGGTGGCTGTCGGAATGTGCGCCGGGAATGCTGTGCCTTCAGTGGGCAGCAAGGATACACCCGAAGGAATCCAGCTGTAGATGAGCGATGCGTGCACGTCGTTGGCGAGTTTGCTACGCGATTGCGAAACAATGCTCTCTCGCTTGTTGTACGAGAGCTCTACCTTCTCGGCATTCGAGATGCGAATAGGGTCGACAGTAAACTCGTCGATGCTGTACTCCAGGTCTACATCCACGCGAGAGGTGACTGTTGCCGGGAATACAGTGCGGTTCTTTACCACTCCAGGCGCGGAACCCGCGTTGGGTACGTGAACCGTTTTGTTGTTCACAAACTCCGAGTGGTCGATGGAGTGGCTGGCAAACGAGTCGTTTGCGAACAGGTCTCCGATGATGGATTTAATCCAAATTTCTACTTGCAGTGCCATTTTTATTGATTTTGAATGTTGATTTCTGCACACATGGCCTTGTACTTCTGCTCGTACAGGTCGGGGTGCTTTTCTTTGAGTTCCGCGAGCAGCCCCTTGCGGTCAAGCTCGTCCCACGAAAGTTTGGCGAACTCCTCACCAACGCCTCCGGCAGGGATTCTATCGCGCAAGCCCTGGCGCACGGGAACGCCTCCGAGGATCTTCTTTGTGTTCTCAAATGCTGTTTCAAACAGATTGAGATATACTTCCTTCAGGTCGGCGGTAATTTTGCCATCCTTAACAGCCTGGTCTACCAACGCAACGGCTTCCGTTTTCTGGATAGACACTTTTTCGTCGTTAAGGCGTTTGACCTCAGCCTCCGCTTTGTCTTTGTCGGCTTTGAGTGCTGCAACATCCTTCGCATGCTTCTCCTGCAACGATGTGACGGCCGCCAACATCTCGGCCTCGGTTGCCTCGATAGGCAGACCAAGTTTTAATGCAACTTCTTTCATCTTGTTTTTGTTTTTGTTATTAATAAGGCGGATAGGACAATCATCCATTCCGTCCGAAAGGGTTATTACTTTATCGTTTTGGTCGTACAGGACGATGCCTGCCGCACTCGGATTGGCGGGAATATCGACCACGGACACTTCGCGTAGTTCACATTTGGTAACCGTTGCGCGCAGCTGACCCTGCTTGAGATACTTCGGATCCTCGCTTATCTCAATGATGCGAATACCGATTGAACAGGCAGACAGGAAGTCGCCCTCTACCTTATTGGCTATCTTGGCCGCAAAATCATCCTTTTTATCGAAGACCGGTACACCTGTTATCACGCCCTCATTGTCAATATTGTAATCCTTCCACTTGCCAATAGGTAGTATTTCATCCTTCTTGCCCGCCCATGTGCGGTGATGATTGAACAGCATGATGGGGTTTTTGTCGAACCTGCTCATATCAATACCGGAGGTAAGCACCCAGAAGCCATAACAGTTCAAGCCCTCATTCGTCCAAATAAGTCTTTTATCCATTCTCAAACAAAATTTGTTGCGGAGGCGGGATTCGAACCCGCGACGCTTGGGTAATGAGCCCAATGAGCTACCACTGCTCTACTCCGCGATTTGTACTGCAAAATTCGCAAGGATTACAATGTTTAACAAATTGTGCCTAAGCAATATGGGTACAATTTTGAATGTACGCGCACGAGACCGACTTTTGCAGTAAATTAACTCCTATGAATACCTGAATGGGACAAACAAAACAGGATATTGAGATGCGGAGAGGCTATGCCTTTCGGCTCTACATAAGCGGCGAAAGCCAAAGGGCAATCGCCAAAACTGTGGGCATAACAGAGGCGACCATCAGCAAGTGGGTCAACAAGGAGGGCTGGGAGAAGCAAAAGAGCGAACAAAACACCTCTTCACTGACACTCGCCAACTCAATGATGGCCGCTGCAAAGAAGATGACCGAGCTGATTATCGAGAACATCGAGAGCGGCAACGCCGACATCAACTCCATCACGAAGTGTTCGGACAACCTCGTAAAGATTATGGCCGCCGCCGAGCGTATTGCAAAGACTGTAACGCGCGCAACGGTTATTGACGTGATCATTGCCCTCGACCGCTGGCTGATGCTGCGCGTTGAAACGGATCCACGCTTGACACCGGAACTACTGGAGGAGATCACCAGCTACCACCGCAAGTACATTGAATACATCACCGCAAACGAAATGTAGCTATGGCTGGTGATAAGGATAAATACAAAAAAGCCCTTGAACGCTATGCGGTACACCTCCAGGAGATAAAGAGCGTTACATCAACTATCCCCAAAGGCACAGATGCAGAGCGCGAGGCGCGTAAGAAGCGAGCCAGGGAGGATTATGCCTATTTCGTGCAGACCTATTTTCCACACCTGGCGACCTCTAAATGCGGCAAATTCCAGATTGACGCTGCGAACTACGTCAAGGGAAACGAGCGCGCACGTTGCGTGTTCGAGTGGGCACGCGGACACGCGAAGAGCTCACACATCTCCCTGATGATTCCGCTATGGCTCAAGATACAGGAGAACCAC
Source organism: Alistipes sp. (assembly GCA_036652255.1). GTDB lineage: Bacteria > Bacteroidota > Bacteroidia > Bacteroidales > Rikenellaceae > Alistipes. Next base: position 3,766 of record JAVVWE010000029.1, on the reverse strand, counting down.
GAGCCTATTATCATGGTGCTCGTATCCAAGAGCGCGGATTCAGCGCGGCGATTGCTCGCAGATTTACAGGCAGAACTTGAGGGGAATGACCTATTTATAAACGACTTCGGGAAGCAGCAAGCCAATGGCCTGTGGACTGACGGAGAATTTATATGCGCTGACGGTTCTATGTTCATCGCCCTGGGACGTGGGCAATCTCCGCGAGGCATCAAGCGTCGCGGCCTTCGTGTTAACTACATCAGCATTGACGATGTCGACGATGACGAGATGTGCCGCAACCCGCGCCGTATAGGTGAAGGTGTAGACTGGTGTCTTACCGCCCTAATTGGTACGATGGCGATGGGGCGTGGTCGCTTCGTGCTGGTCGGCAACCGTATCGGTCGGGCGTCTATACTTGGAGAGATCGCTGAGCGTCCTCACTTCTATCATACCGTCGTGAATGCTCTCGACAAGAAGGGGCAACCAACATGGAGTCAGAACTACACTCTCAAGGAGATAAACGACCTGCGTATCGAGATGGGTGAGCGACGCTTCCAGAAGGAGTATATGAACAACCCGCTCAACGAGGGCGCGGTGTTCGAGCGCAAGTACATCCAGTACGGCAAGATGCTCCCACTGCGTCAGTATCGGCAGATTATCACCTACACCGACCCATCGTTCAAGTCGTCCACCACCAACGACTTCAAGGCAACACTATTGGTCGGCGTTACCAAAGAAGGTGCATACCACGTACTTAAGGCTTTTGCTGACCAGACAAAGGTGTCCGATATGGTGGAATGGCACTACACCATTAGCGACTATGTCGGGGATACTCCTAATCGCTACTATATGGAGTCGAACTTCATTCAGGACTTGCTTATGGACGAGTTTAAGAAAGTCGGGGCGGAGGTTGGTCGACAGATACCTATTACTGGAGACGGTCGCAAGAAGCCCGATAAGTTCGCACGCATCGAGGCTTTACAGCCCCTGTTTCAGCGTGGGGAGATCGTACTCAACGAGGCAGAACAGCAGACCAACGGTATGAAGATACTCGAAGACCAGCTGCTCCTGTTTCAGAAAGGGAGCAAAGCTCACGACGATGCTCCGGATGCACTGGAGGGTGCAATATGGATGTTAAGCAACAAGGTGAGAACGTCGACGACCCGTTACGTGGTCGGCGCGCGTCCTAACCGCAAATATTGATACTATGTATTTATCGGCAAAGGAACTAAAAACCAATATGTACGCCCACGTCATCGAGCAGATAACAGAGGGCGACGATTCGGTCGTTGAGCAGGCTATTGATGCCGCCATTGAGGAGGCTAAGTCATACCTGGCACAGCGATATGATATAGAAAAGGTCTTCACGACCGAGGGCAAGGGGCGCAATGCCCTGGTGCTGGAAAACGTCAAGGTGATTGTCATCTGGCGCATCATCACGATTTGCAACGCCGAGACTATCTACGAGATGTGGAAGGAGCGTTATGACCGGGTAATCGACTATTTCAAGAGCGTGGCCAAGGGCGTAACAACCCCATCCCTCCCTTTGATAAAGGACTCCCAGGGTAATGTAACAATCCAGGCCAAATTCGGCTCAAATCCCAAATTTAACCACGAATTATAATGGCAAAGAAGGGTAAAAATAAGAACACTGCGCCAAAGCAAGCTCCGCAGAGACGAGATACGGCGATAATCAGCCGTGTTGTAGAGCGCAATACCTCCATAACCCGCAAGGATATATCTGACTGGAAAGCGGCACGCCAGCAGGCCGTCAGCACCTACGAGCCGAAGCAAGTGCTTCTGCAAAATCTGTACGACGAGGTGATGCTTGATGCACTTATGACCTCGCAGGTGGGCTTACGCATTGACAAGAGCCAAGGCGTGGACTTCAATCTGCTACTGGGAAAGACGCCCGATGAACAGTCAACACAGCAACTCAAGGATAGCGGTCTTTTCGACTCGTTGGTAGAGTTGATTGTCGAAAGTAAGTTCTACGGCTGCTCGGTACTGGAGTTCTACTACGACAACGGAGGTATACAAGTAGAGCCCATACCTCGCCAGCACATATCGCCCAAAACAGGTAGATTCTACCCCGACACCTATATCAGCGACCATGTCGAATACCGCAAGGAGGCAGACTTTGGCAAGTGGATAGTTGAGATATACCAACGCAAGGGTGACCTCGGGCTGCTCAATAAGGCCGTTCCGTATGTTCTGATGAAAAGGTTCGCCCTCTCGTGCTGGAGTGAGCTTTGCGAGATATTTGGCATACCTCCGCGCGTGATGAAGACCAACACCACCGATACGGAGATGCTCAACCGCGCCGAGCAGATGATGAAATCCATCGGGTCGGCAGCCTATTTCATTATCGACACGGAAGAGAATTTCGAGTTTGCTCAGGGAACAGCTACAAACGGTGATGTATACAAGAACCTTATCGACACCTGCGACCAACAGCTATCGCTGTTGAATCTGGCGGCGGTACTCGGACAGGACACTGTCAATGGTAATCGTTCCAAGGAGGAGAGTAGCTCCAAACTGCTCGAATCGGTGGTTAAAGCCGATAATAGGTTCATCGAGTCGACATTCAATAAAACGCTCCTGCCGGCACTTGCCTCCATCGGTGTAATTAAACCAGGGCTGCGCCTGAGCATTGCCAAGGAGGTAGATGTCGACAAATTATGGAAGATGGTCTACGAAGGTTCACAGTATTACGAATTCGACACGGCGTGGATTCACACGACATTCGGAATTGAGGTCGTAGGCACTAAACAGCAGTCAACTCTTCCTACGCCTACAAAGCCCAAAAAGGGCAAGGTGAAGGAGAAAAAAGATGATGAGCCGGAACAGGGTGAGGAACAACGTGACAGCCTGCTTGATTTTTTCGTCTAAGGGCTGACCGACCAGCCCTCAAGTCAACGCTCGACGACCTCTATTTTAACGGCAGCACAACGGCGTTAAAAGAGTGTTTGAAGGAGTTTGAACAGTCGGGGCTCGCATCGTACTGTCTCGCCAGCAAAGATGTATTCGAGAAGGTGATAGAGGAGGTTGCTGAGGATTTTGACACGGCGATCAACAAGCGCCTGCTTGATTCCTATAAGGAAAACCTACTAAAAGGCGTGCGCGGAGTTTTCGACAGCCAATATGGGGATAGGTATTTCGATCTTCAGAACCGACTGGAGGCGAATGTCGGTAGATTTGCCGCATACAAAGCCTACCACGCCACCGAACAGGTGCGGCGGCAGCTGACGGGCAAAGGCAGCAAGGAGGAGTGCTTGAAGCGCGCCAAAGGTGCACTCGGAGCTTTCAACCGCTACCAAGCTGTCGAGTACAACACAACAATAGCCCGATGCCGAACAGCCAAGCAGTGGACGGACTACAACACGGAGGAGAGCCTTATGCTTTTCCCGAACTTGCGATGGCTGCCAAGTCGTGCTGCAGAACCTCGTCCATCACATATTCCGTATTACAACCGTGTATGGCCAAAGAACCATCCGTTTTGGCTTACTAATCAACCCGGTTCTGAATGGGGCTGCGCTTGCGATTGGGAGGAGACGTTGGACGATTCCGATTTTGAAGGCGTGCCAACGTCAAATCCCCCGAAGGGTCTCGAAGGGAATCCTGGAGAGACAGGCAAAGTATTCTCGGACAAGTCGATATACTTCACCGCCAACAACCACGAGAAGGTGGGGCAGGCAATACTTGAGTCCGGAGAGGGCGGCTATTACACCAAGGGCAACATCCCGAAGGTGCAGGCCAAAGCACACGTGATGCACCACCCCGGAGA
>JAVVWE010000028.1:0-9330 GCA_036652255.1 Alistipes sp. | reverse complement strand
TAATGACACCATTTGGCTTAAGGATGCGTTTTGATTCATTGAAAAATTTAATCTCATCGAAAGGCTTGTCTAACTTTTGATTTTTTAAGTATAAATACGGTGGATCTGTAAGCAGGCAATCGACGCTCTCCGTTGGGATCGTTGGCATTAGTTCAATGCAGTCTCCGTGAATCAGGTTTATTTTTTTATTATACATAATTATCTAAATGAAGCACATACTGTGTGCGTTAATCATACCAGTATTTCAATGTTGTCTCCTATAAAACGCGCCAATGTATTGCGATCAACTTTGCATATTTTTGCAATTTGACTATTGTTCTAAAAATCTAATAAATTCTAAACATATCTCGCAGTTGGTTTTTTGCCGATTCTGGCGACAACATAAGCAGAAACGCCAGCGAGCGCACGAGCCCGGAGAGGACATAAAGCAGGTACCCAACCAAGCGGAGGGTGACGGTGTAGAGTATCGCCGGGGTCATTTTCAGATAAAAGATTGCTTTTTTCATAGGTCAAATAGTGTTAGTTGTTTATGGTCGGGTTCTTGTGGCATCGGGGTGCCGATGTAGTTTAAAAAAGTACGGTAACAGATACCATGTTTAGGCTCGATATATTTACGCCATACGGCCCGATAACACTTGGATTGGTTGCCCTCCTCGTAGTGCTCTCGTGTTATGTCGCATATTTCTTTTATGCGACATAAAGTGCTTTTATAACGTACTTTCTTTGCCATTTGCCGGAAACTTACTAATTTTGCAAAGTGAGTCCCCACTCCTTTACTCGTTAGCTGGTTTACGGTTGGCGAGTTTCTTTTTTTACGCCTCGTCGCCCGCATAGGGCACAATCGTAATTTCAATATTCAGCGTCTTTTTTATCAGCCAGCTACCTTGGCAATTACGGCACACCTCGATGCTCTCTTTGTTATAATTCCGCAACTTTTCAAACATTCAGCCTATTCCTCTTTTTTAGGCTCCACGAAAAACGATTCATCTTGGTCTACAATAATGCCGACCTTTTGCATTAAATCGGGCATCTCCTCGTTGTCACGGTCGGCGAGTAACTTATCTTTTGCCACCTCATCGATGGTGCGCACGTAGTCCTTGCCGAACTCTTTCAGCAGTTCCAAAACAGCCGCCCACGTAAAGCCCTTACGGGTTTTGAGCTTGGGCGTTCCGGTGCGGAACCCGAGAACGCCGTGCGTGGTCTCCATACTCTTACGCTTGGTAAACAACTCGTCGCGGTTCTCGGTCGCAAAGGTCTGCAACACCTCCAACGCCCCATCGCGTTCCTGCTGCCACTTGGCGAGCTCGTCCGCGTTCTTTTCTCTGATTTTGGTAATCTCCGCGTCCATTTTAGCGTTGATACCCTGCAACTTGGCGTCCGCTAATGCGAATTTGCCAAATGCCTCCTCCATTTGGTCGCGTTTCACTCCTGAAATAACGACCTTTGATACTCTTGTTTTTGCCATTGTTATAAAATGATTGTTAGTTTATTTGTTTTTGTTAGTTGTAAAAAAATCGGGTTGGTGTATGATCTCCAAGCCGCACTCCTCGGCGATATTAGCCTCGATGCGCGAGCCCCTGCTATCACCCCAATCTTTGAGCAGGTAGATTGCATCGCACTCGAGCAGCAGGGCGATGTCCGCGACGATATGCTCGTTCCAATGCGCAGCCATGTCAAGGCCGTTGTTGAGGGGGTTTACGGGCTCGTGCCCGAACGCTCTGATCTGTTGCTCCGCCTGCTCGAATTTGGCGATCACTTGGTCGGTTGGTAAGTCCGTTATTTTACCGCTGATGTAGATTTTCATAATTATTTTGTTGTTGATAATATATTTTTGATTTCTTCAACAATACCCAATAGATGTTCTCGTCTTTCCTTGGATAGCACAAACTTGTTACAGTTAGAATATCTAATTCCGTCACAATGAGTCTTATTTCTGCATTCCCAACATTGACCCAATACGGATAAGTCGTAAAGTATCTGATATATTGATTTATCTCGGTTCATAACATTAAGCTTGTGCTGTTATTTTAGTATTACTGAGCATTCCTTGTATAGCCATCTCGGTGGCAATACTATCGACGCTACGAATATCTTTTTGTTTATTGCTAAAAGTGTAGTAGATGTTACGCAGACGCTCGGCAGGGATTTTATTGAAATTCGTGTGGCCAGTGGCGCGGCAGGCAATACTTTTTACAATATCAACACTACTGTCTTGTTTTGTCAGTCGCAGGTAACCACCAACGGCGGCCATTGCCCGCTTGCGCAGTTTATCCATTTCGTCGCCCTTGTTTTCGCCCGCTTGACGCGATAACGAGGCGCAAATATCTATAAGGTCGTGCGTGTCTATATCCGAACTGCTCTCGACGCCGCGACTCTCGACGATAGCCCGTTTCTCGGTCTCGTTAAGCCCCAAGCGAGAGCAAAGAGTATGAAACTTGCGGAGTAGTCCGCTGTGAATTTTATCCATTGTCTCCATTGTTTGAAGTATTAAAATTTATCTACCCAATATTCATTAGCGCCTTGCTCCCATATCACGTAATCGGCTCCGCCCTCGCCGTTGCCGCAATTAAAGCGCGTTGTTATAAATGCTTTGTAGCCCTCGACGTGTATCTTAACCTCCGAAAGTTTGCGGACGTGTTGCGCAATTACGGGGTACGGCTTGCGGTTCTCCTCGTGTGCTATGAAAATGAAGAGTTTATCGGGAAAATCATTAATCAGCTCAATAAACACGCTCCTCGTAAAGCCAACCAGTGCGGTAATAGAGTCTATCACTACGACGCTCGGGCTCTTACGTTTGACGAGGCGTGTGCGCAGGTCGCTAATTGTCTCCTTGCCGAGAACTACCACCTTGGAGCCTACCTCCTGCATATTGGCATCACGCCACGCATTTTGAAAAGAGAGCGATAAACCTTGCTCTAATGTGTCGTATGCCGCTTTGTCTACAAATTGGCTTACATATTTGAGCAGCTCCAAGGCGAAGTGGGTTTTTCCGGTGCCACTTTCTCCGTAAATAATCCACGCGCCGCGCAACTCGGGCTTACCAAACGATGCGAGCCACTTGCCCGTAAAGTTGGCAGTCTCAAACTTTGCATTGAGCACGTTTTTATTACTTATCGCCTTTGCCATTTTCGCTATTTATTTAGTGTTTAATCGTCGTTTAATCGCGTGAACTTTGCGTTTTACACGGCGCAAGTCGTTGTCGCAATCGTCGATAATTTCGTTAATTACCTGTGTGTCCTCAATCCCGTTAGCGATACACACGGCAGCCACGTCCTCACTGTTTACAATCTGTATAGGTATGAATTTGCGCCCAATACGGCTATATATCTCTTTATAGCCCTTGCGGTTGGTTCGTACGCCCTTTTTGATGCGCTTTTCGAGGTAGTCGGTAGCGCAAAGTATAATCCCCACGTGGTCTTCGAGTTTGTTATAGAGGCTGATGAAAAAGTAGAGCACTTGGTCGCTCAATTTGTCCGCCTCGTCGAGCACAACGAGGGGGTTCTCCCGTTTTTTTAGGGCAACAATAATATCCGACATCATTTCTGATACAGTGCAACCAGTGGAGTCGATACCCATACATTGCAATAGTTCCGTCATAAAGTATTTGCGGTTCCAGTATTCGGAACACGAAAGATTGTACACGTTACGATTGTTGGCGGCATAGCTTTTTATTGCCTCAGTTTTTCCACATCCGGCATCACCTGTAACGGCAAACACAAGGGCGTTATCCTGTGCGTCCTGTGCAAGTCCGTACATACGTTTGTAACCCCGAGTTTCAACAACCACCCACGCGCTGGGATCGTACCCGATTTGCGAGGCGATAGTACGCCACATTTCGTCGCTTATCAATTCCCAATTACTATTTAACGCCTGAGATATTGTCGCCGAACTTACACCGCGCAGGGTGTTTGCCGCTTTGTTTTGTCCGCCTTTTATCTCGCAGAACTCCGCGAGCTTGGCTTTGATTTGTTGTTTTTCGTTCGTTGTCATAATTACCGTATTTTTGATTATTAATATAAATTCAGAATATCCTCGTCCTCAACTTGCAGGACTTTATGTTTTACCGACGGCACCTCAATCGCTTTGACGTCCTCGACCTCGTGAGCTTGCAGGCGGCGGGTTTGTTTGTTGTTCTTGTTCTGCCCTTGACTATCACAAAGGAGCAAGCGGGTTGAGACGTCGAGTTGCGGGTTGTCGTTAAATAGTTGCTCAACCCTTTTGTGAGATAATGCGAGCTGGTCGGTGAGCTTAGTCTCCAACTGTTTGTTAAATTCGTACACACGTTTAAGCTGCAACGAGTCACCCTCTTTGCGCTCCGCCAACGCCATAGGTTGCACGTATTTACTTTCGAGCATAAAGCGCAACGATTTGTCCTCGTTCACTGCGAGCACATTGTCGAGGTTGTCCGGGTCGTACCTAACCGACCATCGAATATGCGCGTACTCTCTAAATTTGGGGTTAAAGCAATCGTAATCGCGCTTAACACCTCCGATAGTGGGGCGCAAGCCCGTACCCTCGATAGCGTTTTTAAAGCCTGTATCTGCTCCAAATTCGAGCAGGTATTGCTCGTTTGATAGTGGCAGTTTGCGTTCCTCGGGTAATTGCGCGAATAACGCCACGTATTGCTCCCGTTTCTCTGCTCTTTCGTGTTCAACAAATGCGGTGAGTTGTTGGCGGCACTCGTCGGCGGTTGGGAAACTATGGCGGTTTTTATTCAGGAACTCGCTGTTTGGTTGCAGGTTTTTGTTTGATGTAATACCAAAGCCCGACCAGTTTTTGCAGAGGCGGCAATACTTTTTATTAAAGTACCCAAAGAACGGCTCGATAACCTTTGCCTTTGCGTTGTGCGCCCGGGCCGGGGTGTATTTGTCGCCCATCACCTTGTAGGTAGGGGTTATGGCTCCGCGTCCATAATTATCGCTCTGTAACTGGTTGGAACGGTAGCGAATGCCGAATAGCTCGGCGGTATGGTTGGCGGCGTTTCTTAACGCCTCTTTGATTAACTCGGGGTTTTCCTGTTCTCCGATAGCGTAACCGATTGGATAATTCAAACAAGGGTCGAGAACGAGCACAAGGGTTAGGCGATTGGTGTAAGTTGTTACGTTATACTCCGCGCCGTCTTTCTTTTTGCGAGTAACCGACTTTTGATAAAGCAGCTCGGCAGTCCAACCGTCCATAGTCCAATACAATAGTGGCATAGTAGGGCGCGAACGCTTAACCTGCATTGTCTTTTGGTTGCGGAACCGGGTTTCTCCGAGGCGTCCACCCGAGGTAACAAGTTCGTATTTTTTGCGCCACACACCACACGCCGCGCCTGTTATCGGACTCCAACCTTTCGCCTCGGCAATAAGGTTGTATAACTTGGCAATCGTTGCGTTGTCAAGGTTGCGGGCATCGGCAATAAGCTGCACGAGTAGGCTCTCTTTGAAATCGTCGTCCACCTTGGCGGCGTTTCGGGTGCCGTATTTTCCCGTAACCAAAACAGAATAACCCTCGCTTTGGTATTGGTTATATTTTTCCTGCAGGCGGCGGGCATTCTCGGGTAAGCTATGCGGGAACGTGTCGGCAATGCGTGGCAACGCTTGGGCTGCCTTTTTCCAAAATTCCGTTTTGTTGATACGCTTGTGGCCCTGTTTGGCTCGCTGACTATTGGAACGCTCCAACACGGCCCGGAAAGCGTTAAGTATAGCGGCGTTGTTGGCGTACACCGCTACTTTATCTTTGCCTAAATACTTATCCTCACCAAGTGAGTAGGTTCCGTAAAAATTAAGGGCGGCACCGTCCGGCTCGATACTTTCGATAAACGGCTTGCTTTCGGCTTGTGCTTTCATATCGGGAAATCGGCGGTACACCTCCGCCTTATACTTCAATGGGAGACTCTCAGCCGCAAAGAGAGCCTCGCGTCCATTACCGCCGAGTTGCACTTGTTTCAGCTGCCCCTTACGGCGAAACCAATTGACAGCATCAATTGTCATTACGCCATCGGTAAGCTCCGCGTGGGTGATACATAGCTGATTATTGTAGTATTCCATAGCGGCGTTATTTTTTAGCAGCATTACGAGTGTTATACTTTCCACTAATCAAGGCTGAGTAACGCTCGCTTTGGTATTGGTTGTATTTTTCTTGCAAGCGTCGAGCGTTCTTAGGCAAACTGTTTGGAAGCGTTTTAGAGATATACAACAACGCTTGCGCAGCCTCATTCCAAAACGCTGTCTTTCTCCCATACCTACCTATTATTGAGTGGAAAGCATTAAGTATGGCGGCATTGTTGGCGTACACCGCTACTTTATCTTTGCCTAAATACTTACCCTCACCAAGTGAGTAGGTTTCGTAAAAATTAAGGGCGGCGCCGTCCGGTTCGATACTTTCGATAAACGGCTTGCTTTCGGCTTGCGCTTTCATATCGGGAAATCGACGGTACAGTTCCGTTTGACATTTTAGCGGCAAGGTGTCCACCGCGAACAACGCCACTCTGCCGTTGCCACCTATCTTCGTCTTCGTTATTTGGCCACGCTGAACCTTACACTGCAATGCTCGCACGGAAAGAATACCCGCGAGGTCATCGTATGTGGCGCAAATCCTACCGTTAAAATACTCCATATCTGTTACTGTTTACTTTTTTCCGCTCCCGCGCCACTATCGCTGTGGGCAACGCCTGTGCGTTCGCGGGATAAATCGCTATATTTACGTCGTCAAACCAAAATTTCAGCGATTATGAAAAAACTTACCGCAGTCCTTATTTTTTACTCTTGGACGCAGAGCCCAGAGGATACAAAGAAGATATTACGCATTCAGCGATTTGTTCGCCGCGAGCATCTTCCAGTAATTGCAGATAAATTCGTGTGCACTCGCGACACACGTTCTTTTCACCCAGATAATTGTCCAGAGTCAGAACAGAGGGCTTTCGAGGTGTCGATATATGAACACCAGTATCGTTTGCAGGTATCCACATCACACTATCTAAAATTGCATACGCTTGTTTCTTTGCTGCAAGCCTTTGCCTCCTATTGCGGCATACACAGCCGCCTGTACTCGTGTTCAGACGAATAGTATCGCCGTTGTCAAAAATAATTTCAGTTCTCATAGCCTTATGCGTTTAATTGGTTGTAAATCTGTTGTAGAGAGTAGAGAACATTACCCCAAGTCGAGAGCGTCATGTCGTTAAAGGTTGCGACTGTTGCGCCGTCAATAACGATTGTAGCGGCGTTGGTTGCTCGGTTTACCTGCAACTCTACACGCCCACCGAAAGATTGGTACATTATACCCTGTCTATGGTCGTGTATTGTCTCTACGTTGGGGCAATACCCTTGTGGTGCCTGCTCGTTCGTGTAGATTAAGCCGCCGCGTTGAAGAGCAGCTGCGCGGAGCACCTTAGCACGTTTGCTATTGACCGTGTAGGTTAACGCACGCCCCAATTCGCACCGCGAGGATTTGAAAGTAACGACCAACTCTCTACGCGCAGCAGCTGGCAGTAAGATTTGTTTTTCCATCATGTTGTATTTATTTATTAGTTATTTTAAGATCGACAGCACTTCGTCCAACTTCGTGGGCGCGTAGGCGTCGTTCCAGTTGTCCTTATTCACCACCGCGCGAGCCTGGAGCTGGCGCATGATCTCGTTATCCCGCTTTTCACCACACAATACCAATCCAACATACTGCACCCCCTTGCGCGACTTCTTGGCGATCTTGAAAACATCCTCGTCCGTGATGTGTTTACCCAGCTCTTTGTAGAACGCCCGCTCGATCGCGTTGCGCTCCTTGCGCGAGGCTTGGTCGCCCGGCATAATGTAGCACCCATACTTGCGGATCGCAGGAAGGACCTCCGAGGTGACCCACTTCTTGAACACCTTGGCTGTGGGTTTGCGGCTTTGAAAGATCAAGGCATACATTCCCGACTCGCTAACAACAGTCATTGTTTGCTTCCCGCCAAGGGTGTCCAGTAATAATGGACATCCTTGCTTTTCGTCATTGTCAAGGCTGGCGATTGCATCGCGATATTTTACCAGTCCGAGCACGTCGCAAATATCCTTGGCCACAAACCAAGGCTCGCCTTTAATTACTACATTTCGCACCTGACCAAAGTCCGGGTGGTTGATAATTGATAAATTTCCCATAATCATTTTATTTTTACTACCTTTGTTGCGCTGTTACGGTGTAACAACAGTGCAAATATATAAGATATATTCTAAACACACAAGTTTTGCATAAGATATTTTCTAAATGAAAGAGGGTACGCTGTCGAGAATTAAAAAATACCTTGATTATAAGGGTATTACAAATAGAGCCTTTGAGCTGAAATTCGGCTTTTCTAATGGCTCATTTGCGAGTCAATTAAAGAATGGCAAGACTATCGGCGTGGATAGATTAGAAAATATCTTATGTGAATATACCGACATAGACATCGAATGGCTCCTGACCGGACGCGGTTCGATGCTCCGTGATGAGCGGCCAGCCGCCGCATCCGAACCGACTGTTATATATAATAGCGATCCAAAAGATGCTGATATAATAAGGATACAAACACAGGCTATTGACGATAAGAATAAAATAATATCGATGCAGGAGGAAAAGATTAGAGGCTTGGAGGCACAGCTATCGACACGCCCCACGGGTTTGGTTACTGCCCACTCTGTGGGTATTACGCAGGAGGTGGAAAAACGTCATAAATAGCCACAAAACACTGTTTTTACACTTGTTTTTGCGTCAAAACGCCATAATATGTTGATATATAGATATTTGCTAAAATATTTTAAGCTATTTTACTATGCGTTTTTTGGGAATATAGGGGGTCGTATCGCTCAAAAATGCCGTTTTTTATCCTTATTTTTGTCCTTAGGGGTATTTTAACAATACAAAAAACGCACCCCAAAACACCATCCAACCCACCATCCAACGTGTTTTTTGATATTTTTATCTGAAATTCAGATGTACAATTTAAATCGAAAATGTTTTTTTAAAATGCCGATTAAGCGGTGTTTAAGTACAAGCGGCGCGGGCGGTGCGTTTTAGACGCATACAGCGCACATCCCGTGTATATCAGCATAATGAGCCGATTTAGCACAAAAAAAGGGCGAAAACCGCCCCGTTTGCCCGCAAATGCAAGCTCAATTCACACTGTGTTCAATCTTCTTGCTCAAAAATTCACATCAAATTAACGCAACTACACATCTGAATTTTGAGGCCAAAATTTGTCACCCTCTCGTAAGTATCTGTAATATTGCGGATTGTCTCTATTCCCTGTCTCTCTGTTGGTACATTTCAATTTAATGCCCGTATATTGTTGTTATTTTTAGTGATTACACATTAAAAAGAGATAGATCGACTCTTGTC
>JAVVWE010000027.1:0-9827 GCA_036652255.1 Alistipes sp. | reverse complement strand
ATTTTGTATTTCAAATTTAAATTTTTAATTTTGTTGCATGACATCACTCTATCACGACATCATCTTCGGACCCATCCATTCACGCCGCTTGGGGCTCTCGCTGGGGGTCAACCTCCTGCCTACGGAATCAAAACTCTGCTCGTTTGACTGCATCTACTGCGAATGCGGCTGGAATGCCGAACATCCGGGTGCACGACGATTCAATGAACGCACCGACGTGGCGCAAATGCTCGAACAGACCCTGCGCGAGATGGTCGCCAAGGGCACACCGCCCGATGTGATTACCTTTGCGGGAAACGGTGAACCCACGCTTCATCCCGAATTCGAGGCAATCATCGAAGACACACTGACACTGCGCAATGCGCTGTGCCCCGCAGCGAAGGTTTCGGTGCTGAGCAACGCCACACAGATTGGGCGAGAAGAGGTGCGCCGCGCGCTGCTACGCGTGGACAATAACATCCTGAAGTTGGATTCGGCACTCGATGCCACCGTGCGACGAATGAACAACCCCGCGGGTACATACACCGTAGCGGAAGTTGTGCGCAATATGAAACTATTTGAAGGGAAGCTGATTGTGCAAACCATGTTCCTGCGTGGCGAATACAACGGGCAGCCCATCGACAACACCTCTGAGGAGGAAGTTGTGGCGTGGTTGCAGCTCATTGACCAGATTCACCCCTCGAAAGTGATGGTCTACTCGCTCGACCGCGACACCCCGTGTCAGACTCTGACGCAAGTTTCCAAAGAGGAGTTGCGACAGATTGCCACACGCGTCGAGGCGTTAGGTATCCCCTGTCCGGTGGCATAGGTGTGGTGCGATTAAGCCTCCACAGCTTGATCGACCAACAAAATTTTTTCGGATTTGTAACCTCGCGCAATGGCGAGCTGAAGAATGTGAGTCAGCACAGAGGGCGCAAGGTGTGGTGTGCGCGATAGAATCCAAAGATAGCTCGGTGAACGGCTCCCCACAAGTGCCCATTCATACCCCTCACCCACCGCTAAAACATTGTAATCGGCAGAGAAAAACCGCGAAAAAGAGAGACGCAATTGTCCCGCCATGGAGGTGACAACGCCTCGACCATGCGCTACTTTGCGCTCCCCGGTACGAGGATTCAAACCACTATTAATCACCTCAATATGCGTCTGGTCGACCAACGTGTAGTTTGCACGCACCTCAACCAATCCCCGTTCGAAGGGGTGGTCGATGCGGGCAATTTCGTACCAATCACCCATATAGCGTTTCAAATCAAAGTCACTGACCGTTCGGCGATCAAGATTCCCCATACCAAAACCAGAGCTGTAGATAAACACCACGCTCAGCAGGAAAACAACCAATAGAATGAATAGAATATGCACCTTATCTTTTTAAGGTACATCAATGCAGATTTCATGCCGCACGACGAGAAAAGGAAAATCAGAGACGAATCATCTCGCGCAATGTGCGCAAGATACCGTCGGCATCGTAGCCGCACTGCGCATACAACTCCGCCTGCGTACCCTGCTCGACAAACACATCATTGATGCCGAGTGGTGTGACCTGCACCGCGTAGTTATGCTCATTGAAAAAAGCGGCAACCGCCTCGCCCACACCACCACGCAAGATGCCATCCTCGACTGTCACCACCTTTTTGAAGCGGCATCCAATCGCGTGCAACATCTCCTCGTCCAACGGCTTCGCAAAACGCAAATCATAATGCGCCGCCTGCAACCCTTCGGCTGCGGCACGTGCAATCGCATCCGTGGCAAAATTACCCACCGTACCGATAGTCACCACCGCCACATCGCCCTGCTCGCGCAGACAACGTCCGCGTCCAATGGGCATCGTCTCGAAGGGAACACCTCGCCACGCAGCACCCACACCACAACCGCGCGGATAACGAAGCATGAAGGGTGCATCGGTATGAAGTGCCGTATAAATCATATTGCGCAACTCCGCTTCGTTCATTGGAGCAGCAACCGTCAGATTGGGAACCATGCCGAAGGCTGCCATATCGAAGACTCCATGGTGCGTCACGCCGTCTTCACCCACCAGACCACTCCGGTCGAGACACATCACAACCGGCAGATTCTGAATCGCCACATCGTGAATCACATTGTCGAAAGCGCGCTGCATGAATGCCGAATAGACGTTACAGAACGGGCGCATACCCGCAGCCGCAAGACCCGCCGAAAAGGTCACTGCGTGCCCCTCGGCAATACCCACATCAAAACAACGTTCGGGCATCGCCTGTTGCAGCAGGCTCATCGAGCAACCCGACAGCATGGCAGGTGTGACCCCCACGATACGAGAATCGAGACGAGCAAGTTCGACCAGTGTCTCACCAAAGACATCTTGATAGCGCGCATTCGTAGCACAAGAGGTGGCACGCTCACCCGTATCGGGATTGAACTTGCCCGGTGCGTGCCACACAGCCTGATTTTGTTCAGCCGGAAGATAACCCTTGCCCTTGACCGTCATCACGTGCAACAACTTGGGTCCTTCGATGTCGCGTAAAACCCGCAACACGCGCACCAACTCCTTGAGATCGTGACCGTCCACGGGACCAAAATAACGGAAGTTGAGGCTCTCGAATAGATTACTCTTATTCAGCAACCCATGCTTCACGGCATTTCCCACTTTCTGGCAAAGACGCAAGATATGAGGCGTATGCGAGAGAATGCCCCATAGCCACTGTTTGAAACGATTATATTGTACCGAAGTCGATATTTTCAAGAGGTAGTTCCGCAACGCACCCGTAGCCTTATCAATTGCCATGTCGTTGTCGTTGAGGATGACCAGCAGGTTGGTGTGTTTGCTCGCACCCGCATTGTTCAGCCCCTCGAACGCCAAGCCACCCGTCATCGACGAGTCACCAATCACCGCCACCGTTTGCTGCTTCTCACCACGCAGCTCCGCCGCTTTGGCATAACCCAACGCTGCCGAAATTGAGACCGAAGCGTGCCCTCCGCCAAAGGCATCGTAAGGGCTTTCTGCCATCCGCGGAAAGCCACTCAGCCCGTTCAACCGACGGTTGGTGCGGAAAGCCTCGCGCCGTCCGGTAATGATTTTGTGAGCATAGGTCTGATGTCCCACATCCCACACAATCTTATCTTCGGGTGTGTGAAAGACATAGTGCAAGGCTGCTGCCAACTCCACTGCCCCCAAACTCGATGCCAAGTGCCCGGGGTTGATTGCGCATTGCTCCACAATATAATGACGCAACTCGTCACAATAGAGACGTAACTCATCCGCAGAAAGGCGTTTAAGCTCATCGGGAGAGTCTATTTTTTCGAGTAAAGTATATGAGCCGTTTATCATAGTAGCACAAAGATAGAAAAAAAATTTGCATTTTTCCCGAAAAAAAACTATCTTCGCAAAACAAATAGCAACTGTTTTCGTCACGTATGAAATACGTCGCACGACACACAAATAGCAATTCAACCGATTACGAACCGATGCAAAATTACCACAGAATACTTCTTAAACTGAGCGGAGAATCGCTCCAAGGTGCTCAGAAATACGGACTTTCAACCGATGTCCTCCAATCCTATGCCGAACAGATAAAAGCAGCGGGCGCAACGGGTGTCGAGATAGGTATTGTCATTGGCGGAGGCAATATTTTCCGCGGATTGAGCGGTGCCAAACGCGGTTTCGATCGCGTGAAGGGCGACCAGATGGGGATGCTCGCCACCATCATCAATTCGCTGGCATTGCAGTCGGCACTCGAAGACAATGGAGTGAAAGCCAAAGTGCTGACTTCAATTCGTATGGAGCCGATTGGCGAATATTACTCAAAGGCAAAAGCTCTGGAATACATGGCTGCGGGCTACGTGGTCATCATCGGCGGCGGAACATCGAACCCCTACTTCTCGACCGACTCGGCATCGGCTCTGCGAGGCATTGAGATTGAGGCGGATGTGATGTTGAAAGGTACCCGTGTGGACGGTGTCTACACGGCTGACCCTGAGAAGGATCCAACAGCAACGCGGTTCGATAAAATCACCTTCGACGAAGTGTATGCGCGCAATTTGAAAATCATGGATATGACCGCCTTCACACTCTGCAAGGAGAATGGCTTGCAAATTGTAGTTTTCGATATGGACACGCCCGGTAATCTGGGTAAAGTACTTGCAGGTGAGAGAATTGGCACATTAGTAACTCTATAAAATCATGGCAAAGAAAAAAAGCAATCGATCCCTTTGGATTATGCTGGCAGCCATCGTGGCTCTGGCAGCAGTGATTTTTCTATTACCTTCGCACGGCTGCACTTCCAACACGGATAAATATACGATGGTCAAGGTAGGTGACGCGGCTCCCGACTTCACAGTCGAAATGGTCAACGGAGAGCAAATTAAACTCTCCGACTTGCGAGGGAAAGTGGTGTTGCTCAACTTCTGGGCTACGTGGTGTCCGCCGTGCCGTGCAGAACTCAAACGGGTACAAGAAGAGATAATCAACCGCTTCGCGGATCGCGAATTTGTTTTTCTACCCATCTCACGCGGTGAAACACGCGCCGATGTGGAGGCTTTCCGCACCGAAAAAGGGTATCTTTTCCCAATGGGACTCGATTCCAAGGAGCAGATATTTTCCCTTTATGCCAACGACTACATTCCACGCAACTTCGTGATTGGCAAGGATGGACGCATAGTGAAGTACTCCGTGGGCTACACTCCCGGTGAATTTGCTGAGCTGATTCACATCATTGAGACCGAATTGCAAAAATAAGAATAATAAGACAAACAACTATGGATACTAAAATGATTCTTGACGAAGCCACTGATCGCATGAACAGAGCTATCGCTCACTTCGAAGAAGAGTTGCTCGCCGTCCGCGCAGGCAAAGCATCGACTAACGTATTAAACGGCGTGATTGTCGATTACTATGGTGCACAGAACCCCGTGTCGGGTGTGGCAAGTATCACAGTGCCCGATGCACGCACCATACTCATTCAACCGTGGGACAAGAATATGTTGCGCCCCATTGAAAAGGCAATTCTCGACTCCAACATCGGACTCACCCCCTCGAACAACGGTGAGCAAATTCGTTTGTCGATTCCCCCTCTGACCGAGGAACGCCGCAAGGAGCTTGTGAAACAGGTTCGGGGCGATGCCGAGACCGCTCGCATCAGTCTGCGCAATGCCCGTCGCGATGCAGTAGACGCATTCAAAAAGGCACAAAAAGAGGGAATGCCCGAAGACGTTGCCAAGGATGGCGAGGGTATGTCACAGAAATTACTCGAAAAAACCACCAAACAATTAGATGCCATTCTCGATAAGAAAGAGAAGGAGATTATGACCGTGTAACGCCCCCGCTCCCGCAAAAAGGAGAGGTGGAAATAGTAGATTTTACAGTTTTTTCGCACTGCATATTTGAATCAGGAAATAATATCAATTTTTCCATTAAAACAAGAATGCTTATGAAAACTCTATTCAAATCTTTGCTATCATTACCACTTGTGGCGATGATGTTTCTCGCCTCTTGTTCCGACTCGGATCCCATCATTCCAGATCCAGTCATACCCGATCCGCCTAAGCCTGAGTACGAAGGCACCCTCTTCAAAGCCATCGACTGCGTCTATCACGGCGAGAAAGAGGGTATCGGCAACTACGGGCTGGTACTGCGTAACGGGTCAACATTCGATGCGGTAACGGGTCAATTTTCGGGCGCGGGTGAATTTATTTTTATCTCTCTGAACACGGCTACGCCGGCTCATCCCACCGATATGCCCCCCGTAGGCACCTACACTGGCATGGCTGCCGGGGCAGCTGCCGCAGCTCAAACATTCTACACAGCCTCCTTTGAGCAAAAAAGCTATACGGGAACAATCTCAGCGGCAAATGTCGCAGCAACCAAGGATATTGCCTCCGGCTCTTTCACCATTGCCGTCAAAGACAACGTCTACACAATCATCGGAACCTTCAAAACAGCTGATGGCAAAGATTTCAAGTGCAAATACGTAGGTGCAGCCCCTGTGGTGACCGACCTATCCAAACCCGCATTCACGGGCACCGTATACCAAACACTTAAATGCGCATACTATGGTGCACAGGAGGAGACTGGCTATGTGAATTACATACTGGCACTCAGCAACAAATCTGTATTTGACCCAATGATGGGGACTTTTAGTGGCGCAGGTGAATTTATCTCCTTGTCGCTCAACACCAACAAACCAGCAAATTTCACGGATCTTCCTCCCGCCGGAACTTACACAGGTATGGTGACGGGTGCTGCACCCAAGCCATTCACCTTCTATACAGCATCTTCATGGCTCAAAAGCAGTGCCGGCACCATCTCTGCCGACAACATTGCTACCTCTCAGAACATCGGTTCGGGCGAATTTACCATCACCGTGAAGGGCGAAACCTACACCATTATCGGAACCTTCAAGACTACAGACGGCGATGATATTAGCTGTAAATACGAAGGGGTAATCCCAACAGTTATCGACCAATCTTACCACGAGCCAGAGCCAGCACAACCCTTTGATGGAACATTCAAACACGGTTTTATCAACTATTTAGGCGACTACTACAAAGGTGGCACTGGTACAATTATTCTCAATCTGGTCGATATGGATATGGATGGCGTGCAGATGACTCCTCCGGGACACCGCCTGCAACTATGCGTCAACACCACGCTCTTCACCACACCCGACATTTTACTTCCGGCGGGCAGCTACACCGCAGCCCCTGAAAAACAATTCAACAAGCAATTTACATTCACCGCAGGCTACATGGATGACAATGGAGAGCCAGCAGGAAGTATGTGGTTAGACGTGGATTCGGGAGGCGGCGAAGGTGGACTCTTCGTGATGGACGGAACAATGAGTGTCTCAGCGAAACAAGGTGATAATCAGACTATTCATCTCGAACTAACCCTCGAAGACGGCTCTAAAATGGAGGGCGATTTTACGGGTAAACTCGAACTTTTCGACGAAACCTGCCTATCGTTATTGAAGGCAGATCTCGATGTCAAAGATCTCACCAAAGGACACATGACCTATTACGGGAATACCTACAGCGAGACACTCGCCTCTTGGGAGGTGATATTAGCTTCCGATGGAATCGACCTAACCGACAAGAATAATATGTCGGGCACGGGCAATTGGTTTGTCATTAATTTCAACGTTGCCGCTTCAGAACCTATCACAGCTCTGCCCGCAGGCACTTATAACGTTGCTATTTCTGACTGGACGCAATTCGCTCCCCTTACATACATCGAAGGATATTACAGCACTCTCACCCAATCTTGCCGCGGCACATGGTATGCCGATGGCGAAAATTTCATAGCTCCGCTGATAACGGGACCTATCACCGTGGCGGTCAAAGATGGAGTATACGATATCACATTAGCACTGCAAGATGACTATCCGTATGGTTCAGGCGCACACAACGTGACGGCTACCTATCACGGATCGCTGACCTACTCCAACGAAGATATTCACGCGGGAAGTGGCGCACACATACAGAATAAATTGGCGAAAGCACCTCTTTCAACCTTCAACAAGAATGTGAAGATGAGATTGCACCGATAAACAGACTGCGCATAGGCGCATCAACAGTAAGCCGATCCTACCACATGGGGTCGGCTTTTTTGTGCATGACAAATAAATGCTCGACAAAGTAATCGAATGACCGATTTATTACTACATTTGTGCCTTGATCTTTGTGTTATCAACAGGCAGAGGCTTCTACTCGCAAGTCCTATTGATGATGCAAGGGTCATTTTTTATTCATACCCCATCATCACCGTTCGATTCAACCTCCTATCTGATATTTCGGCTTACTTTATGTATGGAAAGTAACGTGTTTGCGAGTGATAATGACTCACGCAGGAACTTGTTAGCTACTATAAGACAAACACATAGAGGTATTAAAAAAAATTATTAAAAAAGTGTATTCTTTTTACTGTTATTTTTTTCACATTGTAAAATGTTTTACTACCTTTGTCGCGATAAAATCGCACAACGCGGTTGTCAATTAGGTAAGGTTATTGATGTTAAATTTAAATATGAAAAGTACTATGGACAAAATGGATTTGAAAAAATACGGAATCTCTGGCGTAACCGAGATTGTGTACAATCCCTCGTACGACGAGCTGTTCCGCGAAGAGACCAAGAAAGGGCTGCGCGGTTACGAAAAAGGTCAGTTGACCGACACGGGTGCCGTGAATGTAATGACCGGTGTCTACACGGGTCGCTCACCTAAAGATAAATTCTTCGTGATGGACGAAACCACAAAAGATACACTGTGGTGGACATCAGACGAATACAAGAATGATAACAAACCGACAAGCAAAGCAACATGGAAAGAGTTGAAAAAGCTGGCCGTAAACGAATTGTCGGGTAAAAAATTGTATGTTGTCGATACCTTCTGCGGCGCAAACGAAAATAGCCGTCTGAAAATTCGCTTCATTATGGAGGTAGCTTGGCAGGCTCACTTTGTGAAAAATATGTTCATCCGCCCAACCGATGCCGAGCTGGAGAACTATGGCGAACCCGATTTCGTGGTGCTAAATGCCTCGAAAGCTAAAGTAGAAAATTACAAAGAACTCGGACTGAACTCGGAGACAGCGGTCGTATTCAACCTCACCGAAAAGATGCAGGTCATCATCAACACATGGTATGGCGGCGAGATGAAGAAGGGTATGTTCTCCTACATGAACTACCTTCTTCCACTCAAAGGCATTGCTGCCATGCACTGCTCGGCAAACACCAACGCAAAGGGCGAAACGGCCATCTTCTTCGGTCTGTCGGGGACGGGCAAAACAACCCTCTCAACCGACCCAAAACGCGAGCTGATTGGCGACGATGAGCACGGCTGGGACGACGACGGAGTCTTCAACTTCGAGGGTGGCTGCTACGCTAAGGTCATCAACCTTTCACAGGAGAATGAACCCGATATTTGGAACGCTATTCGCCGCAACGCACTGTTGGAGAATGTCACCGTAGGTGCCAAAGGCAAAATCGACTACGCCGACAAATCGGTGACCGAGAACACCCGCGTATCCTACCCAATCTACCACATCGACAACATCGTAAAGCCTGTTTCGAAGGCTTCAAGTGCTCAAAAAGTAATCTTCCTCTCGGCAGATGCATTTGGCGTGCTGCCTCCGGTATCAATTCTGACCCCTGAGCAGACCAAATACTACTTCTTGTCGGGATTCACCGCGAAACTTGCTGGTACAGAACGCGGTATCACCGAGCCTACGCCAACTTTTTCAGCTTGCTTCGGTGCTGCATTCCTGTCACTGCACCCCACAAAATACGGTGAAGAACTCGTGAAACGTATGCAGAAATCGGGTGCCAAAGCCTACTTGGTAAACACCGGCTGGAACGGCACAGGCAAACGTATTTCAATTAAGGATACACGTGGCATCATCGATGCTATTCTCGACGGCTCCATCGACAAAGCACAGACTAAAAGTATGCCGCTCTTTGACTTCAAGATTCCGACCGCTCTTCCGGGCGTAGATCCCAAAATTCTCGATCCGCGCGACACCTACAAGGATGTCAAGGATTGGGAGGTGAAAGCCGAAGATTTGGCAAACCGTTTCGTGAAGAACTTCACCAAATTCACGGGTAATGCCGCAGGCAAAAGCCTCGTAGCTGCCGGTCCTAAGGTAAAATAAATCACTATTCTACGCCACGGATTTTTCGTGACATTCCACTCCAAGAGCCGGATTCTACAATAGAATCCGGCTCTTTTGTGCCCTATTCCGCCCCTTCAACAGCGTTAGAAATTCAATGCACGCACTTTTCATTTCGGGAAATTTGTCATATATTAAAAAAGTGCATATATTTGTAATACGCTCGATGTCAACAACGGGCAGATTGTCGAGCAGGGCA
>JAVVWE010000026.1:0-11573 GCA_036652255.1 Alistipes sp. | reverse complement strand
GATTCGTGTATTAAAATCGGCGGCTGGTTACGCTATTTTTTGCAGTTTGATGGAGATAACCAACGATTCAGTTTGAGTGAACAGGTCGCTGAGCATTTTTGTGAGCATCGCACGTGCAGGGATTGTCGTGCCCGCAAAGTCCGCTTGTTCAGGGATGAGAGGCAAAACTACCTCCGTCAACAGCGGCAAGTAGGGCATCATCATTGCCTTGTCGATATAAATTGTCAAGCTTTTGTCTGTGCCAACCGTGTATTTCATGGGGATTGCGTAGGCTTCAGCGGTTGATGTGATGCTTAAGTTGGGATATTTTGCCAATATGCCATCAATCGCAGCGCAGAGATCAATACCTTCTTTCTTACCCATTTCGATGATGAACGCTTTCTTTACCGAAATAAAGAGCAAATCACCCTTTGTGGAGCAAGAAATTGCTTTTGCAGCGGCAATTTCATTGGGATCTGTGCCGGGGAATATGAAGCTCTCTTTCGAGAATTCAGGCTCCATGATCGAGGCACCCGTCACTTTGTGGTATTTTGCACCTACCGAGCCATCTTCGTGGAAGTCGAATTGTGCAAGACCACCAGCGTAATATCCACCAGCAAGCTGATTTACAATTTCAAGAACCAAGTTGAGCGGCAGGGGACCCATGCCCATAGAGGTAAGATCAACTGTCGGAACATTTGCGGGATCGAGCCATTTTGCATCAATGCGCAGTGCGCCGACCGGATTCTCCACTGGATCGACAATAAAGGGGGCGTATGAGCCTGCAATCGCCAATTTTTCGGGTTTTGGAGGTTCCGGCTGTGTTGTTTCCGGATCGTCATCACTACAAGAAGTCAGCGTCAAAGCGGCAAAGCCCGCCATCAGCAACATAATACGAGAGTACCAATTCATTTTCATAACATTTTATTTTAAATAGTATTTGATATTGTAAAGACCAAAATTAATGAAAATAGCAGTTTCGACCAACTATTATCAATCAATTGTAGTGAGTCTATTATAGATAGGCATTATTTCTCAACGAGTAAATTGAAAAAAAGAGGGTTGCAGTAATTTTGCAACCCTCTCTGATTAAATAAATAATATCAATATTCCATTTTTGCAAGGCGTTGGTAGCTGTTGTAACGCCATTGAGCGTTTTGCTCCGCAGCTTTAAACAACTCTGCAGCCTCTGCCGGGAATGCCTTTTTGAGCGAAGTATAGCGAATTTCCTTCATCAGGAAATCTTGAAATTTCGACCAGTCGGGTGTTTTCGAATCCATGACGAATGGATTTTTGCCGGCAGCTTCCAATTGTGGATTGTAGTGCCACAGATGCCAGTATCCACACTCAACAGCCTCCTTACCAACTGTTTGTGTGCGAGTCATGCCCCCTTTGATGCCGTGGTTAATGCAGGGTGCATAGGCAATCACCAGCGAGGGACCCGGATAAGCCTCTGCCTCTTTGAGTACGTTGAACAACTGAGTTTGCGATGCGCCGATAGATACCTGAGCCACATATACATAGCCGTAAGTCATGGCAATTGCGCCTAAGTCTTTTTTACGAATACGCTTGCCCGAAGAGGCGAATTTCGCAACCGCACCCACGGGAGTCGATTTCGATGATTGTCCGCCTGTGTTGGAGTAAACTTCCGTATCAACGACTAAGATATTGACATCCAGACCGCTCGCTAACACGTGATCCACGCCACCGAAACCGATATCGTAGCCCCAGCCGTCGCCACCGATAATCCATTGTGATTTTTTGACCAGCCACTCTTTGTGGTCGATGATATCGCGGCAGGTTTCACAGCCGCAAGCCTCCATCATCGGAAGCAAGCGCGCCGTAACTTCGGCCGATTGAATCGAGGAATCTCGTGTCGCAATCCACTCCTTCATCACCCCTTTCAGCTCGTCGGAGCAGCAGTTGCAGCTCGAAATCGCTTGTTCCAGTCCAATTTGCAGGCGGTCGCGGAGTTTTTCCACGCCCAAATGCATACCCAAACCGAACTCGGCATTGTCTTCGAAGAGCGAATTTGCCCATGCGGGACCGTGTCCGTCGGCATTGGTGCAGTAAGGTGTCGATGGAGCCGAACCTGAGTAAATTGAGGTGCAGCCTGTGGCATTTGCCACCATCATTTGGTCGCCGAAGAGCTGCGACAAAGCTTTGATGTAGGGCGTTTCACCGCAACCGGCGCAAGCTCCAGAGAACTCAAATAAGGGTTGTGTGAATTGTAAGTTCTTGACGCTCTTTGTTTTATCTACAACATTTTTGTAACCTATATTTTTTGTAATGTACTCCCAGTTTTTCTGCTGACCGCATTGCTCATCGTATGGTTTCAAGATAAGTGCCTTCTCTTTGGCGGGGCAAACATCGACACAGTTGCCGCAACCTGTGCAGTCGAGGGGCGAAATTTGGAGACGGAATTTGTAATCTTTAGTCTCACCGATGCCTTGTTTCCACTCCACGCCCGAAGCCGTAGCTTCAGCTTCCGTGGCGAGGAACGGGCGGATAACTGCGTGAGGGCAGACGTAGGCGCACTGGTTGCACTGGATGCAATTTGCCACCTGCCACTCAGGAACTTTCACCGCGATGCCTCGTTTTTCGTAGGCTGCTGTGCCGTTGTCCCACGTGCCATCTTCGCGACCATTGAATGCTGAGACGGGCAGCATATCGCCCTTCAGTGCGTTGATTGGATCGACGATTGTACGCAAAAATTCGGGACGCGACGTGTCACCGCAATGTATATCGGTGCAGCCATTGTCGACCACTGAAGCCCATGCAGCGGGTATTTCGACCTTTTCGACCGCTTGTCCGCCGGCATCGACTGCTGCGTAGTTCATGTTGACAATATCTTCACCTTTTTTGCCGTACGACTTTAAAATGGCGTGTTTCATCTCTTCGACTGCTTTCTCGAACGGAATGACGTTGGCAATTTTGAAGAATGCTGCCTGCATGATGGTGTTTGTGCGTGATCCGAGACCCAATTCGGCTGCAATTTTAGTGGCGTTGATGATGTAGAAATTAATCTGATTCTGAGCCATATACGCCTTCATGTGGTCGGGCAGTGTTGCGCAGGTGGTAGCCGCATCGTGCACCGAGTTGAGCAAGAACGATCCGCCCTTTTTCAACCCCTTCAGTACGTCGTATTTATTGACATACGAAGGCACATGGCACGCCACGAAATCGGGGGTTGTGACCAGATAGGGCGATGTGATGGGTTTGTCGCCGAAGCGGAGATGCGACGAGGTGTAACCACCCGATTTTTTAGAGTCATAGGCGAAATATGCCTGACAATATTTGTCTGTTGAGCCGCCAATAATTTTAATAGAGTTTTTGTTAGCACCCACAGTTCCGTCTGCACCCAAGCCGAAGAAGAGGGCTTCGAACGTGCCGGATTTTGCCAACGAAATCTCTTCGCCCACGGGCAGCGAGCGGAAAGTCACATCGTCCACGATGCCCACCGTGAATTGATTTTTTGGCTCTTTCGTCTGCAAATTCTTAAATACGGCAAGCATCTGTGCGGGTGTTGTATCTTTAGACGAAAGTCCGTAGCGACCACCGATAATCAGCGGTTTGTGCTCTGGAGCAATGTCTTTGCGTGTGGCAAATGCCTCCACTACATCGAGATAGAGAGGATCACCGGCAGCTCCGGGTTCTTTCGTGCGGTCGAGAACGCAGATGCGTTTCACCGATGCGGGAACCACGGCGGCGAGGTATTTCACCGAGAATGGACGGTATAAATGAACTGTAACAACGCCTACTTTTGCCCCTTGAGCATTCAGATAATCGACGGTTTCCTTCAATGTTTCAGTCACCGAACCCATTGCAACTACAATCTGTTCAGCATCTTTGGCACCGTAGTAGGTGAATGGTTTATAGTCGCGTCCTGTGATTTTCGAAATTTGATTCATCGTCTGGGCAACCATATCGGGCACCGCGTCGTAGAATTTATTTGAAGCCTCGCGTGTTTGGAAATAAATATCGGGATTTTGAGCCGTACCGCGTGTCACGGGGTGTTCGGGGTTGAGTGCCGAAGTGCGGAATAGCTTGAGTGCATCCAAGTCGAAGAGCGACATCAGTGCTTGATCGTCAATGAGTTCAACTTTCTGAATTTCGTGTGAAGTGCGGAATCCATCGAAGAAGTGCATGAACGGAATGCGCGATTTGAGAGCCACGATGTGGGCGACACCTGCTAAATCCATCACCTCTTGTACGGACGAGGTTGCGAGCATCGCAAATCCAGTTTGGCGTGTAGCCATAACATCTTGATGATCGCCGAAAATAGACAACGATTGCGCTGCCAATGCGCGTGCTGTGACGTGGAAGACACCCGGCAGCAATTCGCCAGAAATTTTGTACATATTTGGAACCATCAACAGCAAACCTTGTGAGGCTGTGAATGTTGTGGTCAGTGCGCCACTCTGTAATGAACCGTGGACAGCACCTGCAGCACCTGCTTCGGACTGCATTTCGACAACCCTTACTGTTTCGTCGAAGATGTTTTTACGACCTTGTGCTGCCCATTCGTCCACCAATTCCGCCATGGTTGATGACGGCGTAATAGGATAAATAGCAGCAACTTCTGAGAACATATAGGCCACGTGTGCGGCCGCGTAATTACCATCACAGGTGATGAATTTTTTTTCTGTCATAATCGCTAAGAATTTTACTATGAATATATTATAACTATTATCGAATCAAGTATAGTTATCGAAGACCCGACAAAGGTACAAAAAATTGCTCGATACCGCGCATATTTTGTATCAAAAAAGGTGCGAATATTGGATGGCTATTTGATGTTTTTTCTATGTTTGTTGTTAAGCATCGCAATTTTCGCGCCCACTCGCGCTCAAAGCGCAAAATTATCCATTCCGCAAAAGCTGCACATTTTTTACTAATTATTCCGATGCCAATTATTTTTATACCTTTGCATGACCATGATAACTTACACACAACATACACTCGCCAACGGATTGACGGTCGTCGTCAACCGCGATCGTACGTCGAAATTAGCAGCTGTGAATCTGCTCTATCGCGTCGGAGCACGCAACGAGGATCCGGCGCGCACGGGCTTTGCCCACCTCTTCGAGCACCTCATGTTTCGCGGTACGCGTCGCGTGCCCAACTTCGATCTGCCTGTGCAGATGGCGTGTGGCGAGAACAACGCCTTCACCAACAACGATTACACCAACTTCTACATCACGCTGCCCACGACCAACATCGAGACGGCTTTGTGGCTTGAAAGTGACCGCATGATGGGGCTGAATATCACCGCACGCAAACTTGCACTCGAAAAAAGGGTGGTCATCGAGGAGTTCCGCCAACACTACCTCAACCAACCATACGGTGATCAGTTAATGCTTCTGCGCGCTTTGGCATACGAACGCCACCCTTACCGTTGGACGACCATCGGCATGACTCCCGATCACATTGAGCAGGCAACACAGGTCGAAGTGCGCGACTTTTATCGTCGCTACTATCACCCCGCAAATGCCATCCTCTCCATCTCCAGTGATTTGGACGAAGTGCAGATGATTGCCCTTGCCGACAAATGGTTTGGTGGCATCGCTTCCGCCGCACCCGAAACCTTGCCACCCATCCCGCAAGAGTTGGCACAGCACGCAGCACGCCGCATGGAGGTGGTGCGCGATGTGCCGGCAACCACCCTCTCGATTGCCTTTCACATGGGGGCGCGCACCTCGCGCGGGTTCTTTATAGGTGACTTTGCGAGCGATTTGCTCTCGGGAGGTGATTCGTCGCGGCTTTATCAACGTTTGGTGCGCGAACGCCCTCTTTTCGCCTCGATTAATGCCTACATCACGGGTTCAGTTGATGCCGGATTGTTTATTTTTACGGGACAATTGCTCCCCACGACGACTGTCGAGGTTGCTGAAGCGGCTCTATGGGAGGCAATTGCGCTTATGCAGAGTGAGCTGGCATCGGAATACGAAGTCGAGAAGGTGAAAAATAAATTTGAAGCCAATACGCTCTTTGGTGAGCTGAACGTCATGAATAAAGCCATGAATCTTGGCTATTATGCGATGTTGGACGATCTGCCACTCATCAACCGCGAGGTGGCAACTTACCGCTCGATTACGGCAACGGAGGTGATGGATTTCAGCCGTACCACATTTACTGCCGACAATAGCAGCACACTTATTTACAAAGCAAAACAATGAAACAGCCACCTATTACGCTGCCCGATCATATCGAAATTGCCGCCGCACATCGTGAGATATTAGCTAACGGCACAGCACTTTACACCCTTCCGACCGATGAATTTGAGGTGTTGCGCGTGAGTTTTGTCTTTCGTGCCGGTTCTTCCATGCAACAGATTCCATTTTCGGCATCCGCGACAGCAAATATGTTGTCAGAAGGGAGCCGCGATTTGACGGCACAGCAGATTGCCGAGCAGCTCGACTACTATGGTTCCTACTACGATGTCTCGATTGATCGTGACTATGTCTACTTGAGTTTTTGTATGCTTTCCAAATTTTTCGCACAAACGCTCGCCGTTGCTGAGCAAATTATTTTGCACCCGCTTTTTCTCGACACAGAGTTGCGCACCTACTGCACCAAGCGGAGGCAGGAGCTTGCCATCGAGCGAACGAAAGTGGAGACGCAGGCGCGTGAGAAATTTGCACAATGTTTATTTGGTGAGCAACATCCCTATGGATTGTCGAACGATGAGCGGGCGTACGACACGCTGACCCGCAACGACATAGAGACTCTGTACCGACGATTGTATCTCTCTGAAAATTGTTTTATCGTGTGCAGTGGACGTATCGGGCAGGCAGAATATGGTGCTGTGAAGGCTCTTGCTGAGCAGTTGCCGCGAGGTGCGCGTGTCGAGGTGAAATTTCCGCCCGTCGCAACGTGTTTGGATGGATTTGTGGAGCATCCCGGCGCGGTGCAATCATCCATACGAATTGGACGGCTGCTTTTCCCGCGTGAACATTCCGATTTTCTGGGTATGCAGGTCGTGGCTACGGTGCTGGGCGGTTATTTTGGTTCGCGACTGATGCACAGTCTGCGTGAGGAGCGCGGTTACACCTATGGTGTGGTGGCGGCAATGGTCAACTTCGAGCGCGAAGGGTACTTTGCCGTGGCAACACAAGTGGGCTCTGAGGTGACTAAAGATGCTCTAACACAGATATATATCGAGATTGAACGACTCCGTAGCGAGCCGATAAGTGAGCAGGAGTTATCTCTGGTGAAAAACATCATGGCAGGCGAGACGATGCGCATTCTCGATGGTCCATTTGGTATTGCGGATGTGACCATTGAAAATATTCTTTGCGACAAGGACAATGCGGTGATTGCTGAAAATATTCGTCGCATACGTGCTGTGACACCTGCTGATGTGCAGCGTTTGGCGGTGCAATACCTCCGCCGCGATGATTTGGTGACGGTTATTGCCGGGGCTTAGAGGTTGTTTTAAATTTATTAATCTCGTTCTTTGTCGAGGGAGCGACCGCGCAGTCTGTTTTTGTCGAGGAGGGCGTGGCAATTTTGCTTTTTTCTTTGTGCATAAACATTTTTGAAAACTGTTTTGTACCTTTGCGCCCGCTATGGAGAGACATATCAATATCAACGATTATAATTACGACCTGCCCGAAGAGCGGATCGCAAAGTTCCCACTCGCGGAGCGGAGTGCATCGAAACTCTTGATTTACAAGGGTGGAACTATCTCAGAACAACACTTTTGCAATATTGGTGAGGTGCTGCCTGCGGGGCAGTTACTGGTGTTCAACAATACGAAGGTCATTCGTGCGCGTATCATCATGCACAAGCCTTCGGGGGCGCGTATCGAGGTTTTTTGCCTCGAACCGCATACGCCAGCCGACTATGAGCGCGCTTTTGCGGTGCATGATGCGTGCGAGTGGAGCTGCATTGTGGGCAACCTTAAAAAGTGGAAAGAGGGCTTCTTGGAGATTAATTTCGACTACGAAGGGCGTGCTGAGCATCTTCGTGCGTGGCGCGTGGGTGATCAGGGGCGTGAGCAGTTGGTGCGGTTCGAGTGGACGGCTTCGATGACCTTTGGTCAACTGCTCGAACACCTTGGTAAGATTCCGATTCCGCCCTATCTGAATCGCGAGAGCGAGGAGATAGACAACACGCGCTACCAAACGGTCTATTCGAAATTTGAAGGCTCTGTGGCTGCACCGACTGCGGGACTACACTTCACGCCCGAATTGATTGAGTCGATGAAGGAACGAGGTTTTGATTTTGATGAGGTGACGCTTCATGTGGGAGCGGGAACGTTTCTGCCTGTGAAGGACGACGACGCAGCACATCACCCCATGCACACCGAACATTTCGAGGTGCACCGCGCGACGATTGCCAATTTATTGCGGAAATGGGGCGAGATTACGGCAGTGGGAACCACCTCGGTGCGGACGCTCGAGTCGCTTCCGGCATTGGCTTGGCGAATCCATGAGACGGGTGCACCCGATGCCCAGCGGGTTATTGGACAGTGGGAGCTTTACGACATTCCAGCGAGTTTCACGGGGCGCGATGCCCTTGAGACCTTGCAGACCTATATGGAGCGAGAGGGGTTGGAGCGACTGAAGACCTCCACTCAAATTATGATTACACCGTTGGGCTACGATTTTCGCATTGTGCGCAATATCATAACGAATTTTCACCAGCCAAAATCCACTTTATTACTGCTGATTTCTGCCTATGTGGGCAGTGATTGGCATCGGATTTACGACTATGCGCTTGCCAATGATTTTCGTTTCTTGAGCTACGGCGATTCGTCGGTGCTGATGCGCTAAGAAGCTGATTCTTCCTCAGTGGGGGTGTAGGTGCGAAGGGCTAATTTCTTGACCATCACCACAAAGCCACCTGTGAGAATCAAATTCAATACGAGTGTTAACGTCGAGATGATGAGTGCCGGACCGCCCAAATTATAGCTTAGGGCGATGAAAATCACCCCTGCGCCCACCTCACCACGTGTGAACATACCAATCGAGAGGGCAAGTCGCTCGCTTTTTTTGCGATCGTGGTAGAAGAACATAGGCATCAACTTGCCGAGGTTCGAGAGGAACGACACGGCGAGCACGTGCAACGCCAGCATACCCCAAGGCATCATGGGTTGCGATGCCGTTACGCAGGCATCTGCGGAGGTGTCGGGCGAAAGTGCCGCCCCCGTGATTAGTGGCATACTGACTCCGACGAGGAACATAAACAAAAAGGAGATGCCCGTCGATACGCGACGTTCGGTGGGTGAGTCGATGGTTTTGTGACGCATAATCATGCCGGCAACAAAGGCGGGTAGCAGCACCTCGATGTGGATGCTTCCATCGGCTCCATAAAGATATTTCGAGCCTTGGTAAACAATTTGTGTCAGTGCGAAAACTACTATGGCGTAGCACAAAATCGCTCGCCAATCTTGGCGCACGTTGTAAGATCCCAACTTCCGCCATCCCAAGATGAGCAGTAGCACGACAATGGTGATGACGGCAATCATCTGCCAGCGCATACCAATCATCATGATTTGCAGCGGAATCATCAACAAGATGGTGTCGAGATCATCGAAAATTGCGAGCACCTGTATTTTTTTGTATATCCAACTTTTGTTGAGGTGCATGGCTGCGAGCATCGTGAAGAGAATACCGGCAGAGGTGGGGGCTGCAAAACGACTGAGCAGCAAATTTTCTTTCCATGCGGCACCACTGCCCCAAAATTCGGGCGGCAGCAGCACGAAAATATAGTAGAATGCAATCAGAATCCACGGCAGTGCGGCGGATGCCATGGCAATAAAATAATCTTTGGTGTAGGATTTCCAGCGCGTTTTGTCTATTTCGAATTCGCGTCCTACATTAATCATGATGAACGCCAAACAGATGTAAAGCAGGGTGTCGGAGCCGAATTTAAAAACTGCATAATCCGATCCTAAGAGACCGGGCAGGAGCTGCGAGGCGACGAGCCCCAGCATAAGGAACAGGGAAAAAGAGAGTACTTTTCTCATTAAAATGGTTTTGTTGACGCACTTTGGCGTGCAATTCGCGCTACAAAGATAGATAATTGTTCCGAATTTCACAAATATTGTTCGTAAAAGGCATTCTTGTTGCGTGTTAAAAATCACGGTTCACCGATAATCAGATTCTAAAATTTTTTCGTAACTTTGCACCGACGGTTAGGACGTTAGTGTTAATTCAAAATAATTCAAATCAAATTACTATGCAGATTGTAGAAATTCACGCAAGAGAAATCCTCGATTCAAGAGGTAACCCGACCATTGAGGTTGAGGTTCATACAGTATCAGGAGCATTTGGTCGCGCAGCCGTTCCGAGCGGTGCGTCAACAGGCGAGAACGAGGCTTTGGAGCTTCGCGACGGAGATAAAAATCGTTATTTGGGTAAGGGCGTGCAGAAAGCTGTTCAGAATGTGAACGAGATTATTGCACCTGCCATTGTGGGTATGAACGTTGCCAATCAGGTTGGTATCGACAAGGCGATGATCGAGTTGGATGGCACAGCTACCAAGTCGAAACTCGGCGCAAATGCTATTCTTGGTGTCTCGTTGGCTGTGGCTCGTGCTGCGGCAGACTACTTCGGAATGCCTCTCTATCGTTACATTGGTGGTGCAAATGCGAAATATTTGCCCGTGCCGATGATGAACATTATCAACGGTGGTTCGCACTCCGATGCCCCTATTGCGTTTCAGGAGTTTATGATTCGTCCTGTGGGTGCTCCCTCGTTCAGCGAGGCTCTGCGGATGGGTGCTGAGGTGTTCCACAACCTCAAGAAGGTGCTTCACAATCGCAATCTTTCAACTGCCGTAGGTGATGAAGGCGGTTTTGCCCCTGCGCTCAAAGGTACGGAGGATGCTATCGAGGCGATTATCGAGGCAATCAAAGCGGCAGGTTACAAACCCGGACGCAAGTGCGAGGGTGGTGACATTGCCATCGGTATGGACTGCGCAGCTTCGGAGTTCTACGCTGACGGCATCTACGACTACACTAAGTTTGAAGGTGTTAAAGGTGCTAAACGCACATCGAAAGAGCAAGTTGAATTCATGAAGGAGTTGGTTGCTAAATATCCTATCGACTCAATCGAGGACGGTATGTCGGAGGGCGACTGGGAAGGTTGGCAGTTGCTGACACGCGAACTGGGCGACAAATGCCAGTTGGTGGGCGATGACTTGTTCGTTACGAACGTCGATTTCCTGAAGAAGGGCATCGAAATGGGTTGCGCTAACTCCATTTTGATTAAGGTCAACCAGATTGGCACCTTGACTGAGACGCTTGATGCTATCGAGATGGCTCACCGTGCGGGCTACACGTCGGTTACTTCGCACCGTTCGGGTGAGACTGAGGATTCGACCATTGCCGACATCGCAGTGGCTACGAACTCAGGTCAAATCAAGACGGGTTCCATGTCGCGTTCGGATCGTATGGCGAAATACAACCAGCTGCTCCGCATTGAGGAAGAGTTGGGTGACGAGGCAATCTACGGCTACACGAAGGTTTACTGCAAGTAATACCTATATATATCAGGCGCGGGCCTCGCCAATTTTTGGGAAGGGGCGCCCGTGTTTGTGGGGGGGGAAAAAAAAAACACCACGGGGGGGGGGGGGCGCGTAAC
>JAVVWE010000025.1:0-11992 GCA_036652255.1 Alistipes sp. | reverse complement strand
TTGGTACCCGGAGCCGGGGTCGAACCGGCACGACATTGCTGTCATTGGTGTTTGAGACCAACGCGTCTACCGATTCCGCCATCCGGGCATATCCTTTTATGAAAACAAGGTGAATCGGGAGTGCAAATGTAAGTAAAATTCTGGAATTCACAAGTCAAAAACTGCAAATTTTTGACTTTAACCCCAAATTTTATGCTTCTTTGTGCGAAAAACCGTAAATTTTGCGCGCTTTCACCTCTCCAACCAGAGCCGTCAACTCACCCAAATTCGCCGCCCGCACCTTCGCCACAGTGCGAAAATGCTGCATCAGCGTCTCAATGGTCTTCGCGCCCACCCCCTCAATCTGTTCCAATTCGCTATGTATAAAGCTATTGCTTCGTTTTTGGCGATGGAACGTAATTCCAAAGCGATGTGCCTCGTCGCGCAGGTG
Source organism: Alistipes sp. (assembly GCA_036652255.1). GTDB lineage: Bacteria > Bacteroidota > Bacteroidia > Bacteroidales > Rikenellaceae > Alistipes. The sequence continues at coordinate 11,562 of JAVVWE010000025.1, read as the reverse complement.
GCAAATTACCTTCAGGGGTTCGCCCGTACGGCTCAAATAATAGGGCATCGGATCACTCGGAAAAAAAATCTCTTCAATGCGTTTTGCAAGTCCAACAATGGGCACACGCCGCTCGATGCCCAACTCGCACAACACGGCATACGCGCTCGACAGCTGACCTTTACCTCCATCGACCACAATCAAATCGGGCAATTCAGCCCCCTCGTCCAACAGACGACGGTAGCGACGAAAAACGATTTCGCGCATGGAGGCAAAGTCGTCTGCTCCGACAACAGTTTTTATGTTGAAGTGACGATATTCGCTGCGAGCAGGCTTGCCGTCGCGAAAGACCACGCATGAAGCAACGGGATTGGTACCCTGCAAGTTTGAGTTGTCGAAACATTCGATGTGACGCGGTGGATTGTCCAGATGCAACTCGCGGCGCATGGACTCCATCAGCCGCTCAGTGTGGCGTTCGGGATTCTTTATCTCAAGGTTTTTGAGCTGTTCAGCGCGATAGATACGGGCACTGCGCCGCGAGAATTCAAGCAGTTCGAGCTTCTCTCCCCGTCGGGGCACGGTGAAGGTCACCCCCTCGAAAAGCATCGTTGCCGAGGGTAAAACCGAGACAACTACTTCACGCGCAAGTTGCCCGGCAGCAATGTGTTCGGTGATATGCTGAATGGCAAGTGTGAGCATCGAAGGTTCGTCGGCATCGACTCCCGTCGAGAGTTTGACGGTGTAGACCCCCACCACCGATCCATGGCGAATTCGCACGAAGTTGCAATAAGCAGCATCGTCGTCCACGAGTAGCGAAAAAACATCTACATTTTCGATTTTAGCACTCACAATCACCGACTTACCCGCATAATTATCGAGTGCATCAATTCGCGATTTATAGCGTTGGGCAAGCTCGAATTTCATCTCGGAAGCAGCACGTGCCATCTCGGTTTCGAGATGGGTGCGCACGGGACGCAAATCACCCTTAAGCACAGCCGTCAGCATATCGACCTGCACCGCATATTCCACTTCGCTTTGCGCCCCGATGCAGGGACCTTTACAGTTTCCAAGATGATATTGCAAACAGACCGTATATTTACCGCGGGCAATCGCCGTAGGCGAGAGGTTGAGCTTGCAGGTGCGCAGCGGCACCACTTCGCGGATAAACTCCAGCACACTGTGTTGCATCATCACCGACGAATAAGGACCAAAATATTGCGAGCCGTCACGCAGCAGTAGTCGCGTGGACTGCACCCGGGGAAAGGGTTCACGTCGCACCACAATCCACGGATAGGTTTTGTCGTCCTTGAGCAGGATGTTGTAGCGCGGTTGCAGTGTCTTGATGAGTGAATTTTCGAGCAGCAACGCATCCGCTTCGCTGTCGACCACGATGTGGCGAATTTCAACAATTTGGCGCACCAGCACCCGCACCTTCGGAGTGTGCTCTTTGTTCTGCATGAAATAAGACGAGACGCGTTTGCGCAGGCTCTTCGCCTTGCCTACATAAATAATCGTCCCCGTACGGTCGAGAAATTGATAAACACCGGGCAACAGGGGCAGCAGAGCCACCTGCTCCTTCAATGTGTTCAATCTATTTTCATTGTCAGCCATATTTGAATGCAAAAATAGCAATTTTTTTTGCAAAAAAAGAGAGGATATATAATAAAAAGTAGTTAACTTTGTAATAAATAGAACAAAGTATAGTCCAAATTAAACAACAAAAAGACGAATTAATGAAGTTCCATTCCAAATTATTTGCCATTCTGGCAATCTCCTTTCTTGCCACATCGTGTGTTGACAACGCCTATGATTTGAATAATGTAAATCTCAAAGTCTCGCTCGGCACCGATGGCATCATCCTCCCCTTGGGCACACTGAAGGAGTTGACAGTGGACTCCTTGGTGCGACGCAGCGAGATTGACGAGCTGGTCACCGAAGAGGGAACGTATGCCTACAAAATCAGCGACAGTGTTAACAACAAAATCAACGCCATCAAAATCAACAACATTCGCGATGTAATTCCCTACATCACGCCTCGTAGCTTCGCTTATGGCAATATACAGTTCCCCGAATTGGTTCAGTTGCCCAGCTTCGCAAGCGATGCGCCTATCCATCTGCCCTCGTTCAATTTTGGCAACGAGCCACTGGAGCGGGTGGAAATCATCAAAAATATCAACTCCAACTACGCGAGCGGCACAACACCCCCCGCAGGCACACCTATATCCTTAGAGGCTGATGAAACCAAAGCCTTCAATGTCACCCTTGGCAACATCCCTTCGGAAGTCGCTGCCATCGAACAGCTCTATTTTTCGGGAGCCACGCAGGGCACACCCATGCACCTCAATTTCTCGCTCGGAGCGTTGCAATCCGTCCTCAAAGAGGGGTTGCTATCGTTCACCATCGCCCTGCCAAACAACTACACCCTCAGCCTTGGCAGCAACTACGGCGGCACAGCAACCGTCGCAGGAAACACATTGACCGTAAGTAACTTCAGGACTGGAGCGGCAGAGACTGACTTTGTATTTTATCTCGCCCGACGCGCCGTGACCGAGCCCATCTCGGCAGCACGCACGCTCACCCTCAACGACCAGCTGCGGTGCACACTCCACTACGTCAGCACCACCAACGGAGCCACCATTCCGACAGGATATAAACCCACGTTGACACTAAAAATGTCACCGCAAATTGGGGATGCTTCTCTGCGCACCAACGACATTGCCCCCACCCCAATGCGCAGCTCCAGCAATATGGACTTCACCATCAATGGACTCAATAGAATTGCACGGATTTATTACATTGCCCTCAACAGCTCCCCCTCCAACGCACTCACTCTACGCGCTACACCTACTCATATTCCACTCAAAGGGGCGGTAACGGTAAAAATCACCCTTCCCAAAATTTTCGACTTTAAAACGGGAGTTGCCGGTTTGTCGAACAACGTACTGACCACCACACTCGACCAGCTCACATCGCCCAGCGGTGTTGTGCTGCCCTTGGAGGGCATTCACCCCGACGATGCCGAGGTTCGACAAGAGCAACTTACAATTAACGCCCCCATCACTACCGAAATCACTCCCTCATTTCCAAGCGATAGCTATAAATTGTCCTCGCTCAAGACCATGAACGTCGACAAAATCGGAATCAAGATGGACAACACACAGTTGGGTGTCGACCTCGCGCGGTGTAATTTCGCTGCCGATGTGCCACACAATCTCTCTATCGACCAACCCATCGACAAAACCTTCTACGTGGCGGACAAGGTGACCAATATCGCCTATGCCAAGGTGGTGGATGCCGCTACCAACGGCGAGGCAGTTTTGTCTGTCCGCTTGGCAATCAAATCTTCTTTCTTGAGCCACATTCTGTTCGAGCACATATCCATTCAGCTACCGCAATTCCTTGATGTGGAACATCCAAACCTCGACCCGGCGACCAACACCATCTATCTGAGGGAACCAATAGAAGAGTACAATGGAAGTCCGATTGAGGTTACCCGCATCGTGATCAAGGGGGTACGGAATGTACCTATCAAAGAGAAGATGGCACAACTCAAGGGCAATATAAAGATTTCAGCCTCTTTCTCTATACCCGACAATTCGCCCACACAAAGAATATATGACAAGGATGGAATCACCTTCTGTCCAAGCGTCACTGCCCCCGTGCTCAAGATTTCGCACATCGCAGGGGGTGTGGATCTCGATTTGAAGGAATATCTTCAACCCATGACCATCCAACTTGAGGATGTTCGCAAATCACTTGGAGACCAGAACATCGAGGTCAACTTGGTTGCGCCACAAGTGCGACTACACGTCTGCAACACAATCGACATCGGCATGATGGGCAATATCATCCTGCAACCCTACGATTTCAAGAACCAGAAGCTCAGCCCAATCACCATTCGCGATATCTACATTCAACCCGCCGAGCAGAACAAAATGCGTTTAACGAAGCTCTACATCACGGATCAGACCAAGGCTCCGGGGGACTACACGCTGTGCCACGTTCCCAATTTATCGAATTTAATGAAGGTGATTCCCTCAAAAATCGAGGTGACTTTCGATTTAAAGGAGGATGACCGCCGTGAGCAAAGCATCGAAATCACAGGCGAAGATTACCCCATTGACATCAAATACGAGGTAAAACTACCACTGAAATTCAAGGACGAGGCGACCCTCTCTTACTCCAATGTGGCGGATGTAAAAGATACCTTTGACGACATCGACGACTACGATCTCACGGCAGAGGACATCCTCATCAAGCTTGATGCCCGCACCACAATTCCACTCGATATGGCAGTGACTTTAGATTTTCTCGACAATAAAGGGATGATCCTCGACGATGTGCGCGCAGTGGTCAGTGCGCCTATCAAGGGCTACAATGCAGCTACGGACGGAGCCTACAAACAGAGTTTGCTCAATGTACGGGTCGATATAAAAGAGGGTGAAATACAGCGATTGAAACAGGTCGATAAAATCCGTTATACCATCAACGGTGAATCTGTGGGGCACGGCAGCGGACTTTCGCCCGAACAATACGTCACAGCAGAGATAAAATTGCTGCTCAAACGGGGTGTCACCATAGATCTCGACACTTTATAAGACAACCCATGAAACTCACCAACACCATGAAGCAATTTACCTGCATTATAATGTTCCTCGCAGCAACCATACTCACCCCACTCGGAGTTTCGGCGCAGATGAAAACCTCCTATTTCATGGAGGAATCCATTCAGCGACTCGACATGAACCCTTCGTTCGTACCGCAAAGGGGCTATATCAACATTCCTGCCATCGGCAACATCGGAGTAAACTACCACTCCAACTTCCTATCGGTGAAGAACATCCTCTACCCCGATCCCGACGGAGAGGGTCTGGTAACCTTCATGCACAGCTCGGTCGATGCCGGAAAATTTCTGCGCCGAATGCGGAATACCAACCACTTGAGCATCGGACTGAACGAAAACATCTTCGGTTTTGGAGCCTACGCACGTAACTATTTCTGGACATTCGGACTCAATTTGCGCTCTGAAACCTCGCTCTCAATACCCAAAGAATTTTTCAGACTTGCCAAAGAGTTGCACGCAGGTGAGTATAATCTCAAGGGATTCAATGCCGAGAGCGACAACTATTTAGAGTTCGCTTTCGGTGCCGCAGTTCCCATTTTCGACTACCTTACGGTCGGTGCACGCGTCAAATTTCTGTTGGGTGGCGCACACGCTTCACTCGACGTGGAGAGTATGCAAGTCAACATCAACGACAACGAATGGCGAGCCGATATGCGCGGTCGCTTCAATGGAAATATTACAGGTATCGACTTCTCGCACCTCGCGGGCAAAATGCCATTGAGCGAGGTGACCGATGCCATTGACCACTTCAAGATGAGCATCGGCAGCTGGGGCTTGGCTTTTGATTTGGGTGCCGATGCTCGACTACTCGACGATCGGCTGAAAGTCTCACTGGCAATCAACGACATCGGCTTTCTGGCGTGGAGCAAGAAAAGTGCCGTCAACGGAACATTCGACAACCTATCGGTCGCATTTCGCGGCTACGATTTCGATGCCAAAGATGCCGACTTCGATCGCCCCGACAAGGTGATTGTGGATGTGGACGCACCTCGACGGCTGAGTCGAATGCTGACCGCCACGGTCAATATCGGCGGAGAATATACCATTCTGCACAATGCTATCGGGTTCGGTTTGTTATCACAAACCCGCTTCTATGGCGATTACACCTCTACCGAGCTAACCGTCTCTGCCAATTTCCGCCCTTCGTCGTGGTTCTCCGCTTCGCTTAGCCACTCGCTTGTGCAAAATCGCATGGGGGTGATTGGTTTGGCTCTCAACGCACATCCATCGTGGATTAACTTTTTTCTGGGTGTCGATTATGTAGGCTTCAACTACGGCAAAAAGGGGATTCCTATCAATTTGAAATCCGCTAACTTCTACTTCGGACTCGCCGTGCCAATCACTCACCCCAGAGTCGGTGGCTGGTTCGTAGCCGACACTCAAAAAAATTAGCACCACAGCACTCCTACCCGCACACCACCCAATCCATACGGATGTCGTGCGGCTCGGTGGGCAACATCGGCACGAGTTGATGGGCATAGCAGATACCTATTTTATACGCGCGAAAGCCGGGCAACGAGAGATACTTGTCGTAATAACCTCGTCCACGCCCCAGACGCAGCCCTTCGCGCGTGAACGCCACACCGGGGGCAATCATCAAATCAATCTGCGCCGGATGGCACGGCTCCACCGCCTGAGGCTCCTCAATTCCAAAGGCTCCTCGCTCCATCTGCTCAGGGTCGTAGTCATAAAATTGCATCGTATCGCCCTCGACTCGAGGCACCACAATTCGCTTGGTGCGGCTCCACAACGCCAGCGTCGCCGCGGTGTCAGGCTCGTCGGTCAGAGAGGCGAAAATCGCCACAGTGCGCGCAGCCACAAACGATTCGGAGCGCGCTACTTGCTCGAAAATTTGCGCCGAAGCGCGCTCACGTTGCGCGGGTTCAACTCCGCGATTGAGTTGTCGCATCTGGCGACGAAGCTCTTGTTTATCCATAATCCCCTGCTTTTGGTGCAAAATTACCCTCGTGATGTGTTGTTATTGAGCAAACAATAACTATCTTTGTACTCGTGAACACAAATTATTAACAAATATAAACAAAATTTCAAAATTATGAGCTGTTTTTTATGTAATTCATCTCTTGGCAAGAAGTTAGTAATGAGTATTTCAGGATGCTTCCTTGTACTCTTTATCCTCTTCCACATGTCTATGAACATCACAGCCATCATCTCGCCCGAGGGCTACAACATGATCTGTGAATTTCTGGGAGCCAACTGGTATGCTCTGGCAGGTACGGCGGTACTTGCAGCAGGTGTCATCGTACACTTTCTGTATGCCATCATCCTGACACTGAACAACTACAAAGCCCGCGGATCGCAACGCTACGAAGTCACCGTCACCGAACCCGGTGTGGCATGGGCTTCGAAGAATATGCTTGTTCTGGGCTTCATCGTGTTGGTCGGCATGGCACTCCATCTCTACAACTTCTGGGCTAAAATGCAGCTCGTCGAGTTGCTGGGCGAGCACACCAATTCGCTGGGCTTCGGTCCTGCCGACGGTGCCGCGTTGATTGCCTACACCTTCTCGCAGTGGTACTACGTGGTGATTTACCTCGTTTGGTTCTTCGCCCTCTGGTTCCACCTCACACACGGCGTATGGTCAATGTTTCAGACCGCAGGTTGGGCAAACGATACTTGGTATCCCCGCCTGAAATGCCTCTCGAACATCGTAGCAACCCTCGTATTCCTCGGTTTCGCAGCCGTGGTGGTTGTCTTCTACATTCAGAGTGCGTGCGGTGCATGCTAACCCATCCTTTTGTCGAATAATAAAAATACACACGATATGGCTTTCAAATTAGATGCTAAAATTCCTGCCGGTGAACTCGCACAAAAGTGGAGTAATCACAAGACAGCAATCAAGGTCGTCAGCCCCGCTAACAAGCGTAAGCTCGACATCATCATCGTGGGCACCGGACTCGGTGGCGCATCAGCTGCTGCTTCGCTCGGTGAACTCGGATACAATGTTAAAGTATTCTGCATCTCCGACTCTCCCCGCCGCGCTCACTCGATCGCAGCACAGGGCGGTATCAATGCAGCCAAGAACTACCAGAACGACAACGACTCGGTATATCGCTTGTTCTACGACACGATTAAGGGCGGCGACTACCGCTCTCGCGAGGCAAATGTCTACCGTCTGGCAGAGGTTTCGAACCTCATTATCGACCAGTGCGTAGCGCAGGGCGTACCTTTTGCCCGCGAATACGGAGGTTTGCTTGCCAATCGTTCATTCGGTGGCGCACAGGTATCGCGCACCTTCTATGCACGCGGTCAAACCGGACAACAACTGCTGTTGGGCGCATACTCCGTATTAAATAAGGAGATTGCAAACGGAACAGTAAAAAGCTACCCACGCCACGAAATGCTTGATGTCGTCATCGAAGACGGCGAGGCACGCGGTATCATCGCTCGCAACTTGGTGACCGGTGAAATTGAACGCTATGGAGCTCATGCAGTGGTGGTTGCAACAGGCGGTTACGGAAACGTATTCTTCCTCTCGACCAATGCTATGGCATCGAACGGCTCGGCAGCATTCCAATGCTATCGCAAGGGTGCCGGAATGGCAAACCCCAGCTTCACACAGATTCACCCCACGTGTATCCCCGTACACGGCGATCAACAGTCGAAACTGACCCTTATGTCGGAGTCACTGCGTAATGATGGTCGTATTTGGGTGCCAAAAAATATTGCCGATGTGAAGGCTATCCGCAACGGATCGCTGAAACCTTCGGATATTGCTGAAGAGAATCGCGACTACTATTTGGAGCGTCGCTACCCAGCATTTGGTAATCTTGTGCCACGTGATGTGGCATCACGTGCCGCAAAAGAGCGTTGCGATGCAGGCTTCGGTGTGAATGAGACTGGCTTGGCTGTCTATTTGGACTTCAAAACCGCCATCGCTCGTCTGGGACAAGATGTAATTAAACAACGTTACGGCAATCTGTTCGATATGTACGAAGAGATTACCGACACCAATCCGTATGAGCAACCGATGCAGATTTTCCCCGCAGTGCACTACACCATGGGCGGCATCTGGGTCGATTACAACCTGATGACCACCATCCCCGGACTCTATGCAATCGGCGAGGCGAATTTCTCAGATCACGGTGCAAACCGCCTGGGTGCTTCGGCACTGATGCAGGGTTTGGCCGACGGATATTTCGTGCTTCCCTACACCATTGGCGATTACCTTTCGCACAAGATTCAAGCGAAGAAGGTCGACACCAACACCCCCGCTTTTGCCGAGGCAGAAAAAAGCGTGAAGGAGAAAATCAACAAACTGCTGACCATCAAAGGCAAGCAAACGGTGGATGACCTGCACAAGAAATTGGGTCACATCATGTGGGAGAACGTAGGTATGGCTCGTACAAAAGCATCTCTGGAGAAGGCAGTTACTGAGATTCAGGCACTGCGCAAAGAGTTCTGGAAAGATGTGAAAGTGGTGGGCATCGCCAACGAATTCAACGTGGAGTTGGAGAAGGCACTTCGTGTTGCCGACTTCCTCGAAATGGGCGAATTGATGGCACGCGATGCTCTCAACCGCGAGGAATCTTGCGGCGGACACTTCCGTACAGAGCACCAAACCGAAGAGGGCGAGGCACTGCGTGACGACGAGAACTTTGTATATGCTGCCGTTTGGGAGTACAAGGGGATGGATCAAGCCCCTGAGTTGACCAAAGAGGCTCTGAACTTCGAGTTTGTGCACCCCGCACAGCGTAACTACAAGGACTAAGTTTTGACGTTGAACTTTAATACAATTTGAAATTATGAATTTTACATTAAAGATATGGCGTCAAAAAGACGCTAAATCAAAGGGAGCTTTTGAGACGTACAAAGTCGAGAATATCTCGGCCGACACTTCGTTCCTCGAGATGCTGGACATCATGAATAATAACCTTATTCACGAGGATAAAGAGCCCGTAGCTTTCGACCACGACTGCCGCGAGGGTATCTGCGGTATGTGTTCGCTGCACATCAATGGTCATGCTCACGGTCCTTCACAGGCTGTGACCACCTGCCAGATTTATATGCGCAAATTCAAGGATGGTCAGACAATTACCATCGAACCTTGGCGTTCGGCGGCGTTCCCGGTCATCAAAGACTTGATTGTCAATCGCGGAGCTTACGACCAGATTCTTCAGGCCGGAGGTTACGTCTCGGTTCGCACCAACTCGGTGCCCGACGGCAACGCAATTCCTATTCCGAAGGCAGATTCCGATGAGTCAATGGATGCTGCATCGTGCGTAGGTTGTGGTGCTTGCGCCGCAACGTGCAAGAATGGTTCAGCAATGTTGTTCGTCGCTGCACGCGTATCATCACTCGCTAAGTTGCCGCAAGGTCGCGTCGAGGGTGCACGTCGCGCCAAAGCAATGGTTGCCAAAATGGATGAATTAGGCTTCGGAAACTGCACCAACACAGGTGCTTGTCAGGCCGAATGCCCTAAATCAATCTCCATCGCACATATCGCACGCTTGAATCGCGAATTCCTCTCAGCCAAATTTGAGGACTAACTCACAGCATTAATTCATATTTTAAGGCGAAACCATTACGGGTTTCGCCTTATTTTTTGTGCCATATTAAAAAAAGAGATGTAGGTTAGTTCCAAAAATAATATCCCGAAATTGACGTAGTCAACAAAGCCAATATTCCACAAGACAGAAGTGCGAACAAACGAGTGCCTCTCTTATCGCACCTCAAAAAAAGATAGTGACCCGCACAGAGGAATGCAAATGACAATACAACAGATGGCAACATCCACAGCGAATGTATTTCATCCATTAAAAACAAAAGAAACATCGGGAGAAAACCATATAATGCGAACAAAATCAATGTCGGATCATCTTTAATTTTTCTCACGAAAGCTCGCAATGGCTTTGTTGATGCATTGAACATCAAACCTACGACCAATGCAATTAAAATAGGTAACCACGCCCACAACCCCAACTCATCATCACTAAAGAAGGGGATTTTAATATACGAAAAATAGACACTAAAAAGGAGACAAAAACCAATCGAAGGAAAACTCCAACGAGGAAATTCAGCTATCCAACCGAGACACAAAAGTGCATACATCGAGATGATAAACGCACAAAATACCATAGATAACAGAGAATAAGGAACATGAGTTCCCATGTCCAACACCCAAGCCAAACCGAACAATTCAAAAGGAATAGCGGCGAGCAACGAAATTTTCGTTGAAAATGTAGTTTCCATATTTATGAATTTTAAAGTTAAACGTTCCGTATTTTTCAGCCTATGCATCGTTTGCTGCGCACAAATAGCTTTCATGGCATTTTCGAAAATATCTCCATGATCCATCCGCTCTTCAATCAAGCAGCAAACATGATCAAGCAAGTCATTGAAAACCGAATGATTTTCAATACCCGCCTGAGTCAAATACCTCTTCACCCGTTGGGTTTGATTTTCATTTAGTATCATAAACAGATTGCGGTATATCAAACAATTGAACCAACATCCGAATTGACTGCATCACCTCTTCCAGTTTAAATGTTGTAGCCTGAATATGAGTGTGTTGAAGGGAGTAATATTTACGTTCCCGGTTTCCAACTCGCTCAGTCTCTACCGTAAGGGTGCCTTCATCAACTAATTTGTGTAAAGCTGGATACAAAGCACCCTCCGTGAGGATAATAGTATCCGAAGATAATTCTTTAACCTTCTGCGTAATTTGATAACCATACATACGTCCATAATCACGTATCAACTTCACAATCAACGGCTTGATTGTCCCTTTTAAAATCTCATTTGAAAACATAATCAATAATTTTAAATTCAAGATTGAGTTTACAATGCAAATATACAAAATATTCTTATACATAATACTCTTATGTATTAAAAGATTACTTAAAATTGCAATAATTCTGTGTTAGCTGTATTTCAGCGGACAATGCTCCATCAAACTGCAAAAAATAGCGTAACCAGCCGCCGATTTTAATACACGAATC
>JAVVWE010000024.1:0-15305 GCA_036652255.1 Alistipes sp. | reverse complement strand
AAAATTATGGGAGAGATAAAAAGCATATATGAGCTTTTAGGACGGTTTATTCCGTTTTTTGCATCGTTTGTATGGATGTTCCTGTTGGCCGTGTCGCTCACTGACAGCAAAACAAGATATAAACAGCAACTCAAATGGCTATCTCTACTCATATTTACGCTATTTGCATCGGGCTGTCTGTTGCCAATAATTGAAGTTTACTTCGCTTCCGCATCTGCGTTTTTGGGCGTATTAATGTCTGTTGTGCTTATCGGACTACCTATGTTTGGATATCGGTTAGTGTGTCATCTGACTGACGCAGGAAAAACGGACTCTTTTCATCATATTAGGCACTACGCTTTACCTATAATATATGTACTGTTTTTAATTCTGACAGAGATTTTGAGGTGTGAGAATTATTGCAGTAAACAATTAGATTTGATTGTTGTACCTCTTTTTGTACTATTTTATTTATTGCTTTCGCTTATTCAGATTCGCAAATACCGAAGTTTCTTAGATGCCAAAATTAGGAAGACGACAAATACCAAACTATGGTTCAGATTCGTAACCAAGGTTACTCTCGTAACTACTTTATCACCCGTTATCATACTATTTCCACAAAATACGACCCTATTGTTTGTAATATATATGGTTGTAATGTTCTCGTTCGTTTTGGTTAGCTCTCAACTCTGCTACTGTTCTGTTTTTCTAAATTATGCTCAACCTACGCCTTTGCGGACGGTATGTACTAAACAGCCGAAAGGGTCGGCAGTAGTACAACCCCAAAAGTCAAATCGTCGCATTGCAAAGGTCTCAAAGAATGCCAATGGCAGAATGGAGATGGAACCCCTCACTGGCAAACGATTCGAGGAATATATGAAAAAGCACAAGCCGTATTTGAACGCAAACTTTAAGATGACCGATATGGAGGAGGCTCTCTGTGCTAATCGGACCGTTATATCAAACTTTGTGAATAGCACCTACAAAATGAATTTTAACCGCTATATCAACCATTTGCGCATTAAAGAGGTGGAGCGACTGCAAAAACTCTTTAGTAGCGACCGTTGCACATTGACCGAACTGATTCACAAAGCAGGTTTTAGTACTATGCGCAATTACACTCGTGCCATAGACATTGAAAATGATAGGACGCAAAATAAGGAGCAACAATTATGACTTTTGATACTTCTATAATGATGTTATTAGGTTTCACCGCACCGTTTGTTTCGGGTGTGGTATGTTTGATTATTATAGCCGCCTATATAAAACACCACAGTGATTTGCAGACTAATAAAATTGCTGGTGTTCTCTTTATTGAACTCACTGCATGCGTGATGTGTTGGGCTAGCTTAATCTGCTTTCTCATTTTTCCACAGGTTTACAAACAGATTGAATTTCTGTTTTTTGCTGCCATTCTGTATGCGCAGGTATTTACTTTCCGATTTATTTTTCTACATACACGCACAGTAGCAGAGGATAGTTTTTCTCGCTGGAACTATCTCTTGCCGTTGATTCCGATGCTGTTAATGCTGGTTTGTTCGCTGGTATATAGCTATGAAGATCGAATGTTTATTCGCTTCGAACAGCCTCCGATTAAGGGTCGAATAGCACTCTATACCTCTATGGTCTACCTTGTCCCATTACTGTTTTTGATATATAATATCTACTACTCTTTTCGATCACTGTTTAAAATCTCACGTTACAGTCGTTTGGTTAAAGAGTATTCGGCAGATGAGGGTCACTCATCGCAAAGGTGGTTATACCTGTTGATAGTTATTGCTCTCTCATCGCTACCACTGGCAATCATTTCTTCTGTGATGGGAGTAGGTGTTTTTTTTAGCTCGCTATTGACGGTAATTGGAATTTTAGCCATTGTTGGAAAGGATATCGTGTTAACATACAACACTATTACGTACAATTATGTGCTAATATCTATAGATAAGTCAGGTGAAATTACAGACGATGAGGTCGCTATCAAAAGTCCTATAGACCGAACTGTTTTTGAACGACATATTCATACACATAAGCCCTATTTGAATCCATCATTACGTATCACCGACCTTGCACAAGAGTTGGGAACAAACCGCACTTATCTTTCTGTCTTTATCAACACTGAGTATGGAACGAATTTTTCGAGATACATAAATCGTTTGAGGTTGAATGAATTGGATCGCTTGCGGCGCACCCCATCTCTATCTGAATTAACTCGAACGGAGCTAATCGACAGAGCTGGGTTCAGTAATTACCAAGGCTACGTCCGCTCTCTAAAAAATGAAACTCTGGTAGGTTTCAAATTCAGTGGTTCGAGCCAAAATCTCGGCGAGGGCATCCCGCCACGATAGATCCAAATCAGAAAGATAGGGATGAAAATAGTTGATTACATTCCACACAACAACAAGGTCGGCATCCATATAATCACTATCTGTATATTTTGCGTCTGCAATGCTCTGTTTCAGATGTGAAAGTCGATTTTTGTCGCATTCGGGATAGGTCGTTTGCTCCGTTCCATAGAGAACCAGAGGTACGTGAATATAAAGATTAGGGGCTAATTCTCGCGTCGCGACATCTCCGAATCGGTTGCAGGCATCGAAGAGAGTGCCCCTTGTTGAGATGTCGTAGGCTCCTTTACATACCGTATAATTATATATGATTGGATTCCAGTACTCCGTAAATTGGGTGACTTGATTACCTCCTCGCGAAGAGCGTAGCGAAACATTCCGAACCGAAAAGCTCCCCGCTCCTTCGGCATATATACCATATCTTATCAATGCGTTCGCTTGTTCGTGGCTGACAATGATTTTCCGTGAATATCTTTGCCATTCTCCTCCGTTTTTCACCGGTCTGATGGTTGAATCAGCGACACAGAATGATACATAGTCCTGCGCTCCCGGATTATTCACCGCCGCGCGAAAAAACACAGCCAGACAGCCCGGTGTGTTGTTCTTTATATCGACACTCACCGTCACTTCGGAGTTTACAAAATCAGAAGCCGGACAAATTCCTTCGATTGCCAATTTGCTCGTATTATTGGTTTGCAACGGTCGTCCAATTCGTTTGCTCACATACGTATTACTCCACAAACCCAGATCGACACCATAATGTTGCCACGAAATAGGAGCCATTTCGGTCGTATCGGGTGGTGTAATGGCATCCAAAGATTCGTACTGCGATGTATTCGTGAAACGCACACCGGGGGCAACAGGTGTAAAAATTGCTTCGAGTTTTCCCTTCAACTCTTCTGGTGTTCGGCAATCGACCACCTGCGTCACGCCGTAGACCGCCAGCTTATTCCAGTCTACCTGCTGTGCTTCATCGCCGGGATAGAACCAGCGTACCAGTCCATATACTTGAGCGAAAGCCATTTTGTTCTTAACCTGTCTTTCTTGCAAATTCTCTCCACACCCAGACAAAAGCGTGGCTGAAAATATAATCAAAAATAAGCACTTCTTCATCATAATTCTTTACTTCTATGAGGTTTCATTGACAGTTGTTCATGCTGAGCATCCACCGTATACAACAAAAATAAAAAAAAATCACACATCAATAGTAGTCATCAATTACAGTATCTGAAATTGTATGCCAAAACCAAGACTGAGATAATCTTTGGGCTTCAAATAGCGGTTTGTGATGGCACTGATAAGGTAGAGATCGCATACGCTTACATCATAGTAGAATGAAATTGATCTGTTCATTTTACTGGATTTTGGGATAAAGGTTATTTTCTGTCCTAAGAATAAATGACTCCTTATACGAGTTGAGAAGCCATAGTATCCTTTAGGATACCTGTCGGGTTCGGCAACCCAAAAGTCACGATCAAGTAAGGTATTGATGAAGATACCGCAGGTTAGAGGAGACAATCTGAATTTGTCTCCTAACTCAATATTCCAGGGTATGTAATGTTGTTTTAGGGTAAATGTTATCATTGCGTGTTTGTCTGAATATTTGGGCACATATCCTAACCAGACATCTGTTTCCCAATGATTGCGTCCGTAGTTCCATCCTGTTCCTAATGCTACTGCCCCCATAGAACCTGCATATTGAATTTTTGTATATCGTGGAATCATCTTCTGCCAACGAGAAATGTATTTTTTTTGATATGTACTGGAAATTATGGTGCTATCAATCTCTTGAGCATTAGCGTTGATGGCAAATGATAACATTATTATAATGTTAAAAAATAATCTCTTCATATTCATAACTATCAGGGTATATCGTAAACATCAGGTAGCTTCTTTTTTTCATACAGGAACATTGATAATAGATAACTCCGTCATTGAACAAATCGTTGATTTTGGTAGAATGTCCATGTGCATTTGTGCAAAACAGCAAACCGGGGAATTGTTTGAGATAGGTCTGGAATACGTTTTTCACATTGTTGTTGAATTGTTCACTACCGGGAGGGGAGTGCATAACGGCGACGGTTCGGTCAAAGGAGCCATCTTTCATTTGAGTCTCCAGAAACTCAAAATCAGGAATCGGATTGGAATAATCATACTCTAAAGCATTTGTATTCATGCACAGAAATTTTATTCCAGCAACGATGAATGAGAAATTTTGTTTTCCGTACATTTCGTTATATACTCGGTGGCCGTTTCCTATCACATCATGATTCCCTATGATGGCAATGTAAGGAACGGTGAGCTTTTCCATAATATCGTGTACCCACCGGAACTCATTGGTTAGTCCAAAATCTGAAATATCGCCACCATGAATGACAAAATCAACATTAGACAACTTATTAATATGATTCACAAAATCTCGGGTTTCATCATACTGTCTATGAGAATCACCCATCATTGCAAAACGGATAACATCTTTTTGACGGCAGTTAGCCGTGATTTTAGCGATGTTCGTACGATTTATATCTTTATCACCCTTCACCCTACCGTCATATGGATGATAATCTATCATTTCACAGCTTGTCAGTAAAAAGGATAATATAATAGCAACTGCAATCCTCATCTTTTCCATTTAAAAATTATATCCTAAACTAAAATACACACCAACCGCTTCATCCCGATTAGAGTAATTTACCTCTAATCCTATGGGTCCGATAATACTATTGTATGAATAGCATAAAGCAGTACCCCATAGATCATTACCTTTAAATAAAGAGGTGAATTTGCTATTCTCTTTGGCGTATTGACCCAATGCCGACAAATAGTGGTTTGAGCCGATTCTGCATCTTAATGCTAATTTGGCAAGGAGCAATTGATCACTGGATAATTGAATGTATTGTATGCCGGAGAAAGCCAACTGTTGAGAGAGGTAGCGACCATTTATATTACCACCTATGTAGTTCTGATAGATTGGAGGAATGTCACTGCCGATTAAAAAACGACCGTGCAGAGAGGGCAAAATACAAAAACGATTAGACACCGATATCGCCGCTGTAAAGTCAATCTTGACGGCAGCAAACGGGGTATCACCATTATATGTAATCATATTATCTGTAAATAATTGCCCCTGTAAATTTGCATAGATACCTTTGGTTGGATAATATTTACTGTCGTAATTCTCAAAACTTGAAGAGGCGAAATAGTTAAAAAATCCTTCCGGCTTAACTTCTGTTGGTTGATAACGATAGCTGTACAGATAATCGTTGTAGCTAAAATAATCATAGTGTAATCCCACCCGAAATTTTAAATTACGATGGGTTGATGAATAATTGAATTCTCCTGATTGGGCGACAAAAGAGAGGTTGTCTATCTTCTTATCGCCATAATACAACTTAAAATCACTGTATTTCAGAAGGTAGGATAACCCTATTTTTCGAGTAAGGTCGTTACCGAAATTAATAGATAGGTTCATGTATGGATTTTGGCTCAACCGAGTGGTCAGCGCAAGTGATGCGCCACGCATGAAATTATGATTGAGATTGAGATTCGTATTCAGCAAGATAGACGCCATCTCCTCTGTGTCAAACCTAAAACCTATATTCAGATTATTCAACGGCTTCTTTTTCAGCAAAATAAATAGGTCGTTAGGTGATCCGTCTGTCAGTCTATATTCTACATTGGCAAAGACATCCATCCCTCTCAGCATAGATACTGCTTTGTCTATATCGCCTATCTTGATGGTGCTATTCTCCTTTAGACCGACTCTTCTTCTTATCCACTTTTCAGTTTCGGGAGTCACTCCGTGAAAGACAATTTTCCCCAAAACCAGAGAGTCGGGAGTTGTGTAAACTCTCTTTGGTAAAGGCGCAATAGTATCCCTTGTCCCAGCATATATTCTCTCTTTTAGTTGCATGATTTCATCCCAATGACTTCGGGCAACCTCTTCGCCTCTCAAAATCATCGTATCAATAGCGACTTTATCAAAACTGGCTGAAGAATACCCTTGCAGATTGGGATTAAGGTATAAGTCGAGGTCGTTTTTATTTTTTTTGTAATTTTCATCACCCATGATATTGGTCAATTGATCAATCATTCCCGTCAATGTTTTCACCTCTTCTGGCGATCTCCATCCTGTCGTTAAATCAATCCCTATAATAATCTCGGCACCCATCTCTTTCACCACATTTGTAGGCAGATTATTCATCGCACCGCCATCAATTAATATCATTCCATCTCTTTCAATAGGTGCAAATACACCGGGAATGGACATACTTGAGCGCATGGCTAATGGTAACGAGCCACTATTTATAACCACATCTTTTCCCGAGACCAAATCGATAGCCACGCAGGCGAACGGAATTGGCAGACTATCGAACGATTCCATGTTATGGTATCCGATAGTCATATCCGAAAATAGGTTTAATATATTTTGACCTGCTACGACTCCTGCGGGAAGTGTCGTTTTTTTACTCTTCGAAAAGGGTAGGCTTAACAGATATTTTTCCTTCATCTCTTTAGACGGGAAAGAGCGATGGTGACGATGCACCTGATCACTCAGTAGAAACACCCAGTCTTGATGCCGAAACAGACTATCTAACTCATTCACATTATACCCAATAGAGTAAAGTCCTCCAACGATTGAGCCTATACTTGTTCCTGCGATATAGTCAATAGGAATATCCGCCTCTTCAAGTACTTTCAGCACACCAACATGGGCAGCTCCTTTAGCTCCTCCCCCGCCCAAGACCAATCCTACTTTTGGGCGTTGTGCCATACCACTACTACTGATGCTAACCAGCACCAGTAGTAACATAAGCTTTTTCATCATAATTCTTTACTTCTATGAGGTTTCATTGACAGTTGTTCATGCTGAGCATCCACCGTATACAACAAAAATAAAAAAAATTATTCTAAGTATATGCAAATTGGCTTTTATCCTTATTTCACTTTCGACATAAACTTCTCGCGGTCAACCATGTAGCGGATATGCACACCCTCGCCAATCATCCCCTCTGCATCGCGTGCGCCCACATTGAAAGTCAGCTTGCGCCCTTCGACAGCGGTCAGGACAGCAGTGGCAACGATTTCGCTACCCACGCCCGATGGCTTGATGTGTGTAACGTCCATCTCAGCACCCACAGTGGTCACGCCCGCAGGCAATTCGGCAGCTACGGCGGTCATCGCTGCGTTTTCCATCAAGGCAATCATTGAAGGGGTTGCGAAGACCTCAAGGTCGCCTGAACCCATGGCAATGGCTGTATTTGAGCCGCAAACCAGCGTGCGACTTTGGTGCGAAATTCCTTTTTCTAACATAATATTAAATTATTTTATACGTTTTTCATTCATAAACGCTATCTTTGGCGTAAAGATAACAATTTTTTTTCGACCATGAAAAAAGGGCTTTTTGTACTATTTGTAGCATTGTGGCTCCTTCCCGCCACACGAGTCGCAGCGCAAACCAATGGGCCCGGTTTTTGGCATCAGCAGTGGCTCGTCGAAAATGGAGATTCAATCTCCATGGTGGAAATTATGCCCGTCTACATTTTCAGCCGCCCTGTGGATTTGCGTCGTTATCGCCGGTTGGTTGCTGCCGTAAAGAAGGTTTATCCCGTGGCGCAACTGGCGCGACAGAAGATGGCTCTCATGGAGGCTGAGTTGTGCAAACTCCCGACTAAAAAAGCTCAAAAAGCCTATATCAAAGGGGTTTACAACGAAATAAAAGACGAATACACACCGGTACTGAAGACCATGACGCGTACCCAAGGTCGCGTATTGCTCAAGCTCATCGACCGCGAGACGGAATATACGGCTTATGCGATTCTCAAGGAGTTTCGGGGTGGTTTTGTCGCGGGTTTCTGGCAAGGAATCTCACGCATCTTCGGGCAAAACCTGAAATCGGAATACGACAAGTCGGGTGAAGATAGCATGATTGAACAGATTGTCGTCTACTACGAAGCCGGACTGCTGTAATAGGGCGTTGCGAAATTCACCTATGAAAAGCGGCAGCTGACACAAAAACAAAGAGCGTGGAACTAAGTTCCACGCTCTTTGTATCTTACTAATCCGAAGATTATTTCTGCTGTGGCAGCTCCGAAGAGTCAGCTACAACCATATTTTTGTCGATGCGCAGAGTGACGTTACCGTCGACTTCGATCAACACGGTGGTCTCTTTGACCTCTTTCACGGTGCCATAGATGCCACCGGCTGTAACAATTTTGCTCCCTTTCTTGAGTGAATCGCGGAAAGTCTGCATTTGTTTACGACGTTTGGCTTCGGGACGCCACATGAAAAGCCAGAGTACCAATACCATCAGACCGATCATGATGAGCATCGAATATTGCTGCATGAAACCGGGTTCGGGCACTGCCGGAACTTGAAGGAGATGAATCATAATTTGCTATTTTAAATGTTTGCTATTTTATTTAACGCAACAAAGATACATATTATTGTGTAATTTGCAATATTATTCGACTTCTGCATCGACATATATCTTTTGTGGAGCCGCACCCCCTGCAAATTCTATTTCGATTAATTTGAATTGCCAACCTTGCAGCCCCTGTGTGTCGAAACTAAGGCGCGCCGTGGTCTCTTGATTGGGAGCAATGGGCTGAGGGTCAAACTCGAAGGTAGTGCATCCACACGTACGGGTGTAGGCGCGAATCACTACCGGATGTTGTGTCGTGTTGCGCATACGCAACTCTTTGACTCCCGTCTCGCCCGCACTCAAACGCCCAAAACGGACGGTGTCGGCACTTTTCGGGCAGGCTGTTGTGTCGGAAATCGAGATGATTTGCCCTGTGTGAATTATGGATTTCGGCTGAGTTGCCCCGCCACACCCCACGAATGAGAGTAGCGCAACGAATGCAATGAATTTGAATTCCCGGAACATTATATCAATCCGCGTCCGCTTTTTTGTATGCGCCCCTCGGTGGTCAAGGCCTCCACCATCTTGTCCAGCACACCATTGATGAAGACACTGCTGCCCGGCGTGGAGTAATATTTCGAAATTTCGATAAATTCGTCGAGCGTCACCTTCACGGGAATCGAAGGGAAGTTGGTCAGCTCGGTCATGGCGGTTGACAGAATCAGATGATCCATGAATACGATGCGTTCAACGTCCCAGTTACTGGTGAATTTATCAATATAATGTTGATCGGCAGAGAAATTAATCAATGTTTTTTCGAAAAGCGTCTTCACAAAGCTCAAATCGTCGTCGCTCTTGAATTTGGGCATTATTTTGACATCGGTGTGCAAAGCACGCAGATTCGAAAGGGTGCGCAGTACCATTGCCAGTGTAAATCCAAGGTCGTTATCCCACAAAATCGACAACTCCTCAAGTACCGTATCAAGAGCTTCGTTGTCCTGCAAGGTGCCATAAAAATCCTCCACCATTTTGCGATCTTCATTGAACGAACGCTCCTCGGCAGACATATATTTTTTGAAATAATCGCTCTCGATTAACTGCGCGTAGAGTGTGCGAATCAAATCGGGGTGTTTCGCCCAACCCAGACGATGCGAGGTGACATAGTCGTTGATGGAGTCGCTATTGGCGAGCACCCGAATCACGGCATTGTCGATGAACTTGGTGTTGGGATTCAAATCTTCGTGAGTCGGAAGTTGTTTGTTGCGGTTCAGCTCAACGCGTGTTTCTGCGTAGCGAACCATCTCCGCAGGCAGTGCCAACATTTGGAAGTAAAGATCGTAAGCTTTATCTATGGATGTAATCAGCGTCTTTTCTGATACAATCATACTACTTGCCTCCGATTTCACGTGCGCATAGAGTGCTTTCACCACCTTAATACGAAGTAATCTTCTACTCAACATAATTTTAGAACGAATTTGTGCATTTGTGCGGCACAAAGATATACAACAATTCAGAATTCACAATGCAAAATCCATAATTTCTATTGCAAAATCCTCTGAGTTTTGTACCTTTGTGCCATATGAAACAAGTAGATCAGATGAATCCGGCAGATCAAGAGGATCAAGAGGATCAGAGAGCCGAACCCCAACCCTATGACGTGATTGTCATCGGTGCAGGTGCGGCGGGCATGATGGCGGCGGGTACTGCTGCCCGAAACGGGTTGCGCGTACTGCTGCTCGAAAAGATGGAGAAGTCGGGTCGCAAGGTGCGCATTACGGGCAAGGGGCGATGCAATGTGACCAATGCGCGTCCTGCCGAGGAGTTTGCCTCGCAAGTGCGTACGAATGCCGAATTCTTTGCGCCGGCTTTTGCCGAGTTCAACAACAAATCGACCATCAAATTCTTCGAACGGGCGGGCGTAAAGCTCGACATCGAACGGGGCGATCGGGTCTATCCCGAAAGCGGCAAGGCGTGGGATATTGCCACGGCTCTGTTGGAAAATTGCTTCGAAAATGGGGTCAAAATTATGTATAACATCCGCGTGACAGAGGTTCTAACTATCGGAACTAAGATTTTCGGGGTGCGTTATATCAACCGCCGGGGCTTTGTCCGCAAAGAGGAATGTCCGCGCGTAATCATCTGTACGGGAGGTGTTTCCTACCCCGCCACAGGCTCCACAGGCGATGGCTATACGTTTGCTGCCGACTTGGGACACACCATCGAATCGGTGCGTCCATCGCTCACACCGCTGCTTACCTCGCATCCGCAGGTGCAATATATTGATGGCGTTTTCCTGCGCAATGTGCGCGTAACGCTGCTCATTGACGATGAACCGAAAGGCGAGGAGTTTGGTGAGTTGACCTTCTCGGATCGCGGCATCGAAGGGCCGATTATCTTACGTTTGAGTCGCGATGCTGTGGATGCGCTCATTGACGAACGAAGTGTGAAATTGTTGGTGGATTTGAAACCCGGACTCACCGACGAGGTGTTGCGCGATCGCATACACCGCGAGATTGCCGATATGCCCCCCACGGAGATTTTCTCCGAATTACTTCGTAAATTAATCCCAAAACCGTTGGTAATTCCTATTGCACAGGAACTTGACATCAACGCCAAGTGCTACGTCGAGAAGGTGACCGAAGAGCTGATTGAGCGCACAATCAAGGTGCTCAAGGGCTGGACTTTCCCCATCACGGACTATGCTCCATTCGAATTTGCGATTGTCACAGCGGGTGGCGTAAGCTGCTCCGAAGTCAATCCGAATACAATGGAATCGCTGAAAATCAAAGGGTTGTACTTTGCCGGAGAGGTGCTCGATCTGGATGCCAATACGGGCGGTTACAATCTCCAAATCGCCTTCTCTACGGGACGTTTGGCGGGAATGTTGAAATAGAACGAGAGGTGCTTGGTAGAGAATATATCACATTGCCGCACTTGCGTGGTCGGGTTTCGGAATTACGAAACAGGCTGGCAAGAGCACGATATTTTCGTGGGCATGGTGTGCACTCACCATTTGTCTATGCCATTGTACGTCACGTATTTATGAATCACAAATTACTGAGTGATGATACTACATTGCGCGATTTGCTGCTCTCGGCAGGGGTCGGTGGATTGCGCGCGCTGGAACTGCAAAATCTAATGACCCACTGCGGTTATCGCACCTTCGCGGTTTGTGGCGGGCTCTTTGATGAGGATGCTGGGGCATCGGGTACCGAAGGGGGCGTTGCGTCGGGTGCATCGATTGAACTATACATCTTGCTGCCGGGACTCTCCGAGGAAGAGACGTTGCACCTTGTGCATGAAGCTGCGGGACGCGGTGCAACGGTAGCCGTGGTGGCTCCCTATGCCAATCATAAACGCGAACGGATGTGCAGCACGATTGTTTCGGCTCACACTTCAACTACGGTTGATAATCGAGGCTATTTACTGCTATTCAATAATATACACCTACCGAAACAACACTTCAGAATATGAAAATATACACTAAGACGGGCGACAAAGGAACAACCTCTTTGGTGGGCGGTGAGCGCGTTGTCAAGACCGACGAGCGTGTCGAAGCCTACGGAACAGTGGATGAATTGACCGCTTTCACAGCACTGTTGACCGATCATCTGCGCGGTGATAATACTTTAACAGAGCAAGTTGAAGCGTTAAATCGTATTCTGTCGCAGTTGATGAGTGTGGCTGCACTCTTGGCTACAGGAGCGGGTGGCAATGTGAAGACTACACCCATCTGCGTCGAGACAATCGCGTGGCTCGAAGCGCGCATCGATGCCATGCAGGCTACCCTGCCACCCATCACAAAATTCACGATTCCGGGTGGTCATCCGACTCTTTCGGAGTGTCATGTGTGCCGCACTATTTGCCGTCGAGCCGAGCGCGCTGCATTGCGCGCCGACCAAACGCATGGAGTCGATGGTTCGGCATTAATCTACCTCAATCGCCTTTCCGACTACTTCTACCTGCTGGGGCGCACACTGACCGAACATTATGCGGTCAAGGAAATACTCTGGATACCATAAAGCACTATCACACAGCCTCTATACCTCCCAATCTGCTGCTCTATTTTACTGCGGCAGACGATGTTTTGTGCTTTTCTCTTGCTTTCTATGGTTTTTTTTATACTTTTGCACTTCGTTAGCGCGGTGAAATATCGAGCACACTATGTAAACAACTGAAATATAGAAACTTATAAAATTTTATAACATTATGTATTGGACACTTGAATTGGCATCGAAACTCGAGGATGCTCCCTGGCCGGCAACAAAGGAGGAGTTGATCGATTACGCAACACGTTCGGGGGCTCCTCTCGAAGTGCTCGAAAATCTCATGGAGATTGAGGATGAAGGCGAAATTTACGAATCTATCGAAGATATTTGGCCCGACTACCCCTCCAAAGAGGACTTCTTCTTCAACGAAGAGGAGTATTAATGACCGCAGCCGCATGATTTTCATGCGGCTTTTTTTACAGTTATTCGCCCACACAGCGAATAATTTCTCGGGTTTAGGGAACAGTAGCTCTTTTTTACTCATAATGGGAACCTTTTTATCTCATAATTATCTTTGACACAGCATATTTTTCATATATTTGTCATGGAATTATGAATAAACCCTTGGATTGAAACAATATGAAAAAAGAGATTTTCTCGCTCGTGCCTGACTATTTACCGTTGGGCGTAATTGTTTACGACAATGATGGACGACTGAAATATGCGAATGCAATGGCACTTGAGGTATTCGGTGCAAAAATGGAGGATGTTTATGATATAAATCTCTTCGACGATCCAAATATTACAGCGGAAGACAAGGACCGTCTGCGCAGGAAAGAGAATGTCTCTTTCGAAACAGACTATAATTTTGACCTCTGCCGCAACACGTTTTACAAGACATCCATCGTCAACACCCACAAATATTTTGTCACAAAAATCACCATCATGCGCGATGCCATGCAGACTCCACTGGGCTATTTGCTTAATTGCGAGGATGTAACAGCTAAAAAAGCACAGGAACGCGAGCTGGTTAATAGCTACAAAAAAATCCAATCCACGCAACGTGAATTAGCTCTGGCACTCAATGCAGGTAATTTGACTTCGTGGAATTATCAAGTGGGAGCCCAAAAGCTCTACAAAGTGGGCGGATCGGTCGATTCTGGCGAGGTGAAGTCGTTTGAATCAATCAGAGAGCGTGTCCATCCCGACGACATAGAGGCTTTCGTGGCACTGTTAGACACGGCACTCCAGAAGCAAACTTCAGCCGACAATAACAATATCGTCGTGAGGATTTTCGATCCAAAGAATAAAAATTATCGCCATTATAATTTTGTTTACAGCATCCGCGAAGACGACAAGGGCGATGTGGAGGGCATCACCTTCATTCAGCGCGATATAACCGAGGATGTGGAGCATCAGCAAAATTTGATTTTGGCAAAGGACAAGGCGGAAGAGGCAGATAAATTAAAATCGACCTTCCTTGCCACCATGAGCCACGAAATTCGCACCCCACTGAATGCTATTGTCGGATTCTCGCAGCTTCTCTCAGAGGCGACCGACGAGACAGAGAAAAATGATTACAAGCAGCTCATCGAGACCAACAGCGAAATTTTACTGCAATTAATTGGCGATATTCTCGATTTGTCGAAGATTGAGGCGGGATCCATTGATATTGAACGTCATCCGTTAGATTTAACACAAGTTTGTCAGGAGCTGTATCACTCCTTTCAACAGCGCATTCACAATCCAAATGTCACTTTGCGATTGGTGAATCCCTACGCCAAATGTATCGCCAATCTGGACAAGCATCGTTTCATTCAAGTTTTCACCAATTTTGTCACCAATGCCATCAAATACACGCCCCAAGGGGAGATTGTGATGGGTTATGAGTGCACCCCGGGACAAGTGCGCATCTACGTCAAGGATACGGGAATTGGCATCCCCAATCAAAAGAAATACCGCATTTTTAGCCGGTTCGAAAAGTTAGATAATTTCGCACAAGGTACTGGTTTGGGACTCTCAATTTGCAAGGCAATTGCCGATGCATCAGGAGGTAAGGTGGGCTTCGAATCGAAGGAGAACGAAGGTTCCGAATTCTGGTACGTGGGCTACACCGAGATTGACTATGTCGAAAAATCGCACTCCACAGAGGAGACGCAAAGCAGCCCTGTGGCGATGACAGAGGTTGACTCGGCAGCTTTATCTACCAATTTGCAAGCGTTGAACCTCCTCGTTGCCGAGGACAACGACAGCAACTATGTGCTGGTGAAAACCATCCTGAAAGAGTGTCATTTAACACGGGCAATCACAGGTATTGAAGCAGTTGAACGTGCTAAAGTACAACATTTTGACGCTATTTTTATGGACATGAAAATGCCTATGATGGGCGGTTTAGAGGCAACACGTTTGATTCGTGAATTTGACCACAGAACACCCATCATCGCCCTCACAGCGAATGCTTTTAACGCTGACAAGGAGGCTGCACTGGCTGCGGGATGCAATTACTTCATAACCAAACCAATCAAGAAACAGGAGTTTATGGATTTACTCTCCAAATTGTGGATTGTCGGTTAGACGGGCTGGTGATTTTTACCCCATCGACGAACAGCCCGCTGAGTATGCGTGCTACCTACT
>JAVVWE010000023.1:0-18729 GCA_036652255.1 Alistipes sp. | reverse complement strand
GCGGAGAGATAGGGATTCGAACCCCAGGAGCCTCACAGCTCAACGGTTTTCAAGACCGCCGCAATCGACCACTCTGCCATCTCTCCAGGCACAAAAGTACAACGGATTTCCTATTTCACCAAATATTTTTTGCCCTTTCTTTCAAAATCTAATCTTTTGCAATTTCTTTGCCCGCAAAACACCTTCAATATGTACAATTTCCAAAAAAATGTTTATCTTTGTATAGGTACATAATTATGAACTAACAAACCCTGATATTTGTACGCGTCATGAATAAAAGTCAATTTGCAGATGCCATCGCTTTGGAGGCGGGGCTTACCAGAATCGAAGCGAAAAAAGCAATCGATGCATCTATACGGGTGGCAATGAAGGCGTTTCGCGAGGGCGAAAATTTAACTTTATCTGGACTTGGCTCGTTTAGTGTAATACATAAGGATGCTCGTGTAGGACGCAATCCGCGCACAGGTGCATCTGTGAAAATTGCTGCACATCGAGTGCTCAAATTCCGTTCGACACTTGAGATGGATTAGTACGAAAATTGTTGCGCTCTTGGTTAATATGTATTATCTTTGTGAGCCTTTACGCTGCGATTATCTCTTTTGTGTTGAATAAATATCGGTACGTTAGTTAAATTATGAATGATATCTTGTTGGTTATTACGCCGTTGTTGATTGCATTCATTGCTGTCTGCATCATCCACTCGTACATTGTCAAAATCGCAGTTAGTAAGAATATCGTTGATCAGCCTAATGCGCGCAAATTACAGAAAGAGCCCGTCCCTATCTTGGGTGGCGTGGCAATCTTTTTTGGGCTCTGTCTGAGCTTGGCGGTGATGAGCTTCACGTGCAATTTTGCTGCGCTGTTTGTGATTTTCTCCGCCATCATGATTATGCTCTATGTCGGCACGATAGACGATGTGCTCGACTTGTCGCCATGGACGCGTTTTACGGTACAAGTGCTGACGGTGCTTTTGCTGATTTTTGCGGGTAAACTCGGACTCGACAACCTACATGGTCTGTTTGGCGTGACAGAGTTGCGCTTTCTGATTATGGCACCATTAACTATCTTCGCGTGTGTGGGTATCATTAACGCAATCAATCTGATAGATGGTGTCGATGGACTCTCTTCGGCGTATTGCATCATGGCGGCTACCGCCTTCGGAACGGTGTTTCTGCTGGGCGAAGGAAGTCAAACCATGTCTATCCTTGCTATGTCTGTCATCGGCTCACTTATCCCATTTTTCATGCACAACGTCTTCGGCAAAAGCTCGAAAATGTTCATCGGTGACGGTGGAACCCTCATCATGGGGCTGATTATGTCGGTCTTTGTGATGCGAATCGTCCAATCGGAGGGGGTGACCAAACTGCTCGACGACCAAGGATATTCATCCATCGCCTTCACGCTCGCTGTGTTGGCTATCCCCGTATTCGATACGCTGCGTGTGATGTTATTGCGTATTTTTCAAGGAAAATCACCACTCAATCCCGACAAAACACACTTGCATCACCTCTTTATTGAGCTTGGGTGCTCGCATATTGTGACCACCATCTTCATCGTGACCCTCAATTCGCTCATCATCATGCTGTGGTGGCTGCTGGGTTCGTTGGGTGTGTCGCCTGAGGTGCAAGTATGTGTCATTGTTACTGCCTCATTTCTCTGTACAACAGGAATTTATGGTTGTTCCCGATGGCTGCAGCATCACTCGCCTGCAACCTTCAATAAGATTGTGAAATTCAATCATCGCGTGCGTCCACGACGCGAAGGCATCTTCTTGTCTCTCCAAAAATGGATTGACAAAGTCTAAATTTATCTCCAAATACGACCCGTGCGAACGGGACATATAGACCAAATGTATGCCTTTTGGTATAGTTTTGTGGTCTTTTATACCAAAAAATTTGGGTGAAGGGATTAGTTTTTCTACTTTTGCCCCGATTTTTGCGCAGATAGGCGCAATAGTGTAAACTAATAATTTGAACATGAAGAAAATTTTCCTCCTCTTCGCTGCATCTGCACTTACACTCTCCGCATTTGCCGAAGGCTATCAAGTCAACACCTTGTCATCTAAGCAAAACGGTATGGGGCACGTGGGCGTCGCCATGAAATTGAATTCGGAATCAATCCACTTCAACCCCGCAGCAACCGTATTTCAAACCTCGAAATTCTCAATTTCTGCGGGTCTCTCAGGCATCAAAGCCAGTGCCACCTATATCCCTGTGAATGATTATTCGAACAATCCAATTGTGAAACACAAGACCGACAACGGCATATCGACCCCAATCTACGCCTACTTCAACTATAAACCAATTGATAAATTGGCTCTGGGTGTCGGATTCACCACCCCCTTCGGCTCGTCGATGAAGTGGGACAACAACTGGGTGGGTGCTCACCTGATTCAAGAGATTAACCTCTCGGCATACACCATTCAGCCCACCATATCCTATAAGATTTGTGACAAACTTTCGATTGGTGCGGGTTTGATGATTACATGGGGCAACTTCGACCTCTCGCGTGCTATGCTGCCTGTGGGTGTGGGTAATCAGTTGATTGCTGGCGCACTGACGGTTGCTGCGGGCAACTATCAAGCTGCTGCTGACGAGTACCAAACTATTGGTAATGCGGCCGAGGCGGCGAAATATGCTGCCATGGCACAGCAGGCACAGCAAGGTGCGGGGTATATAAAAAATATCAACTCCGAGCCGCTTGTTTCGGCGAAGTTGAAGGGCGATGCCAAGGTGGCATTTGGTGTCAATATCGGTATCCTTTACGACATCAATGAGGAGTGGTCGCTGGGTTTCTCCTACCGCTCGCGCATGAATATGAAGGCAACAAAAGGCACGGCAGAACTGATATATCGCGACGCTACGGTTGCCGGAATTCTCGCGCAGGTGAATCAAGCGAGTGTTGCTGGGGGAGGTACGGCGGTAATTCCGGCACTTAACGAAGGTACATTTACTGCCGAACTACCTATGCCTACGAATCTTACGTGGGGTGTGAGTTTCCGTCCAACGCCGAAATGGGAGTTCGCAGTCGATTTGCAGTGGGTCGGTTGGTCGGCATACGAGAATTTGAACGTGGTCTTCAATGAGCCCGAACTTAAGCTCGAAGATATTAATTCGGTGAAGAACTACAACAATACTTTGATTTTCCGCTTTGGTTCGCAATACCGTGCAAACGATTGGTTAACAGCCCGTATGGGTATGTATGTCGATGAGAGTCCGGTGCGCAGTGACTATCTTAATCCCGAAACACCTTCGATGACAAAAATGGCTTTTACGGCAGGTTTGAGCCTTCGTCCGACCCAATATATGTCCATTGACCTCTCGTATGGCTACATCGCCTCGGCAGATCCTGAGCGTACGGGTTCTTATCCCTACGAGATTCAAGGGGTCTCGAAACCCTTCTCCGGAAATTACAGGCTCCATGCACACACCTTTTCGGTAGGTTTGGGATTCGCCTTTTAGTTCCGAATTTTTTATTATCTTTGCAGCGCATTTTCAACCGAATGCGCTGCAATTGTTCGTGTAGTTCGGTAGCTGGTTTGTAATTGGCTCCATAGTTCAAGGGATAGAACGAGGGTTTCCTAAACCCTAAATTCGCGTTCGAGTCGCGGTGGGGCTACTTTTATGCATATTTTTCATGCAACATGGATTGCCGTGGGCGCGCAAAAAACAGCAGGGGATCTCACGATAGCCTGCTGCCTTCGGAGGTTGCCCTCCTAAAACTACTAACCCAAACTTAAATAAATGAAGAAACCTTGCTGTGCGGCGAGTGCCGCGTCAGCATAGAGTAATATTGCAAAGGCTATGCCACAAGGAACCTTTTTGAAAAATGTTTTCCAAAAAGGTTCCTTGTGTGTTCTTATGTGGCGACCTGTGGCTTTGTTGGCTGCTCGGATTGCGATGATTCGCCAGAGTCAAAACCAGAGTGCATTTTTGCCAAGAATCTTTCTGATATTCAATCCTTAGCCTCAATATTACAAGATGAAAATGTAATGTATGCTTATAATGGAGTCTTCAATGAAGAAGAAATTATGGCATGGATGCAAAAGCAACTTCAACGTTATAAGGAATTTGAGTTTGGTTTATGGGTGTATTTCTCAAAGATACCAACGAAATGATAGGTCAATGCGGTATTACAATGCAAGAATATAAAATGGCACAAGTTCCTGAAATTGGATATTTATTTGCATATAAATATTGGCATAAAAACGCTTAATACATAAAAACAATACGCCTGTCTGAATTTATTTCAGACAGGCATATTGTTTTTCGACCTCTTTTCGGGATCTAATGGAATAGTCCGATGTAGGTGGAGGGGGTCAGGGCGTGCAACTCTAACTTCACTGCAGGGCTCACTTCGAGCGTTTCGATGAAGGCGGCAATCGATTCGGCGGTGATGTGGGCATTGGTGCGGGTCAGGGCTTTGAGTGCCTCGTAGGGCTTCGGGTAACCCTCGCGACGGAGGATGGTCTGGATGCCTTCGGCAACCACCGCCCAATTGTTTTCTAAATCTCGATCGAGAGCTTCGCGGTTGAGCAGTACCTTGTTGAGCCCCTTCATTAACGATTGGATACCTATGAGCGAGTGCGCCATGGGTACACCGATGTTGCGCAGCACGGTCGAATCGGTCAGGTCACGTTGCAGGCGCGAGAGGGGTAGCTTGGACGAAAGGTGCGTGTAGATTGCCCCTGCGATACCGAAGTTGCCCTCTGCATTTTCGTAGTCAATTGGGTTGACCTTGTGGGGCATGGCACTGGAGCCGACCTCGCCCGCTTTGATTTGTTGTTTGAAATACTCCGCCGAGATGTACATCCACATATCGCGGCACAAATCCGTGAGAATGGTGTCGATGCGTCGCAGGTTGTCGAAGATGGCGGCAAGGTTATCATAATGCTCTATCTGTGTGGTGTATTGCGAGCGGCTGAGCCCCAATGTCTCATTGACAAAGTGGTTGGCAAAGGCTACCCAATCATGGTTGGGGTAGGCTACATGATGTGCGTTGAAGTTGCCCGTGGCACCGCCAAATTTGGCGGGTACAGCGATGGTGTGGAGCATCGCGAGTTGCTTCTCGAGTCGCTCGACGTAGACCCTGAACTCCTTGCCCAGTGAGGTGGGTGAGGCGGGTTGACCGTGGGTGCGCGCCAGCATCGGCACAGCACGCCACTCGTCTGCCATGACTTTGAGTTTCGCAACGACGGTCTCAATGGCAGGGTAGTAGACCTCGGTGAGTGCCTCTTTAAGCGAAAGAGGAATGGCGGTGTTGTTGATGTCCTGCGAGGTGAGTCCAAAGTGGACAAATTCTTTGTAGGAATCGAGTCCCAGCGTATCCATCTTCTCTTTGAGGATGTATTCGATTGCCTTTACGTCGTGGTTGGTCACCGCCTCGATCTGTTTCACGCGTTCGGCATCAGCAGTCGAGAAGTGGAGGTATAATTCGCGCAGAGCGAGCAATTTAGTGCGGTCGATTTGACCTAATTGGGGTAGCGGAATTTCGCATAATGCGATGAAATATTCGACTTCGACGCGGATGCGATAGCGAATTAATGCCTGTTCCGAAAAATAATCGGCAAGTTTTTCCGTTTTATCACGATAACGCCCGTCTACGGGCGAGATAGCGGTGAGTTTATTTAACATCTGAAGATTGAATTTTAGTCTTTACGGCACCAAATTTACGACTTTTAATTGGAATACACATAATTTTACTATCTTTGTATCGCTAATATTTTTTTGAATATGAATTTTATTGCGGCACTTTTTAACGCCCTCGTTGGCTTCATACAACGCAATCCAATCCTGTGTCTGGTGGTCGTCATCCTTGCGGTGGCGGCTCCTGCGGTCTTGAAGGGGATTGCAGTTTTTATTCTCTATTTTGTTCTTGGACTGATTTTGCTATCTGTTGTGGCTGTACTGCTTTTCCGCTGGCGTATAGTGAAGATTAGCAAGGAGATGAATGGTCAATTTGGGGGTCAGCAGAACCCTTTTTCACGTCGCGAAACTCCAACCCAAGAGGGCGAAGTGAAGGTCTACAAAACAACCGATGCACCCGAAAAACGGGTTTCGAAAGATGTGGGTGACTACGTGGATTTTGAGGAGACGAAAGAGCCTAAATCGTAAGGTGTCGCTGCGCGAAAACGGATAGTTGAATGATAAAGATATTTGAACAGATAGGTCTGTATTCCATCTTGATGGGGAAAGTTTTTTCTCGTCCGGAGAAGCGTGCAATCTATCGCCACCGCATCATTTTTGAGATGGAAGCGTTGGGTTTCAACTCGATAGGTCTTACAGCGATTATTTCGGTTTTCATTGGTGCTGTGATTACGCTTCAGATGTGTATCAACCTCGATTCGCCCTTCATTCCCCGCTCGATGGTGGGCTACGCTACGCGTGAGACAATGATTCTCGAATTCTCGTCGACCGTGGTGGCTCTGATTCTGGCGGGCAAAGTGGGTTCGAATATTGCTTCGGAGATAGGTACGATGCGCATTACGGAACAGATTGATGCTCTGGAGATTATGGGTGTCAATTCAGCTTCATATCTCATCCTGCCTAAGATTGTGGCTGCGGTGATTTTCTTCCCTTTCCTTACGATTTTAAGTATTCTGATTGGTATAGCGGGCGGCTGGGGTATTTCGGTGGTTACGGGCATTATGATTCCTGACGACTATGTGGCGGGTCTGCTGACCGATTTCAAGACCTATTCGATTGTCTACTCGCTTATTAAGGCGGCGGTCTTCGCCTATATTATTGCCTCTATTTCAGCATTTTTCGGCTATTACGCCAAGGGAAATTCGCTCGAAGTAGGCAAGGCTTCGACGCGCGCTGTGGTGGCGTGCTCAATTGTGATTATGATTTTTAACCTGATTCTCACGCAAATACTTTTGATATGATTCGTGCGGAACATATTGTTAAATCGTTCGATGGACGCAAGGTGCTTGACGATATTTCGATTGAGTTTGAGACCGGGAAAACCAACCTCATCATTGGACGTAGTGGCTCAGGTAAAACTGTGCTGCTGAAGTGTTTGGTGGGGTTGCACGAGATTGATTCGGGCGATGTGTGGTACGATGACACAAACTTCACAAATTTGGGATTCCGTGAGCGCAAAGCAGTACGCAAAGATATAGGTATGATTTTCCAAGGTGGGGCGTTGCTCGACTCATCGACCGTGGAGGAAAATATCAGCTTGCCACTCGATTTATTTACAAACCAAACAGCGGCGGAGAAACGTGAACGGGTGAATTTTTGCTTGCAGCGCGTGCGATTGGAGAATGCAAATCTGCTCTATCCCGCTGAATTGTCGGGTGGTATGACCAAGCGTGTGGCGATTGCTCGCGCCATTGTGCTCAACCCGAAATACCTCTTTTGCGATGAACCTAATTCGGGTTTGGATCCGCAAACTTCGGTGGTTATTGATAATCTGATTCACGAAATAACCGAGGAGTATAACATCACCACCATCATCAATACCCACGACATGAACTCGGTGATGGAGATTGGCGAGAAGATTGTATATATTCACGAAGGAAAAAAGTGGTGGGAGGGGACAAAAGAGGATATTCTCCATGCCAACAACCGCGAATTGAACGAATTTGTCTTTGCATCGGCAATGGCAAAACGAGCGAAACGAGCTCTGTAATAGATGTTTATGCTATTCGTGAAAAAATTTCATTTTTGAAATTTTGGTTTTTATTTGCATACTATATATAAAATCTTTATTTTTGTACTGCAAAATTGAGAATTCAAAGAAATTCAATTTAAACTTATAAATAAATTACCTTTATGTCAAAGATTAAAATTGGTATCAACGGTTTCGGTCGTATCGGCCGCTTGGTATTCCGTGCTGCCTGCAATAATGCAGACATCGAAGTTGTAGGTATTAACGACCTTGTTCCGGTCGATTACATGGCTTATATGTTGAAATATGACTCGGTTCACGGTCATTTCAATGGGACTGTTGAGGTCAAAGACGGTATGTTGGTTGTCAATGGCAACGCTATTCGTGTCTCTGCCGAGAAAGATCCTGCTCAGCTCAAATGGGGCGCAATTAACGCTGAATATATCGTTGAGTCGACAGGTCTGTTCTTGTCTAAAGACAAGGCTGAGGCGCATTTGGCTGCCGGCGCAAAGTATGTCGTTATGTCGGCTCCTTCAAAAGACGATACGCCGATGTTCGTTTGCGGTGTCAACACGGATACCTATGCTGGTCAAACCATCGTTTCGAATGCTTCGTGCACCACAAACTGCTTGGCTCCGTTAGCAAAGGTTATCAACGACAAATTCGGTATTCTTGAGGGTCTGATGACTACCGTGCACGCTACAACTTCGACACAGAAGACCGTCGACGGTCCTTCGATGAAGGATTGGCGTGGTGGTCGTGCTGCGGCAGGTAACATCATCCCTTCGTCAACAGGTGCTGCAAAGGCTGTTGGTAAGGTGATTCCCGCATTGAACGGTAAATTGACGGGTATGTCGTTCCGCGTTCCAACATTGGACGTTTCGGTTGTCGATCTTACTTGCCGTTTGGAGAAGGGTGCTTCGTACGACGAAATCAAAGCCGCAGTGAAGAGTGCTTCGGAGAATGAATTGAAGGGTATCTTGGGCTACACGGAGGACGATGTTGTTTCGTCGGACTTCACGAGCGACCCGCGCACCTCGATTTTCGATGCCAAAGCAGGTATCGCTTTGAATGCGAACTTTGTGAAACTCGTTTCGTGGTACGACAACGAGTGGGGCTATTCGAACAAGGTGATTATGCTGATTCAGAAGATGGCGAAGTACAACAGAAAATAGTACATCGTAATTTTATAAAAAATCCGGAGCATTGCGCTTCGGATTTTTTTATTTTTGTGGAATGCGTAGCTCGATGCTGGCTCCCGACCACTGATTGATGGGGTAGGTTGTCTTGAGTACCTCACTGCCGGCGAGATTGACGTGCAGTTGCAAGGTGAATGGTTTGCTGTCTATCACGTCGCGCGCGATAGGTAAGGTGTTGGGTATGATGTAGATGTAAAGCACGATGTGATCCGCTTCGGGAGTTTCAATCCGCGCGATGCGTTGGGCGGGATAGTCCTTGGGGGCGGCGGGAAGGTTGCTCCCGACTTGGGCAATCGTGTCGTCGGAGGCGACGAATGCTGTGCGTTGATCGGCAGCATCGAAGCATCCGCACACGAGGGCGACGTTGTAACGCCAGAACTCGGCATAGGAGGTTGAAACTTCGATTTTGTAGCCTTTTTCGTTTGCCATGATGGGTGCATTTGCCATGATGGGAACAAAGGTAGCTAAAATCTGTGATAAGCGTGCGCCGTGCGATTAAAATATGCTGACTGCGCTTAGTGAAGGCTTCTGCTCTCCGGTTCGCATTGCTTGCGACTGAAATATGTATAAAAACTTTGCATATCTCCGATTTTTTAGTAACTTTGCGCACTTAATATGTTTAAATGGACATAACCAAAAGATACTCGATTGCCTACAAAGGACTGAAAAACGGGCTCCATCCATTCGACTTTCAAGTCGATGGTGAGTTGTTCTGGTTCTACGAAAGTCCTGAGATTAAGGACGGAGCGTGCAATGTGCACGTGGAGCTGAACCGTTCGGAGAGTATGCTTGAGGTTGATGTTGTCATTGACGGTAGTGTGGTTGTGGCGTGTGACCGTTGTTTGGATGATTGCGATGTGCCAGTGCATTTTGATGGACGGTTGGTCGTGAAATTCTCGGACGAGGTGGACGAGTACGACGGCGAGGTGATGTGGATTTCGCCTTCGGCATCGGAGGTCGATTTGACACAATATATTTACGAAAGCATTGTGCTCTCGTTGCCCTACCAACGGGTGCACCCCGAAGGAATGTGCGACCCGGAGATGTTGGCGCATTTTAAGATTGTTTCGGACGCGGAATTTGCTGCTATTGAGGCGCAGTTACATGCCGAAGCTGCTGCTGAACCTGCGGAGGCTCAGAGTGATGAGTGGAAAAAATTAGAAGCTCTTCGAGTGAAGTTAGCACTCGAAGACCTAAATATAAAATAGTTAAACTTATAAATAGATTACAAAATGGCACATCCTAAACACAAAATCTCGTCGACACGACGCGATAAGAGAAGAACCCATTATAAGGCAGTTGTACCTACTGTCGTTACTTGCTCCAATTGTGGCGCAGCGGTGCTTTATCACCGTGTATGCCCCGAATGTGGCTTCTATCGCGGCAAACTCGCCATCGAGCAGAAGGCCGAATAGGGTAGTGTCCTGAGGCACTGAATGAAGATGTACTCTATGAACGGAATGCAATCTTCGAGAAACATGATTTATAAACCCAAATCTCACGATTATGTTAAAGATTGGTGTTGATGCTATGGGCGGTGATTTCGCTCCCGAAGCTGCGGTAAAAGGTGCTATTATGGCACTGGATGCTGTGGGTAAGGAGAGCCGAATCGTGCTATTCGGTGACGAAGTGCGGATTAAAGCCGTGCTATTAGCCGAAGGTTGCTCTGCGGAGCGTTTCGACATAGTTCCTACTACCGAGGTGATCGAAATGGGAGACCATCCGGCGAAGGCTTTTCAAGCCAAGCCAAATTCGAGCATCACGGTGGGATTCGGCTATCTCTCGAAAGGAGCCATTCAAGGTTTTGCCAGTGCCGGGAGCACGGGGGCGATGATGGTTGGTTCGATGTATGCGGTCAAACCCATTGAGGGTGTGATTCGTCCTACGATTTCGTCGATGGTTCCTACGGTTTCGGGGCGACCAGCGATGTTGCTTGATGTGGGGTTGAATGTGGACTGCAAACCCGAGGTTTTGGCGCAATATGGGCTCATTGGTTCTATCTATGCCGAGGCCGTGTTGGGCATTGAGAATCCTCGTGTCGCTTTATTGAACATCGGTGAGGAGGAGACCAAGGGCAATATTCAAACAAAAGCTGCCTACGAATTGATGAAGTCTGATGGACGTTCGAATTTCGTGGGTAATATCGAGGGATCGCATATTTTTTCGGGCAAGGTTGCCGATGTAATTGTGTGCGATGGTTTTATCGGTAATACGGTGCTTAAAATGGCTGAGGGTTTATACCGTATCAATCAAGCGTTGTGTGGCGACAACAACAAATTCTGGTCATCTATGAACTACGAAAACGTCGGCGGAACACCTGTTCTTGGTGTGAATGCCCCGGTGGTCATCGGTCACGGATGTTCGTCACCCCTCGCAATTAAAAATATGATACTCACAACAGAGAGTTGTGCTCAAGCTGACTTGGTTGGCAAGTTGCGCAACGCGTTTGGGAGTTAAGGAAAAATTAGATGGGAAATAAAATAACTGCAGCAATCACGGGGGTGGGTGAGTACCTTCCGGATCATCTCCTCACAAATGAAGAGCTCAGCAAAATGGTCGATACGACCGATGAGTGGATTATGTCACATATCGGTATCAAGACGCGTCATATCCTAAAAGGTGATGGCATTGGTACCTCTTATATGGGGGCTCGTGCGATTTTTAACTTGCTCGATAAAACGGATACGGATCCGATGGATATTGATTTGGTAATCTGCGCCACCGTGACTCCTGATATGTTTTTTCCCTCAACGGGCAATCTCATTGCTGACCAAGCGGGTTGCAAGAAGGCTTTCGCATACGATGTCTCGGCAGCGTGCAGTGGTTTCCTTTTCGCGTTGACCACGGGAGCTAAGTTCATTGAGACCGGAACGTGTAAAAAGGTCATTGTTGTAGGTGCGGACAAAATGTCCTCCATTGTCGATTATACCGACCGTTCAACTTGTCCAATTTTTGGCGACGGAGCTGCGGCGGTGTTGTTGGAGCCTAATACAGAAGGATTTGGTGTGATTGATTCGATTCTCCACTCCGATGGTTCAGGTGAGTTGCAGCTCTTCATGAAGGGCGGTGGTTCGCGCTATCCGGCTTCGATTGAATCTGTGCAAAACAATTGGCATACAATCACTTGGGATGGACCTGCGATTTTCAAGGCAGCCGTTTTGAAGATGGCGGATGTTTCGTGCGAAATCATGGATCGTTACAACCTCAAGGCGGAAGATATTCGTTACCTCGTGCCTCATCAGGCGAATTTGCGCATCATTGATGCCACAGCGCGCCGCATGGGGCTTCCGAAGGAGAAGTGCATGATTAATATCACGACCAACGGTAATACGACCGCGGCGACTATTCCCTCGTGCCTCTACGATTACGAGAAGGAGTTGCGTCCGGGCGATAATTTAATTTTGTCGGCGTTTGGCGGAGGTTACACATGGGGTGCAATCTATGTGAAGTGGGCGTACGACGGCTCTAAGGCATAAGTTATCGTTTTTATCTGTTGTAAAATAGAGTGTTCGACAATTTTTTGTCGAGCACTTTTTTTATCGTTTGTTCGATGTGGAACTAAATTTGCTTATATTTGTAAAAATCACTTTAAACCAATTGACTATGAAAAAATTACTTGCATTTTTTATTTGCTGTGCTGCGTTTGCATCTGTTGCTTGCGCTGGTGATAGTCGCCCGATTACCATGAATGAGCTGCCCGCCACAGCGAGAGCATTTATCTTGCAGCATTTTGCTGAAATGACGGTCGCCTACGTGGATGAGGATCCAGACATTTTCGATAAAAGCTACAATCTTGGCTTCAGCAATGGGGATAAAATTGAGTTTGAAAATGATGGTACATGGTCGGAGGTGAGTTGCCCTCATTCAGCTGTTCCTGTGGCAGTTATCCCGCTACCAATTGTTGAGTATATGGCTAAAAATCATCCTGCAATGTTGGTGAAAAAGATTGAGCAAGGCAAGCGCGGTTATGAACTGAAGCTTGGTAATGGTCTTGAATTGAAGTTCGACAAAAAGTTTCGCATGGTGAAGATAGATGATTAGTCGAACGCCTATTTGGTTATAAATCGTGGGGATTTCTGCAAAGAAGTCCCTTTTTTTTGTCGTTTATTTGGGGTATAGGTACAAAAAAAGGCGAGTTTCCCCGCCTTGAATGTTTTCACAACGGAATAATCCTTATTGTGATTTGCTTCAAAATTGTCCTACAAAGATAGTTAAATAGTTTGATAAAACAAATTTTGCATTCTAATTATTATTTGCTAACTTTATAAACTACAATAACTTAAATTTATATGAAAAAGATTTTAGCGTTAGACCTCGGAACGGCAAGTATCGGATGGGCAGTTGTGAATCAAGCCGACACGGAGCAAGAGCAATCTGAAATACTAAAGATTGGTGTGCGTGTAAATCCCCTGACGGTGGATGAGAAAACCAACTTTGAACAGGGGAAAAGTATTACAACCAATGCAGACCGTACCCAGAAACGTAGTGCGCGGCGCAACTTGCAACGGTATAAGTTGAGACGCGAAAATCTCGTGGATGTACTTACTAAGCAGGGATTTATAACCGAAAATACCATTTTGTCGGAGAACGGAAATAGGTCTACTTTTGAGACTTGTCATTTACGTGCCGA
The DNA here is from genome assembly GCA_036652255.1 of Alistipes sp. Classification (GTDB taxonomy): domain Bacteria; phylum Bacteroidota; class Bacteroidia; order Bacteroidales; family Rikenellaceae; genus Alistipes. The sequence continues at coordinate 5,286 of JAVVWE010000023.1, read as the reverse complement.
TGCGGCTTCGAAGGAGGTTTCGCTGTCGGAGTTGTCTCGTGTGTTGTTGATGATTAACAAAAAACGTGGTTACAAAAGCAGTCGCAAAATCAAATCGGAAAAGGATGGGGCTGCCGTGGATGGAATGGCTGTCGCGCAGCAACTTTATGAACAAAATAGTACTCCAGCACAGTATGCGTTGGAAGTGTTGCAATCGGGAAAAAGATATATTCCCGATTTTTATCGTTCGGATTTGCAGCGTGAGTTTGATGCAATATGGCAGATGCAGCAATCAGCCTATCCCGAATTGTTGACTTCTGCCTTCAAAGAACAGCTGACGGGCAAGAAGAAAATGGAGACGGCGAAGCTGTTTCTGGGGAAGTATGGGATTTATACGGCGGAAAATAAGGACAAAAATAAGCGTTTGCAGCAGTCGTATGCGTGGCGAGTTGCAGCGTTGACCACGGTGCTATCGAAGGAGGAGGTGGCAGCGGCAATTTGCGATTTGAATGGTGCAATTGCCAATTCGAGTGGCTATCTTGGCGCAATAAGTGACCGCAGTAAGGAGCTCTTTTTCCGCAAGCAGACAGTTGGGCAATTTCAGATGGAGCAGCTTGCAACAAATCCAAATTACAGCCTTAAAAATCAGGTGTTTTATCGTCAAGATTATATGGATGAATTTGAGCGAATATGGGAGACGCAAGCCAAATTTCATTCGGAAATGACAACTGAATTAAAATCTGAAATTAGGGATATTATTCTGTTTTATCAGCGAAAATTAAAATCGCAGAAGGGATTAATCAGCTTTTGCGAGTTCGAAAGTCGAAAAATTGAGGTTGAAATTGAGGGTAAGAAAAAGATTAAAACGATTGGTCTGCGTGTTTGTCCGCGGAGCTCACCTGTGTATCAAGAGTTTCGTATGTGGCAAGTGATCAATAACTTGGAAATTATTTCGAAGAAGGATGGGACGAAGCGGCGGCTGGAACAGACCGAAAAAGAGATGCTGAGTGCTGAATTGGCAATAGAGGGGCGGATGTCTAAGGGTGATGCCTTGAAGTTGCTCTTTAAAAATGCGCGCGAACTCGATTTAAATTATAAAGAAATCGAGGGAAATAGAACGCAAGCTGCGCTTTTCAAAGTCTATCGTTCGATAGTGGAGCGGAGTGGACACGATGTGGATGAGTACGACAAACTGAATTCACAAGGCAAAATTGCCTTTGTAGAGAACCTTTTTCGTGAGTTGGGAATTGATTGCTTAAGACCTAAGGAGGATGAGTCGCTATCAATTTTGCATTTCAATGCTGGGATTAATGGAGCTGAATTTGAAAAACAACCGATGTATCGCTTGTGGCATTTGCTCTACTCGTTTGAGGGAGACGATTCGAAATCGGGTAATGAAAAATTGGTAGCCAAGTTGATGCAGCTATATCATTTCGATTACGAACAGGCTAATTTGCTGGCTAATACATCGTTCGAACCAGATTATGGCAGCTTGAGCACGAAGGCGATGCGCAAGATTTTGCCCTTCATGAAAGAGGGCGTTGAATACAGCGAGGCGTGCACCTTCGCTGATTATAGGCACTCAAAAATGTCGCTCACCAAAGAGGAGCTAAATCACAAAGAGCTGAAGGATCATCTGGAGCTGCTACCCAAAAATAGTTTGCGTAATCCTGTGGTAGAGAAGATTTTAAATCAGATGATTCACGTGGTGAATGCCGCTGTGGAGTGCTATGGTAAACCTGATGAAATTCATATCGAGTTGTCGCGGGAGTTGAAGAAAAATGGCAAACAGCGCGAAGAGATGTCTTCGGCAATCAAGAAATCGACGAAAGATTATGAGCGTTATCGTCTGAAATTGCAGGACGATTTTGGAATGATGCAAGTTAGTCGAAACGACGTGATTCGCTATCGTTTGTATGAGGAGTTGAGAGAAAATGGCTATAAAACGCTCTATTCTAACACGTATATTCCTTATGAGATGTTGTTTAGTCGCGATTTCGATGTGGAACATATCATTCCGCAGGCAAAGTTGTTTGATGATTCGTTTTCGAATAAAACGCTCGAGTGTCGGAGTGTGAATATTGATAAAGGCAAGAAAACAGCCTATGATTATGTTAAAGAGAAAGGGGGCGAACTGGGGTTGCAAGCGTATGAATCGCGCATCAAATTTCTGAATCGAGATGGTTCGCATACAAAATATACAAAATTGAAGATGAGTGAAGCGGATATTCCGAGCGATTTTATTAATCGTGAATTATCTGATTCTCAGTATATTGCTAAAAAAGCAAAGGAGATGTTGGAGTGGCTGGTGCGTGATGTGGTCTCGACGACGGGCTCTATCACCAGTCGTTTGCGCGAGGATTGGCAATTAGTGGATGTGATGCAGGAATTGAACTGGGATAAATATGAAAAGCTGGGGTTGACTGAGGAGTTTGAAAATCGCGACGGGCACAAAATACGACACATAATTGAGTGGACCAAACGCAACGACCATCGTCATCATGCGATGGATGCTTTGACAATTGCATTTACTAAACGTAGTCATATTCAGTATCTTAACAACTTGAATGCTCGCAGTGATAAGTCGAGTGTTATCAATTTTATTGAGCAAAAAGAGTTGAGGCGGGATGCAAATAATAAACTGAAATTTATTCCGCCCATGCCGCTCGGCGAATTTAGAGCCGAGGCAAAACGGCATTTGGAGCAGATATTGGTCTCTATCAAGGCGAAAAACAAGGTGATGACCTCGAATATTAACCGCACAGCAATCAAGGGTGGCACAAAAACTAAGGTGCAATTAACACCTCGTGGTCAGCTGCATCAGGAGACGATATACGCTCAACGTCAGCAATATGTCACGAAGTTGGAGAGTGTGGGCTCGAAGTTTGATGTGGCGAAAATTGCAACGGTATGCAAACCGGTGTATCGGGATGCTTTATTGCAACGATTGGCGGAATTTAACAATGATTCAACGAAGGCGTTTACGGGCAAAAATAGCTTGGAGAAAAATCCGATTTATTTGGATGCTTTGCAGACCGACTGTGTGCCTGCGAAGGTGTATACCGTCTTGCTGGAATCCATTTATACGATTCGAAAGGCGATTACGCCCGATTTGGTGGTGGAAAAGGTGGTGGATGTGGGTATTCGTCGTCGGTTGGAACAACGGTTGGAGGAGTATGGTGGCGATGCCCAAAAGGCATTTTCAAATTTGGACGAAAATCCTATCTGGATGAATGAAGAGAAGGGTATTGCGATTAAAAGGGTGGCAATCAATGGAATAAGTAGCTCAATAGCATTGCACGACAAGCGAGATAAAGAGGGTCGTGTGATGAGGAATGACGCAGGGGCTAAGTTTGATGTCGATTTTGTTGCGCAAGGGAATAATCACCACATTGCAATATATCGGGATAATCAAGGCGAATTACAGGAGTCGGTGGTCACTTTTTTCGAGGCGACGGAGCGCGTGCGACAGGGATTGCCCGTGGTTGATCGACATTATCGTGAAACAGAGGGGTGGCGGTTTTTATTTACAATGAAGATTAACGAGTATTTTGTCTTTCCGCGATTTGAGCAATTCGTTGATGAACAAGGCAATGTGAAACAGCGAATATGCTTTGATCCCGAGAATATTGATTTGATGAATCCTGTCAATTACGCGTCGATAAGTCCGAATCTCTTTCGCGTGCAGGCCTTATCATCTAAGGATTATTGGTTTAGACACCATTTAGAGACAACCGTTGATAAGAATCCGAAATTAAAGAATATTACTTATAAGCGATTGAGTACCATATTGGGCGCGGTAAAGGTACGCGTAAATCATCTTGGGCAAATTGTGAATGTTGGTGAATATTAAATAGTTGTGCCATGATTAAACGGACTTTATATTTTGGTAATCCTGCCTATTTAAGTATGCGAAATGCGCAACTTGTGGTGCAATTGCCGGAGGTCGTGAAGAATGATTCGCTGCCTGAAAGCTTCAAAAAAGAGGCGGAACGAACGATACCAGTTGAGGATATAGGTGTGGTAATGCTTGACAACAAGCAGATTACCATAACACAAGGGTTGCTTGAACTCCTGCTTGAAAATAATTGCGCCATTATCACTTGCAACAAAAATAGAATGCCTGTCGGCTTGATGTTGCCGCTTGATGGTAATACAACGCAAAATGAGCGTTTCCGTTGCCAATTAGATGCGTCGCAACCCCTGCTGAAGCAGCTGTGGCAGCAGACAATTCAGCAAAAAATTGCGAATCAAGCCTCGGTATTGAGGCGTTTGCGCGGTGCAGAGGTGCGGAATATGATTACGTGGGCGGGCGAGGTGCGAAGTGGTGATGTGGAAAATATGGAGGCGCGAGCGGCGGTCTATTATTGGGCAAATATGTTCCCCGCTGTCCGCGGATTCCATCGCGATCGCGAGGGGGTGCCGCCAAATAATTTGCTCAATTATGGCTATGCGATTTTGCGAGCGATTGTGACGCGTTCATTGGTCGGTAGTGGGTTGTTGCCGACCCTCGGCATCCACCATCACAATCGCTATAATGCTTATTGTCTGGCAGATGACGTGATGGAACCTTATCGCCCTTATGTGGATGAATTGGTTGTTGATGTGGTAGACGGGACGGGCGATTTTAGCGATTTGACGACGGATTTGAAGGCGAAATTGTTGTCGATTCCCGTGTTGGAGGTTTCCATTGATGGCAAACGGAGTCCGTTAATGGTTGCCGTGGGGCAGACTACGGCTTCGTTATTTAAGTGTTTTAGTGGCGAAAGTCGAAAAATAATCTATCCTGAAATGTAATTTGTAGCCGTGGATCGTTTTAGTGAATATCGCATTATGTGGGTACTTGTTTTTTTTGATTTGCCGACCGAAACCAAGAAAGAGCGTAAGCAGGCAGCCGTTTTTCGCAAGCACTTGCTTGAGGATGGTTTCACGATGTTTCAGTTTTCGATCTATTTGCGTCATTGTCCGAGTCGCGAAAATGCAGATGTGCACATCAAGCGCGTGAAATTAATTCTGCCTCCCGTCGGACATATCGGTATTATATGCATTACGGATAAGCAATTTGGTCAAATGGAGCTGTTCTCGGGGAAGAAAAGTGTAATTGCGGGCGTGCCAACTCAGCAGCTTGAATTGTTTTAGAAGATATATTTCAAATCAAAAAGCCCACCTTCAAAGGTGGGCTTTTTGTATAAATACAGTTTGTTTTTTAATCCTAAATGTCTGTGCAAGTTGTTGTTCTACAATTACTTTGACCTATCGTGCTGTATTTAATATGTCAAAGATACAATTTTGAAAGCAAATCACAAC
>JAVVWE010000022.1:0-20551 GCA_036652255.1 Alistipes sp. | reverse complement strand
ATTGGTGCACATGGCACTGATTTTGAAGCGTCTATGTCAAAAAAATGTATGCAAATTGCGACGATGACCAGACGCACGCTACGGCGGGTGTTGGATTTGGCAACCCTTGCGGGTGGAGTGGTGCTGCTTGTCGCGGTGTCGTGGGAGATTATTGCGGACACACATCGCCAGTTTTCATCTACCTATATGGTGGTGCAATTTGTTGTCTGCGTGCTTTTTCTTTTCGATTTCTTTGTCCGTCTTGCTGCGTCAACACGCCGTGTACGTTTCTTTGTGCGGAATGGATGGTTTTTTCTAATTTCCGTGCCCTATCTCAATCTGATTGGTTGGATGGCATTGCCGCATGACGTGGCGATGTTGATTGGAATTATGCCTCTATTGAGGGCATTTCTGGCTTTATATGTTGTTATACGTTGGTTTATTATCAACCGTATTCGTCGGCTTTTTGTCGCTTATCTCTGTACGGTGGTGCTCTTCACCTATCTCTCCGCTTTGGTATTTTACGACTACGAGGTACTGGTCAATCCTCAGCTCCACGGCTTTGGTAACGCACTGTGGTGGGCGTGGATGAACATCACTACCGTGGGTGCAGCAATCGACCCTGTGACGACCATTGGCAAGGTGATTTGCGTGTTGCTACCTATCTTGGGCATGATGATGTTTCCCATCTTCACCTCCTATATTCTGTCGTTTTATCAGCATCCGAAACGATGACAAAAAAGCTCTGCCAGTTACCTGACAGAGCTTTTTTGTGTGTGATTAATAGCACTCTATTTTTGCTGGTTTTTGAGTAGGTCGCGAATTTCGGAGAGTAAAGCCTCCTCTTTCGATGGAGCTGCGGGGGCAGGAGCTGCCTCCTCTTTTTTCATCATCTTGTTCATCAGCTTGACCATCAGAAAGACGCAAAGTGCCAGAATCGTGAAGTCGACGCACTGCTGAATGAAAGCACCATAGTTCCAATAGATTGGCTCGAGTGGTGCTGCTGTGGCAAGTATCGAATCGGAGATATGCACCGAGTTGGGTGTCAAAGCGTCGGCCTCGTGCACCACCGCATTGGTTGCCTCAGAGGTTATGTCGCGGATTTTCGAGATGTCGAGTCGCAGTTTAGTGAAATCGGTGTCGCCCAATAATGCGCCGATTGGGGGCATTAAGATGTCGTTTACCAACGACGATACAATTTTTCCAAATGCACCACCGATGATTACACCGACGGCCATGTCCATGACGTTGCCTTTGAGGGCAAACGTCTTGAATTCTTTGAAGAAAGCCATAATGTTCTTTTTTAGAGGTTTGTACAACAAATATAACTAATTATTTGTTGTTTGTCGCATATCATATACAAAAAATAGTCCGAGCCATGCAGCTCGGACTATTTTTTACATTAATCAAGATAAATTATTCGATTTCCATCAGTGGAGCATCGGTTGCTACCGTGTCGCCATCCTTCACAAAGAGCTGTTTCACTGTGCCTTTATAGTTTGTTGTAACGGCATTTTCCATCTTCATAGCTTCGAGTGTGATGACCTCTTGACCACTGGTCACGGTGTCGCCAACTTTCACTTTGATAGCGATAATACGTCCCGGCAGCGGAGCATTGACGGTGTTGCCCGTAATTTTCGTTGCTTTCGTCTGCTCAGCAGCTTGTTTTTCCACTTTAGCTTCGGCGGGTTTACTTGCCTCGTAAGCCTTCACTTTCAGGTCGGTCAAGAAGGTCTTTGCAACCAGTGGGAAGAGTTCAAGCAACAACACTTCTTTCTCGTTGGCAGCCAATTTCACGCCACCTGCCTCAGGCAGAGCGGGGTTGGGTTGCATCTGGTATCTCGATGTGTCGTAGGGAGTCTCTTCGCGCACGCCGCAAATCTTGAATCGGAATTCTGGATCAATCTGCACCGGAGTGTGACCATATTCGCCCTTCACAAGACCCACAAATTGTGAACTCTTGTTGGTGTACATCGCGCGACCAGCCTTCTCATCCAGAGCGCAATTCACAGCCTGAGCACCGACAATCTGCGAAGTTGGCGTTACCAACGGCGGCAGACCGGCAGCTAAGCGAACCGACGGAATCAACTCCATAGCGCGGGGCAGAATCTCTTCAGCTTTGAGCTGTTGGAGCTGAGCCACCATGTTGGAGTACATACCTCCGGGGATTTCGGCTTTCTGCACCAACTCGTTGGGAGCGGGGAAACCAAAGTGAGCTTCAATCTTGCGGCACAGGTCGATTGCCGTAGCTTCGTCGTCGGCTTTGACGGCAGCAATGGCGCGGTCGAAGAGTGCGTCGATGTCAGCAGGCAACTTGTCTGTGAGCGGGTTAAACGGTTTGGGCTGAGGTTTCTCCTTGCCAAATACAGACAATTCGAGCTCCTTGCGGATACCCGTTAACTGGGTGTTGATTTTCGCAACGGCCTCCATGTTGACCCCTGTATCGACACCTAACTTTTTGCAGAATACATAAATCAACTCAATAGCGGGCGCACCCGTGCCGCCGGCAAAATACCAGCAGTTGGTGTCCACGATGTCCACACCTGCGACGATTGCCGAGAGTACTGAAGCCAGACCGTAGCCGGGGGTGCAGTGTGTATGGAAATCGACGGGGATGTTGATGCTTTTCTTGAGAAGCTTAATGAGGTTGCTTACGCGGCGTGGAGGAATCAAACCAGACATATCTTTGATGGTAATCATGTCGGCACCCAAAGCAGCCATTTGTTTAGCTTTGTCGATAAAATAGGCATCGGTGAAGACGGGTTGTGGGTTTTTCTTACCCAGCAGACGAGCCATGAAGCCCAATTCGGGATACTTGGGATCGACCGTGTAGCAGACAGCGCAGTCGGCGATACCGCCATATTGTTTCACATATTTCACGGTTGACTTCACGTTATCCACGTCATTCAACGCATCGAAAATGCGCATGATACCCAGACCGCTCTGGATTGCATTGCGGCTGAAACCGTCGATAATCTCGTCGGTATAAGGGGCATAGCCGAAGAGGTTACGACCGCGTGAAAGAGCTGTCAGTTTCGAAACGTTGCCGATTGCTTTGTGAATAGATTCAAGACGAGTCCAAGGATTTTCGTTCAGGTAGCGCATGACCGAGTCGGGCACGGCACCGCCCCAAACTTCCATTGCGTAGAAGTTGGCGTCTTTATAAAAAGGAAGGCAGCGATCAATCTGTGCCTGATTCATACGAGTTGCGAATGAGGATTGTTGTCCGTCACGCAGCGTCAGATCTCTGATTTTAAGAGTTTTTGCCATTGTTATTATAATTTAAAGTGTTTTATTCGTTTATCCGTTGTTATTCGACTAACAAAGTTAATAAATAATATCAAATATCAACCATTTTCTGCAAAAAATTTACACTTTCTTCCGTTAGAGAAAAATAGCCACTCAATGATTCCCCTTTTTTGTAGGAAATTCGTACCTTTGTTTCTATATTTTGCTCACAACTCATGACTCCGATAGCAGTTATCGCCACCGTGGCGGTTTATATCTCCATTCTTTTTTTAGTAGCTTGGCTTTCGGGTCGGCGTGCCGACAATGCCGGCTTTTTTTCGGGCAATCGCCGTACGCCGTGGTATATGGCGGCATTTGCCATGATGGGTGCTGCCATGTCGGGGGTGACGTTCATCTCTGTGCCCGGTTCGGTGGCGGTCGACTCCTTCTCCTATATGCAGATGGTACTGGGGTTCACGGTGGGGCAATTTGTGATTGCTTTCGTGCTGATTCCGCTTTTTTATCGTATGAAAGTGGTCTCGCTCTACGAATATCTCGACACGCGGTTCGGTGTGGCATCGCATCATACAGGTGCGTGGTTCTTCTTCATATCCAAGATGTTGGGCGCGGCACTGCGGGTCTACGTGGTCTGCGCGGTGATGCAGCTGCTCGTCTTCGATCATTACGGACTGCCTTTGTGGCTCAATGCTGCAATTACTATGTTGCTTGTGTGGCTCTACACGCGGCAGGGTGGGGTGAAATCGCTCATTTGGACCGATACATTGAAGACGGTTTGCCTCGTTGGAAGCCTTGTGTTGTCGATTCTCTTCATTGTTCAATCGCTCCATTTGTCGTTCGATGGAGTGGTGCAAATGGTTGTTGCATCGCCCATGTCACGCATTTTTTTCTTCGACAATCCGGCATCGGGGCACTATTTCTGGAAGATGTTTTTTGCGGGTATCTTCATGTTGGTCGCCATGACGGGGTTAGATCAAGATATGATGCAGAAAAATTTGAGCTGTCGCACGCCACATGATGCGCAGAAAAACATCATTCTCACCGCGTTCAGTCAAATGGCGGTAATTTTTCTCTTCCTTGTCTTGGGCGTGCTCCTATATATATATATGCAGCGCACCGGACTCTCCATCCCGGCAAAGAGCGATCAGGTTTTTTCGCAGGTGGCGGTTAATGGAGGGTTGCCCATTTTTGTCGGCATTCTTTTCGTCATTGGCTTGGTTTCAAGTACTTGGTCCGCGGCTGGTTCTGCTCTCACAGCACTCACCACCTCCTTCACGGTCGATATTCTCTCCGCCACCAAGCACAACGACGAACAACGACTCACGCATACGCGTCGCCGTGTGCACGTTGCCATGGCAGTGGTGATGGCGTGCGTGATTCTCGGCTTCGATGCCTTTGGCAACGACAGCGTCATCAATTTGGTCTACAATGTGGCGAGTTACACCTATGGACCAATCCTTGGTATGTTCATTTTTGGTATGTTTACGCGCTTTGCGGTGCGCGATCGATGGATTCCATTGATTGCAGTTTTAGCCCCTGTGCTGAGCGCAGCACTACAAATCATTGCTTTAAATAAATTTGGATATCATATTGGTTTCGAGTTGCTTATATACAATGCACTCTTCACAATTCTTGGTATGACTCTATTGATAAAACGTCATGAAAAATAGTGCTTTTTGTGTATTCTTATTTCTTTTTCTATTTGGCAATTCGTTGATTCTTTTTGCGGAAGGCATCCCCGCCAGTGCGCAGCAAGAGATTAATCGCGCTTTGACGCGCATCACAGCGCGTGAGATTGCCGGAGGCTGGGTGAAGATTGAGCGTTCGGAGGTATCGCGCACAAAGGTGTCTATCTACGCTTCGATTGGGTTGTCGTATTACCCTTTCCGTGAGCAAAATGTGCAGGCTATGTACGATTCGGTGCGGCTGCTGTTGCCCTCGGAATATGCCAAGGCAGAGCTTAAATTATATACCGATTCTCGCTCAATTGAGGAATTGATTCCTGTGGCTTTACGTCGCACGGTAGATCGACGTAAAATGAAATTTTTCACCAATCGCGCGACCCATCCACTCGTTGAACGGCAATCGGCAGCTTGGACTCCTTCGGGCGGATTGAGTAATCGCCATATCGCTGTGTGGCAGAGTCATGGACGCTATTTCGATCAACGCGAAAATCGCTGGCGTTGGCAGCGTTCGCGTCTGTGGGAGACGTGCGAAGATCTCTACACGCAGAGTTACGTATTGCCATTTTTGGTGCCGATGCTCGAAAATGCGGGGGCAAATGTGCTCATGCCACGTGAACGCGATGTGCAAAAAACAGAGTTGATTGCGGACAACGACGCAGGGGTGGATTACGCGACGCATTACATTGAGCACAAGGGACATAAAACATGGAAGGAGGGCGGCATAGGTTTTGCTCACTTGCAACAGATTTATCGTTCGGGTGAGAACCCGTTTACTGCCGGCACCGTGCGCAAAGTAGAGACTGTGGTGACAGGTAAAGAGAGTACGGCAACGTGGTTGTCGGATATTCCGATTGAGGGCGAATATGCGGTATATATATCTTATAAAACGCTGAACAACAGTGCACAGGATGCCATGTATACGGTTCATCACTTGGGTGGCGAGAGCCGTTTTGAAGTCAACCAAACTATGGGTGGTGGCACGTGGATCTACCTTGGACGATTCCATTTTAGTGCGGGAGCAGATGCTGCAAAGGTTGTGTTGAGCAACCATTCGGCGCAAAAAGGCTGTGTGGTGACGGCAGATGCTGTGAAAATTGGTGGCGGTTTTGGCAACGTAGCGCGCACGGTCAGCCCGTCGCTTCGCAAAAAAAATGTGGCATATACCGAGGAGCCGAGTGGTTATCCTCGTTTTTGCGAGGGAGCTCGATATTGGCTGCAATGGGCTGGTTTTGACCATGCTATCTATTCACCAAAGGAGGATTTGGACGATTATAGAGATGATTATATGTCACGCGCTCAGTGGGTCAATGCTTTGGCTGGTGGTTCGGAACGACTGCCCGACGAGCGCGGTTTGAACGTGCCGGTGGATATGGCATTGGCATTTCATTCCGATGCGGGCGTGCGCGATAACGATGAGACAATCGGCACATTAGGTATTTTTTATACGCAAGAAAACAAGGGCGTATTTGAAGGGGGCGCAGATCGTTATTTGTCGCGCGACTTGACTGATTTAGTTATTACACAGGTAGTTGTAGACATTCGTCGCACGTTTGAACCGGACTGGATGCGGCGCGGATTGTGGAACCGTTCCTACTACGAAGCGCGTGTGCCGGGCGTGCCGACCATGCTATTGGAGGTGTTGTCGCACCAGAATTTTGCCGATATGCGCTATGGTCTTGATCCACGATTCCGTTTCGTTGTCAGCCGCGCAGTTTATAAAGGAATTTTGCGCCATTTGTCAACGCAATACGATACGCCTTATGTGGTTCAACCTCTTCCTGTAGAGTCTTTTAGCTGTGAGTTTGCGGGCGAAGACGAGGTTTATTTGCACTGGAGTGCCACCGTGGATTCGCTCGAACAAAGTGCTGTGCCGAAGGGCTATGTGGTCTACACGCGCATGGACGATGGCGGTTTCGACAATGGGCGGTTGGTCGAAGAGTCGTCCTGCACGTTGCCTATTGCGCGCGATCGCCAGTATAGCTTCAAGGTGACGGCGGTTAACGATGGTGGCGAGAGCTTTCCGAGTGAAATACTTGCTGTATGTCGCAAATCGAATGAAAAAGGTAAGGTTCTTGTAATCAATGGATTCAATCGTGTGAGCGCACCGCTAAGTTTGCGTAATGATTCGTTGGCGGGGTTCCGTGGCGATCTCGATGGTGGTGTGCCTTATATTTCTGACATCTCGTATATTGGTCAACAACGAATCTTTGATCGCGCGATGGCTCGTTCCGAAAACGATCGAATTGCCCTCGGATCTTGTTGCAATGACTTCGAAACAGAGGTTATTGGCGGCAATACGTTCGATTATCCCGCCTTACATGGACGGGCACTGACTGAGGCTGGTTGGTCGTTCTGTTCAACCAGTGTGCAAGCTGTGGAGCAAGGTGAAGTACCTTTTGCTGAGTATGATGCGATAGATTTAATCCTCGGAAAACAACGTTCGGTCATCGCGGGACGCGGGACGCGCGGTATCGAATTTCAAACATTCACCCCCGCTTTGCAAACAATCTTGCGTTCATTCACGCAGCAGGGTGGTGCGCTCTTTGTATCAGGTAGTTATGTTGCTACCGATCTTTGGACGAGCGATGTGGCAACCGAGGCTGATCGCCAATTTGCGCGGGAGGTACTGCATTATTCCTATGCCGAAAGTGGCGCAGCGCACACGGGACGCGTGCAGGCAATCACTTCGCCTGCGGGGTTCTTGTGTGGTAATTATAAATTCAACACAGAGCTTACGGATGCCTGTTATGCCGTAGAATCGTCAGACATACTACGTGCTGAATTTCAAGCATTTGACGTGCTTCGCTATGCTGAAAATAATCGCGCAGCAGGCGTGGCGTGGATGGGTGCGGGTGCAGGACGTACGGTGGTTTTGGGCTTTCCATTCGAGTCTCTACTGGATGCTTCGCGTCGGAATCTTCTGATGCGTGATGTAATGAATTTTCTTAAACCGATTAAATAATTCTGAATATGTCTTTAGAACAAACGATTTCGAAAGGTATCATGGAGGCGATGAAAGCCAAGGATACGGTGCGCCTGAGCGTGTTGCGCAACATCAAAAAGTACATTATTGAGGCGAAAACCGCAGGTGTAGAGATTTCTGAATTGTCGGATGGTGACGTATTGAAAATCATCACGAAACTTGCAAAACAAGGTGCAGATTCAGCAGCAATTTACACAGAGCAGAATCGTGCAGATTTAGCTTCGGAAGAGCTGGCACAAGTCGCTATTCTTCAATCATTTCTGCCTAAGCAACTCACAGATGAAGAGCTGACTGCGGCAGTGAAAGCCATCATTTCCCAGACGGGAGCCACCTCAATCAAGGAGATGGGTAAAGTGATGGGGTTGGCCTCGAAACAACTTGCAGGACAGGCTGATGGCAAGGATATATCTGCAAAGGTGAAGGAGCTGCTGGCTTAAAACGTTTCGCTGAACCATGCATATTTTAGAAGATTTACATCGTAATATCAAGACCATCGCCATGCCGTTGGGCATGGCGGTCGGGGCGGTGTTGTGTCGTCCAATCACTGCGCTCGAGGAGTTTTCACACCAAATGATTACGCCGTCGCTTATTTTTTTGATGCTTTTTGTGACGTTCTGTCGGGTTAGCCCTAAGCAAATGCGGCTCTCAATGCTGCATTTTTGGATGTTGCTGTTTCAAATTGTCGTTAGCGTAAGTGTCTACCTTATTTTGCTGCCATTCAGTGAGATAGTGGCACAAGGTGGGCTTATATGTGTGTTGGCTCCCATCGCTATGGCAGCGGTGGTGATTGGTGGTATGCTTGGGGCAAATATCACCACCATGGCGACGTATAGTTTGCTGTGTAACATGGTGATAGCTCTTGTTGCGCCTGTAATTTTAGCCCTTACGGGGACGGGGATGTGCACGTTTACCGAGATTCTTGCGCGCATCGCACCGCTCTTGATTATGCCATTTGCGGGGGCACAGGTGTGCCGTTTTTTGGCTCCCAAGGCGGCTCGCTGGATTGGCAATCACAGTCAAATTTCGTTTTATATGTGGCTGATGTCGCTGGCGGTCGTTATAGCACGTACTACATCGTTTATCCTCGATTTACACAATGCGGATTTTATAACAGAAATTTCTTTGGCTCTTATTGCACTGATACTGTGCTTGATACAGTTCAAGGTGGGACGTGCATTGGGTCGTCGTTATGGCGATGCAACAGCCGGTGGGCAGTCGCTTGGTCAGAAAAATACGGTCTTGGCGGTGTGGATGGCTCAATCGTTTCTGAATCCTATATCGTCCATAGCACCAACGGCTTACATTGTCTGGCAGAACCTTGTCAACTCCTATCAAATCTATCGGCACGATCGCTATTTGCGAAAAATAAAATAGACGGCTAAGACCAAACAGACAAAACCTGCAAGGTGATTCCAACGCAGTGTATCGGATTTCATGAATACTAATGCAAAGGTAGTGAAGACCATAATGGATACCACTTCTTGTATTACTTTAAGTTCCCAAATGGTGAAAGGTCCGCCACATTCGGCACTACCTATGCGGTTGGCAGGTACTTGAAAACAATATTCGAAGAGTGCGATTCCCCAACTAATGAGGATGATAGCCGCAATTCCGAAGCGTTCGAGTTTCGACTTGAACGCAATGTGCCCATACCACGCGAGCGTCATAAAAACATTTGAGATGACAAGTAAACCAATGGTAACTAATCCTTTATACATGATTATTTCAATAAATCTTTTAGGTCGGCAATTTCGGTGAAATCATGAATGATGCGCTCCGGGGCAATTTCGCGCAACTCGTCGCTGCTGAAGGAGGTGGCGAGAGTCACAATGCGCCCCACACCAGCGCGACGTGCCGACTCGATTCCTGCTGGCGCATCTTCGAATACTACGCATTCGGCAGGTGAGAGTTCAATGCCTGCGGCAGCGGTGAGATATATTTCTGGGTCTGGTTTGCAGTGTGTTACGCGGTCTCCGCTCACTCTGAACTCGAAGTAGTCGGCAATATGGCACCCCTCAAGGACCATGCGAACATTATCGGCAGGTCCTGATGAGCCGACGGCACAGCGAATGCCTGCGGTGTGCAATTGCTCCAATAATTCGCGCAATCCGGCTACGGGTTGCATTTGTGGGGCATAAAGTTCACGGTAAATCGCCTCTTTTTCGTCGGTCAGTGCCGCCACACCGTGGTCACGAATGGTCGCGGCAGGCAGAAGCCGTCGCAAAATATCGTCGTTTCCCATTCCATAGGATTGGGCGAGTTTCTCGCGCCACTCCGTCACGCCATAGCGTTCGCAGAAGATGGCAAATGCCTCGGTGTGCGCAGCGGTATTGTCCACCAGCACACCATCCATGTCGAATAATGCACCTTTTATCATGGGCGCAAAGGTAGTGATTTTTCCATGGTGAAGGCTAAATATAGCGCAAAAAAGGCTATTTTTGCACCATGAATAAGACTAAAATTGAGAAGACAAATGCTGCGCGCCTGCTTGATAGGGCAAAAATTCCCTATGTATTGGTGCCATATGAAGTTGACGAGGAGCATTTGGCGGCGACGCATATTGCCGCGCAATTAGGCGAAGATATTGCGCGCGTATTCAAAACGTTGGTACTGAAGGGGGATCGCACGGGCTATTTCGTGTGTGTGGTGCCGGGTAATCACGAAGTCGATTTGAAGGCTGCGGCACGCGTTTCTGGAAATAAAAAGGTGGATTTGATTCCAATGAAAGAGTTGCTGCCTGTGACAGGTTATGTGCGTGGTGGCTGCTCGCCGGTGGGGATGAAAAAACTTTTCCCAACCTATATTCATGTGTCGGCGGTCAACTACGAACTTATATACATCAGTGCCGGGGTACGTGGATTGCAATTGCAAATAGATGTAAATGAGCTTATTAGCTTTATTCATGCAACGGCATCCGACATCAGTCGACCTGCGGATATATTGTGATGAATTAGTTGGTGATAGTTTTAGGACGAGTTAAATGCGCCCAACAAAGCCAAAAGAAGCTACCAATCAGAGAGTCTTTATAGACGAGTGGATGTTTCCAGCGATTTGCCCACCAACGACGCACCTTGAAGGAGATTGATTTTAGAAAACCTTTTGGATGTTTTTCGGCAAATGCAGGGCTGAGTGTCTCGTTTAGAATTGTGGTTTGCAGTGCCTTATCCTCTTCGTACGCAAAAATATTTTTGGGATTAACCCCCATCCACTCCACGCACAACGCTGTGACTGCATCGGCAAAACGGAGCATATGATGTTCTTTGTAAATCGCGCGAACTGCCTCCCAATTGACCTTCGCGCCATCCGTTCGCAGAAACATTGCCCAATCGGCAATGTGGCGTAATCCAATCTCTACTGCTGCAAAATGTACCGCCATGTGACGCATCAGGAATAGCGCATTGAAATCTGGGGCAGGGAGTTGCACTGTCTGCACACCGACCGTAAATGCGCTTCCGCATTCTTGCGCATAACGACGTAAATCGCCTTCCAGTTCGCGATTTGAATGGTGCGACGAGCAATTCAGAAAGTCATAATGATTTTCAATCATCACGCCATTGATTGTAAATACCGTATGGTGGTGGGTTTCGTGGTTGATCGCAATTCCCATTTCACGCGTCAATATGTCGTCGGCTTGAGCCTGTTTATCGTGCAACCAAATATCAATATCACCGCATGGACGGTGGCTGGGAGTGGGGTAGAGCGATGCCAATCCCGCACCTTTAAGCAGGGTAATTGGAATGTTGTGCGCTGCGTAAAATGCGGCTAATTTTTCGAGTACAGCGTGTCTATGAGCGTAGCTTTGTTCTATGCGATCGACGTTCACCGCCCAAGAAAGCAGCACCTCTTTCGGGGGCATCAACTCCATTGGCAGCTGCTGCACGGCATCATAGGTAATTGCCAAAACACCTTGTCGTGCAGAGAGTTGCATGGTCGCTTTCCATGCCGCAGCATCGGCTTGCATGAGCACCGACACCTTTGTCGCACCTGCGCCTAAGCCGCTTTTGAGCAGCTGAATGACTATTTGTTCGGGTAGATTCATTTTATTTTGTTCCTTCTCGCTGAGTGTCGATTAATTTTCTTGCGTAGCTTCGGATTTCACATTCTCCTTGCGTTGAGCGTTAAATATATCGCGAACGAATGGAGCAAAAAGCACATAACAACAGCCGATTACGAGACCTAAAAATGTGAATCCAATTAATATAAGCAGCCGATTTGGTTTGCTCGGTTGGGTTGGCATCGACACGGGGTCGATGACTGTCAACACAGGAGTTGTCTCTTTGACTTGAATTTTTGCCTGTTCAAGTTGTGTTGCCATCTCCGAAAAGATATTGTAAGCTAAACGATACTGATTATCAAGTCGTTCAAGTTCTGTACGAGCTCTGCTGGTCGAGGTGTTTTGGTTGGCATCTTTGTAACGCGCTCGCGCCATTTGCACACTTTCGTACTCTTTTTTTAAATCGTCATAGCGTCCTTGCACAAATTCGAGATTGCTCTTCACTTTGTCGATTTTGAATTCGGTGATGTATTTTTCCAGCAACTTGAGTGTGCTCTCAGCAACTTGCGCAGCAGCGTAAGGCTCAGGCATTTGCGCCACAATGGTGATGTAGCCTTTTTTCTCCTCCAGTTTTGTGTTAATAATCGAATTCAGCATTTTCACCGCTTGGCGTTCCTCCTTTGTTAACACAATAATTTCGCTGTCGGTAATTGGTTCCGCCTCCTCTTTAGCGTCGCCTTTTATGGCGTGAACCACTAAACCCGGCAGTCCGATGGTGTATTTCAGCACAAAACCGATAAGTGAAAAACGTCGGTATTGCTTATCTGTCAGATAGGTGAGCAGTGTTATGGGCTCACTCTCGCTCTGAATGTTGATTTTCGATTGCAGCAATTCGCGCTGAAAAGCCACACTACTCAATATATTTGGGTAAACCATGGGCGAGAGCACCTGATCGATGGAATTCATACTGCCCAAATTTAGACCTGCCATAGATGCCAGACGTGCCATGCTGGAGCTGGACATATTTCGGTTGCTCTGAGGGACAATTTCGCACGATGCCGTGTAAGATTTGGCACTAAATATGGCTATCAGCAGAGCAATAAAGATAAAAGCCCCCGTAATTTTGAATATAGTTTTGCGCTTGAACCATATTTTGCGAATAAGATCCAACAAATCAATCTCTTGTTCCTCACTGTTGGGCGTTTCGTTGTTTTGCTTGTTCATATTCTTATTTGAATAGTGCTGCCATCGAGGCAACAATGGATGCCATGGATGCTGTTTGTGATGTTATGCCCATGATTTCGCTCAGACTGGTGCCTTTCTCGCGTGATTTCATCGGGACGACAATTTTGCAACCGGGGATGATTTTCGCCTTGCGACCCGTGGCAGCCGTACCGTTCATGTAGAGCACAAAGACCTTCTTTTTACGCGCCAGTTGACTGTAACCACCCGCAGCATTGACATATTGTTCGAGCTTTTTCTTCTGTTCAAATGCCACAGCATTAGGGTAGAGCACCGAGCCAATAATTTGCACCGTACCATTGTATTCGGGAACAGTAATCACATCGCCGGGCTGGAGAATAATATCAGCCGAAGATCCCGGCTTATCCAATGCAGCTTTCAAGTCAAAGCCAACTGAATATTTCTTGTAAGTCTGCTTGAATAGATTGGTGTCCACCGAGTCACGACGCGAAGCTTGACGCGAAAGAATGTACATCACCTCATCCATCTTAGCCTGCTCTTCGGGAGTCATTTGTCGTTCGAGCGATGCGCCCTCGATGAATCCAGAGGGGGTAACACCGCCCGCCTTTTTCATAATATCCGAGACACGAACTTTTGTGTTTTCGAGTGCGTACGAGCCGGCAAATAGCACTTCACCCTTCAATGTGATGGTATTTTGGGTGTTGTAGGAGGGCGATTTGCGAATATACACTTGGTCGAAAGGTTGCAGCACAAAGTCTTTACCCTCTTCAGTTTGCAAACCTTCGCCCAGGGCAACGGTGAATAATTGTGACCGTTGGGGCGAATATTCTGTGCTCTGCGGATCTTTGATTCGGCGCGAAATATCCACTTTAATCAGCGATGCCGACTCCAAAAGACCTCCCGCACGAACAATCATATCCTTAATAGTCATACCCTCTGCGAACAAATAATTGCCCGGTACAGCCACTGGCCCCATGATGGTTACGGTGTATTCCTCGCGCATATCGGTCTTCGATGAGATGTAAATTTCATCGTTTGGTCGCAGCAGAATATCCTCTATTTCGCCTGAAAAAAGTTTGTTCAAATCGAACGATTGCATCTCCAGTGACCAGTCCGCCATTTCGCGTTGCAAAAGTGCGCGATCGAGGAAGGCATCTTCGCGCAACCCATCGGCTGCAGCAATCAATTGTTTCACAGTTTTCACCTCGCCATCAACGGCATAGGTTCCCGGATTGTAAACTGCGCCTTCGATGACTACTTTGTTTTCGGAACGCTGATAGCGTTGTCCGATGATGATTTTATCGCCATCAACAAGTTCAAATTTGTTGTATTCGGGTTCACGAACATTGAACGAACGTAGTCCGCGATCGTCTTGGCGCGTGATGTTTAGAGCCGTGCGAAAGGCACTGTTGGTGAAGCCGCCTGTGTAGCGAATCAACTCAGCAACCGTCTCGCCCGCCCGCATTTCATAGCGCATGGGGCGTTTGACTCCTTTGGGAACAGCGACGATATTCACATAAGGTTGAACGAGCACAATATCACCATCTTGCAGGACAATATCGCCCGATTTGTCACCCGTGAGCAAAAAACTATAAATATCGACAACGCCCGCAATTTTATTGTTACGCATCACTTTTATTGCACGCATGGTACCGGTTTCGGTCACACCATCAGCTGCATACAACGCATGAAAAACCGTCGCCAACGAAGGCATAGTGTAGGTTCCGGGCGTGACGACTTCGCCCATCACGTTGACCTGAATGCTGCGAATGTTGCTCACTGTGACATTGAGCGATGCCGATCCGTCAGAGAGTCCGCTGTAAATATAGCTCAAGTCGCGACGTAATTTTGTGCGTGCTTGTTCGATGGTGAGCCCCTTGAGTGAAATGGGACCGACACCACTGACGAAGATGCGCCCTTCGGGTGTAACTATTTGAGATAGATCAACTTCAGCCGATCCGAAGATAGCAATACCTAACTCGTCACCCGCACCTATCACGTAGTTCATTGGGGTCGCAAGTTGCATATTAGGTTCGAACGAGAGTTTTTTGTTTTTAAAAATATCATGACCATAGATTCGATTCAGCGAATCTTGCTTGGTCATCACCTTCTCCTCTTTTTCACTTTTATCCTTTTTCTTCTGCGAATCCTTCAGATTCCCGTCTTTGTCATAATCGGGTGAATCCATTGACAGGGAGTCTGCCGACTCCTTTTTGTTCTCTTTATCACTTTTCGTTGATCGAGTCAATTTCGAATTTGTGCGATTGTTTTTTGTGTTTTTGTCTTTATCCTTATTTTTTTGCATGGACGAGACATCGACATCGAGCGTGCCATTTTCATATTGTGTTTTCAGGCGTTTCATCTGTTCGATGGAGACTCCTTTCGATTGCAACACCTTCACTGCCTGCTCCATAGTCATATCCTGAGCGTAGCACTCTTGGGCATATTCTATTGCCTGCTCGTCGGTTGGCCGCTGTGCCGATGCGGTTCCAAACCAAAGCAATGCCGCAAATAATACGATTAAAAATTTCTTCATTCTGTACATTATTTATATAGTAACCAAAAAATCGTGTTATATATTATCTGTTGCGGTACATACTTTCGTAATATTTTTCATATTCGCCCGAAGTGATGTGATCCATCCACGCTTGATTGTCGAGATACCAGCGAACAGTTTTTTCTATGCCCTCCTCGAATTGCAATGAGGGTTCCCAGCCCAATTCGTTCTTCAATTTTGTGGAGTCGATGGCATAGCGCAAGTCGTGTCCCGCACGATCTGTGACGTAGGTAATCAGGTGATCTGAGGTGCCGGCAGGATTGCCAAGTAATTTGTCTACTGTTTTGATTATCACCTTTATAAGGTCGATATTCGTCCATTCGTTGAAACCACCGATGTTGTAGGTCTCCGCGATTCTGCCTTTGTGGAAAATGAGGTCAATTGCCCGTGCGTGATCCACCACATAGAGCCAGTCGCGCACATTCTCGCCTTTGCCGTAGACGGGCAGAGGCTTACTGTGGCGGATGTTGTTGATAAATAGGGGAATCAACTTTTCGGGGAACTGATATGGTCCATAGTTGTTCGAGCAGTTAGTCACTACGGTCGGCATACCGTATGTGTCGTGGAACGCCCGCACGAAGTGGTCGGACGAAGCTTTAGCTGCCGAATAGGGTGAATGTGGGTCGTATTTTGTGGTCTCGGTGAAGAAAGAACCATCAAATGGCAGTGCACCATAGACCTCGTCGGTTGAAATGTGGTAGAAACGTTTACCATCCCAATTACCATCCCAATAGAGCTTTGCAGCCTGCAACAACGTGAGCGTTCCCATGACATTGGTGCGTGCAAAGGTAAATGGATCCTTGATGGAGCGATCAACATGACTCTCCGCTGCGAGGTGAATTACCCCGGTGATATCATATTTTTCGAATAGTGCACTTACCAATTCAAAATCGCAGATATCGCCCTTGACAAAGGTGTAGTTCGGCGCGTTTTCGATGTCCGTCAAATTTGCCAAATTACCTGCGTAGGTCAGCTTGTCGAGATTTACGATGTGGTAGTCGGGGTATTTCGTAACAAAAAGCCGCACGACGTGTGAGCCGATGAAGCCCGCGCCACCTGTGATTAAAATAGTACGCTTCATAATTTATGCTTTGTTTAATTTTTCAATACATCGCACCAGCGATTCGCGCCAGTAGGGGATGGTTATATTAAATGTTTTTTTCACTTTGTTTTTGTCGAGCACCGAGAAGACCGGTCGTTGCACTTTCGATGGAAATTCAGATGAGTAGCAGGGCTGCACATCACAGTGTGTGTTGCCTGCGAGCTGGGCTATTTCGTGTGCAAAATCAAACCACGAGCAGACACCTTCGTTCGAGAA
Organism: Alistipes sp.; assembly: GCA_036652255.1. GTDB lineage: Bacteria > Bacteroidota > Bacteroidia > Bacteroidales > Rikenellaceae > Alistipes. The sequence goes on along the minus strand of JAVVWE010000022.1, from coordinate 3,586 downwards.
GTGGTAGATGCCCTCGTTGCCAGTGTATTGTTGGTGCTCGATTATACCAAAGATTACCGCAGCAAGGTCGGCAGCATAGGTTGGCGTACCCACTTGATCGAAGACCACCGTGAGCTGTTCGCGCTCCGCGGTAAGGCGCATCATGGTTTTCACAAAGTTATTTCCGAATTGCGAGTAGAGCCATGCTGTGCGAAATATCAGGTGTTTACATCCTGATTCCGCCACGGCGCGTTCGCCTGCAAGTTTTGTTTTTCCGTACACACCCAGCGGATTAGTCGGCTCCTCTTCGCGACAGGGCAGATTTTTGTCACCCTGAAATACGTAGTCCGTCGAGATGTGAATCAGCGTGGCATCAACCGCTTTGGCTGCAGCTGCAAGATTCGCTACCGCTTTGTTGTTCAGCAAATCAGCCAATTCGTAGTTCTCTTCCGCCTTGTCCACATTGGTGTAGGCAGCGCAGTTGACAATCACTGCCACTTTTTCGTCTGCCGCCATACGACGCACAGCCTCGGCATTGGTGATATCCAACTCGGCGACATCGGTAAAGATGTAATGGTTCTTCGACTCAGCACCCAACAATCGCATCTCGTTGCCTAACTGACCATTGGCACCTGTAACTAATATATTAAGCATAATAATCTATCTTGTAATCGAACAAATCGACAGCATCTTTGAGCCGTGAATGGAGGCGATCTTTTGCCGAAAGAAGCACCTCTTTGGGGTCAATCCGCCAATCAATGCCAATTTCCGGATCATCCCAAGCAATCGCCCCTTCGGATTGTGGAGCGTAAAGTCGGTCGCATTTATATTGGAATACAGCCTCAGGGCTGAGTACCGAAAAGCCGTGTGCAAAGCCGCGTGGAACAAAAAATTGTCGTTTATTCTCGGCGGTCAACTCCACGGCGACATACTTGCCGAACGTGGGCGAGCCTCGGCGAATATCCACCGCCACATCAAGCACGGAACCCTGCACGACGCGCACTAATTTTGACTGCGCATCGTCTCCTTTTTGGAAATGAAGACCACGCAACACGCCATATTTTGATTTTGACTCGTTGTCTTGCACAAAATGCACAGGGCGCACTTCGACATCGAACTGCGCTTGCGAATAACTTTCGAAGAAGTAGCCACGCTCGTCCCCAAACACCACCGGTTCAATGATGACAACCCCTTCAATTGTGGTTTTTACAACTTTCATTATCGTTTCAATTCAGCAATCACCTTGAGCAGGTACTGCCCATATTGATTTTTTATCATCGGCTGAGCCAATGTGCGCATCTTCTGCTCGTCAATCCAACCATGGCGGTAGGCGATGCCCTCCAAGCAGGCGATTTTGAGTCCTTGGCGTTTTTCAATCACCTCCACAAAGACCGAAGCGTCGGACAAAGAGTCGTGCGTGCCCGTATCGAGCCATGCGAAACCACGCCCCAGTGTTGTGACCTTCAACTCTTTAGCCTGCAAAAACTCCTGATTCACCGTTGTGATTTCCAGCTCACCGCGCGCCGAAGGCTTGATGTGTTTAGCAACCTCGACCACCTTGTTGGGATAGAAATAGAGACCGACTACCGCGTAATTCGACTTGGGTTGTGCGGGTTTCTCCTCGATTGAAAGGCAGGTGCCTGCATTGTCGAACTCAGCTACTCCGTAACGTTCCGGATCATCGACCCAGTATCCAAACACAGTTGCCTTTTGCTCCTGCTCTGCCGCGCGCACGGCTTCGTGCAATAGGGCAGAGAACCCTGATCCATGAAAAATATTATCGCCTAAAACCAGACATACCGAATCGTTGCCGATGAATTTTTCACCGATAATGAATGCCTGCGCCAAGCCATCAGGCGAGGGCTGTTCTGCATATTCGAAGTGTACACCGTAGTCCGAACCATCACCCAACAGACGTTGGAATCCGGGCAAATCAACGGGTGTTGAGATAATTAGAATCTCGCGAATGCCTGCAAGCATCAGTACCGAAATTGGATAGTAAACCATCGGTTTATCGTAGATGGGGAGCAGTTGTTTGCTGACTCCTTTTGTGATAGGGTAGAGACGCGTACCCGACCCACCTGCCAAAACAATACCTTTCATATCTTATGCAGTTTGTGTTTTTAAATTCAATATTACTTACAAAAGTAGGAAAAAAACCCTTGATTTACAAATACTCTATCCAATTATTAAATAAAGAGCCCCGTATTCGCAAAAATACGGGGCTTTCATTTTGTATTACAACTCAATATCGACATCGAATTTCTCAATCCAAGGTAACCCTTGTTCGCTCAATTCGGCGAGGAATGGGTCGGGATTGAACTCCTCGACGTTGTAAACGCCTGCACCTTTCCACAGCCCTTTGGCAAACATCGAAGCACCCAATGCTGCCGGAACACCCGTGGTGAAGCTGACGGCTTGTGTGCCGGTGGCTTTGAAAGCCTGCTCGTGGTCGCAGTTATTGTAGATGTAGTAGGTGCGCTCCTTGCCATCCTTGATACCCCTAATGCGGCATCCAATTGAGGTCTGACCGTGGTAGTTGGCTCCCAACGATTTCGGGTCGGGCAGCACCGCCTTCAGAAATTGAATCGGGACAATTTCGACTCCGTTGTAGATAATTGGGTCAATGCGCGCCATGCCGATGTTCTGAATCACACGCAGGTGAGTGAGGTATTCCTGTCCGAAAGTCATCCAGAAACGGGCACGTTTGATGGTTGGGTAGTTCTTGACCAACGACTCTAACTCCTCGTGATAAATCACATACGATTCGCGTTCGCCAATTTCAGGATAGTTCAATGGGCGATGAATTTCGTGTGGCTCGGTGACCACCCATGCTCCGTTCTGATAGTAGCGACCTTTTTGCGTCACCTCGCGGATGTTGATTTCCGGGTTAAAGTTGGTGGCGAAAGCCATGCCGTGATTACCAGCGTTGCAATCCACAATGTCGAGATAGTGAATCTCATCGAAGTGGTGTTTGGCTGCATAAGCGGTGAAAATCGCCGTCACTCCCGGATCGAATCCGCAACCGAGAATGGCAGTCAGCCCCTTCGCCTTGAAGCGATCTTGGTATGCCCATTGCCACGAATATTCGAAGTGAGCCTCATCTTTGGGCTCGTAGTTTGCCGTATCGAGGTAGTTCACACCACACTCCAAGCAGGCATCCATAATCGTCAAATCTTGATAGGGCAACGCAACGTTGACCACGATGTTGGGCTTGAATGCGCGGAAAAGTTTGCACAAATCCGCCACATTATCAGCATCAACTTGCGCGGTTTGCACGCGTCCACCGCCGATGGCTGCTGCCACTGCGTCACATTTCGATTTTGTACGGCTGGCAAGCATCACCTCCGAAAAAACAGGATTGGCTGCAATTTTTTGCACAACGACCGTTCCGACGCCTCCTGCGCCAATAATTAAGGCTTTCATAATATAGGTATAATTATTTTAACGTTCTTAGGTCACAAAAATAGCTCTAAAATTTGGTATAACAAAAAAAATGCCTTACATTTGCACCACCAAAACGAGAAACACCGTGATGGTGTATGTTGAATTCGTAGCTCAGTTGGTAGAGCACAACACTTTTAATGTTGGGGTCCCGGGTTCGAGC
>JAVVWE010000021.1:0-24524 GCA_036652255.1 Alistipes sp. | reverse complement strand
TTGTTTTCTTGAACAAATGCGATATGGTTGACGATCCCGAAATGCTCGACTTGGTTGAGATGGAGGTTCGTGACTTGCTCAACAAGTATGACTTTGATGGCGACAATTGCCCCATCATCCGTGGTTCTGCACTGGGCGGCCTGAATGGCGAAGCGAAGTGGGAAGACAAGGTAATGGAGTTGATGGATGCAGTAGATGCATACATTCCTATCCCGCAGCGTGAGAACGAGAAACCGTTCTTGATGCCAGTCGAGGATGTGTTCTCTATCACAGGTCGTGGTACGGTTGTTACAGGTCGTATCGAAACAGGTATTGTTCACATCGGTGACCCCGTTGAGATTGTTGGTCTTGAGGAGAAAATGCTGACTTCGACTTGTACAGGTGTCGAGATGTTCCGCAAATTGCTCGATCAGGGTGAAGCTGGTGATAACGTAGGTCTGTTGATGCGTGGTATTGAGAAGAACGATGTTCGTCGCGGTATGGTTGTTGCCAAGCCGGGTTCGATTACTCCTCACACTCAATTCACAGCTGAGGTCTATATCCTGAAAAAAGAAGAGGGTGGTCGTCACACACCATTCCACAACAAATATCGTCCCCAGTTCTATCTCCGTACGATGGATGTTACCGGTGAAGTTCAACTTCCCGCAGGTGTAGATATGGTAATGCCGGGTGACCACGTTACCATCAACGTAGAGTTGATCTACCCAGTTGCCTTGAACGAGGGTCTCCGTTTCGCAATTCGCGAGGGTGGCCGTACGGTAGGTGCAGGTCAGATTTTGAAAATTGTTAAGTAATTAACAAACGATAGAAAAGTAGTGTGGAAGTATTTTCACACTGCTTTTCATCATAGGAGCATAGTTCAAGGGTAGAATAGCGGTCTCCAAAACCGTTGATGGGAGTTCGAATCTCTCTGCTCCTGCCAATAAATAAAACGGAAAAATATGTTGAACTACGTAAAAGAGTCTTACAACGAGCTTGTAAATAAAGTGACTTGGCCGACTTTCAGCCAACTTCAGAATTCGACAATTGTTGTCATGGTGGCTTCGGCTATCTTCGCGATTATCGTTCTCGCGATGGATTTGTCGTTTGAGACTATCTTGGCGCAGGTGTACAAGTTCCTTGGAAATGTAGGCCGTTAGTTGCATAAGACGATGAGCGAAATAACCAAGCAGTGGTATGTAGTCCGTGCCATAGGCGGTAAGGAGAACAAGGTCAAAGAGTATATCGAGGCTGAGATTCGCCATAACCACCTTGAAGATTACATTTCACAAATATTGATCCCCACCGAAAAGATTTACACGATCCGTAACGGTAAGAAAGTCTCCAAAGAGAGGGTTTCTTATCCGGGTTATGTGTTGATTGAGGCGGCGTTTGTGGGTCAGATTCCTATAATAATTCGTAATACCCCCAACGTGCTCGGACTTCTTGGCGATACCAAAGAAGAGAGCCGCAAGATGATTGCAACCCCTCTGCGTCCGCAGGAGGTGAGCCGTATCTTAGGTCGCGTCGATGAGATGAGTTCGGTGGAGGAAGAGAACGAAATACCATTCTTTGTCGGCGAGATCGTTAAAGTTACGGACGGTCCCTTCTCAAGCTTCCAGGGTACCATTGAGAGTGTCGACAACGAGCGTAAGAAACTCACGGTATCGGTGAAGATATTCGGGCGCAAAACTCCTATGGAGTTGAGTTTCACACAAGTAGAAAAAGAATAAATTAACCAAAGGAAAATTATGGCAAAAGAGGTTGCTGCATTTATCAAATTGCAGATCAAAGGTGGTGCTGCCAATCCTTCACCCCCGGTAGGACCGGCATTGGGTTCTAAAGGAGTCAATATCATGGACTTCTGCAAACAGTTCAATGCTCGTACACAGGACAAGGCAGGAAAGGTTCTTCCAGTCATCATCACAGTTTATAGCGATAAGTCGTTTGACTTTGTTGTAAAACAGCCACCCGTAGCCATTCAGCTTAAGGATGCGGCTAAAGTCAAAACGGGTTCTGCTCAGCCAAATCGCGATAAAGTAGGTCAAGTTTCGTGGGAACAAGTACGCGAAATTGCTCAGGACAAAATGCCTGACATGAACTGCTTTACTGTTGAAGCTGCTATGCATATGGTTGCCGGTACTGCACGCAGTATGGGTATCAGTGTCGTCGGTGAATTTCCTAAAATGTAATTTCAAAGATGAGTAAGTTGACAAAAAATCAAAAAGTAGCCTACGCGAAAGTAGATGCCGAAAAGGCTTACAAACTTGCGGAGGCCGCCACTCTTCTGAAGGAAATCACTTTTACGAAATTTGATGCTTCAGTAGACATTGACGTGCGTCTGGGCGTTGACCCTCGTAAGGCCAACCAGATGGTGCGTGGCGTTGTGACCCTTCCTCACGGAACGGGTAAAACGGTACGTGTACTCGTATTGTGTACCCCTGAGAAGGAGGCCGAGGCGAAAGCTGCAGGTGCTGACTATGTGGGATTGGATGAGTATGTGGATAAAATCAAGGGCGGCTGGACCGACGTTGATGTAATCATTACTACTCCCAACGTGATGGGTAAGGTAGGTGCACTGGGTCGTATTCTCGGTCCCCGTGGCTTGATGCCAAACCCTAAAACTGGTACAGTGACGATGGAGGTTGGAAAGGCCGTAAGTGAGGTGAAATTGGGCAAAATCGACTTCAAAGTCGACAAGTTTGGTATCATTCACACGGCGGTAGGTAAGGCTTCATTCACAACAGAGCAGATCGTAGATAATGCGGCTGAGGTGTTGGGTATGATTTTCAAACTGAAACCGGCTGCTGCGAAAGGTTCTTATGTTAAGAGTATCTATCTCTCGACTACAATGAGCCCGGGTGTGCAGATTGATCCAAAATCAGTAGAAACTAAATAGAAGGAGGACTTAAGAGATGACTAAGGAAGAAAAATTGGTTGCCATTGACAACCTCGCCGCTCAACTCAATGAGTATCCCCACTTCTACCTCACCGACATTGCATCTTTGAATGCGGAGCAAACAGCGGCTCTTCGCCGCAAGTGCTTCGAGAGCAAAGTAAAGCTGGTCGTGGTGAAGAACACTCTTCTGGGCAAAGCTCTGGAGAAGGTGGAGAAAGCTGATGCTGATCTGGTGAAAGTATTAGAGGGTTCGACCTCGATTATGTTTACGGAGGTTGCCAAGGCTCCTGCGCAGCTCATTAAAGAGTTCCGCAAGAAGTCTGATAAGCCAGTCTTGAAGGCTGCGTTTGTCGAAGGTTGCATCTACGTGGGCGATAATCAGATTGACACTCTGTGCAACGTGAAGAGCAGAGAGGAGCTTATTGGCGACATCATTATGTTGCTGCAGTCTCCTGCACAGAACGTTATTTCTGCATTGCAGGCTAATGCAGGTCAAAAGATTGCGGGTATCGTGAAGACACTCGAAACGAGAAACAACTAACATTTAGAATTTAAACAAAAATTAATAAAGATTACAACTATGGCAGATGTAAAGAAACTGGCTGAAGAATTGGTAAATTTGACAGTTAAGGAAGTAACTGAATTGGCTACCATCCTCAAAGAGGAATACGGTATTGAACCCGCTGCTGCTGCTGTTGCAGTTGCAGCACCCGCTGCAGCCGGTGAGGCTGCTGTTGCTGAGAAAACGTCGTTTGACGTAATCTTGAAGGGCGCAGGTCAGGCTAAACTTCAGGTTATCAAGGTAGTGAAAGAGATCGCAGGTTTGTCGCTCGGCGACGCTAAAGCTCTGGTTGACGGTGCTCCTAAAGCAGTCAAAGAGGGTGTATCTAAAGAAGAAGCTGAGTCGATCAAAGGTCAACTCGAAGAGGCTGGTGCTGAAGTTGAAGTTAAGTAGTTCTGCTGCTTAGTACGTTTCAGACAACTCAGGTATAGGGCTTACGGTAAGCGTAAGCTCTATGCCTTTCTTGGTCTAAAGATTAGAAGTGCCGTTTTGTGCTGTGTCTAATCTTTGGTGTTTCGAATGCTCTCGGGGTGTAACGTGCTTACACCGGGGGCATTAGCGGGATAAATTAACCCCGCTTTTAGGGAACGTAACACACCCGCGACTTAGGAACTGTTGCTATTTGTCAACAATTTATTTTACAGCAATTTTGAGACTGTTTTATCTCTTAGTTGAAGTCATAACGTCTTCCGTGAAGTAAAACAGACCTAAAAAGCGTAAAAGAACAAGATTAATAAATCTAACAGTTTCTTACACTTCAACTTAATTTGGATTTTACCGATGTCCGTAAAAAACACACAACAAAGAGTCAGCTTTTCGACAGTCAAGAACAGGGTTCCTTATCCTGATCTGCTGGAGGTACAGCTTAAATCATTCCGTGACTTTTTCCAGATGGATACCACAGCCGAAAATCGTAAAAACGAGGGGCTGTATAGGGTATTTCAGGAGAATTTTCCCATCACAGATACCCGGAACAATTTTGTTCTGGAATTCATAGATTACTATATCGATCCGCCCCGTTATTCAATCGAGGAGTGCCTTGAACGAGGTCTCACGTATAGTGTCCCTTTAAAAGCCAAACTTAAACTCTATTGCACCGACGATGAACACGAGGATTTCGGTGTCGTGGTTCAAGATGTCTACTTCGGTACAATTCCCTACATGACCGACCGCGCTACGTTTGTGGTCAATGGCGCAGAGCGTGTGATTGTCTCGCAGCTGCACCGTTCGCCGGGCGTATTCTTCGGTCAAAGTATGCACACCAACGGTACGAAGCTCTACTCGGCACGTATCATTCCGTTCAAGGGTTCGTGGATTGAATTTGCTACGGATATCAACAACGTGATGTATGCCTACATCGACCGTAAGAAAAAATTACCTGTAACAACTTTGCTGCGCGCCATTGGTTTCGAGGCGGATCAGCAAATTCTTGAGATTTTTGACCTTGCCGACGAGGTGAAGGTCAACAAAGCCAACATGAAGAAGGCCGTTGGGCGCAAGTTGGCGGCACGTGTTCTCTCGACGTGGGTCGAAGACTTTGTGGATGAAGATACAGGCGAGGTTGTCTCGATTGAGCGTAACAACGTGATTGTTGACCGCGAGACGGTGCTCGAAGAGCAACACGTAGATCAGATTATTGAAAGTGGAGCCAAGACAATTCTTCTGCACAAGGAGAGTCAGTCGGGTGTAGACTTCTCAATCATATATAATACACTTCAAAAAGATCCCTGCAACTCTGAGAAGGAGGCGGTGGTCTATATATATAGGCAGCTTCGTGCTTCGGAGCCGCCCGATGAGGCTACGGCGCGTGATGTAATCGAGAAGCTTTTCTTCTCGGACAAACGCTACGACTTGGGTGATGTGGGTCGTTTCCGTATCAACAAAAAGTTGGGTATGGCGACCGATCCGGCTATCCGCACGCTGACGCGCGAGGATATTATTGCCATCATCAAATACCTGATTCAGCTGATTAACTCGAAAGCAGAGGTCGATGATATCGATCACCTCTCGAACCGTCGTGTCCGCACGGTGGGCGAGCAGCTTTCGAATCAATTCTCGGTTGGTTTTGTGCGTATGGCACGTACCATCCGTGAGCGTATGAACGTGCGTGACAACGAGGTTTTCACTCCGGTTGATTTGATTAACGCGAAGACATTGTCGAGCGTAATTAACTCATTCTTCGGCACTTCGCAGCTTTCGCAGTTCATGGATCAAATCAATCCACTCGCCGAAATCACCCACAAGCGTCGTCTATCGGCTCTCGGCCCGGGCGGTTTGTCGCGTGATCGTGCAGGTTTTGAGGTGCGAGATGTGCATTATACGCATTACGGTCGTCTTTGTCCGATTGAGTCCCCTGAGGGTCCGAATATCGGTTTGATTTCGTCACTTTGTGTTTTTGCCAAAATTTCACCTATGGGATTCATTGAGACTCCCTATCGCACGGTCAAGGACAGTGTCATCGACTTAGATAATTCGCATATTAAGTACTATTCGGCTGAAGAAGAGGAGGGTAAGATTGTTGCACAGTCGAATATCCCTATTGATGATTCAGGTCATTTCTTGGAAGCAGAGCGTATCAAAGCACGTGAAGGTGCCGATTTCCCCGTGGTGACTGCCGATCAGGTCGATTTGATGGACGTTGCTCCGAACCAGATTGCCTCGATTGCCGCCAGCTTGATTCCGTTCCTTGAGCACGATGATGCCAACCGTGCATTGATGGGCTCGAACATGATGCGCCAAGCGGTGCCATTGGTGACGAGCGAGGCTCCGATTGTTGGAACAGGTATTGAGAAAGACATGATTACCGATAGTCGCATTCAAATTGTGGCTGAGGGTGATGGTGTGGTGACTTTTGCCGATGCGACGAAGATACAAATTAAATACGAACGTACGGAGGATGAGCTGCTTGTCTCGTTTGCCCCTGAGGTGACGACTTACATACTGCCTCGTTATCGCCGTACGAATCAAAATACATCAGTCACCCTTAAACCCACAATTCTCACGGGCGACAAGGTGATTAAAGGTCAGATTTTGACCGAAGGCTACTCGACACAACACGGTGAGTTGGCTCTGGGTCGTAACTTGAAGGTGGCATTCATGCCATGGAAAGGTTATAACTTTGAGGATGCCATCGTCATTTCAGAGCGTATTCAGCGCGAGGATATCTTTACATCTATCCACGTTGACGAGTACATCATGGAGGTGCGCGACACGAAACGTGGCGTGGAGGAGTTGACTTCGGATATTCCGAACGTAAGTGAGGAGGCAACGAAAGATTTGGATGCGAATGGTGTGATTCGCGTGGGTGCCAATGTGCATCCGGGCGACATCTTGATTGGTAAGATTACCCCTAAGGGTGAGAGTGATCCCTCGCCTGAGGAGAAACTTTTGCGTGCCATCTTTGGTGACAAGGCAGGTGACGTGAAGGATGCTTCACTCAAAGCGCAACCGTCGTTACATGGTGTGATTATCGGAACGACGCTTTACAGCCGTGCCAACAAGGAGGGTAAAAAGAGCAAGAGTGCCGAAAAAGCACAACTGGAGCAGTTTGATGAGAAGTTTTCTGGTGAGATTGTTGAGCTGACCAAACTCTTGATTTCGAAACTTTGGTCGTTGCTGCAAGGCAAAACCACGGTGGGTATTACCGACTACTTTGGCGTGGAAATCTATCCTGCTGGAACGAAATTCTCGCTCAAATTGCTGGAGGAACTCTCGCGCAAGGCGACGGACGAAAAGACGGGTGTGGCAATGGGTTATCTAAGTCTGGGCACTTGCAAATGGACGGGCGATGCTCATCTGGATGCACTCATCGAGGCTACGATTAACAACTACACCATCGAATGGAAGAAGACCGATGCCGCAATTAAGCGTGAGAAATACAACCTTACGAACGGTGACGAACTTCCTCAAACGGGTGTGATTCAGATGGCTAAAGTCTATGTTGCCAAGAAGCGTAAGCTTAAAGTGGGTGATAAGATGGCAGGTCGTCACGGTAACAAGGGTATCGTTGCGCGTATCGTGCGCGATGAAGATATGCCCTTCTTGGACGACGGAACCATTGTTGATATCTGCTTGAACCCGCTGGGTGTGCCTTCGCGTATGAACCTTGGTCAGATTTATGAGACTGTGCTCGGTTGGGCAGGTCGTGAGCTGGGGTTGAAATTCGCAACTCCCATCTTCGACGGTGCTTCTCTCGACCAAATCAATGATTACACAGCCAAAGCGGGTCTCCCGCACAGTGGGCGTACTTATCTTTATGATGGCGGTACGGGCGAGATGTTCGATCAGCCGGCCACGGTGGGTGTGATTTATATGCTCAAATTAGGGCACATGATTGACGATAAGATGCACGCACGTTCAATCGGTCCTTACTCTCTGATTACGCAGCAACCTTTGGGCGGTAAGGCGCAATTCGGTGGTCAGCGTTTCGGTGAGATGGAGGTCTGGGCATTGGAGGGCTTCGGTGCAGCGAACATCCTGCAAGAGGTTCTTACGATCAAGTCGGATGACGTGATGGGTCGAGCTAAGGCCTACGAGGCGATTGTGAAGGGCGATAATATGCCCAAACCGGGTATCCCCGAGGCGATGAACGTGTTGCTCCATGAGCTGCGCGGTCTGGCGTTGTCGGTGAAACTTGAGTAAGCCAAGGTGTGTAAAGTCAGAAGATAAGAAAAAAAGATAGATTATGTCATTTACCAAAGACTATAAAACCAATGATGGTTACAGCCAAATTTCGATAGGACTCGCCTCTCCGGAGGAGATATTGGCCCAATCGAGTGGCGAGGTGTTGAAGCCTGAGACCATTAACTACCGTACCTATAAACCTGAGCGCGATGGTCTGTTCTGTGAACGGATTTTCGGCCCGGTGAAGGATTACGAGTGCCATTGCGGTAAGTACAAACGTATTCGCTATAAGGGAATTGTTTGCGACCGCTGCGGTGTGGAGGTGACCGAGAAAAAAGTGCGCCGCGAGCGCATGGGTCACATCTCGCTGGTGGTGCCGGTGGTGCACATCTGGTACTTCCGTTCGCTGCCTTCGAAAATCGGTTATCTTTTAGGTATTCCGACCAAGAAGTTGGAGGCAATTGTCTACTACGAGCGTTATGTGGTGGTCAATGCCGGTGTGGCTTCGGAGCAAGGTGTTGAGCGTTTGCAAACCCTCTCGGAGAAGGAGTATCTCGATACATTGGCGGCTCTGCCTAAGGGCAACCAAGCTCTGGACGATGAGGATCCGAACAAATTCATTGCACAGATGGGTGCTGAAGCGGTTTACACGCTCCTGAAGCGGGTGGATCTCGATTCGATGTCCTATGCGTTGCGCCACAAAGCCTCTACCGAGACTTCGCAGCAGCGTAAAAGTGATGCACTTAAATGTTTGAATGTCATCGAGTCGTTCCGTGCTTCGAATGGGCGTAATAAACCCGAATGGATGATACTCAATGTGATTCCCGTCATTCCGCCGGAGTTGCGTCCGTTGGTTCCGTTGGACGGTGGTCGCTTTGCGACTTCCGATTTGAACGACCTCTATCGTCGCGTGATTATCCGCAATAACCGTCTGAAACGTTTGATTGAAATCAAAGCTCCAGAGGTGATTCTGCGTAATGAGAAACGTATGTTACAAGAGGCAGTCGATTCGCTCTTCGATAACTCGCGTAAGAGCAACGCCGTGAAGAACGAAAGCAATCGTCCTTTGAAGTCGTTGTCTGATTCGCTGAAGGGTAAACAAGGTCGTTTCCGTCAGAACTTGCTCGGTAAGCGTGTCGATTATTCGGCGCGTTCGGTCATCGTCGTGGGTCCGGAGTTGAAGATGCACGAGATGGGTATTCCGAAAGATATGGCAGCCGAACTTTACAAGCCATTTGTGATTCGTAAGCTCATCGAGCGCGGTATCGTGAAGACGGTGAAGTCGGCAAAGAAAATCATAGATCGCAAAGATCCTGTTATTTGGGGCATTTTGGAGAATGTCATCAAGGGACACCCCGTCCTGATGAACCGTGCTCCGACCCTGCACCGTTTGGGTATTCAGGCATTCCAACCCAAACTAATCGAGGGAAAAGCCATGCAGTTGCACCCATTGGCTTGTACGGCATTCAATGCCGATTTCGATGGTGACCAGATGGCCGTGCATTTACCGTTAGGTAATGCTGCCATTTTGGAGGCTCAGTTGCTGATGCTTGGCTCACATAATATTCTTAATCCTGCCAACGGCGCACCTATCACCGTGCCGTCGCAGGATATGGTACTTGGTCTGTACTACATCACCAAACCTCGAAAGGGCGTTAAGGGTGAGGGTATTACATTCTATGGTCCCGAAGAGGTAGTCATCGCTTACAATGAGAAACGTGTCGATTTGCACGCCATCGTGAAGTGTATGGTGCACGATGTCGACGAAAAAGGTAACTATGTTCAGGTGTTGACTGAGACCACTGTGGGACGTATCCTCTTCAACCAAGTGGTTCCCAAGGAGGTTGGTTACATCAATGAGGTGTTGACCAAGCGTTCGCTGCGTGATATTATTGCGGTGGTGATGAAGAAGGCGGGTGCTGCGAAGGTAGCTATCTTCCTCGATGACATCAAGGCAATGGGTTATCACATGGCATTCCGTGGTGGTCTGTCGTTCAACCTCGATGCCGTGATTATTCCGGAGGAGAAGCAGAAGTTGGTGCAGGAAGGTTACGATCGTGCTGACTCAATTATGGACGACTACAACATGGGTCTGATCACCAACAACGAGCGATACAACCAGATTATTGACGTCTGGACAAATATTAATACCAAATTAACGAAGGTCGTAATCGAAACGTTGATTAATGATAACGACGGTTTCAACCCTGTTTATATGATGCTTGACTCAGGTGCCCGTGGTTCTAAGGAGCAGATTCGTCAGCTGAGCGGTATGCGTGGATTGATGGCTAAACCTCAGAAGTCGGGTGTCGAAGGTGGTCAGCAAGTTATTGAAAACCCGATTCTCTCGAACTTCAAGGAGGGTCTGTCGGTGTTGGAGTACTTCATCTCAACCCACGGTGCTCGTAAGGGTCTTGCCGATACGGCACTGAAGACGGCCGATGCGGGTTATTTGACACGTCGATTGGTCGATGTGGCTCAAGATGTGATTATCAACGAGGAGGATTGCGGAACATTACGCGGTCTGACGGCTACGGCAATCAAGCGCAACGATGATGTGGTGCAGACACTCTATGATCGTATTTTGGGTCGTACAGCTCTGAACGAAGTAATTCACCCATTGACGGGCGAAGTGATGTGCAATGCGGGTGATGAAATCACCGAGGATATTGCTATGGCAATTGAAAAATCGCCTTTGGAATCGGTCGAGATTCGTTCGGTTCTGACGTGCGAAGCGCGTCGTGGTGTCTGCGCGAAGTGCTACGGTCGCAACTTGGCTACGGCACGCATGGTGCAAAAGGGCGAAGTGGTTGGTGTTATTGCGGCACAGTCGATTGGCGAGCCGGGTACACAGCTTACGTTGCGTACCTTCCACGTCGGTGGTGTTGCAGGTGGCAGTGCAGTTGAGACCAATGTGGTGTCGAAATACGAAGGCCGTTTGGAAATCGACGAGTTACGTATTGTCAAAGGTAAAAACTCGGCAGGAGAGTCGAGCAACATCGTTATTTCACGTCAATCAGAGATGCGCATTGTCGATCCGAAGACCGAAATTGTGCTCTACACACACAACCTTCCCTATGGTTCGATTCTCTTTGCAGCGGACGACCAGATGGTCAAAAAGGGCGACCTGATTTGCGAGTGGGATCCCTATAACGCCGTAATTATTTCGGAGCACGAAGGACGTGCCTTGTATGACAGTGTGGTTGAAGGTGTCACTTACCGCGAGGAGCGTGATGAGCAGACCGGACTTTCGGAGAAGGTGGTTATTGAATCGAAAGATAAGACGAAAAACCCTGTCATTAAGGTAGTTGATAAGGAAGGTCTGGAGGTTAAGCAGTATAACTTGCCCGTTTCGGCGCACGTTGTAGTCAAGGATAATGCCAAGATTAAAATCGGCGATATTTTGATTAAGATTCCGCGTGCTGTCGGCAAGTCGGGTGGTGATATCACCGGTGGTCTGCCGCGTGTTACGGAACTTTTCGAGGCACGCAACCCGTCGAATCCGGCTATTGTGTCGGAAATTGACGGCGAGGTGAGCTTCGGTAAGATTAAACGTGGTAATCGCGAAATTATCATCACTTCACGTGAGGGCGATGTGAAACACTATCTCGTGCCACTGTCCCGCCAGATTATCGTACAGGAGAACGACTATGTGAAGGCTGGTAGTGCGCTTTCGGATGGTGCCATCACCCCGAGCGATATTCTTAATATCCTCGGTCCTACGAAGGTACAGGAGTATATCGTCAACGAGGTGCAGGAGGTTTACCGTATGCAGGGTGTGAAGATTAACGACAAGCATTTCGAGGTGATTGTTCGTCAGATGATGAGCAAAGTTCAGATTCAGGATCCGGGCGATACCCGTTTCTTTGAGGATCAAACCTCGGATAAGTGGGAATTCATGGATGTTAACGATGACCTTTACGATAAAGTTGTGGTAACTGATGCCGGTGGTTCGGCGAATGTTCAGGCAGGACAGATTATTTCGCTGCGCAAGTTGCGTGATGAGAATTCGAGCTTGAAACGTCGTGATTTGGCTCCCGTGCAAGTGCGTGATATTGTGCCTGCTACGTCGAATCAGGTGTTGCAGGGTATCACCCGCGCGGCACTTCAGACATCGAGCTTTATCTCGGCCGCATCGTTCCAAGAGACCACTAAGGTGCTCAACGAGGCTGCTATTCAAGGTAAGATTGACCCGCTGGAGAATCTGAAGGAAAATGTAATCTGTGGTCACTTGATTCCCGGTGGTACGGGTTTGCGCGACTATGATAACCTTGTCGTAGGTTTGAAATCTGATTTAGAAGCAATGCAGGCTGCCAAGTAACCGCGGACAGTTGACTAATAAAGAGAGACCGCTCATTTGAGCGGTCTCTCTTGTTATTTGTACTGTATGGGTGGGATATTTACTCTTTCGTTGTGGCGGGAATGGTGCATCCGCGAGCTAAGCCGCCTTCCGATGTTTCGCGGTAGAGACTCGGTATGTTGTGTCCTGTTTCGTTCATCACCGCCACCACCTTATCGTAGCTCACCATGTGGGTTCCGTCGGAGAGAGTGGCGTAGATGTTGGCATCCAATGCACGCGCAGCAGCGATGGCATTGCGCTCAATACAAGGCACTTGTACCAGCCCGCACATGGGGTCGCAGGTCAATCCAAGGTGGTGTTCCAGAGCCATTTCCGCAGCATATTCAATCTGGGCGGGGGTGCCGCCAAAGAGTTGGCACGCCGCTGCGGCACCCATGGCACATGCTACGCCGACCTCGCCTTGGCAGCCCACTTCGGCTCCCGATATTGAGGAGTTGGTTTTGACCACGTTGCCGAAAAGTCCGGCAGTCGCGAGTGCGTGGAGAATGCGCTCGCGCGGAAAATCGCGCGATGTGGCGAGATGATAAAGCACGGCAGGTACTACGCCACTCGATCCGCACGTGGGGGCAGTGACCACCGTGCCTCCGGAAGCATTCTCCTCTGAGGTGGCAAGTGCGTAGGCGTAAATCTTTGCTCGTGAGCTTATTGTGTTGGTGTAACTTTTCGATTTAACCAGATAGGTGCTGGCTTTGCGTGCCACTTTCAATCCGCCGGGCAGCACGCCCTCGTTGTTCAAACCGCGCTGTATGGTCTCGCACATACTTGTCCAAATGGTGTCGAGGTAGTCCCAAATTTCGACCCCTTCGCAGTCATTTACATACTCCCAATAGGTTTTTCCTTCGCGGTAGCACCACTCTTTAATTGCGGAAATGGTGCTCAAATCGTAGACGTTTGTTGGCTTTTCGATACCTGTGCGTTCGTCGGCAAGGGAGCCCCCGCCCACGCTATACACCGTCCAATTCTCGATTACCTCGCCTTTTTTGAGCCCTTCGAAGAGCATACCGTTGGGGTGGAAAGGGAGGGTTATTTCGGGATGCCAGACAATTTCGGTCGGCACAATCGGGCTGAGCACCGAGAGGATGGCTACGTCCGTGAGGTGACCGCGCCCGGTGGCAGCGAGTGATCCGTAGAGCGTCACGCGGTAGGTGTCGGGAATAGTCGGACGCGCTGCAAACATCTCAGCGGCCAATTTGGGCCCCATAGTGTGGCTGCTCGACGGACCAGAACCAATTTTGTACAATGCTTTGAGTGACTCCATAACCTAAAATAATTTGTAGCAAAGATACGCAATTTTTTGGATAGATTGCGCAGATGATTTTTTTCGATGGACAAATAGATGAGGAACTTTGGGTGATTCAAAAATGGATGGCTGCGAATCAGTGTTATAAATAGTACCCTTTGTTGCTCATTTCCGAGGCTTGGAGTAGCGAGAATTCAGTCCGTTTCAGCGGATAATCCCAGCAACCCATTTGGTGAAATATTGAGCCACCGAAGCCGGTTTTGAATTTATAGAGCCCGTACATGGGGTGCGACGGTTCGGCGTTGGGGGCAACACCAAAAAGATCATATTCACTACAACCATAGGCTTTTGCAACTTGAATTGCTTTCCATTGCATGGCATATGTAGGCATGAAATTACGCATTACCGAGGTCGATGCACCATAGAGATAGGTGGCACGGTGGCTCGATATGAGCAGGAACATTGCCGAGAGCGGGATGTTGTCGACTGAGGCAATGAGCAGCTTGACTTGCACCGGCAAGTTGGTCTCTTCCATCTTGGTTGCAAATACCGAGTGAAAATATTTTATATCGTTCACGTGCAGACCGTTACGATGTGCGGTCTCCTCGTATAAATCGTACCAAATTTTTAGGTCGTCGATAGTCCCAAAGCGCACGTCAACCCCCTTGCGCAGGGCAAGTCCGATGTTGTAACGTGTTTTCGGCTTCATGCGTGCCAGAATTTCGGATTCGGAGGCATTCAGGTCGATGATGATGGTGTTTGCAGGCAAAATATCGCTGTTGGAGCGAAGCAAATTCCCGTTGCGAGTGTCGAAATTGAGCTTGAATTCTTGGTATTTTTTATCGGGCGCACCCAGCCATAGCCCCTGCTCGGTATAGTCGGAGCTCTTGCCCCAGTGCGATTGCCAGTTCAAATCGTAGCGAATAGCAATACATTCGCGGGGTAGAAAGGAGCGCAGCGATTCCGACAATTCCTCCAAAAAAATCCCTTGATTCTCCTCTGAAGGCTCCACTTCGGGTCCGTATGGAACGTAGGCAACGCAATCATTGGAGTTGAAATATTGCAAAAACATTAAAAAATCGGCTCGTGTGTAGGAGTAGCCGCCCACATTGAGATACAAATCGCTATTGCGCGCCTTGTAGTCGAATGCGAACGATTGCAGTCCTTGTTTCCGCTTTACACGTGACCAGAACGAAGTTTGCTGGATGATGGGGGTGTCGTAAACATCCAAGATGGATTTCTTCTCGATATTTAGTTCCATTATATAGCTGACTTAAAACATTTTATCTTTTCAACAAAGATAGCCCTTATATTGTAATAAGTCAAATTTACGACACTTCTGTCTCTATTTAGCCGCCTTTTGTTGCTGTTTAGTCTCTTGTTTGCATTTAGTCTTTTAAAAAATCATGCAGATTTTCATCCTTTTGAGCCTTATGCCGACGACCAGTCACTTATCTTGCCTTCATGCGTGTTTCGAGTGCCGTTTTTAGATTGTCGCGAACCGATAGCCCTAATTTACTGCGGATATGTGAACGCTGACTGGAGATATTTGTCTCTGTCTTATTCAATTCATGGCACAGTTCCGTTAACTTTTTACCTTGGAGGATTAATGCGCAAATGGCTATTTCTGAAGGTGTTAATTCTGGTAAGCACTCCGTAAGTTTGTTGTAGTTAATCTGCTCTTGTTCCATGAAGTAGCGCATTTTTTTACGCAGATTTTGCTCCGCTTGATTTCCCATCAGAACCATCGCATCCGCCATCTGTTGCTGATTCAGTGGCTGTGCGTTGGTTAACAATAGAAGTGCCTCCAGAGACTTTTTCTTCTGCATCAAGCGAGTTGTGAGATTCGTTCGTTCCGTTTTTAATTCTTGATTCTCGTCGAATATATTAGAGACCATACGATTCATTGCACTTGCGAAAATGCCGTAGAGAGCAAACATAATGAAGAACACGGGAAATAAGTTTTCGAGTACTTGGCTGTGGGTAAGATATATCGTCGCAATGTAGGTCGCTATTGAAGCAATTACAATGAAGAGATTGATGTAGCGAAGCTGTGAGAGGTAGGCAATCAGGAAGCATGAGAGAAGTAGGGTCATATCAATAATGATGATGCCGTCGGCTAATTCCGGGGTGGTGGAGGTGGCAGCGGCATAGATCATTTTGGAACTTGCAGCAGCCTGATACAAGATTAAATGCCAAAATAGGGCTCGTGACAGCGATAGTACCCGCTTGTCATAGAGTATAAAAAGGAGAATGGGCAACAGAATAAATGCGCTGTTGTTGATGTAAAAGTAGGTGGTTCTGACATCCTTATAGAGGATTGTCGCCGCAATGCCGATAATCACCATCCCTATTTCCGACAATAAGAAGATGGCAAGTCGCTGCCGCTCAATAATGTCACCTTGGTTAATCGGGAAGTGGTTCAAAATGGTACGCCACCCATGCATTATTGCTCGATGTAAAATGGCTCTATATTTCATATACATACTTGTTTGTGACGATTTTGTAATCGCGGGATTTTATGTGAGTTGTGGCAAATATACGAAAATTTTTAATTTGAGGTGTTTCATGGAGTATATTTTAACCCACATATAGCGTATCAAGGTATTTAAAGGGTGAATATTGCAGCTGAATTTACTCCATCTGAACAATGAGTGATTGGATTACTTATATTTGTAGCAAAGAAACCATTATAAAATTAAATACTATGTCTAAAACAAACAATTATCAAACAGCAAAGCACGATTACGTTGCTCCTACATTCAACGAGATTATTGTTCGTGTCGAGAGTGGATTTGCCGCCACAACCGGTAGCACCACGGATATGCCCTCCGATAAGGAAAATAATCCATGGTAATAATTGTAAATGATAATAGGATGAGAAAAACTATTTTTTTAGGTTTGTTGCTATCTGTGATAGCTATAACCTTTTACGCTTGTACGAAGGATGAAAGTCGAGATGAGCCTATTTTGATGGGACGATACTCGATTAATGCCACCGCAGAGCCACAGGAAGAGGCAAACTCTTCTGAAACTCGCACAGCTTTGCAGGGTGCGCAGGTGGAGTGGTCGACGGGTGACCAAATTATGGTTGTACGCAAAGGTCATCCCGAAACAGCCGAATACAGACTTTCGTCTGTTGCGGGTAGTCGTGCAGCTACATTCGTGAGCAGCACGCTGCTTCCTGAGGGAACCACTTTATGTGGACTCTATCCGTATGATCCGAGTGTGACTTACATAAACAATGTCTTTAATTTCACACTCTCTCCCGTACAGGTCTATGCCAGAGAGACATTCGGCAATCGTGCGAATCCGATGGTGGCACAGAGTGATGAGCAGGGAGTTTTGCAATTTTCGAATCTCTGTGGAGTTATTAAATTGCAGTTGAGAGGTGACGAGATGGTCGGCTACATCGAGATGACCACCACCGGCGAGAAGGTCTCTGGTCCCGTATCGGTTGATACGAATACGGAAGAACGACTCTTGGTGACGGGAGATGCGACCGACGCCTCCATGCGGAAACTGACGCTGCTCGGCATTAACGAGAATCTCTCGCCCGACGCTCCTACGTCTTTCTACTTTGTTGTCCCTGCGCAAACCTATGCTGCGGGGGTGAAGTTCACGGCATACGATGCATCGGGTGCAGAAATCACTTACAAGGAGACGACTAAACCGCTGGTTGTTAATAAATCGCGCGTGTTGCCGTTGGTGTCCAAAAAATTAAGCTACTTCCCCGATGTGAATTTCCGAACGAAACATCTGCCAGCTCTCTTTCCCTCGGTGACGATTTATCGTCTTCCGAATGGAGATATTGATATGGATGATCCGAGAAATAAACCCTTGGTGGACGCCATGGCAACGCGAACGACTATTACTCTTAACCCGAACGACGGTTCTGTGCAAACACTAAAAGGTCTTGAGTATTTTCCTGCTTTAGGGTTCCTCGACTGCCACAATATGCAGGTGAAAGAGTTGGATGTTACGCGGAATAAGATGCTGAAGACACTTTACTGTTATAACAATCAGCTAACGCGCTTGGATTTGAGCAACAACACCGACTTAAGTAGGCTCTCATGCGGAGAGAATCAGTTGACAACTTTGGATTTAAGCAACAACCCTAACCTGGCAAACCTTTCGTGTTATAAGAATCGGCTGACGGAATTAACGATTACCTACCTTCCACTCTTGAGGACGGCATATTGCGGTAGTCACACTTCGGATGGGACAACGCCACAAAACATGGCACTTTTTCTGACCGAGGCGCAATTGAATGACCGAAACATTGCCGGCACGGGAAACGACGCTAATCTGCGCATCATTAAGTACCGACTTAATTTCCCGGATCCGATATTCCGTGAAATATTGATTCAAAAATATGATCTGAGGCCGTTTGGAGACGACATCGATATGAATGATAAATACAATATAGAAAAATTCAATACGATAGAGGAGTTGAACCTTGATTTTGTTGTGAGTGGAACAGATCGAAAGATTAAAACATTGGCCGGAATCGAAAATTTCAAGGCTCTGAAGGTTCTCTCCGTACCAAACCATGAGATAACTGCTTTGGATGTCAACCAGAATCCACAATTAACCAAGCTCAATGTCAATGGCAACAAATTGTTGAAATTAACTTTCGACGTGTGTACGCAATTATGGAAGCTGGATTGCCGGAACAATCGACTGCGGACGTTGAAATTTCCTGTCGCCAGTGCATTAACCACGCTGGATTGCTCTAACAATCAGTTAGATATTCCGATAGATTTCGCACACGCTACAAAGCTTATAGAGTTCCACTGTGGAAATAATAATATGCATACGCTGGATATAAGTCCATGCACGAGCATAAAGACACTCTCCTGTGAGCGCAATTTATTAACGGATATAAGAGGTCTTGAAGCACTGTCATTGTTACAGGATTTCAACTGCTCGGAGAATCAGCTAACGAATTTTTCGCTGCAGAATAAGCCCAATTTAACTTATTTGAACTGTTCCGGGAATCCGCTGTCGGGTAATTTCTCCTTCGCTGGTGCAACGCAATTAGGCACCTTGTGCTGCGCCTCCTGTAATCTGTCGACCTTGAATTTAAATACGTTGTCAACAAGCTGTGTACTGTGCAACTTAGATTGCTCTCACAACCAGCTTACGAAGCTCGATCTGACCAGATTTTACAAGAGCTACAGTCGGTTAAATCTTTCACACAACCTCTTGACGAGTTTCGACCTGCTGCCCTCTAATATCTCAAATGAGGAGTTGTTGCCGAATTTGAAATACATAGATATCTCCAACAACAAGATGAATATGAAGGATGAAAATTTGTTTGATTGGAAAAATTGGAAGGGAACCGTGAAAACAGACCTACCTAAGGAGGAGCAAGGAACACCCAAAGATGAAGAGGCGAAAAAAGGATATTATTTCATGCGGATGCCTAATTTGAAGACCTTGCACTGCTATGAGAATGACAAAATAAAGAGAATATTCATCAAAGACAAAGCACCAAAATTAAAAGACCTGCGTATTGGACTACAGCACTTGGCTATGGGCCCATATCAGAACAACCTCACTATATGTCATATGGATTTTGATACCAGCTCTATGTATGAGAAGATCGAGAGCTGGGTAGATCGTACTCTGTGGCCAGAGAATAAGGATGCAATAAGTAGCATCTGGGACGTTGAGCATGATATATACCCTCATGAGTACGTCGAACCATAGCCATAGCACCACTAACGATTAAAATTAAATACTATGTCTAAAACAAACAATTATCAAACAGCAAAGCACGATTACGTTGCTCCTACATTCAACGAGATTATTGTTCGTGTCGAGAGTGGATTTGCCGCCACAACCGGTAGCACCACGGATATGCCCTCCGATAAGGAAAATAATCCATGGTAATAATTGTAAATGATAATAGGATGAGAAAAACTATTTTTTTAGGTTTGTTGCTATCTGTGATAGCTATAACCTTTTACGCTTGTACGAAGGATGAAAGTCGAGATGAGCCTATTTTGATGGGACGATACTCGATTAATGCCACCGCAGAGCCACAGGAAGAGGCAAACTCTTCTGAAACTCGCACAGCTTTGCAGGGTGCGCAGGTGGAGTGGTCGACGGGTGACCAAATTATGGTTGTACGCAAAGGTCATCCCGAAACAGCCGAATACAGACTTTCGTCTGTTGCGGGTAGTCGTGCAGCTACATTCGTGAGCAGCACGCTGCTTCCTGAGGGAACCACTTTATGTGGACTCTATCCGTATGATCCGAGTGTGACTTACATAAACAATGTCTTTAATTTCACACTCTCTCCCGTACAGGTCTATGCCAGAGAGACATTCGGCAATCGTGCGAATCCGATGGTGGCACAGAGTGATGAGCAGGGAGTTTTGCAATTTTCGAATCTCTGTGGAGTTATTAAATTGCAGTTGAGAGGTGACGAGATGGTCGGCTACATCGAGATGACCACCACCGGCGAGAAGGTCTCTGGTCCCGTATCGGTTGATACGAATACGGAAGAACGACTCTTGGTGACGGGAGATGCGACCGACGCCTCCATGCGGAAACTGACGCTGCTCGGCATTAACGAGAATCTCTCGCCCGACGCTCCTACGTCTTTCTACTTTGTTGTCCCTGCGCAAACCTATGCTGCGGGGGTGAAGTTCACGGCATACGATGCATCGGGTGCAGAAATCACTTACAAGGAGACGACTAAACCGCTGGTTGTTAATAAATCGCGCGTGTTGCCGTTGGTGTCCAAAAAATTAAGCTACTTCCCCGATGTGAATTTCCGAACGAAACATCTGCCAGCTCTCTTTCCCTCGGTGACGATTTATCGTCTTCCGAATGGAGATATTGATATGGATGATCCGAGAAATAAACCCTTGGTGGACGCCATGGCAACGCGAACGACTATTACTCTTAACCCGAACGACGGTTCTGTGCAAACACTAAAAGGTCTTGAGTATTTTCCTGCTTTAGGGTTCCTCGACTGCCACAATATGCAGGTGAAAGAGTTGGATGTTACGCGGAATAAGATGCTGAAGACACTTTACTGTTATAACAATCAGCTAACGCGCTTGGATTTGAGCAACAACACCGACTTAAGTAGGCTCTCATGCGGAGAGAATCAGTTGACAACTTTGGATTTAAGCAACAACCCTAACCTGGCAAACCTTTCGTGTTATAAGAATCGGCTGACGGAATTAACGATTACCTACCTTCCACTCTTGAGGACGGCATATTGCGGTAGTCACACTTCGGATGGGACAACGCCACAAAACATGGCACTTTTTCTGACCGAGGCGCAATTGAATGACCGAAACATTGCCGGCACGGGAAACGACGCTAATCTGCGCATCATTAAGTACCGACTTAATTTCCCGGATCCGATATTCCGTGAAATATTGATTCAAAAATATGATCTGAGGCCGTTTGGAGACGACATCGATATGAATGATA
Organism: Alistipes sp.; assembly: GCA_036652255.1. GTDB lineage: Bacteria > Bacteroidota > Bacteroidia > Bacteroidales > Rikenellaceae > Alistipes. Next base: position 3,403 of record JAVVWE010000021.1, on the reverse strand, counting down.
AATACAATATAGAAAAATTCAATACGATAGAGGAGTTGAACCTTGATTTTGTTGTGAGTGGAACAGATCGAAAGATTAAAACATTGGCCGGAATCGAAAATTTCAAGGCTCTGAAGGTTCTCTCCGTACCAAACCATGAGATAACTGCTTTGGATGTCAACCAGAATCCACAATTAACCAAGCTCAATGTCAATGGCAACAAATTGTTGAAATTAACTTTCGACGTGTGTACGCAATTATGGAAGCTGGATTGCCGGAACAATCGACTGCGGACGTTGAAATTTCCTGTCGCCAGTGCATTAACCACGCTGGATTGCTCTAACAATCAGTTAGATATTCCGATAGATTTCGCACACGCTACAAAGCTTATAGAGTTCCACTGTGGAAATAATAATATGCATACGCTGGATATAAGTCCATGCACGAGCATAAAGACACTCTCCTGTGAGCGCAATTTATTAACGGATATAAGAGGTCTTGAAGCACTGTCATTGTTACAGGATTTCAACTGCTCGGAGAATCAGCTAACGAATTTTTCGCTGCAGAATAAGCCCAATTTAACTTATTTGAACTGTTCCGGGAATCCGCTGTCGGGTAATTTCTCCTTCGCTGGTGCAACGCAATTAGGCACCTTGTGCTGCGCCTCCTGTAATCTGTCGACCTTGAATTTAAATACGTTGTCAACAAGCTGTGTACTGTGCAACTTAGATTGCTCTCACAACCAGCTTACGAAGCTCGATCTGACCAGATTTTACAAGAGCTACAGTCGGTTAAATCTTTCACACAACCTCTTGACGAGTTTCGACCTGCTGCCCTCTAATATCTCAAATGAGGAGTTGTTGCCGAATTTGAAATACATAGATATCTCCAACAACAAGATGAATATGAAGGATGAAAATTTGTTTGATTGGAAAAATTGGAAGGGAACCGTGAAAACAGACCTACCTAAGGAGGAGCAAGGAACACCCAAAGATGAAGAGGCGAAAAAAGGATATTATTTCATGCGGATGCCTAATTTGAAGACCTTGCACTGCTATGAGAATGACAAAATAAAGAGAATATTCATCAAAGACAAAGCACCAAAATTAAAAGACCTGCGTATTGGACTACAGCACCTGGCTATGGGGAAGCCAGAGTCTAATAACCTCATTATATGTTATATAGCTTGGGATTATTGCATGTCTGAGCACGTTGAGATATGGGAAGAACGTCCTCCGTTTCCAGAGAATGAGGATGCACGGAGTCGCATATGGGACACTGAGCATGACAACATATCCCCTTACTTCTACATCGAACCATAGCCATAGCACCAAACAGCTTATAAACTTTATGAAACACTAAAATTACAACTTATGAGAAAATTACACTCAATCATCCTGTCTTTTGCTGTCATCAGCATGACTGCCTCTTTTATGAGCTGCGCAAAGGATGAATCAGAAATTGGCAACAGTGAAATTGTTGTGCCAGAGGCATATCCTACCGAAGATGCAATGAAGGTAAACTCCTCTCTGAAAACCTATGTTCTTCAGCATGATTACACTGAAACAATGAAGGCATTGGTCAATCGGATGAAGAACCCAGCAGCCACACTCGATGAAACTGTGAAAACGGTCATTATCCATGCCGATGATGTCACAAAGCTCACAGATGCGCAGTACGAAGCTATTCTGAGGATTTTCGCTAACAATGGAAATATTGTCATTGGTATGCCGAGCGTCACTCAGTGGAACCTCTTTGCCAAATCACTCTTCGCAACCTTTGGTCGCATGGTTACAACCAACCAACTGCCGCCAAACTTGGTGAACGAAAAGCTGACAGTGATTCAAGCACTAAACGATAAGCTTACGGATAAACACCTGACGCACTACATTTATGCTGATGGCGTGGGAACCGATTCAGAGCATTTCTGCGATATGGTAGCATTGCGTAGCAACGACATCTATTACCTCGATGATTTGAACGATGCTCATGAACCTGAATCGACCTACACGGTGGTCTCAACGGATCAAGACGGTAACGAGAGTAGCAAAGAGCTGGTCGGCGATCAACTAAAAACAGATTTGACAGCCTACACCTATGGTTCATACGCCGACAAGATTACCGCATGGCTCAATGAACAGCCCAATCATGAAAAAGAGATGAAGAAGAAGATGGCGTATGGCCGCACACTCTTATCTGGAGCAGGTGCTGGGGAGGCCGATTTGAAAAAGCTGATGTCGGCACAGACGATACGTTATGATTCTTGGACAACTGCGTTCGCGCGCGTCGGCGCAACGGCATCCGTCACTTATGACATCTGGGCGGTCAACGACTTGGATCAACATATAGATTATTATCTGGTTCATCAGTGCATTGATTCACGCAATTCGCAGCTGGAGTGTGGTCCGACGGATCGCTACCAGTACTTTGGGGTATGGATTGATAAATATCTGTGGTCGGCTTATGGTGCATATATGAAAGACATTGAGACCAGTAGTTCCTTGCTGGAGAACAATGCATCCAGCGTCGAACTGAGAGATCATCAACCACTTACTTCACAAGGTTCATCGTCGCATTCGACGGGAATGAGTTGGAACTTAGGCGGTAATGTTGGTGTAAGTGCATCGGGACCCTCCGCGGGTGTTTCTGGTGGTGTGTCATTTAGCGAGTCATGGACGACCAATACGCTCGATTTGTCAATCATTGCTAATACCGATGGACACAACCCAACATGGATCTATAATGGTGCAATACCACATAGTCATAGGGATCCCTATTGTTGGCATGATATAGCGGCTGGCATTCTTACGAACGACTGTCAGGTCAACAATACGTGGATTTGGCGTCAACCCAATGCCTCCGGAACTTATGCCATGCAATGCGACGTGAATATACGCACGGATGTTCTCGTGGTCTACTATGGGTACAGTGTCTCTGAAAACCATTATAATGAAAATAATGAAAATCACTACACTTTAAATCTAACTCCTCCCGCGCGTGCAACTCAGCGGTGGCAGATGTCTTGTGCTTCCAATGAGGATGTAAGCTCCTATCTGAAAACTAATTATCCCGATTTCTGGCTACCTTCATTGAAAATCTACACCTCCACCCCAGAAGATCGATTGGCTGTTGATGCCTTTTTCGCAAGTTTCATCTCTGTTATCAGCAAAGACAAAAAAACATGGAAAGATAATGGTCATACTGGAACTTACACATTCAAAGTAAAACTCGAAGGATCAGAGGATTATTACAAAACCTACAAGTTCGACGTGCAATAATCGTTGTTGTTCAGTAAAGCAGGCAAGCACCGTAAAACTAATGTTTTACGGTGCTTGCCTGCTTTTGTCTCCTCATTGTCTGAGGGTTTCAGCGGAGAGATAGGGATTCGAACCCCAGGAGCCTCACAGCTCAACGGTTTTCAAGA
>JAVVWE010000020.1:0-25170 GCA_036652255.1 Alistipes sp. | reverse complement strand
TAAGCCTGCCGCTAGCGTTCATCCTGAGCCAGGATCAAACTCTCCATTGTAAAAAATTTTTATAACTTATAGAGTGTCCTGACTACTTTTTCTTCCTTACTCAAAAGGAAATTGACAGATAAATACTACATTTCTTTTTTCTCAAAATATAACCAGTAATTCAAAGAACCTTGTTGAAAAAATTCACGATATTTCTATTGTGAAAGGACTGCAAAGGTAAGTAAACTTTTTCAATCCTGCAAATCTTTTTTCAAGAACTTTTGCATTTTCTGAAATTTTAGTGTTTCGTTTAGTTTTCGAATGTTCTCATTAACCACTCTCAGACCTTACTGTAACCCTGTATTTCTTGAACGCGGATGCAAAGGTAGCGACTTTTTTATAACCTGCAAATATTTCGGGGTTTTTTTTCAAAAAAACTTCACATCGTCTTCATATTGCCTATTTATACCTATATAATATATAAGGGGTTTGCTTTTGACCATTTTTTTCTATCTTTGCAACGCTAAAACAAATGATTCCATGAATATCAAAAAACTTTCCATACTGATTGTCCTGCTGCTTGTAGCGGATCAGGCACTCAAAATTTGGATCAAGACCCACCTTGCTATTGGTGAGTCAATCACCGTTATTCCCGATTGGTTCCAGCTACTCTTTATCGAAAACAAGGGAGCCGCCTTCGGAATGCACATTTCAACAGGCGGCAACTTCGACTGGGGCAAGCTCCTATTGGGGGTATTTCGCATCGCCATGATCAGTGTGATTGGCTATATGCTGTGGATGGGCACACGGCGCAAAGAGGTTCCGACAGGGGTCATGGTCGGAGGCGCGTTCATTTTCGCCGGAGCATTGGGCAATATTCTCGATAGTGCCTTCTACGGATTGATTTTCTCGGAGTCCACACAGCTCACCGTTGCACAATGCGGCGGTCACTACGCTGGATTCATGATGGGCAAAGTGGTCGATATGTTCTATTTTCCGCTGTTTCAGTGGAATAATGCCCCTTCATGGCTGAATTTTCTGCTCGATAGTCGCAATTATTTCTTCGGTCCCATATTCAACCTTGCCGACGCATACATTTCTGTAGCAGTTGTTTACCTACTTGCTTTCCAATATAGATTTTTCAGCAAATAGATTTCTCTCTAAAATTTAGGTCGAAAACTTTGCAGGGAGAGAAAAAAGTGCTACTTTTGCACACCGTTTATTTTCGGAGGCCCAGGTGGCGGAATAGGTAGACGCGCACGTTTCAGGTGCGTGTGTCGTAAGACGTGCAGGTTCGATTCCTGTCCTGGGCACAAAAAAAAGATTGCTGTTTACACAGCAATCTTTTTTTGTGTCTATCGTGGAAGGGCGGTCTCGATGAGAGCAACCTATTTTTCAAACGAATTCACTATCGCCTCTCGTGGTTCATTTTTTTATCGACCACCACTTTATAACCATTGTATTTTGTCTGATATGCCCGGACTGCCTCTCGGCTGATAGACCCATCCTCGGGAATATCTGCATAGAGAATAGTCGCCGATTTAACCTCACTCACAACAGTTCTCGTCCCCAGTTGGAAATATATAGTCTTGTAATCGAACCCTTTACTGAGTATGTAGGCTATCTCTGGCGTGTAGGGCTTCCACTCCGAAGCCGACAAATCCAATGTTTCACCCACCCGGTATCGGGTCGGTGCACCAATCAACTCGCAGGATATTTTCACATTTCGATTATACGTCGTATTTGCACCGCCATTGATGGCTATCGAATTGAGCACTAACCTATCCATTCTATTTTCGATACGGGAAATAAATGGCGCAGCCAAATCAGGGCGCAACATCGAGGCACTATAAAGTGCATCTTCTTTGTCCGTCTGAGCAGCCGATGCCTCGTATTTGGCTGTGTATTTCTCTGCGCACTTTACAAGTTCAGGATTGAAATTAATATTTATAAGTGTCGCGCCGTTGCGAACAGCGTGACTCATTCCATATATATTCTCCGACAGGGGCGTGATGGTGCAATCTTTCGCCACACCGCTCAGCAAAAACGACAAGTCACGGAAATGGAAATGGGGTCGGTCTGGCAGCGAGACTTCAAAGGTCACCGTCTGACCATCGGTCTGTTTGCGGATTGTTGCGCCATGGCGCAGCTCCTGATATTCATACACTTCATCCCACGATGCCACCCAAATATTGTCAGCACCTACCTTTCCGTACAATTTGTAGACCTCTGCAAGCATCGCTATGTAGTCGAACTGCGGACGATGAACCGTCAGCCCCACCCAATACGGGTCATCCGAGGCGGCTTGCAGCGCAAGTTCCTCCAATTTCACGCCAATATCCGACGTGTGCTCCCCACCATAGGTATCCTTATGGAGGAGTCCACCGCAGGTTTTGAGTCGTATTAAATTATGGGCTAGTGAGTTGCGGGTAAATTCTATCTTAGGATAAATATGTCCTGCATCAAAATAGCTCTGCAATCCATCGGGCAAAGCAAGCACCTTCATTTTATAGCCTAATTTCTCAACGACCTTATTATAATCCTCTTCAAAGCCCTGTGCCAGTTGAGCGAGATTCATCTTGTCATATTTTGTTTCGTCTACATTGTGAAAATGGACCGCACAACCGAAATTCAACATCACACGCAACTCATCCCAAGTGATGTAGATACTATTTTGGGAGCTCTCCTGCATTCGAGGTTTCATACCATTCGCCGCATTGCGATAGGTAGGCCAAATGGCAACTCCGAATCCAAACCGCCGGTCATTGCCGCAACCATCGGTGACGGTCAGCGTATGTTCGGGAATATAGCCCGTAGTTGGGGTATTGCCCAGATGAAAAAACTCCTTATCATCAATCCACTTACGATGAATGGCAGCGAATACGCGCGACCACGCGTTTTCCGCAGCATCATCGACGGTGAACGTAAAGGCGAAATGCTTGTCATACTTCAAGGGAGCAATCGACAAATTCACATCTGCGGGTGACACATCGGACGGAAGGAGAAGCGAGAAGCGCAATTTCCCCTCATCGACAACCGCATTGGCAACCGATGTCGCCACTTCGGCTTGCCCAATCCGCCCAGTAAATCCGACTTCGAAGATTTGTTTGTCAGGATACTTATCTTTCGCAGCAAAAGCAACCTCTAAATGCGCGTCAAAGGGCACCAGCGGGTTGATGGCAATGGTCTTATTCCAAGGAAGCGAGTGGATACGCTCTTGCACAATCTTATTATCTTTATCGACATACGATGCTGTGAAGTAGAACAAATCGCCCATGTCCTTGCCTGTATAGAACGAATAGGTGACAGGAACCGGTTGGGGCATTATCTCTATTTTGGGCATACACGAACAAAAAATGATGCAAACAAAAGCGAAAATAATTTTTTTCATACAGTGTGATTACAAATGAGTCTAACGCCCGAACAAGAGAGGCATTAGACTCATGAATTATTTTTAGGAGATTAAACTCCACTCCTCGTGAAGATTATTTCTCGATTTTTGTTTTAAACTTTTCGAGTTGACGCTTGATTGCATCAATTGCCTCATCTACCGACTCCTCAAAGGCTTTCGAACGGTGCTCAGCCACTAAATCTTCACCCGGCATATGGAGGGTAATTGTTGCCACCTTATTTCCTTTTTCAAGATCTTTATCGAGCTTCATGGTCACATCGGCTCCTGTTGAGCGTTCTGCAAAGCGGTCTAATTTGGACATCTTCGCCTCTACGAAATCGACAAGCCGTTTGTCGGCGTCGAACTTTACTGACTGAATTTTCACGTTCATAACTCTGGTTATTAAATTGTTAGTCACTTCCCACCTTTTTCTCGCGGGTGGGCTTTTGCGTATATCGCCTTCAGCGCAGTAATGCTGTTGTGCGTGTAAATCTGCGTAGTTTGCAACGACGCATGACCAAGAAGTTCCTGAATCTCACGCATATCGGCACCTCCATTGAGCAAATGTGTCGCAAAAGTATGCCGTAGTACGTGCGGACTCGTCTTCCCTTGAACTCCCTCGTGTTGCAGCTCCGCCTTCACGGCTCGATACACCACGCTTCGGGATATACGTTTTCCTTTCTGTGTTAAAATTAATGCTTTTTTATCTAAAATGCAAATATTTTGCCCATCAATTAAGCTTATGTAGTGTAAAATGTTTTCGCGTACAAACTCCAGGATAGGTACAATTCGCTCCTTGTCGCCTTTGCCGCGAACTTTGAGCGACGAGTAGTCATCTGCAAAATCCTCGCGATTGATGCTAATCAGCTCGGCCAAACGCAACCCACAAGTATAGAATAACACAACAATCAGCGCATTTCGCGACATTATAAACTCCTCACTCTCGTCCTCGCAATGTTCCACAACAGTCACCATACGGCTTTCAGGCACAAACGCTGGCAGCCGTTTGGGCGTTTTGAGCGACTTTACTCCAACACCGATGTCGTACCCCTTGCGTCCTGTGCGACGCAGCCAGTGAAAAAAGGAGCGTAGCGACGACATTTCGCGATTAATTGAGGCGGCACAGAGGTGCGTGGTCTGCGAGCGGTGCAAAATCCACTCGCGCAAATCCGCCGCCGTCACGCGCTCAAAATCGAGCACCGGCTCATCACCCTTTAGCCATGCAATAAAAAGTTCAATATCGCGCTGATAATTACGAATGGTCAACGGCGAGTAGCGTCGTTCGGAGCGAAGATATTCAAGGAAATCATTGAGCATGGAGAGTTATATTTTGTGTCTCTAATGCAAAGATAATACATTTTGGATGGAAGGGGTCACAAAAAAAGAGGTAAATCTTACGACTTACCTCTTTGGTAGCGGGAGAAGGACTCGAACCTCCGACCTCCGGGTTATGAGCCCGACGAGCTGCCAACTGCTCTATCCCGCGATATAATTTTGTATCAGATACTTCTTGTTAGCGAGTGCAAAGATAAAACAAATTATCGGTTCCGCCAAATTTAATTCACTTGCCGTCGCAGGTTTTCACACAGAAAGCTACCTGACAAGACATTGCAGCGCAATATTTATTTCAAACCCGCGGCAACGATCTCCGCCAAATCGCGCACTACGCTCTTTGCGCTACGCCCCAGTGCTTTTTTGCACAGCGGACAAGCGGTGACAATCGTCTCGGCTCCTGTAGCCTCCAATTCCGTCGTAACCGACTGAGCAATTTGCAGTTGCTGTGCATCGGTGATGGCGGTATTGGCAACCGACGAGCCACAGCAGAGTGAATTTTCACGCGTTTGTATCGGCTCCAGTAGCCTACCCACAGCTTCAATCACGGCACGCGGCTCATCGTAGATACCGCAGCCGCGCCCCAATTCGCACGGATCATGATAGGTGAAACACTCCACGCCACGCGTCACGTGCAGACGATTGGCACGCATAAGTCGCAAAATATATTCCGAGTGGTGGAGTACCTCAATGCCCTCAAGTTGATACTCCTCGCGGAAAACACGCAAACAGATTGGACACGAAGTGACGAGCGTCGTAATACCGTGTTTGTGAAATAACTCCTTATTGTAATGTATCATTTTATTGGCGGCATCCGTCTCTCCCGACAGCTTCAATGGTCGTCCACAGCAGACTCCGCCCTCTTTGTCTGCCCACCAAACTTCTTCGCCTGCAGCCTTAAAAATGCAATCCATCGCCTGCAGTGTGCGCGGAGTCAGCAGCGTCATGCAACCCGCAAAATAGCCTACTTTTCCCGTACCTGATGAATGGTCAATGCCCTTGAAATAGTCATAGCGACGTTCATCGGGGGTATTGCGCAGCGTGTCGCGCGAATTCAGACGCAACGTATCAAGATCAATTCCCACGGGGCACTTCGCCATGCAGCGTCCACACATCAAGCAGTTGTTTGCCGTTTGCAAGCGCAACATATCATGACGGCGGTCACGAAGAAAGTAAACAGACTGCACATCATTGATTCCAAGCACATTTTGCAACTGGCAAGGGTCGATGCAGATGCCACACCGCGAGCAAGCTTCAATCTGGAAGTGGTCGTAAGAGGACTCCTTTTCGCCCGAACGGAGCTTATAGTGGCGCAGGAATATCAGCGGTATTTCGGTGAAAATGTGCATATAACGAGAGAAAGGCAGAGCCAAAAAGAAGATACCCAGACAAAACGAGTAAATCCACCACGCCGCACTTTCGAAGGAGAGCAGCACACCTGCATCGACGTGCGAACCAATCCATTCACCGAGCGTTCCGGTGAGGAATCCGCCCCCTCCGTAGAGGGCACAAGTGAGACTCTCAGCGACCAAGCGTGCCGGAAAAATGAACCACAACACCGAAAGTGCAATGCGATCACCCATAACGTGTTTTGTCGTACGGCGCAACCCCATAGATCTTGAATAGAATCGTTTAGCCCATGCCAATGCCACGCCCGAAAGAACCATTAGCAGCAGCATATCCATCAGAAAATCAAAAACAGGTTTATGTTCGAGCCCCGTCGCGAAGTATTTGAAAAAAACATGACCTTGCAGCGGCACATAGCGGAAACCAAGATGCGCAGCAGTCTCCAACCACCCCACAACAATGAGCAAGAACCAACCAAAAGCGAGGCTCATGTGCATATATCCCAACAGGGGGTTGATTTTAAAAATTCGACGATGAAGCAGCGACTCGCGTACCACCTCCCACATAGCTGCAAAGGTACGCCGCGTCGGAAGTCCAAAAAGAATGCGTTTTTTGTCAGCACGAGGCAACGCATAGAGCCACGAGCCATATTTCCACAGCAGCACCGTGAACATCACCACGGCACCAACAATAAACGGTATGCAAAATGGAGCAAAAAAATTCATAGTTAGAAATCTCCTAATTTACGTTTTATCAACATCACCACACCGCGCGTATTGATACCGCGCGGGCAGACAAGGCGACATTTGCCACACAACATACATTTATTCATCTCCTCGTAGGCACCCTGATATTCACCGCGGCGAACCAGCGTGTGAACCATACGAAAATTGAATTCGGTCAGATTACCTGCCGTGCAGACTGCCGTGCAGGCACCACAGCCGATGCAGGTTTGCAATTCGGGCATTTCGAGCAAAATCTCATCGCTTTTACGCAAGTTGTTGCGGTCGATGTCAATCGCCCGCGGCTTGCTGATGGAGTATCCGAAATTGATTGCTGCCATGACGTTATTTCTTTAAATAGCTCACCACAGCTGCTGCTGCTGCACATCCGTCGTTGAGCGTCTCACCCACATTCTTGGGAGCCGTCACCGTTCCTGCATAGAAAATTCCCTCCGCAGAACTCTGCACATTGGCTAAAAACAGATTGCGCGGAGCCATAAAACCGCTCGCCGCACGCTGCAAAGCCGCTGCAGTCTCAAACCGCGCATTGGATTCGCCGGCACACATACCTACCAACAACACCAACATATCGACGCTCATGTGCAGCGGACGACCCGTAAGGGTGTCCTCTGCCTTGATTTGCACCCGTCCGTCGATTGTCGGAGCCGCCTCCGAGACACGCCCGCGCACGAAGTGGATATTATATTTCTGCTGCGCTTCGCGGTACATCTCTTCATAACCGGGACCAAACATCCGCATATCCATATAAAAATTGAAGACATCCGCCTCAGGAAACAACTCTTTCATCTCCATCGCCTGCTTCACCCCCGTGATACAACACACCTTCGAGCAGTGAAGCTGGCAAACTTTCTCGTCGCGTGAGCCCACACAGTGCAAAAATGCAATGCGGCGCGGACGCGAGCCATCGCTCTTCGCCACGCTGCCCTCGGTGAACATTCGTTCCAAATCTGCCGAAGTGATGACATTATCGTAGATACCATAGCCATACTCCTCCTTGATTGTCGCATCGAACAGTTCGAACCCCGAACAAATCGTCACCGCATCACAGGGTAGTGTACGCCCATCGGCAAGTGTCACACTGTGCGCCGTAAGCGAAACCACCTCCGTGGCGGTCATCACCTCGATTGCACGCTGCGCCACACGGCTTTTCAGTTCGCCCAGCACCTCCGAAGCGGGGGTAAACGAGGGAAAAAGCTTGTGCCAACCGCGTAATTTACCCCCCAGTTCACTCTCTTTTTCGATGATAATCGGTTCAATGCCTTCGTCCGAGAGACGGAGTGCGGTCTGCATTCCTGCCACGCCGCCCCCAATGATGATTACTCTTTTCATTACTGTTTAATATCGTAAATCGTCTCCTGCGAGCAGCAGTTGACCACTGCCGATGCCGGTTTACCTATATATTTACCGTTGCGACCCAAGAATTTAGCTGCCGGATCGTAATTTACACCCATCTTATCAAGCAGCGGCTCCACATCGACTTGGTGCATCTGCATTCCCAGCTCCCAAGGATCGTAGCCCAAGACCAAGCCCGCCATCTCCTCATAGGAGAGCACCGGAATGCCGTGACCGTTCTGACCGTAGGTTGTACCCTCCATCTCGGCAATAGCATACTGCCATTTATCGAGAAACATCGTACAACCGGGGCAGTTTGCCACGATAAAATCAGGCTTATAAGGTGCCATACTCTCCAATTTCTTATGCGAATTGGCAATCGAATAGCCTCGATTTGCCTGCACGAGGTAGTTGCGGAAACCAAATCCACAGCAGTGGCGACGCTCGGGATAATCGACACACTCACCACCCCACGACTCCACCATTCCCGCCAATACGTAGGGGAATTCAGACCCTCCGATACCTGATTTTGGGAATATCTTCGCGTAATGACACCCGATATGCTCCACCACACGCAACGGCTCGCCCGTGACAGCATTCACCAACCGACGCACGCCTTGTTGGGCTATCTGCTCGCGAAAGTGAAACATAATATCAGAAGTGTGAGCGATGCTCACCGGTTTGGTGAACTCGCGTCCCGTAGCTTTAAACAAATTTTCGCGTGTACGCTCCTCTGTTTCGGGAAATTCGAGCCATGTAGCCAAAATCTCGCTATAAATACCAAATGAAGTGATGCACGAGGAGACCAAATTTTCGTAACCAGCCTCAGTCATCAGGGCAAATTGCCGCGCTACAACCGTCATGATAGTCTCCAAGGGGACAATATCGGAGTGGTAGCCGATGCCTGTGCAGGAGGTGTGCAGGGGATCGTCCATCAAATCCTTGCCCAAATTATTGCGCATGATATCAAGAAAAGCCCGCTCGCTGCCCGGGAAAAAGTTCTGACGGATACAACTGCGCGCATAATAATATTTATCGTCGGCGATTTGTTTTTGGTAGTCGCTCCAGCTTCTGCGTTTCATGATTAATAGTGTTCGTTACTGTTGCGGGTGAAGGTATCCATCATATAGGCATCGTCGGCTCCGTCAAAACCCATCTCGCGAGCCTTAACGTCCGAGAATTTTTCGATGGTCTCAAACATCGCGCTACCGCCACTCACCTCGAAAATACGGTGCAATTCGGCAAGCGACTCATCATCCATGCGGCGCAAAGCACCTGCACCAACGCGATTGTAGACGGGAGTGAATTGTCCGTAAACCTCTTTATCATTATCGAAAATCCACTGCCAGACGGTTCCTTGTTCGGGATGCAAATCGGGTTTGACCAACTTGGGAACGATACAATAGCCCGTGCGAAGAATATTCTCGCCTATGGTGCGCTTGAGAGCCAATTGTTGCCGTCCCTTCTCACTCTCGACAAAGAAACCTAACTTCTGTGACAGCGTACGCAAGGCTTGAATCACATATCCGGGGGTATTGCCTCGCGGACAACGCGGGCGGCACGACATACATTCGCCACAATACCAAATAGTATCGCTCTTCATCAGTGCCTCGATAGCATCATCCTCGCGCGTCTGCACGATATTCACAATCTGACGGGGGTCGTAGTTATAGAATTCGGCCGCGGGGCACACTCCGGTACAGATGCCACAATTCATGCAGGAGTTCAAACCCTCACGCATACGGACATCCTCCATCAGCATATCAAAATATTTTCCCATACATCCCTTTCATTAGGGGCAACGAAACAACTTCCGTCCCTTTGCCACGATGCAAAGTTACGGATTAAAGGAGGAGTGCACAGCAGTATAAATACCTATTTCTTACGGGTGTAGCTCTCGAATGAGAAGGGATATGTATATTTTTCACCGTGGGCGAATGACTCGGAGCTAACGAGCGTCCACGTTGCGTCGTCCCACGCCGGGAAGCACGTATCGCCCTGATAATCATGGAAAACACGCGTCAGATAAAACTTATCCGCCACAGCAAGTGCCTCGGCATAAATCTGAGCACCACCGATGATGAACACCTCTTCGTCCGCTGCGAACAAAGCCACTGCCTCAGCAAGCGAATGGACCACGCGACACCCCTCAATCTCCAAATTTTGACGTGTGATGACCACATTGGTGCGATTGGGCAGCGGACGACCCAACGACTCCCACGTTTTACGACCCATGACGATGGGATGTCCCGAAGTAATCGCCTTGAAATGGCGTAAATCCTCAGATATGTGCCACAATAGGGCGTTTTTATCACCAATCACGCCATTTTCGGCAATAGCTACAATTATGCTTATCATCTCAATTCAGGGTTATCAGAACGACATAGGGGCTTTGATTGCCGGCCATGGATCGTATCCTTCGAGTTCAAAATCTTCGTAACGGAAGTCAAAAAGCGACGTTACATTTTTATTTAAATGGAGGTGTGGCAAAGCTCGTGGCGTACGCGAAAGTTGTTCCACAACCTGCTCCATGTGGTTCAAATAGAGGTGTGTGTCACCCATGGTGTGGATGAATTCGCCCGCCCGCAAGCCACACACTTGCGCCATCATCATCGTCAGCAAGGCGTAGGAGGCGATGTTAAACGGCACACCTAAAAAGGTGTCGGCACTACGCTGATACAATTGACACGAGAGCCGCCCATTAGCAACATAAAATTGAAATAACACATGACACGGCGGGAGTGCCATATCGTCCACCTCTGCCACATTCCACGCCGAGACCACAATGCGGCGTGAATCGGGATGAGTGCGAATCAACTCTACAGCATGGCTAATTTGGTCAATCACCGTACCATCGGGACAAGGCCAGCTGCGCCATTGATAGCCGTAAACATGATTCAAATCGCCAAAACGATACCCTTCGATAGGCGAACTGCCCCCTGCCGCATTCAGAAATGTATCGCGATTGACGGGCAGCACGCTGTGACGCACGCAAAGTTCGTTATAGTAGCGAAAAGCATCGTTATCCCAGATATGCACGTCGTGCTCAACTAAATATTGAATATTGGTATCACCCGACAAGAACCACAGCAATTCGTGGATGACACCCTTCATAAAGACCTTTTTGGTGGTCAGCAGCGGGAATCCATCCTCCAAATTAAAACGCATCTGGTAGCCGAAAATACTGCGCGTACCCGTACCTGTGCGGTCACCCTTAATGATACCTTCCGCTTGGATGTGGCGCAGTAAATCGAGGTATTGCTTCATAGTTAATCTATTTTTTCGAGTCTGATTTGCCCGGCATCGTCCAATACGGCGCACGCCGGATTCTTCTCCCAGCAGCCAAGATGCAACACGCGGAGTCCGGACTCACTGTAATCGCGGGCGAAGTGCATGTGTCCAAAGATGAAGTAATCGACCTCGTGCGTACGAGCATAACCACGCGCATAGTCAATCAATGGCTCCGTAAGCGAAGCTTCGAAGCCTCCGACTGCATTGTGCTTTTTGCGGGATGAGCCACTCCACCAATGCCCAAAGCGCATCGCCCAATCGGGATGCACCAGCCATGAGAAGAGCCAGAAGAGCCTCCGTGAGCGGAATACGGTATTCATAAAACGCAAGGCGGGAAGGTGCTGAATGTTCATGTTGTCGCCATGTGCCACGAAAACGCGCTTGCCGGCAAGCTGCATCAGTGCAGGTTCGGTGTGCACTTCGACACCACATTCGTGTGTGAGATAGTCACCCACCCACATATCGTGGTTGCCCGTAAAAAATACTACTCGCACACCGCGATCAGTCAACGCAGCAAGTCGCCCCAACACGCGCACAAAACCTTTGGGCACCACTTCGCGGTATTCGAACCAGAAATCGAAGAGGTCTCCCACCAAAAATATGGCTTCAGCATCTGCCCCCACACGGTCGAGCCACGTCACAAAACGCCGCTCCACGCTACGCGCGAGCTGTGCATCGCCGCCGCCCAAATGAATATCAGATGCAAAATAAATCATCGTTAGCGCGTCAATTCGTCTAATTTCTGTTCGAGTGTTGTGCCGTAAATATTTCGTGCCACAATCACCCCTGTCTTGTCAATCAAGAAATTAGCCGGGAGTTTTTGTATATTAAACAGCCCCATGACTGGTGAATCTTGTCCGCGCAAATCACTCACCGAAACCCACGGCAATTGCTGCTCCTGCACGGCGGTAATCCACAGCGGTTTCGATGTATCGACCGCCACCTGATAGACCTCGAAGCTCGTGGGTGAACTCTTATATTTATTGTATGTATTTTTCAGCTCCGCGTTCAGCGTATTGCTATTGCCGAGGGCTGCCGACCAGAAATCAAGCAACACCACTTTGCCCAATAACGACGATAGGCGTATTTTTTTCTCATACATATCTGGCAATTCAATGTCCGGATAACCCGCCTCGGTAATCTGCGAGGTGAGGGTGATGCGGGCATCCATGCGGGCAATCTCAGCGTTCAGCACAGGCAGATAGGATGATTCAGGGTAACTTTTTTCGATTGCCTCTGCCACAGTGCGATAATAAACCACATCGCTGTCGCCATTGAAGAGATTTGTATCGCCCGGCAAACGCTGATAGAGCGCGTAGACAGCTGCCAAATGGGCTTTATTTTCGATGATGAATCGCAGCTGTTCGCGGCGAATGCGATAATATTCAGTAGTATAGGCTTTCGCCAGCTCGTTTCGCTGCTCTTGTTCCAAATTTTCCTTGCCATACGCAATGGCAATTTCGTTGAGTTGGCGCGCCCCTTTCACGTAGTTCTGGTAGAAGATACGCAACAGCTGCGACTCTTCCGACCCCTCGATTGTGTAGTTCCGCACCACACTCCCCACCGAGCTGACTATCAGCCGATCACCACCTGCGATAAGCAACGGAATTCGTTCGCCATTGTAGATGATGTTGTAGAGCGAAGGGGTGTTGCTCACCTCCTTCACACTCAGGCGATAGTTACCATCTTTATCCAATACAACTGAGTCGATGATGGTTTGAGCCAGAGGCGACACCTGCTCCAAGTAGATGTTATTCGCCTCGTTGCCGACAAAACGCCCCGTGATTTTCACCTTCGAAGATTGACAAGCGCACAACATGATTGCGGCTGTTACCGATACAAAAAGAGTCCTTTTATCCATTATAATAGCGTAAAAATAGCATTACAAATATACAATTTCTTTTCAAGACGCGAAATTACTTCTGCGAATTATGATGCGGAACATTATTTTTCGAGAAATTACGTTGCTGGTGATAGTTATTGTTTTTCTGTTGTTGACGCTGCGGCGGACGTTGTTGGCGTTGGGGCGGACGCGGCGAAAGGTGCTGTTTATAGTCGCTTCGGATGTTATTCAAAGCAACTTCGTCGATTTCTATCGCACCACCGGCCATTCTCTTTATATCTTTTATGATGACTTCGTTGTTGGGGTGCTCTTGGTTATACTCGAAGCTTTTTGTGCGCATATAACGAGCCAAATTCTCGACCGTGCGAGCCACCGTAGCGGCATTTTTTTCACGAGCCAACCCTTTGAATATTCGTCCCACATATTTTCCGTAATGTTTGTGGGTGATGCGCTCTTGCGAGTAGGTCATCCGACGCGGTGTGATGGTCAGCTCTTGACGCGAAGGGCGCGGATAGGGCGAGTCCACATCTAACTTAAAATCAGACATCATGAAGAGGTGATCCCACAATTTGTGGGTGAAGCCAGCCGTGTCGCGCAACAGCGGATTGATGTTACCCATCACGGCAATCACAGCGCGTGCTTGGCGATTGCGTGTTTGGCGATCTTCGATGGTGATTAATGAATCTATCATCTCGTGAATATGCCGACCATATTCAGGCAGGAACATCTTCTGTCGCGTGTAGTTATAGTTTTTATTCATACTGTTTGCAATCCCCATTGCGATTCGAAATGGCTCCCAAATATTCAATTTAGGCGTTTGCGATGGGTCTTTTCAAGATTATTTATCACACACTTTCCCCTTTCGTGCATCACCGCAGAGATTGTTTTTTCACGGGAGAAAGTTATTACTTTGGTACAAAAGTAGGCAAAAATTCAAAAAAAACAAGTTATGGCAAAAGTTTTAATTCTGGATCATTCAAAAAGCATGCGAAACAATCTCCGTGAACGGTTGGAGTTCGAGGGATTTTCGACCGAAGGGGTCGAAGACGAAGCTGCGGCTATTAATTTGTGCGAGAAAATTCCATTCGATATCATCCTCTCCGATTGTAGCACCAAAATTCCCGAAGTTGACATCCCTTTTATCGTTCTGGCTGCCGAGACCTCCATCGAGTCGGCAGTCGAAGCGGTGCGCAACGGAGCACAAGATTACCTGACCAAGCCCATCGACATGAACCGGCTGCTGCGCTCGATTCGTCACATTGTCACCGATACCGAGGAGTGCAGCGGTGCGAAAGTCACTGTACGCAAGGCGCGTGCGCACGCCACCCACACCGAGCCCATCATTGGCACCTCTTCCGAAATGGGGCTGGTGCGCGCACTCATTGACAAGGTTGCACCCTCGGATGCGCGGGTGCTCATCACGGGCGAAAACGGCACGGGCAAAGAGCTGGTGGCTCGCTGGTTACACGCGCAAAGCAAGCGGGCAGCAGCACCCTTCGTCGAAGTCAACTGTGCTGCTATTCCCTCTGAACTCATTGAAAGTGAGTTGTTCGGTCACGAACGCGGAGCCTTCACCTCGGCAATCAAGCAACGCAAAGGCAAATTTGAGCAAGCCAACGGTGGTACACTTTTCATGGACGAAATTGGTGATATGTCACTCTCGGCGCAAGCAAAAGTTCTGCGCGCATTACAAGAGAATAAAATCAGTCGCGTGGGCAGCGACAAAGATGTGGAGGTGGACGTACGCGTGGTGGCGGCGACCAACAAGAACCTGCGCGAAGAGATTCTCAAAGGCAATTTTCGCGAAGATTTATATCATCGTATTTGTGTGATTATCATCAAAGTACCCGCTCTTCGCGACCATCCAGATGACATTCCTCAACTGGCAACTTACTTCATCAAACAAATCTGCGATGAATACAACCTGCCCTACAAAGAGATTGCGCCAGATGCGATGGCAGCACTCAAAGCAATGGCTTGGAGCGGCAATATCCGCGAATTGCGCAACGTCGTCGAGCGACTCATCATCCTCAGCGATGAACAAATTAGCTTGAACGACGTGAAGATTTATTGCTGAGAACCCACGCGATACTCACACAGAGGCATGAAAACAAAGTAGCCTGATAATCTGTTGATTATCAGGCTACTTACTTAGTCGGGGTGACAAGATTCGAACTTGCGACCACACGCCCCCCAGACGTGTACTCTAACCGGGCTGAGCTACGCCCCGAACTGTATTCCCAATGTTTGGGAGTGCAAATATAGTAAGTTTTCTTCAAAAATGCACCATTCTACAATCTTTTTTTCTATTTTTGTGCAATTATGAAACGAATTTCACTTTTAGCAACTTTTTTAATCACACTCGTCGCCTTTGTCGGGTGCGGAGGGGGCAAGCAAGCCGCATTGAGCGACTTCACGCTTGATGTCTACACCCCCCAATACGCCTCTGGATTCGAGATTACGGCCTCCAAACAGAGCGCAAGTACCCTACTCACGGTGCGCAATCCGTGGCAAGGAGCCGTCGATGTGCAGCAGCAAATATTTCTCGCTCGCAACAACGAGAAGGCACCCAAAGAGTTTGAAGGACAGGTCGTTCGCCTACCTGTGCGCCACGTGGTCTGTATGTCATCGAGCCACGTAGCGATGTTCGACGCACTGGGCGAAGTGCGACGGGTGGCGGGTGTCTCAGGCATCGACTACATCTCGAACACTTATGTTAATAAGCACAAATTATGTGGCGAAATCCGCGATGTGGGATATGATACAAACCTTAATTTCGAAGTCATAGTCTCGCTGCAACCCGACGTGGTGTTGATTTACGGCGTATCGGGCGAGAATCCAACCATCACGGGCAAGCTCACCGAATTAGGTATACCTTATATATATGTGGGCGATTACGTCGAGGAGTCTCCACTGGGCAAAGCCGAGTGGCTCGTGGCAATGGCGGAGTTGTGCGATTGCACCGACCGAGGACGCACCCTTTTTGCAGGGATATGCGATCGCTACAACGCACTGAAAACACAAGCAGCTCAGCCAACCAAGGCTCCACGCGTGATGCTTAACACCCCCTATCGCGACACGTGGTTCATGCCCTCGACACGCAGCTACATGGTACAACTCATTGGCGATGCGGGTGGCGAATACATCTACACCAACAACAATTCGACCACCTCGGTGCCCATTGATTTGGAAGAGGCATACAAATTAGCACATCACGCCGATTTATGGATTAACGTAGGTATGTGCAACACGCTTAATGAGTTGATTGCACAGAACCCGAAGTTTGCCGAGATTCCCGTAGTTCGTGCCGGTCGAGTCTACAACAACAACCAACGCTGTACACCTGCCGGTGGCTCTGACTTTTGGGAGTCGGGAATCGTATGTCCCGACAAGGTGCTCTCCGATTTGATTCACCTCTTCCGCGACGACAACGCCGAACTTTATTACTACAAACAACTCCAATAACTCCTTGATTTTGAGATCGCGCGCGACCCTTCTATTCTTCGTTCTGGCTCTACTCACCCTCGGACTTTTCGTAACCGATTTGGTGATTGGCTCTACGGCACTCTCCATAAAAGAGGTGTGGGCAGCACTCACGGGCGGTGCGTGCGATCCTATTACGCGCGATATTGTCCTCAAAATACGCCTTTTAAAAGCGGTCATGGCGATTCTGGCGGGAGCTGCACTTGCCGCAAGCGGACTGCAAATGCAAACACTATTTCGCAACCCACTTGCGGGTCCTTATGTGCTGGGTATCAGTTCAGGGGCAGGACTTGGCGTAGCACTTTTTCTGTTAGGCGCACCCCTACTGGGCATCGCGCACCATACCTTCATACAGTCACTTGGCGTAGCGGGGGCAGCATGGATTGGATCGGGGCTGGTACTGTTGCTCATCATGGCAATCAGCCGCCGCATCAAGGATATTATGGTGATTCTGATCCTCGGCATGATGTTCGGTTCGGGCATCAGCTCGATTGTCGAAATCATGCAATATCTCAGCGATGAAGCGGCACTCAAATCGTTCGTCATCTGGACTATGGGATCGTTGGGCGATGTCACCACGGGGCAGTTAACACTGATTCTGCCCATCATCGTGGCAGGTTTGGTGCTCTCTATTGCCACCATCAAACCACTCAATCTACTCCTCTTGGGCGAGAATTATGCCCACACAATGGGTCTGAATATCGCCCGCTCACGGCGACTGATTTTCCTCTCAACCGTGCTTCTCGCGGGCACCATCACCGCCTTCTGCGGTCCCATCGGCTTCATCGGACTGGCGGTGCCACACTTGGCGCGTATGTTGTTCGCCACTGCCGACCACCGCATTCTGATGCCCGCCTCGATGCTAACAGGCGCAGTTTTGCTGCTTGTGTGCGACATTGTAGCCAAGAGCCTTGCTTTCCCAATCAACACCATCACCTCTCTGCTGGGCATCCCGGTCGTCCTCTTTGTCGTACTTCGTAATCGCAACCTCTTCTAATGAGTATCTCACTGCAACATATCACTTTAGGCTACGGCACGCGCACCCTGCTGCGCGATGTTTCGATTGATGTTCCCAAAGGTTCGCTCACCGCATTATTGGGACGAAACGGTACAGGCAAAAGCACCCTGCTGCGTGCCATCGCAGGTTTGGGCACCATCGTTG
The DNA here is from genome assembly GCA_036652255.1 of Alistipes sp. Lineage (GTDB taxonomy): Bacteria > Bacteroidota > Bacteroidia > Bacteroidales > Rikenellaceae > Alistipes. Next base: position 7,267 of record JAVVWE010000020.1, on the reverse strand, counting down.
CTGGCTCAGTTCGCCTCTGCGATGCGGAACTCACGACCCTCACACCAACCCAACGCGCTACCACCGTCAGCTTCGTCACCACCGACAAGGTGCGCATCACCAACCTCACGTGCGAGGATGTGGTCAGCTTGGGACGCGCCCCCTATACGAATTGGATTGGACGCATCCAAGAGAGCGATCGCGCCGTGGTTGCCCGCGCACTGCAACTCACCGGAATGAGCGCATTTGCGCGTAAGACGATGGACACTCTCTCCGATGGTGAGTGCCAACGCATCTTGATTGCACGCGCCTTGGCACAGGACACCCCCGTGATTCTACTCGACGAACCCACCGCATTTCTCGACCTACCAAATCGCTACGAACTTTGCACTTTACTGCGCCGTTTGGCACACAAAGAGCACAAATGTATCTTTTTTTCGACTCACGATTTGGATATTGCCCTCTCGCTTTGCGACTCGGTGGCACTAATCGACACCCCCAATTTACACCATCTACCGACCGATAAAATGGCGCACAGCGGGCTTATAGAGCGACTTTTTGCGGGGGATGGCATCCGCTTCGACCCCACAACTCGCAACGTGCACATGATAAAAGAATAAATAGTATGCGTTTTTTTTCTCTTTTTTTTGTTTCCGACGCTTTTTTATTTACCTTTGCACCGCTAAAGTACTTCCACTCGTAGGAACAAATAGCGGTAATGGCCCATTCGTCTATCGGTTAGGACGCAAGATTTTCATTCTTGAAAGAGGAGTCCGACTCTCCTATGGGCTACAAAACGCATCCGCAAGGGTGACGGACGGCAATAAAAATTTAAGGAGCGGACTTCGGTCCATCCACCCACAGCTAAGGCTGTTGTTTGTTTTGAGAAACTGTAAAAATAAAAAAATAAAAATTTAAGATTATGGCAAACCATAAGTCATCGAAAAAAAGAATCCGCCAGTCGCTGACTAAGCGAGTTCATAACCGTCTGTATCACAAGACGGCTCGTAACGCTGTGAAGGCACTCCGCAGCACCACGGAGAAGAGCGCAGCAGAGGCGTTACTTCCGATGGTAAACACCATGTTGGATAAACTTGCAAAACATAATATCATTCACAAAAACAAAGCAGGCAACCTCAAAGGCGCGCTTCAGCTTCACGTGAACGCATTGTAATCATCACGCAATGAAATACAAAGCAAACGGCTTCGGAATCCTCCGAGGCCGTTTGCTTTTTTAGCTGAAAATGAGAAATTTAGCCGCTATTATTTTGCCATTCAAACGAAAAGAATTATATTTGCACTCCACGCGCGCACGAAGCCGCATGGAACAGATTGAATACCAATAATTTAACGAGCGATTGCATCGCAAGAAATTTCCACAATGGAAGAAACAAAAAATGTAGTTATCAACGATCAGTTCGATTGGAACGCGTATGAGAACGATTTGGGCGTGTATGACCAGCCCAAAGAACAAATTACGGAAGCTTATGACAAAACGCTCTCAAGCGTCGTTGTAGGTGAAGTAGTAGAGGGAACCGTCGTAGGCATCAACAAGCGCGAGGTGATTGTCAACATCGGTTACAAGAGTGAGGGCATCCTCCCAATCTCGGAGTTCCGCTACAATCCCGATATGCAAATCGGTGAGAAAATCGAGGTTTACGTTGAGTCTGCTGAGGACAGAGGCGGTCAACTCGTACTTTCGCACAAAAAAGCCCGTCAGCTCAAATCATGGGATCGTGTCAACGAGGCTCTGGAGAATGACGAGATTATCAAAGGTTACATCAAATGCCGCACGAAGGGCGGTATGATTGTCGATGTGTTCGGAATCGAGGCATTCCTCCCCGGCTCACAAATCGACGTGAAGCCCATCCGCGACTACGACGTATATGTAGACAAAACCATGGAGTTCAAGGTTGTGAAAATCAATCAGGAGTTCCGTAACGTGGTTGTGTCACACAAAGCACTCATCGAGGCTGAACTCGAAGCTCAGAAGCAGGTCATCATGTCCAAGCTGGAGAAGGGTCAGATTCTTGAAGGTACCGTTAAGAACATCACCTCGTACGGCGTATTCGTCGATTTGGGCGGTGTGGACGGTCTGGTGCATATCACCGATTTGTCTTGGGGTCGCGTAAGCCATCCTGAGGAGGTCGTCTCTTTGGATCAGAAGATTCGCGTCGTAATCCTTGATTTCGATGACGCTAAAAAGCGTATTGCCTTGGGTCTCAAGCAACTCGAGCCACATCCTTGGGAGGCTCTCGACACCAACCTCAAAGTGGGTGACCACGTGAAGGGTCGTGTTGTCGTGATGGCTGACTACGGTGCATTCGTCGAAATTGCACAGGGCGTTGAAGGTTTGATTCACGTTTCAGAGATGTCTTGGAGCCAACACTTGCGCTCAGCACAGGACTTCATGAAGGTGGGTGACGAGGTAGAGGCTGTCATTTTGACACTCGACCGCGAAGATCGTAAGATGTCGTTGGGCATCAAGCAACTCACACCCGATCCATGGGAGAATATCGAGACGAAATATCCCGTAGGTTCGAAATGCACAGCTAAAGTACGCAACTTCACCAATTTTGGCATCTTTGTCGAGATTGAAGAGGGCATTGATGGTCTGATTCACATTTCGGATTTGAGCTGGACGAAGAAGGTAAAACACCCAGGTGAATTCACACAAGTAGGTGCTGATATTGAGGTTTTGGTACTCGAAATCGACAAAGAAAACCGCCGTTTGAGCCTTGGTCACAAGCAGTTGGAAGAGAATCCTTGGAACGCAATCGAGGGTCAATTCTCTACCGACTCGGTACACGAAGGAACTATTACGGAGATGACCGACAAGGGTGCTGTGGTATCGTTGGGCGAAAACATCGAGGGATTTGTTCCTACACGTCACATGAACAAAGAAGACGGATCGACACCCAAGGTGGGCGATACACTTGAGTTCAAGGTGCTCGAATTCTCGAAAGCTACAAAGCGCATCACCCTCTCGCACACACGTATGTACGAGGAGGCTCGCAAAGCTGAGTACGCATCAGAGAAGGCCGACAAGCGCGCAGCTGCGGATGCTACAAAATCAACGGTGAAAAAAATCAACGCTTCGGTCGAGAAGACCACGTTGGGTGACATCGCTGGTCTGTCGGCACTGAAAGCTTCGATGGAAGCTGCTGAAGCTGAGGAGAAACCCAAAGCTGCAAAAAAAGCAACCACTGAGGAGTAATCTCAAACTGCAAAAAGTAAGGTAACTTACTATATACCACGAGGGTCGGACTTTTGAAGTCCGACCCTCGTTCTGTTAATGCACTCGACTCATCGGCGCGTCAGGCTGCCGCGCATAGGAGCGAAGCACACACGCCACGCCAATGAAAATCACTACAGCACAACAAATTGTATCCAGATGGAGGCGATCAAGTCCCATAGCCACTGAAAGGGTGATTGCTAACAAGGGCTGAAGATAGGTGTAGATACTGGTCACGGTAGGCTGCACGTGCTTCAAAGCGTAATTGAGCATCAAGTTCGGCAGATAGGTGGGGACTGTGAGCACAAAAAGAGTAGCAAAAAGAGCTCGTTCGTTGGAAATAATCGCCGCAAAATCAGTGTGAATAATTTCTTTCAAACCAAATGGCAACGCCAAAATCGCAGCCGAACAATAGAGCCAGCGAAGCACCGTCGTAATTCGATATTTGGCTATCAACTGCTTGAACCACACCATGTAGAACGACGTGGTACAGGCGCAGAGCAGAATCAACACATTGCCCAAAAGATGCGAGTTGCCGTGCACCGCCGAAGTACCCGTAAAGACCACAGCCACAGCACCTCCCATACCCAGAAGAAGCCCCACAACTTTCAAACGCGTGAAGTGATCGATACCGATTGCCACCGAAGTGAGCAAGACAATGAGTGGCACCACAGTGTCGATAATTGAACCGTCAATAGGGGATGTCATCGAAAGTCCATACATGATGAAAACCTTGCGCAGCACACCAATCAACAATGCCGCCCCAATCAATTTTCGCATATCAGCATACGCAACTCGCTCCGCCTTCTGCCACAGCAAAGGCACAAGCGAAAAGAGTGCCGTCACGACAAGTGACGCTGAAATCATTGCCATCGGTTGGACATAACGAGGCAGAACGATGTTATAAAACGGGTAATCCATTGCCCACAGGATGTTGCAGAGTAACAGCGCAATATGCGGCAAATATCTCTTCATAATCGGGATGTATGTGTTTGCATTCCAAGGATGAAAAACAAAAACAGTGCCGCTTTGCGTGTCTCTACTGCATCAGCAAAGTCACGCACAAAAAAAGAGCGAATCCCAAAGGATTCGCTCTTAGTGCATTGGTATTGTGCTGATTATTCAGCAGCCACAACACTTAATTTCACCGTAGCTTTCACTGCGCGATGCAATTTCACAGCAGCCTCGTATTCACCAACCGTCTTGATGGTCTCCACAGCAATCAACTTGCGATCAACCTCCACACCTTTGGCTGCGAGAGCCTCAGCGATGTTGGTCGAAGTGATGGTACCGAAGAGTTTACCCTCCTCTGCTTTAATCGTGATAACGATTGGCAGATTCTCGATTTTTGCGGCAAGAGCCTGTGCATCAGCAAGGATTTTCGCATCCTTGTGAGCGCGCTGTTTGATATTCTCAGCCAACACCTTTTTGGCAGCTGCGGTAGCTGACTTGGCGTAACCCTGAGGAATCAAGTAGTTGTTTGCATAGCCGGGTTTCACGCTCACGATGTCGTTTGCGTAGCCCAGTTTTTCCATATCTTTAATAAGAATGACTTCCATTGTTCTCTCCTCCTCTTAATTATTTCATACAATCGGTTACGAACGGCAGAATAGCAAGGTGGCGAGCGCGTTTCACTGCCTGTGCAACCTTCTTCTGGAATTTCTGCGAAGTACCGGTCAAGCGACGGGGAAGAATCTTACCCTGCTCGTTGAGGAACTTCTTAAGGAATTCACCGTCCTTATAGTCTACGTACTTGATGCCTAACTTTTTGAAGCGGCAGTACTTTTTTTTCTTCACGTCTACCGAGACGGGATTGAGATATCTGATCTCAGATTGTGATACGTTGTTTTCCTGTGCCATGGTTACTCCTCCGATTTGTTAGAAAGTTTCGCACGACGGCGTACCGAATATTCTGCGGCAAACTTGTCCTGCTTGAAAGTTAAGAAGCGGATGATGCGCTCATCACGACGATATTGCGTCTCGAGCGTGTCAATCAGTGTGCCCTCACCCGAGAACTCCACGAGGAAGTAAAAACCGGTAGTCTTCTTCTGAATCGGATACGCGAGTTTCTTCAAACCCCACGCCTCTTTGTTCACAATCTGACCGCCGTTCTCGGTGATAACACCTTGGAATTTGTCAAGAACCTCCTGTACCTGTACATCCGACAGCACGGGAGTGACAATGAAAACGGTTTCGTAATTGTTCATAATACTTTTAATTAGTTATTTAATCCCCAAACGGGAGGGCAAATATACGGATATTTTTACAAATCACAATCGTAAACGACTAATAATTTGCATTTTTCTACTTTTCAGGTTGTTTTTCAGGAAATCCCTGTGCCCGCAGCGGCACATCCGATCCGTCGGGTGTCACCAGACAAGCCCCCGTGGCTTGGGCGGTGATGTGTCCAATCACATCAATGCCCCCCATGCGCATCACCTGTTCCTGCATAGAAAGCGGCACGGTGAAGAGCAATTCGTAATCCTGCCCACCGTTGAGTGCCGCCACCACGGGATCCGTGTGCAGCTCCTCGGCAAGTGCAGAGGTCTGCTTGGCAATCGGAATACGATCGAGATAGATACGTGCGCCACACTTCGAAGACCGACACAGCTGCATCAAATCACTCGCAAGTCCATCCGAGAGGTCAATCATCGAGGTGGGAAGAATTTTTTCTTCGGCAAGAGAAGCAATTATATCGGTACGTGGACGAGGCTTGAGGTACTTTTCCAGCAGATATTCATATCCTGCGAAGTGCGGTTCGGGCTTTCCAACCCCTTCGAGCACCCGCTTTTCACGCTCCAAGAGGCGCAATCCCATGTATGCTGCGCCCAAATTACCCGTGATGCAAATCAAATCGTTTAGCTGCGCACCCGAACGGTAGACCACCTGTTCACGTTGAGCGTGCCCGATTGCCGTAATGCCAATCACCAGCCCCGTCATCGAACCCTTCGTATCGCCCCCCACCAGATCCACACCCGATTCGTGGCAGGCAACAGCGATGCCCTCGTACAAATCGTCGAGAGCCTCAACCGACAGTTTAGACGACACACCCAGCGAGATTACAATCTGCTCCGGGGTGGCATTCATTGCCAGAATATCACTTACACCGGCAGTCACCACCTTGTAACCCAGATGTTTGAGCGGAAAATAAGTGAGGTCGAAATCCACTCCCTCAAAGAGTGTGTCAGCAGAGCAAAGCATCACCTCCCCTGCCGCAGGCATCACCACTGCCGCATCATCGCCAGCCGCTTTGAGTGTCGAAGCACACTGCGCTTCGAAAGGTTTTATGAGTCGATCTATCAGACCAAATTCGCCGATTTCGGCAATTTCGGTACATTGTTTTTTCTCCATGTTTCGAATTTTGCACAAATTTAGCCGAAATACCTTGTTTCCACAAAAAATAATGTAATTTTGTATAACCAACCTTAAAATTGTTTCACGATATGATAAACATCGTTTTATTTGGTGCTCCCGGTTGCGGCAAAGGCACGCAGGCACAACGCCTGAAAGAGCACTACGGAATTCTTCACGTTTCGACGGGCGAGGTGATTCGCGGCGAGATAGCACGAGGCACGGAGTTGGGTCGCAGCATGGAGACCTATATTAAAGAGGGTAAGCTGGCTCCCGATGAGATTGTCATCAACATGATTGCCAACTACATTGCCGACCACAAAGAGGCACGCGGCTGTATCTTCGACGGTTTTCCGCGCACCACCAAGCAGGCAGAAGAGTTCGAGAAAATCTTGGCTCAACACGGTTTAAAGGTCGATGTGATGGTTGACATCCACGTTCCAGAGGAGGAATTGGTGAAGCGGATTCTGCTTCGCGGCAAAGATTCAGGACGCGCCGACGATGCCTCGGAAGAGGTGATTCGAGGTCGCATCGAAGTCTATCGCAACCAGACCGCTGTCGTAGCGGACTTCTATGCCAAGCAAGACAAGTACGTTGATGTGAACGGCTTAGGCACGATGGACGAGGTTTTCGCCCGCATTCGCCAAGTCGTTGATACAAAAATATAGCATTTCTGTTTTACACACAGTAGAGCCGGTATTC
>JAVVWE010000019.1:0-26893 GCA_036652255.1 Alistipes sp. | reverse complement strand
AGCCCGCGAATAGCATCAAAAATTGTAGAACTTTAAAATAAATTTTCATTGTATTTATAATCGCAAAATTCAAATGTGCTGCTTTTCAAATTCAGATGTACAAAAAAAGCATTTTTTTTCGCCATTTTAACCAAAAACAAAAAGCGTTTAATTTGTGTTTAAGTGGTATTAACAACTTGCAAAGTTATGCGTTCGGTAAATCAATTTCTACGAGATCATAATTTAATATCATCCATTCCTCCTGCTTGCGGCGTTTTACGTTCGCGGCTGTTACGCATCGCTCGATCTTGTGAATGTGCCAGCCGTTCGCACTTACATATTGCGAAATCATTTCGTCGGGGTACATTGTGAGCATGAATTTCCCTTTTATTTGCATCAAAAGCTCGAGCAACCTTTGCATATCTTCCTTTGAAAACATCCCGCTATAATGACCCATGTTAAAGCCAACATAAGGCGGGTCGATAAAATGGAATGTTTCGGGTGTGTCGTAGCGTTGAATGACCGCAAATGCGTTGTCCTGCTCGATCGTACAAACCTCTAACATTTGCCGCAGATCGTTGTTAAAGTTCGTTTTTGCATTCGTTAATCGTGTCGTTTTCTTTCCAGTTCCCCGTGCAAAAGCAAACGACGACGAAAACATCCCGGAAAACCCGAGATTACTCAATACCCAAACAGCCCAAGCGCGTTTTACGCGATTGAAGTAATCCGGGTTGTTGTAAATAAACCATGCGACTTGATGTTGCTCGCGGGCGTGCAATGTGCTCTCAATCTCGATTCTCAACGCATCGAAGTCCGACACGATGGTTCGATAAAAGTTTACAAGTTCGCCGTTTAGGTCGTTGATAACATTAACTTTTACGGGTTCTTTGGCAAACAATAAAGCTGCGCCGCCCGCAAACGGCTCGTTATAAACGATGTGATCGGGAACAAGCGGCATAATATCCTTTATCATACCCTGCTTGCCTCCATAATAACAAATTGGTGTTTTCATTCAGCATAAAAACTGTTTTTAAGTGGTTTATAAAATGGTGTTCAAAATGTTTTTGTATATTTGTAGCCTCTTACCTCTCAACATAAAACAAGCGTTTGCTTTTGTGAAAAGCAAAAAAATACGCCGTAACGCGACCAAAGGTTTTGCCCTCGGTTGTGCGTTACGGCGCGCTTTATGTTAGTATAGAGGTAAGAGGCTTACTAACAGCCGGGGGTATTTTTACCCCCAACATACTATTTTTTTTCTATTTCGATTGCATTGATAAGCAGGAGATCGTTACCTGTGTCTGATGTGGATAATTTTAGTATAACGGGTGTGCCGACTGTTATGGTGGTAGTCAATTCCAACACATTAGTGTAGTTGTCCTTAATATTGTATGTCCTCATCGCATAGTTCTGAACGGAAGACCCGTTTACAAGAGCATATGTAGACCCTGTAATGTTGATACCCTGATTTTTCGTATTGACAAATATCTTAAACTTGTACGTTCCGGGAGTCGCCAGAGCCATTGATACAGAAGCCTCGCTCGTGGCCGCAGGCTTGTATCCTGACCATTTGAGGACATTATCTGGATAAACCCCAGTGCCGTTACCTGTGGTATTACCAGTATTCGTACTGCCTGTAGTCTTTAGTCCCGCAATGTCGGCAGTACCAACAATATTGCCGTTTGTATCGTATATATTATACGAAATACCATCAGCACCCAACCGCACCTTACCAAGTTGCATCGCAGCATCGTAAACAGTCGTTCCGGTCGATCCACCGGAAGACCAGTCCCATCCCAGCGACAAAATGGCTCTCATGCTACCTGATGTTGTTTGAGACAGGGCGATAACGGCGAATTTCGTCTCGCTATGACCATCGGCATTCTTCACCTGTGCATATATTGTTTTCTGACCATTATTTTGCGACAACGTGTAGGTTGCGTTGCCAGTGTAAGTCACCCATGGCTGGGCAGACAGGTCTGCGACCTCGCCGATACGGTAATGTGTCGGGGCAAGGTTTGTATTGATTGCCACAGCCACATCCCGCGTTGCGGTCGATGCCGCCCCGCCGTTGATAGTAATAGAGTTGAGTACTATCTGTATGGGGATGTCGGATGCCTCGAGGATAATTGTATCGGACACAACGGCAGTCTGCGTTGACGCATCTTTAAGTTGCACATACACAGTTTTTTTGCCCAAAACATCCGAAAGCATATAAGGGATATATGGCACAGAATAGCTTTGCCATCCGGCTCCATCGAACGCCTCCGACTCACTTACCCTGTAATGTGTCGGGCTCCCCGTGAGATCGAGCGTCACCGTCGTTGCCCGATTGGTAGTTAATGCCGCCCCTGTATTGATAGATGTGCTTATCAGTCGCAAACCTCCAGGAACACCAGGCGCCACGTTATCAATGCGGGCAGTGAGTGGCGCAGCCAACGATGGCAGGAGCATTGAGGTGAAATATAGAGCATCATCCTTATCGGATAGTTCGGCCGATGCTTCGTATTTCGCGGTGGCATTTGTGGCCAATGCCACGGCTGTTTTATTGAAATTCATATTTACAAGCAGCACTTTGTCGTTTTTCCATCGAGAAACGTGTATGGCATGGCTCTCGCCTTTGATATTCTCGGACAACGGCGTGAGTGTCACCCCATCCATCGATGGGATGCCTGTAACGAGGAATGAGAGTTCGCGAAAGTAGAAGGCTCGACCGGAAGGCACATACACATCGAATGTGACCGTTTGTTTGTTCACGGTCTTTTTCACGGTCATCCCTTCTCTCATAGTCACGTATTCATAGATTTCGTCCCAAGAAGCCACCCAGATACTATCATCCCCACCTTTACCATAAAGGCCATGAATTGTCGCCATCATCTCCATCATCTCGAGACTGACGCGATGGGAGGTAATCCCCGTCCAGTACGGATTATCGGCGACATGTTGAGTTGCCAACTCGGCCAGCTTGGCCGTTATGTCCGACGAGTTCGTGCCGCCGTATGTTTTCAGACCTTTTAGCAGACCGCACGTATGTAGATTGACTTTACTGGAAGCATGCAATGATGAGCGCATGAAAACTACCATACTTGAAAGATCGGCAGCATCGACGTATGCGCTATTGCCATCTGGCAAACCGAGGATTTTCATGTAGCGACCTGTTTTCTCATATGTTTTGAGGTTGTCATCCACGAATCCCCGAGCAATTTTTGCAGGTGTATTTTTATCGTAAATGCGCTCATCCACATTGTGATAGCAGAGCGAAATGCCATAATCTACCATCAATTTCAGTTCCTCCCATGTGATATACGGATTCGTCTTGGATGTGCTGCTGTCCTTAATAAACCCGTTCGGGCTGTATTCGTTGCCCCAAGTGGGCCAGATGGCGCACGAAAAGCCGAAACGTCGGTCGTTGCCGCAGCCGTCGGTAATGCAGAGCGCATTTTCTGGAGTAACTCCTGTAGTGGGTTCTTGGTTCATGTGCGCAAACTCCACATCGTCGATCCATTTTTTATTGATTCGCTTAAAAATACGGGCATAGGCTCCAACGACCGAATCGTCCGCTGTATAGGTGAATGCGAAACGCTTGTCGTATTTGAGTGGTGCGGCGGACAGCGAGACATCGCCTGCCGACACTCCGGAGGGGAGTGTTAGTGAGAAACTCAGCTTGTCGCCCATATACTTAATATAGCGCATACGCAGCACCATCTCGGTACATCCAGCGACGGGAGCGATGCAACGCACTTCGCATTTCGTTTTTTGTTCAAAAACGAATACCCTGTCGATATTATACTTGCCAAAATGGAAAGTTCCCCCGTTGGTGGAAACCATTTCGAGCGATACCACGCTAATATACAGGCCAAAGCCCAGTGGTTCGGCCGACAATTCGTATTCTTTTGCTTCGGAAACAATGGTTGGCAAATTTGCAAGCGAAAACACATTTTCGTACACATCGTGAATGGCACCTGTTTCGTCTTCGAATGATCCTACTATATGCTCCTTCCCTGAGAGTACCATGCTTCCGACAGATCCCGACATGGAGAGTTCGGAGAGCGTTTTTCGGATGGCGATAAATTCGCGATCGGCCGCCAGTTTGTTTGCTACGATATTTTCAACAGACGAGGCAGCTTGTGCGGTGGTAGCAGCTCCATCGGCGGCAGAATATTTGCTGTTAAGTTGATCCGCCAACTTGTCTACATCATTGATGGCGATGCCATCATCTTTATGGCGCAAAGAGTCAAACACATCAACGAACTGTGCCTCAGTTGGGTATGCTCCTTTTTTGAAATACCTTTTGAGCTGGTCTATACTTTTTTTTGACATTGGTTTTTATTTTTCAGATTACTTTATTCGCATGACATAAGCCAGCGTATAGTACGGAGGACGATTCTCATGTACCATACCTCCGCCTGTAGAATCCGTATTGCCAAAAGGGGTCGTCCTGTCGTGCCAGGAGGTCGCGTTCGGCCACGAGTTACGACCACTGCCACTCCAATCGTCAGATGCTCCGCTCCATAGATTCTGACCGTGACTATGCGCAGGCATTTCGGTAGAGGTTAGCGCATGTTTTTTTTCGCCGCCAATTTTTCCAAGACTGCTGTATTCGGCATCGTTTACGTTATATCCAACAACGAAACGGCCGCGCAGGTCGGGCAAACGGAAATAACCAGCAGAAGTGGAGTATAGGTTCCCATTGTAATCATAACTCTTATTGAACGTCGAGCCTAACACTGCATACAATTCTTCATAATCCGTCACTTTAAGTTGCTGCCCCTCGCACAGTTCATAGTTTTCAGGGGTGCGTGTCCCTGCCCACATCTGTATAATACCCATAGGAGGGGGTGATAGTAGTTGGATAGCCTTATCCTGCTCGGTATCATATTCGTTAAGTTGTCGGACGTTGCGAATATCTCGGAAATCATTCCATACATAATTTTCGATGCCGATTCCGGGGGCAAGGCTGCGGACTACATAGGCTTGCGGGTATTCGTATCCCTGCACGGTAACTTGTAGCACTTCTTGCTTGACGTACATGCCGGATGTTATGCTACCGCCTTCCCAGTAAATGATCTCCCCATCGGGATAATCGGCTGTTTTCAAAAATACGTAACCCGGTTCGCGGCGTATATTGTTATGCGATAGGGTACAACCCTGTATTACTGTTTTGTCGCCCGCAATATTACCTAATACCGCCAACATAGCCATATTGGTCTGTATGTAGTCGAACGTCTCGCAGTCGAGCGGAAAGTTCCTGTTTTCCTGCAGCAGGAAGCGGCCTAATGTCTGTTTCATTGTTTGTCTATGAATGATATGTAAGTTACTGTAAATCTTTTAGCTGATAATTTGTAAGTGCTAACCATCGCCCACAGACGCAAGTCGTCCGCACCTGACAGCACCACCGGAACTCGCACATCAAAGTCGTATCTGGCGGCTCCGGTAAAGCCTCGGCTGTTAATAATCATAGATGTACCATCATCGCGACGAGGTAGTGTGATGGCGCGACCCTCACAGCGCATATACACGGATGTACTGCTGACCTCATCCAGGAATTCGGTAATTGTGATGCGCCGGCCTATTGGGTCGAAAGCATCATTTAAGGCTGAACGCAGATAACAGACCTGCCCGTTATGGGTTAGCCTATAATTTATCCGGGCGCGGTACTGCATGAATGCAGAATGCAGATACATTACAGAGCTGGTTAGCGCGCAGGCTAAAACAGCCAACAACCCTTTACGCCAAAATGTAGGCAGTAGCAGCATAGTCAGTTTTGTAAAGTCAATATCGTACTTAGCCATTGTGCGCGATCATGTTTATCGTTATAATTCCAATAGTAAAATATCCTGCTTTGGGGACTGTCCGTGCATTGATGGCGGTCACAGTAGTGTCTGCGGCGATGGAGGTTGTGGCTGTTTGGAGTTCGGCAATCTTCACCCCCTCGACTTTTTGCAGATCATCAACCAGCGCCATATTGGTATATTCGCCGTTAAATGGCAAGTTCTCCACGTAATTCTTGATCACTTGCCGACAACCTGTTTCGACGTCGGCGGGCAGCAGGGTCGGATCGTAGTACACATCCACTTTGCAATTAAATGTATCCGGGTCTGTGTTTACCAGCGCCACACGCACTCCGGCATCCTTTATCTCAGCGATATATGCAGACAACTGCGTCTGCGTGTTCACATCGAGTTTGCAACGCACACCGCCGTTTTCGCCTGCTACTTTAATAGTCAATATAGACGAGTCGTTATTTTCCACGGCTACGGCATGTTTAACGACCCGTGCAGTCTCTATATCGGCATTTGACATATTGGCAGTGTCATAACGGTCTGTGTCCGCAATGAGCGTGTGCCCTGCCATAAATGCCAACACTTTATCTCGATACCATTTAGGGCGGTGAGGTGTTAGGCCGTCGATAAGTTCTTCCGTTTCCTTTTTGTGTGATTCGAAAAGGTTTTCGAGTACCCATATGGCAACGGCGACAACATAAAATAACACGCTTTCAACAGATACTTTTGAGAAGTGTGTAGAAAAATTGTCCCCAACCGTAAAACCGTATGCTGCTGCGGCAGCATCGCTGCGCATATATTCCACACAAATATTCTCTTTTATATCGTCTATTGTTCTCATATTCAATATTTAACTTACAACAAAATCTATTTCAATGGCCATATATCCAACGCCACCTGCTGACGGCATCGGGATTGTATTGCTATCCTCCAAAGCGGTTGCAGGCCGGATGCCACGCGATCTATATCGCTCAACAACTATTTTACAGACGGGTTCTACAGTAAATATTTCACAACTCGGCAGATTGTCGGTAATGGATAATCCGTTTCTCGTTGCCAACGCAAAGGCTGCCTCTACGCTGCCGCTCGTCTGTATTGCAACATCAATAAGGCTCTGCCTGTCAAGTGGTATTACTTTCATTACTCTATCGTTATTTGGTTGTCTTTCAGCGTAACCCGAGACACAGGAACACCGCACGCCTGCAACATCTGTTTGGCGTTCGCGCACCACATCCGGTCGGGGTTGCCGTTTGTCAACTTGGTAATTTCGGCACCAATGAGCGGATACTCCTTAAATTCTCCGCGGGCGGCCATTATTACACACTCGGTTACTTGCTCGGTGTTGTCACCAAGATCCAGCGAACCACTCTTTACCTGCAAATCGCCCGTCTCGGGGTCTATCAACATACCTTTCATTGCCTTAATGCTTTACTTTCTTGTCCTCGTAATCCGAAACCACAACGGCCTTGTGTCGGCTCGTGATCGCAGGGACGCTCACAGGGGCGGCGTTGGCTTGCGCAGTAGCGGAACCCGTTACCGCCACACTCCCCGAGGGTATCTCGTGCGTATGGTTGTTGAAAGCGTCGATAAGTTCGTTTACCTTGGCGGTAAGCTCTCGTATTTTTATCATACCGCCCAAACCGCCGCCATTGATAACCACGCCCTCGGGGCTCATTTTTAACGTGGTGTCCTTTACCGCAACGTCCACCTGCCCGCCTGTTAGCTTTGCCGTGGTGTCCTTTATGGCTATATCTATTTGTCCGTCCACAACCTCCGCCGTGGTGTCGCCGATTTTGAGTTGTATTTTATCTACCTTTTCAGCCAGCACGACCAAAGCCGCCGCCGGATTAAGGAATACAACAACAACATAACTGCCTTGCGCCGGGAACACGACAACGCCGTGCTCGCCCTCTTGGTTGGCTTGCAAGTTCACCCCCAGCAAGGGCGCACCCTCGTCGATAGGCGTACAATCCACCGTGCGGGCTTTTTCGTCCACCGTATCGATGGTACAGACCTTGGCGTAAAGTTCCAAGCCCGCCGCCGCCATTTGTCGTATTGCTTCCTGTATTGTCATTCTGCCACTCTTGCTCCTATCGTTATTTCCTGCCGAAACCCTCCCGTTCCGTATTTTATTACATTCTTTTGCACTTGATAAATTCCTTTGCGCTCGCCGTCTATCTTAATGCCGATATTGTCGAGCTTATCGACCAGCTCCGCCCCAAACGTGGTGAAAGAACCAGTAAGACCGTCCCGCTTTAATCGTTCAAGTTCCTGCTCCGCCCACGCTTTTAATTCCTTTTCCTTTTTGTTGTAGGTGTGGAGCGTCCGGGTTTCCCCGTCGGTATCTCCAACCTCTACCTTTATTTTTTTGTTGTCCGGCATAAGCGATACCGCCTTTACCTTTATTTTAACGTCGATAGCGTTATGCGTTTTGAGTTGCGTATCATCGATAATGTTTACACCAGTTGCAAACACCTGTTTGTAGCTCTTATCTTTATCGAAAAGGACCCCGCAAAATAACACGGGTTTGTCGTCCACTATTTTAATAAACGACCTTATCCCGCCGTGGTCTTTCAAATGCCCGAGCAAGCTGCTTACCGTGTCAGCCGTCACTCGGTATTGCCCGATGTTCTGCTCGCCACAAACCCGAACATCTACGCCGAGGCTTTGGTCTTTAAGGAGCTGCGCAATGGTCGCCGACTTGTACGCCTGCTTTTTGGTCTCCTTGGCTTTAAGGGTGAACATATAATCCTCGCACGTTATCGTTATCGGGGTTTTTAGTCCGATTGTAGTAATGAACCCACGGAAAGCAAATTGCAAATCGTCGTCATAACCGAGCCAAACCGAAACCTCGTCGCCACGTTTTAACGGCATCGAACTTTCGCCCTGCCATTTTATTTTTTTAGGCAACGACAAAACGCACATATCGGTAAGTGTCTCCATATCGCGGGTAATCTCTACCGATGTTATTTTGTCGAAACTCCACTTTCGCGCGCCTTTGATTTCTATTTTTGCCGTAAGCACAAACATTGTTTAATCAGTGGTTAAATGGTGGTTAATACTCCGTGCTCTTTATCGTGTAATCTTTGTCCGAAAGGGCTTTTATATCTATCGTCTGCCTGTTGGATTGCGTATCTTGTCGCACCGAAAAACGGGTAACGACCATACGCGGAATATCGAAAATATCGAAAAACACACTCGACACCTCGACCGCCTCGTTTTCGTCCAAAAACTCCCGCACCTTGCGCAATCCCTCCTCGGGGTACTCGTCCACTATTTGCCCGTTTTCCACCGCAACAATACCCACGGCAATACTTATATCGTAGTCGCCGTTACAGATATATTCTTTTATAGTGCCGTCCAACCCTACAAGCGTGGTACGCACGATATGCTTTTCACGCGAGAGGCTTACCACTGCGTCGTTGATTACCAACGTCTCGTTGTCCGCTTTGCGCAACGTCAATTCAGTAAGTACGTACCGCCCCTCCCAATAACTCCGGTCGGTTACAGGTACCGACAATTCCACCGTCTCGGGGGTACCGCCGTGACCCTCCCACGAGGGAACCTGTGTATTAACTTGCGAGGGTTTGAGCCGACACAACGCCATACGGGCACGACGCCCAACGCCCGCGGCGATAAATAAATAACTTATGGGGGTTAAACTGCTACCCATTACATTGCATAATTAACATCATTAACCGCACCCGTCAGAGCCTCCGCCACCATGTCCTTAACTTTCGAGACGTCCTCGTGTAGGTTGGTGGTGTGTATTTCGAATTTGTCGATCAGCTTTTCAATGGTGATATTTATATTCTTTATTTTATCAGCTTTGTCCGCACTGCCACCGATACCCGAGAGACCCGTCGATATGGAACCGCCCCCTGCGTCAGTGGCAACAATAACAGGGGCGTCCGGGTTTTCTTCTTTCTTTTTCTTTGCCGCCACCTCGCTTTTGCTTTTGGCCATTTCACCGTTGTAAGCATCGTTAAATGCCTTGCCGACGTTGGTGCCAAACTCCGAAAAACCGCCTTTTAGTTTGTTAATCGCGTCTTTAATACCTTTGCCATCGAGCGAGAACGCCGCCACGATAAGGTCGCCAATGGACGAAAATACATTCTTTGCCAAGTCCCAAATGCCCTTGAAAACGGCAACAAATGCCGCCCCGAGACCTTTAAGAGCCGCGCGGACTGTTGTCGAGGTGTTCCAAAAATAGACACCCAAAGCGATAGCCCCTGCAAGGACTGCCGCAATCCAACCGATAATCGGGATATTCATAATTGCAATGCCCACCGCCCGGCACGCCGTAACTGCCGCCAATTTGAACGTGGCAAACGCTCCCGAGGCTATGCCCGCGAACGTTGCCGAGGCGGCACCACCCGTAACAAGCGAGAGGGCGAACGCGCCGAGGGCTTTAATGCCATTCCAAATACCGACGGTACCAAAACGAACAACGGCAAGCGTCGCGCGGATAATGTTACCCATAAATCCAATAGACGCCATTTGTCCGGTGCGTAACTCCGCATTCATAAAAAGCATTTGATAACGGGCAACGGTGCACGCCCTGCTTATGCTGGAAAATACACCCGCAAAATTGATGTTGCGGATAAACATCATACCCTTGCCGACCAACATAAGCAACGGCGTAAGTTGAGCCAACGGAACGAGGGAATCCGCCACCGTTTCAACCCAAATACCAAAATTACCCGTAAGGTTGAACACCGATATTTTAAAGTCCTCAAAACCTGCCTGTACGCGGGATTTGCGCTCATTATAGGAGTCCATAATAATTTCGGCTTGCTCGAATGCTGTGTTTGTACCGCTTATCGCCTCCGTGTAACGGTCTACCTCCGAAATACCCTGCACCAACGCCATAGCCGCGTTGCTGTTTTCGCGTCCGAATAATTTAGTAAACAGGGCGGAGTCCTGCATAACTGCCTGTAAGGGGTTTAGCCTCTCGGTGAGGCTTTTACTCTTATCGGTCAAAAGGTTAATATCAACCCCCGCCGCCGCCAACTCCTCGCGCACATCTTTCGGCAGGAAACGACCCGTTGCAAGTATCGACATTACATTTCGCAACGCAACACCGCCCTCGGCTCCTTTTTTACCAGCCTTATCAAGCACCTGTATAGCGGCGTTGGTCTCCTCAAAAGAGACCCCCGCGCCTTTGGCTGCCATACCGCACTGCTCCAACGCCATCTTTATAGTCGGAAGCTCGGCGGAGCCCTCTTTACCAGCCGCCGCCATTACGTTCATCATCTCCGCCATTTTGCGGCTCGCCTCCATAGGGTCGGCAAGCGATACGCCGTATTGGTTCATCGCAGTGGTGAGCACCTCGGCGGCTGCCGTGGTGTTGCCCCCCATTGTTTTACTCAATATCGAAACATTATCACCCATAGCTTTAAGGGCGGGTGGCGTTTTGGCAAGTTCCGGCGTGAGCTGCGAAAGGAGTAGTTTGTACGATTCTACGCTTTTGGAGGCAGAACCGCCAAAGGTGGTAGCCGCCTCCCGTGCGTATTTCTCAATCGTTTTGAGACCATCGCCTGCCTCACCCGATATTGCCGACAAGTCAGCAATCGAGGAGTTAAGAGCCGCACCCGGGGCGAGGGTATTCTCTACCGTCTGGGAGAACCCCTCGACAAACTGCGAGAGCTGGTTGAAAGCTACTATTTTCCCCGAAAAACTATCCCAAACGCCCGTGGCTTTCTGCACCGTATTGCTCAACGCGGTAACGTCCCCCGTTAGCTGTTGAGCCACGGAGGAAGCGTCCCCTGTTATGTTGAACGAATAGTTAAATGCGTAGTCACTCATTCTCAGTCTCGAATAGTTTTGCTAAAATTTTCGCAAGGTTTACAAGTCTTATATTCTCTATCCACGTCGCCTCGGTGAAGCGTTCCGCCCATTGTTCGAGGGAAAGCTCTCCGGGGTCAATATGGAAATTTGCACGAATTAAGGCACACCCCTTGGCGATATACTGCTCGTCGTCATCGGTGCTTAATTGGTGTGCCTCTACAAGTTTTTTAGGGAACCAACCACTTTGTCGAACATAACCCCGAGTTGTTTAATGGCTGCCATTCGTACCAAAGTATCCTCTTTTACGATAGGGTCGCCACCAAGCCAACAGTTGTCGAACATTGCCCCTGTACTCTTGATTTCGTCCGTTTTGGTGAGTTTGTTTACTGCCGCCATCGTCTCCATACTCGGACGGTGAAAATAGCCGATAAACAACTCGCCATCGTCCTCTACCTCGATTGCGTGTACCTTGCGATGCTCCTTTTTCCAAGTCGCAATTTGCTCGTCGCTTACACCGCCATTGAACACGGTTAGGATTCTTGTTTCGCCTGTTGTGGCATCTGTAATTGTTCTTACGTTCTTGTTATCCATGATTCTTAATTGATTTTAAAAATAGGCAGGCAGTGATGCCCGCCTATTTGTTTGAAATTCATTATATCTTGTGCCAAGCAATATGCGAGGGCACGAGGTCGAGATCTACCGCTTGCCGGGTATCCCCCTCTTTCCACGTGCGGGCATTCTTTTTGAATTGGCAATTCATAATTTTGTCAATCACGATTTGCCCGTCCTCGGGAATGTACGCAACAACGATAGGGAACGGGGCAAGGTCTTGTAAACGCCCGGTAAGGCTCTTTGCCTGTATGGCAACCACCTCGCCCATTGTGAGCGTGATTTTTGCCGATGGGGTTACTCTGCCCTTGGAACGTGAAACGGGATACCGCCCGGCTCCGTAGTGGTTCTCAACTACCTGATCGTCGCCGTACTCTATTGCCGTGATTCCAATAACAGGCACCCCGCCAATGGTTGCGGTAATATCGCCCCACGAGTATTCAACGCCGTTAATTAGCGGAATAAAGTTTGATGTCTCTACTGCCATTCAGCTCTTTAATTAATGCTTTTTGCAAAGCCGATTTTACATTTTATGTGTCGCAACACGCCCACGCCAACTTGTTTAATTACAAATTCAAGCGTCGAGGTGGCGAGCACGTCTTGGTTGGGGTCAATCTCAACGAGCAACCCGCTCAACTCGCCCGCCTTTTTCATATCTTCGAGAGGCTTGTTGGCAAGGGTGGTAAGGTATTCGACCTCGTAGGGTGCCAGTTGCCCTGTTTCCGCGTCCACGTACAACGTGCCGCCAAGTTTCGGGAGCAACACGCGGCGAATGCCACGTACCGCTTTATCCATTGTGCGTACGTTCTCAATCATTGCGTAGTCGCTTTCCGGCGCGTCCATTGTGTGTGAATCATTGAAAAACGAGTCGGCGAAACCGTCGTAGGTCACGAAAAACAGGTAACGCGCCGTATCGAGGCTCTCGACAATAGCCGAATCCAAATCCCTGAGCAGGGTGCCGTCGCCAAAGGCGGGCAAGTCTACACCTGTAGGGAAATTTTCAACTGACGCAATAGACTGGTGAACCCCCGCCCGGGAGGTGATACCAAGGGCGGCACCGATACCGGACACTGAGGCTTTGCCCGTATTTCCGGCGTCTGCGAACAAATCTGCACCGACACCTTTACCAGCTTGACCGATGACTACCGAGATATTGCACTTTCCGGCACCTGCAAGGCTTGTTGCCATAGAGGTAACAGATGTTACCTTGGGTGCGTACAGGATAGACAACGGGCGGTCATATTCCTGCAAGGAAGTTGCGACACCCTGTAAAGCGGTAAGGTCGCCTGCTGTCAATTCCTTGTTGCCACACCATACTGCCACTTGGCGAATTGCTCCACCCGTGTAATTTTGCAGGGTTTTGATTTCCGAGAAGGTGTAATTCACACCTGTTGGCTTGGCAAACAAACCGACGTACAAGCTAATGCCCGGGTTGAGGCGGTACACTTCGCTCAAATGATAATGCAACAACCGGATTTCCCAAGCGGTACCCTCTGTGTTGATGATACCGAGCTTTTCGGCGGTCTCTATCGAGGAGCACGCCTGTATGCAGGCACTCTCGGTAAACCCTGCTGGTAGCGTGGTAAGGTAGGCAAGGAAGCCGCTGATGTGGTCTTGTCCTGCCGTCGTCTTGGGTATGTTCCCATTGGTGCGTTGAAATTTTATATTCTGCATTCAGCTACTTTTTTACAGGCGTTACCGTCTTGTTTTTAAGCGCGCGAGCATGGTGTTCCGCATCATTCTGCTCGTAGAACCCGCGCCCGTCAGATGCCATATAGACCACAGACATAGCGGGGTTGCTTTTTAAAATGGACTTTCCGATTTTCACCAAGGCGTCCGAAACTTTGGGTTCATCAAATTCATTTGTTTCGGCTGCCTTAGCCTCGGCGGCATCACTTGCGACGCGTTCGGGGTTCGGGGTCTCGTTTGCGAGAGCCTTTGCCTTTGGCTGCTGGTTCCCGGTCTTTTTATCTTTGTTAATATTCGACATAAGTAAATGTTTTTTAATGGTTTAAAAGCGTCGTTTGAGTTTCCATCCAAGCCAAATAAGGGCACCCACAATTACCAGTAATCCAAGGCCGCACAAAATTTGCTGAAACGTGTTTAATCCGCGTTTTTCGTCGGTCTTCACCTGAATATCAGCATCACTGTGTTGCTGCTGTTGAGCCTGCAAGGCGGTGTTGGTCGCCTGCTCTTTGGTTGTCTGCCCTGCGGTCTGCTGCTGGTGATCGGTGGTTTGCTCCGCTGTCTGTTTCTGCTTTCCCGTATCTGCCTTGCGCCGGCGTTGTGTCGTCTCCTTTTTAAGAGGTGGCGTCCCTGTGGTAGCGTCCGTCGGTTGACTCGTGTCGTACTCCTTGATGGTCGTTACTACCTCCTCGTCACTGGTCTGCTCGGTGGTGCTCTCCTCTTTGAGCTTGAATTGACGGTTGTCACTCACCGACGTATTGGCGGTACTGTCCGTTTTAGTTTGCTGCTCAATATTGAGCAGCTGCTCCGTGTCACTTGCTTTTTGCTGCCATGACGACGTCACCTTTTTCATCGATGAGCAACTCACGAGACACAGGGCAATCGTTAGCATGAGGACAACGGGGTATTTTCTCGATAGCTTTGCGAAATTTATTAACATCACTTCTTAAAGATTTTATTTCAGACCTTAATGGTTCGACAATTTGATGCATCAAAATATCATTTCCCTGCCGCACATTGTCGAGCTCCGTGCTCCGTGTCTCCGTCTGCTTTTTGTTTAGATCGGCTTTCAACCCCGCGATCTCTACACGGTATTTCTGCCGCATAAGCTTAGCTCCTATCCAACCGCTTACGGGTGCCGCTACTATGGCAATCAATGCCAACCATATTTCCGCTGTCATTGATTTACTCCTATATATTGCAACCACGCGGGTACATCAAACGAAGGGCAAGCCTTGGCGGCAAGCTGGTTGTGTCCGACTATCTTAACACAGGGGTGTTTGGCGTGAAAGTCCAAAACGTAGCGTTTAAGAGTGGCGAGTTGCTGCACGGTTCGCGTATCCTTGGGGCTCATATTCTTGTCACATCCTCCGGCATATACGATATGGCGGCTTACGGCATTGTAGCCCACTGCTCCGTTGGTAATCTCCCAGTCGTCTACACATCCGTCCTCGTTGTTGTCGACGAGCCTCTCTATCCCGCCGTTAAGGTGGATCAGGTCGGTGTACCCGACTTGTTTCCAACCTCTGCCTTTGGGCTTGGGAGCTGTATGCCACACCCGGATTTCGTCGGCTGTTACCTCGCGTCCCTCGGGCGTGGCGGTACAATGAATAACAAGATATTTAAGCTCCTTTTTCATTCAGCGATTAGGCTTTTGCGCTTACGATGGCACCCATTGCCTCCTCCTTTAGCGGCAAACAAATTGAGTAGGTTCGGAAACTAACAAGGTTAGCCTGGGTTGTCGGGCTACTCTTAGCCTCCGAGGCGTACGTTTTCACACTGCCATTTGCTTTCATCATTCGCACTGGAGAGAATGCAATAGAGGCTTGAGCATCTGTGGCGGCTGGAACTGCGCCATAGGCAACTTTCTTCAATGTTGTAGCATTGTAGTAAGGGCAATCATCGTACTCGTAGATTTCAAAACCATACAACTTATTAACCTTTCCATTGGTATAGTCGTAATATTGGCTATTGAACTTTTGGTCGTTTTCCAAAAGGTCTGCAATATGGTCTGAGCACAACACGAGGATACGTCCTGCTTTGGGTACCTTATTTTTATCAAACTCTTTCTTTAGTTTGATAACATCACTTCTGGTCAAAATCTTGCGTCCGTCAGACACTGCACCAGATGTAAGTATTACGGGTGTATTTGCCGCATTACCACTCGGCGAAATAGCATGCATAGCACGGGAGTATCTCTTTTCAGCGATGGCCTCTTTATGGCGTTCAATAACGGTAGCCATCTTGTCGTAAGTAAGGGCGTACAATTCATCGTCCGTCACCTGTGTGGGCTTGGTTTGGTATTTATCCAGCGAAACCGCTTTGTCACCATCTGCCAACTCCTCGATTTCGAGAGGGTAAGAGGTATTATTTACCAGCACAGTAGGGTCTCCGCCGATATTTACAAAGTGAATAACATCGTTCTCGACGTACTGATCAAACGAGCGAATTTTAGCGTACCAGCCCAACCCCTCGGGGTCGGTTCTAAACGCTTTTGACATAAAACCCGTCCAAGCCTCGGTATAGAGTCCGGCACAAGCGGCACCAGTGGGCATAAAGCCGCCGAACATCCCCGAGAGGAAAGACACGCCGTTTACTGCAATTACGCCATAGACAGGCTGTGCACCAAGTGCCAAGGCACCCACTGCGCCAGCGATACTATTTACAGCAGTTGCACATACTAAGCCCACAAGGGCAATGAAGAACTTTTTCATTCTATTCAAAAAAATTTAATTGGTTATTTTTCAATTTCGGGGACAAAGCCAAACTCGGCTTTAAACAACCGAATATACTCGGGGCGGTTATTCTCGCGCAACTCTTTGAGCTGCTCCTCCGACATATTAGAGTATGCAAGTTCAACCGATGCACTCGATGCGGCAGCCCCCTGTGTGTGTCTTACAAAATCATTCGGCTTTTGGACTGGGGCAAGCATATCAAGCGTAACTTGCAGGCTGTCAAAACCCGACGTCTTGCCAAGCGTGATAAGGTGTTCCCTTTTGTCGGCGGTTGCTTTCTTACTTTTAATAGCCACATCAACCGCCGTTTCAATACGTGCGAGTTCGATGGTGTCGGCTTTCTTTGCGTTTTCCTGCAATTTGGTAATTGCATTTACCGCGTCGTCCTCGTTGGCGGTTGCCGCCAAGCCAAGGGTTAGCAAAATTTTGTTCATTGTAAAATTGGTTTGATTGTTATTGTCTGTATTATCTCCTACAACAAGAGGGGTCTCTGTCATTGGGTTTTTTTCAAGTTTGAGCAGCGGAATGATTGTGCTCTCAACGCCTGCTGCCAGTTTTAACAGGTTACCATCCGGCTGGTAAAGTTGCATAGCGTCATCGTTGGCACCTATATCTACAATAGACACCTCGATGAGTTTCGAGCGGGTAACCGTTGCGCGGGTTTGTCCCGACAAAAGGTGCTCGGGCGCACTACTCAATTCGATGGGTTCCGCACCAGCCGAACACATCCGCAAAAAGTTTTCATCCCATTTGCGCCCAATCTCTGCCGCGAACGGGTCTTTTGTGTCAAACACTGGCGTGCCAATCAAATCGTCACCCTCGACACGGATATTCTCAACGCGCCCGATAGGGGTGCGGTCGTCCTCAAATCCGCGTTTGTGCATATACAACAATACCGGATTGCGTTTAAACTGTCCTATATCGAGCCCCGAGGTCAAAACCCGGGTACCCCAACTATTTAGACTGCTCGTGTTAATTACAAAGTCTTTTGCCATTCGTTTTAAATTTAAGGGCGGCATTTCTTTTTTAAGTGCGCCACCGCCCCACCCATAAAGGGGTTTTGTAGCGGAGGCAGGACTCGAACCTGCGACTTTGAGGGAATGAACCTCACGAGCTAACCAACTGCTCCACTCCGCGATGTTTGACCATGCAAAAATGCGGGGTTTTTACAGGTGTAACAAAATGATTGCAAACTCCTTACACTATTTTTTCACATCCCTATATAAAAGCTGATTTTTGCACCAGAATAAAGTCCCAAACAGGGAAATAAAACCAAAAAACAGTATCGTGTGAATGGGGAACAAGGCGTTCGAGGATAAGAAAGAATTTGCCCGCGTCCTTTTTATGAGTGGCGAGCCGCAAAATGTTATCGCCGAAAAGGTTGGAGTATCAAAACAGACCGTAAACAGGTGGGTCGCCGAGGGTGAGTGGGACAAACGACGGGCGGCGCAAAGCGTTACCCGTCCTGAAATTGTGAACAATCTGCTACGGGCAATTAACGATGAGGTCGAGCGACTAAACGACGAAAAAGACCCCGAAAAGGTGGCGGGTGTAGGCGATAGGCTTTCAAAACTTGCCGCCGTAATCGAAAAACTCGACAAAAAGGCTAACGTGGTCGATGCTATCGAGGTGTTTATGGCATTTGGCAAATGGTTGCAATACCGCGCGCAGGGAGACGCCGAACTCACGCCTGAACTGATTAAGGCAGTGAATCGCTACCAAGACATATACGTGTCTGAGCAATTAAGTAACAAAGCGAATGGCAACAGCAACTATTAACGACGCTCAAAGGCGGTGGAAAGAGTGGTGTGATAACGTGCAGAGCCAAACCGTTGTAAACAGGGCGGAGAAAGAGTCGGACAAACAGGCTCGTATCAAACGCGCACGGGAGGATTACGCCTTTTTTGTCAATTACTATTTTCCACACTACACTGACGATCCCGCAACGGGAAAGCATACCGAGAGTGCGCCATTCCACATCAAGGCTGCAAAAAAGATACTCAATTCCCGAAACCTAAAGGCGGCGTTCAAGTGGGCGCGCGGGCACGCAAAGAGTACACATATGGATATAATGATACCTATGTGGTTAAAGTGTCAAAAGGTGCGGGAGCTTAATGTGATGGTGTTGGTTGGAAAATCGCAGGACAACGCTAATACACTACTTGCCGACGTGCAGGCAGAATTGCAGTACAACCAAAGGTATATAAATGATTTTGGCGTACAGTACAACACAGGGAGTTGGGAGGAGGGCGAATTTGTAACCGCCGATGGGTGCGCTTTCTTTGCGCGGGGGCGCGGTCAGTCTCCGCGTGGCTTGCGTTACCGCAATAACCGCCCCGATTACATTGTTATCGACGATCTCGACGACGACGAATTGTGCGGCAACGAGCAGCGCGTAAACAAGCTAACGGATTGGGTCAAAGAGGCACTATTTGGAGCCCTCGACGGCGGGCGCGGGCGGTTTATTATGGTCGGCAACCTTATCGGCAAAAATAGCGTGCTTGCCAACATTTGCGCCACCGACAGCGTGTTTGTGTCACAAATAAACGCCATCGACAAAAACGGGCGGGTCGCTTGGGCATCGAAATGGTCTATCGAGGAGCTCCGAGAAATGGAGCGTTTCATGGGTTATCGTTCCTTTCAAAAGGAGATGATGAACAACCCGATCACCGAGGGGGCGGTATTTAAAAACCATTGGATAAAGTGGAAGAAATTACCAAAAATCACACAATACGACTATTTGATAGCCTATTGCGACCCCTCTTTTAAGGGCACCACAAAGAACGACTACAAGGCTATTAAACTGTGGGGCAAGTTCGGTACGGAGCTACACCAAATAAAAGCGTTCGTGCGGCAGTGTTCAGTTGCCGAAATGGTGCGGTGGTGGTACGATATGCACGAGCAGATGCTCGCCGCAGGGGTGATTTGTTACTATTATATTGAGGCTAATTTTCTGCAAGATATAATCTTAGACGAGTTTACACGAGAGGGTAATTTACGCGGCTACCAATTACCTATCCGGGCGGATATGCGAAAGAAACCCGACAAATTTCAACGCATAGAGGGTATCTCGCCACTTTGGGAACGCGGATTTGTGTACTACAATATCGACGAACAGAACGACCCGGACACCCTCGCGGGCTTGGAGCAAACCCTCGCCTTTGAAAAGGGAACACAAAGCCACGACGACGCGCCGGACGCCGACGAGGGGGCTATCTATATCCTGCAACAACAAACAAGAATACAAACCTTTACGCCTAAGATTGGCAGGCGTACAACATCAAAAAACGTATGGTAAAATTTTTCAATCGACTGATGCTCTACACCCGTTGCAAACGGGCAATTAAACGAGCAGACAAACAAGCGGTAATCACAGGGCGCAAACAACTTGTATTAATGTACGACGGTAAGCCTATCGTGGTGAGCAAACGGCACCTAAAAAAGATTATACGAGAGGGTGCATTTGCCAAAGGGTTTACACCCGAAAAGGCGGAGGAGTTGGCAATTTATAAAACCCGATAACAATGTTTTTACAAGCAAAGGATTACAAAGTAGTGTGCGACGAGGCCGAACTTGACGTGCTGACACAGAGCGACCCCGACACAAGACAACGGGCCGAACGGGTCGCAATGGAGGAGGTCGCAAGTTATTTGCGCCCCCGGTATGATACAGAAAAGGCATTTACCGCAATGGGCGATGAGCGCAACGATATGCTTGTACAGGTTACGGCAAACATAGCCCTATATTATATGGCACATTGGTTGCCCGGGCAGTTGGCTTTCGACGGCAGACAAGAACTATACGATGCCGCTATCGCTTGGCTTAATAAGGTATCAAAGGGCGGAGCTATGCCAAACCTGCCAACCTACACGGGAGCGGGCGGAGAAACCGACACATCCAACCCGATGCGCTTTGGCGGCATGGCGGCAAACAAATACGACTATTAAACACCGATTAAACACCTTTTAAATACTGATTATATGCCGAATGAGTTTTATAGATAATTTCTTTTCTTCAGTGCCCGGAACGGCAGCAAACAGGCGACGGACGGCAAGCATTCAACTTGCCGCAAAATTTGCAGAGCGATTAAAGCAAAAACGGGATATTCTCGTAGAACTGAACCAACAAACCGCGAGCCTCACAAAAAAAGACATCGCCAAGTGGCGCACGGCTTGGCAGGGGGCTATTAATTTCGAGCAGCCGAACCGTTGCCCTTTACTCGACGTGTACGGCGACGCAATGATAGATCTGCACCTCACGGGGTGTATTGCTCAACGCAAGGGCAAGACCCTGCAAAAACCTTTTATGCTCACCGGTAAGAGCGGCAAAGAGGACGATAAAGCCCGCAAAATGTTTGAACGGGAATGGTTTATGAACTTCATTGACCTCGCGCTCGATAGCCCGTATTTCGGGCATTCGCTGATTCAGTTTGGCGACATTATCAACGAGAACGGGATTATGAGCTTTGCGGGCGTCGAACTGGTGCCACGTAAACACGTGGTGCCGGAATACGGGGTTATCACCCGGGAGGCAGGCGATGACTGGAAAAATGGCATACCGTACCGCGAGGGCGATATTGCCAACTGGTGTATCGAGGTGGGAAAATCCCGAGACCTCGGGTTGTTACTCAAATGCGCCCCTCAATCTTTGAGTAAAAAAAATATGCTCGCCTATTGGGACACGTTCGGCGAGATTTTCGGAATGCCCATCCGTATCGGTAAGACAATCAGCCAAGACACCAAGGATATAACCCGTATCGAGACAATGCTCGCCGAAATGGGCGCGGCGGCGTGGGGGCTGTTTCCCACGGGTACCGAGATCGAGATTAAAGAGACCACACGGGGCGACGCTTACAATGTGTACGACAAGCGTATAGACCGTTGCAATTCCGAAATCTCCAAAGGCATACTCGGGCAAACTATGACAATCGACTCCGGTAGCTCTTTATCACAGAGCGAGACCCATCTCGAGGTGTTCGAGAACATTTGCCGCGCCGATGCCATGATGATCAAATACCTTGTAAACGACCGCCTTATTCCATTGATGTTGCGCCACGGGTTCCCTCTCGCGGGCGTTACGTTCGATTGGGACGAGGCAGCCAGCTACACCCCCGCGGAGCAACGCGAAATAGAACGGCTACTAATTCAATACTATGATATTGACCCCAAGTATTTTGCCGACAAATACAAAGTAGCGATTACCGGAGTTAAGCAACCGAGCGCAAAGAGTTTTTTCGAGTAGGGGCTGACGATAAAGGCAAAAGCGACAGCCCCCGAAAGGTGCCGATATGTAACGCAAAGGGTTATTATAATGCTTTGGGTGAGGCGTTGGAGGGATTGTATCAAAACGAGATTATAACGCTTGCATCGGGAGATAACGAGCCTAAATTTATCTACGACCGCGATGTGTTCGAGCAAGCCGCCAAATGGATAAGCGAGCGCGGAGGTTTTACGCCCGATATGCTCCGCGAGCAACCCGCTATTGCCGTAATGAATGAAACGTACCGAATACTTGGCGGGGCGGTGTCCTCATCAATAACACAGGAGGTACCCGAGGAGCTTATCGGTGCGCTCGAAAATAACGCCTTTGTTTTTTCGGGCTTTAAAACCTATCACTCGTTAAGCGAGGTCGGTCTCTCGCTGACGGATGACAAAGGAGGGATTAAGCCTTTTGAGGTGTTTCGAAAGGACGTCGAAAAGATAAACTCGAAATATAACGGCAATTATCTGTATGCCGAGTACAACCACGCCGTCACTTCCTCACAAATGGCTGCCAAGTGGCACGATTTCGAGCAGGACGGAGACCGTTACAATTTGCAGTACCGGACGGCGGGCGATGAGCTGGTGCGGGCGGAACACCAAGCACTGCACAACATCACCCTGCCACCGAGTGACCCGTTTTGGTCTCAATTCCTGCCGCCGAACGGCTGGAACTGCCGTTGCACGGTCGTGCAGGTGCGCAAAAACAAGTACCCGACAAGTGACAGCGCAAAGGCTATCGAAATAGGCGAGTCAATCACCGCCGAGCCCAAAGCGCAAATGTTCCGGTTCAACCCGGGCAAGGAGCTGAAATTGTTCCCGGACAAACACCCCTATAACAAATCCCCTAAAAAGGTTAAAAAGGTGGTTGCCGAAATGGTAAAAGAGGATCGGCAGGCTAAACAGCGCATACTTGATATGATCACTGAAATGCCCGATAATCTTACCATCCAAGAAAAGGCAGCTATTGCCGAGAATAACATCGCCCTCGAAAAAGCCCTGAACATCACCAAAGGTAAGCCTATGGCGGTAGAGAAAGCGGACAAACAAAATGCCAATCCTAATTACGGCACACATAAAGGCTACGGCATTAACTGCCAAACCTGTGCACCCGCATACGCTCTGCGTTGTAAAGGTTTTGATGTTGCTGCAAAATCTAAGACAATTGGCTCAAAACTCGATTATTTAAGCCATGGACGAGCATTTGAGGTGTGGAAAAACCCTGACGGCACACCTGCGAGCCATATGGCTACAAACACTTGGCTAAATAAAAAAGGGTATGCAAGAATGACAGGCAAACGCTATCGGGAATTTTTCGAGGAGACTTGTCGCGATGAGGGCATATATGAGTTATCAATCGGATGGGAAAGAGGTGGCGGACACGCTACAATATTACAGCGTTTTGATAATGGAGAATTGAGATATATTGAACCGCAGGTAGACAACTCGCAGGGTTCTGGTCGCGAGAGCCGAAACATAGATTACTTATGTAAGGCAGGTGCCACAAGAATGCACAACTGTCGCGGAGTTATGAGAATAGATAATAAGATATTTAATCTTGATTATGCCGATATATTCGACAAATGATCAATAACGTCCAGTGCCTCAAAGCCTGTGACTTCCGAAACGTTATCGTTTTTTAATTTGTATACGAATGGAAAACCCGTACAATCCTCATCTGGGAACTTGAACATATAGAAGTCCGCCCCGTCATTCTTACCGAGGTAGTCAAACGAAAGCCCGTACATATCTACAAGGCTTTGTGCTGCAACTTTTACTTTTTCAGGTATATGCATGCCACAAATATAACTGTATTTTTAATAAAAACAAAATAAATGCCATCACCGCAAAATTTGATACAAAATATCCTTTCGGATATGAAAGTGGAGCTAACCGAGATGTTCGACCGGAATTTTGAGCGCAAGGGCTTTTTTGGCAACCACTGGACATCTCGGAAGAATACCAAGGCAAAAGGCTCATTACTGCACGTGACGGGTAAAATGCGGCGTTCTATCCGTCCGTCAATTCGTGGCAAAGGGGTGACATTTACCTCGCCATTGCCATACACGGAGCTACACAACAATGGGGGCAAGTTTACCCAAACCGTCCGAACCCATGCTCGCACTAATAAGAAAACAGGCAAGTCGTATGCCGTTAAATCACATTCGCGCACGACAACAATGCCACAACGCCAGTTCATCGGAGACCACGCCGAGGTGAGACAGGCGGTAAGAAGCATTATTCACGAGAATATAGCCGACTTTTTTAACAATTTAGCAAAGGAGATAAGAAAATGAGAAAGACAATCTACAAAGCAATAACCGACCGGCTAAAAGGGACGAAACTCAATATTAAACACATAAGCCTTTGGAACAGGAACACCGAGCAGCTCGCCAAACAAAAAGGGTTCCGGTTACCTGCCGTGTTTGTGGAATTTGAACAGATACAGTGGTCGCAGCTACAAACTCGCGCCCGCTCTGCCGATTTGCGGGTGCGCCTGCATATCATAACGGGAACCCTTGCAAGCCCCGAGGATGGCGGGAGATACCAAGACCAAGCCCTCGAACACCTTGACCTTATTGAAAGCATTAGCGGTGCTATGCAGGGGCTTTGCGGCAACGGGTTCAACTGTTTTATGCTGTCGGAATCAGTCACCGATCATGACCATGATCGGGTGCGGCATGACGAGGAGTGTTATGTGACGCGGGTAAACGACACCTCGGCGGTCAAACCGCGAACGGTCGCCATCGGTGTGAGGCTCGTTAAAAGGTAATAAAAAAGCCCACGTGGAAACATGGGCTTTTTTATTAAAGGCGGACAGTTGTGTACCATGAACTCCTCTGAAACTGCCATTTGCTTTTATCTTGGCTATCCTCTTTGAAATTATACTCTTCTCCCGATCCGTCTGGATTTTCAAACTTTTTACGGTCGCATCTTCTTTTAGTGGCAATCGCTGACATATCCGCCGTGGGGTCTACATACTTGTTCCATACAGGAAATATATCAAGAAATTTTCCGTACATTGCTTGTAGCTCATAAACCGTCTCGCCCGCAATTTCCATTGCAGGATTAGCCCCTTTGGCACGCTTGATAAAAACGACGCGCATATTTACAGAGTCGGCAGATCCGGGCTTTGATCCTCTGTAATCTAAAATAAATTTGCTCTGATTGTCGTATGGGTACGATTTTATCAATTTGTACGCTCGTTTTGCACCCTGCAACATACTATCCACGGATGCGACGCACCCCTCGGGAGAATGGCTCGTAAAAATACTCCGTTCCTGCGCCTTAACTGTTAGTAAGGCAAGCAGTCCAAACAATAAAAAAACAATCTTTTTCATAATTTATTTTTTTGCAAATATAGTAATTAATTAACTTATTAAGTCTTTCATAATTTTTATTTTAATAGTTCGGGGTTGCCGATGATTTCAGATCTATCAAGATGCGCGGCGTTCAACTCGCAATCATCACAATCATCATGTATATTTTCGGTTCTCCATTCAGACAAAGGCACATCATATCTAATACGCCAATAGGTCTTTATCTCGTTTTCGAAAATTATATCCCCCTCGTAAATTTCTTTGCCGTTCTTGTCGAGTAAACCAGTGAATTGACCGACGGTGGCGGGGTCGACTTGTACTCTATTTTCAAAACCAGCATCTTCTATTATGAAATCAGCCCATCTGAGACCGCCATAGTAGTAGCCATAAACCCACCGCTGGCGTTCTTTGCTATATCCTCTGAATTTAATTTTTCTCATAGCTTTATTTTATTAGTTCAAATTCAATGCGCCACACCCACGGATTGGCGTTCCAAGTTCCTTTGCCACTGATTTTGTCGATAAGAGAGGCAAAGGCCTCATGTGTGTTGCTAAAATAAAACCCCTCATCCCATTCTTTGCATTCAAAATAAAACGTACCAAACGCCCCAACATACTGCACTCCTTCAGCCAAA
The DNA here is from genome assembly GCA_036652255.1 of Alistipes sp. Lineage (GTDB taxonomy): Bacteria > Bacteroidota > Bacteroidia > Bacteroidales > Rikenellaceae > Alistipes. The sequence goes on along the minus strand of JAVVWE010000019.1, from coordinate 1,102 downwards.
CAATCCTCTTCCGTAATATCCTGCACTCCTTCAGCCAAACAATCCTCTTTCGTAATATCCTGCAACCGCTCGGCTGTCACGTCAAGAATGCGGATGTGGTGTGGCATCAGATCAGCGCGGACGAACATCTTATTACACCACCCTTTATGCGAGGTAAGATTTATGTCAAATTTGTATGGCACTTTCGCCGCCGTCGCGCAAAGCGCAAAATAGCTTTGCGCCACCGCTACGACTTCACCGACTTTGTAGGGGGCTTTGTATAAGTTTACTCTCTTCGCTCCTATTAATTCGATGTGGTCTATAAAATCTCGATTAAATCGGTCAACGGAATTGTCAAAAACCTCATCATAATTTGGCTTGCAGACCATCCTCCGTGTGACCGTCTTTCTCTTTTCAATTACCGCCTCCGTCAGCCCGAAGCGGTCGTTAAACATTATCTTTTTCATATTATTATTTTTCAGGTATATCGCTCAATTACCGTCATCTGCTTTATAAATTGCTCTTTTGTCATTATCTAATTAATTTTGGTTGAATAGATTTCCTGATAAAATATTTGCAATTCGATTTTCCCCACCAGCAAAATATTCGTCGTCGATTTCGATTCCGATAAATTTACGACCTGTATTTATGCAGGCCTCTCCTGTCGAAAAACTTCCTGCGAATGGATCTAACACAACGTCGCCCTCTTTTGTCGTCAACGCTAATAGCCGCTCAAGTAATCTGACTGGTTTCTGCGTCGGATGAATAGTCGCGTAATGATCTCTCGGTTGTTTGATTATCGTCTTTTCGTTCATTCCAGATGTCATAGACTGTGCAACATTGGCAGCGCGATCGCCGGTACGCGTGTGGCGTGTTTTGGTAATTTGAAACCTTGTGGACGTGTCGCAATCGTAATAATCGGTGCGGATTATCGGAGAATTTGGGCACTGCATATCAGAGGTATCTCGCACGTTATTTTCAAGATAGTCCAACACAGCATCGAGCGACCTTGTATTTTTAAGGATTACCTTCATTCGATTGATGTCTTGCACAATACTACCGATATCACCCCCTTTCATTTCTAAATACGGCACTTTCACACGATTTATCACACCTTTCCCTT
>JAVVWE010000018.1:0-28648 GCA_036652255.1 Alistipes sp. | reverse complement strand
TAAGAAACTGTTTGAATTTGTTACCGAAGTTATTTGAGAGCTATTTTTGTTCTGTTGTTACCCGCGATATGAGGAAGTAACTACACACACTAAACACAATGAACATTGTGCAAAACACGCATATTATCAAAAATAATTGCAGGACACTTCTTTCTCTTCACAAATTCAATTTTCACTGTTATCCAATTGCTGCTACGCACATTAACATTTCCCACGACACAAACTACGACAAAGGCAATTGGGTAATAGATTGTTATCATAAATATAAAAAATGATGGAATTCGCTTGGAAATCGCAGTAAAATAACTATTTTTGCAGAGTATAATGAATGTTTTACAAATATTAATCATAAATTATTTAAACATGAAAAAGTATTTTTCAATGGCTTTGCTCTTAGTAGCAGGCTTGTGCGCTGTCTCTTGCGGCAGTGATGATGACCCCAAAGACAATGGTAAACCGGTTCCTCCCGATCCCGGTATTCGCGACATTCGCATCGAGGCTAAATACGCATTGGGCGGTTACATCCAAGACGTTTTGGAAGATGGCACAGATTTGATTACCGTACCCCTCTCTACTGTCAGCATGACTGGCTCTGCTTCAAATCCCGTTACAGCAGGCAAAGCAGAAGTTGTATATATGCAATTACTGGCTGATATGGGAGATAGCGGACGTCTGCCCGATGGTACATACAATGCAGTCATAGCTGCAGAGGACGGATCAAACTTGGTTGCTAATGTTTGCATTGGCTCTTTTGTTAAGACTCAAGCAAATGGTCAACCTGATCCAAATGCAATGATTAACATGGCAGAGGGCAAAGTGACCGTTAAACGCTCAGGCACAACCTACACTATTGTTGTTGATGTAACTTTGACTGATTCGCAGACGCTGTATTGCACCTTCACAGGCAAAATTGCTTTTGAGAAGATTAATACAGGTTTATCGACCTTAACAGAGGACAAAGTAGTTAATTTGGTTGGTAATCCCGGTGATGGTATCTTCTCTGGTCAATTATACGCTTCACAAGGTATTGTTGCCAATGTATGGGATATCGGTATCATAAAATCCGAAGAAGACCGACCCAATTCTGAAGCTATGTTGATTTCGTTATTTGCTCCTTCAACAGGCACCTTCGCTGAAGGTATTCCTACAGGAACCTATGCTATCACCAATGATCCGATGAAGTACAAGGATGGTGAGAAAGTTTGTATTCCCGGTGAAGCTGGCGATAAGGGTGAATTGTATTTCACATGGTATGCAGGAATCACCGGCAAAGGACAAATAGAAGACTATGCTCCTGCAACGGCAGGTCAGGTGACCATCGCTAAAGCAGGTGAAAACTACACGGTTACTTTCGAGTTCAAAGACGACAAAGATCCCGCGCACACATTCTCTGGCACATGGACAGGCCCCATTACAATGAAGGACAACACCAAAAACCCAGCGAGCGTACGCTCTACAATAGCTAAGGTGTCATACAATAAAGTTTCTAACTTTTTGAACGTTATTCGCTAAGAATAAATCTCTAAATTAAAAGTAGCACAACCTTGCGGTTGTGCTACTTTTTTTTGTGCAGTAAATTACCTACTTTTGTAGTCGTAAATCACTCCGACAATGAACTCTGTTTCGAAATATGCTTCACTGGTGCGCTTCGCCCACACCGTCTTCGCCATGCCCTTCGCCCTCACGGGCTTCGCTTATGCTTTTATCACAACACCCATTCCGCCAGCCACTTGGGGAGTACTCCTCTTGCAAGTAGTGGTGTGCATGGTACTGGCGCGCAACACCGCAATGGGTTTCAATCGGTGGGCGGATCGTCGCATCGACCGCGAAAATCCACGCACTGCCGACCGCGACATTCCCGCAGGTCGCATCTCGGCACGCGCCGCACTCATTTTTGTAATCGTCAATGCCCTGTTGTTCATCCTCGTTGCATCTACCATCAACCTGCTCACAGCTCTCTTATCACCTATGGCTCTAGTCATTATCATGGCGTACAGCTACTGCAAACGCTTCACCTCAGCAGCTCATTTAGTACTCGGACTCTCGCTCTCCATCGCCCCCATCGGAGCCTACATCGCTGTAGCGGGACATTTTGCCGTTGCCCCCTGCATCCTTGCACTGCTGGTGTTGACGTGGTGCGGCGGCTTCGACATCATTTACGCATTGCAAGATGCCACGTTCGATCAAGCGCGCGGATTGCACTCCATTCCCGCTCGATTTGGCGCACGCAAAGCACTGGCAATCAGCTGTGCGCTGCACGCAGTGAGCATCACCGCATTGCTGTGGTTCGCCTCCTATTGCCCACAAACATGGTTGCTGTGGTGCGGCGAGGCAATCTTCATCGCGCTGCTCATTCTGCAACACATCTTGGTGACCCCAACACGGCAAAAAAATATCGGCATCGCCTTTGGTACACTCAATGGTTTAGCAAGTTTGGTGCTGGCAGCAACCATCATCACCGATCTGCTTCTGTTTTAGTGGCTGTTTTGATTTTCGCACGCATATTCTGCAAAAAAATACCTATCTTTGTTGAGTTTTTAGACACAATCATATTATGAATATCTCCTATAATTGGCTTCGGCGTTATCTCGACACAACGCTTACCGCCGAGCAAATTGCTGTAATACTGACCGATATAGGTCTCGAAGTCGAGGGCTTCGAAAAAATTGAAACCATCAAAGGCGGACTGCAAGGTGTCGTGGTGGGTGAAGTGCTCACCTGCATCGACCATCCCGATTCGGATCACCTGCACATCACGACGGTGAATGTAGGAGCTGGTGAACCGTTATCAATCGTCTGTGGCGCAGCCAATTGTCGTGCAGGGCTCAAGGTAATGTGTGCCACCATAGGTGCGGTGCTCTATCCCAATGGCGGTGATGAGGCGATAAAAATCAAACGCGGCAAGATGCGCGGCGTGGAATCGCTCGGTATGCTATGCGCTGAGGATGAGTTAGGTATCGGTGTTTCACACGCCGGAATCATGGAGCTGCCTGCCGACGCACAAGTGGGTATGGCAGCAAAAGAATACCTGCACGTTGAGGACGACTATCTGATAGGTATTGGCTTGACTCCCAACCGTGTAGATGCAGCATCACACATCGGAGTAGCGCGCGATTTGGTCGTTTGGCTGAAGAGTCGCGGCGAAAATACGGAGGTGAAAATGCCCGACGTATCAGCGTTCAAGATTGATAATCATGACCTCCCTATCGAAGTGTCGGTCGAAAATAAGGAGGCAGCACCCCGCTACGTGGGCATCACAGTCAAGGGCTGCACCATTGCCCCATCGCCTGAGTGGATGCAAAATTGCCTGCGCTCAGTGGGCATCAACCCCAAGAATAACTTGGTGGATATCACCAATTTCGTCCTTTTTGAGTTGGGACAACCGCTGCACGCATTCGACATCGCAAAGATTGAAGGAGACAAGGTGATTGTGAAAACTTGCGCCGAGGGAACCCCCTTCGTCACGTTGGATGGCGTGGAGCGCAAACTAACCGACAAAGATTTAATGATTTGCTCAGCGGAGCGTCCGATGTGCATTGCGGGTGTTTTCGGCGGTCTGGATGCCGGCATCAGCGACACCACCACCGATGTATTCATCGAAAGTGCCTACTTCAACCCCGTCTGGGTACGTAAAACCGCCAAGCGTTTTGGTTTGAATACCGATGCGTCCTTTCGCTTCGAACGCGGTATTGACCCCAATATGCAAGTCTACGCCGCCAAGCGTGCTGCGCTGTTGATGAAGGAGTTAGCAGGCGGAACTATCGCCAGTGACCTCTTCGACTACTACCCCACACCGATTGCCGATTTCACTTTTGACCTCTCGTTAGCGCGCGTCAATGCACTCATCGGCAAGGAGATTCCCGCAACGATGGTTCGTACGATTCTTGCAGCATTGGAAGTACGCATTGAGGCTGAAAAGGAAGGTGTTTTAAGCGTTGCAGTGCCGCCATATCGTGTTGACGTACAGCGTGAAGCAGACCTTGTAGAGGAAATTCTACGCATTTACGGTTACAATAATATCGAAATTTCGTCGCACGTAAATTCCGCTCTTTCCTACGCTCCGAAACCCGATAAAAACAAGTTGATGAACCTCGCAGCTGACTTCCTGACAGCTAATGGATTCACAGAAATCATGTCCAATTCACTAACTTCTGCACTCTATTACGAAGGACTTGATAGCTACAAAACCGAACGCTGCGTGCGCATCGTCAACCCACTGAGCAACGACTTGAATGTCATGCGTCAGACGCTGCTATTCAATATGTTGGAAGCTATACAGCTGAATGCAAATCGCCGCAATGGAGATTTGAAATTATACGAATTTGGCAACTGTTATTTCTTCCATTCAGAGGATGCAAATGCCGAAAATCACCTTGCTCCCTACTCCGAGATTTATCGCCTATCATTGGCGGTAACAGGAGCTGATGTGCTGCAATCTTGGAACGAAAAGCCACAACTGGCATCGTATTTCACGCTGCGCTCCATGGCGGAAAAATTGTTGCGCCGCTTTGGTCTCAACATCTATGATTTGAAGACCGAATCGCTGCAAAGCGACCTATTTGCCGAAGCATTAACGCTGAGCATCAACGGCAAAGAGCTGTTTCAGATAGGTGTAGTGAGTCCGAAAATCGCTCGAAAACTCGATGTAAAACAAGCGGTCTACTTCATGGAATTGAACTTCGATTTACTCATCAAAGCGACCAAAAAACATAAAATAACGACTGAGGAGCTATCAAAATTCCCCGAAGTGCGTCGCGATTTGGCGTTGCTGGTCGATCAAAAAGTGACCTTTGCCGCCCTGCGCGAACTGGCATTTGCCACAGAACGTAAATTGCTGAAAAGCGTCAGCCTCTTTGACGTTTACGAGGGTGATAAACTCCCGGCAGGCAAAAAATCGTACGCTCTTGGCTTCGTACTCGAAGACAAAACGCGCACGCTTGACGATAAAACCATTGAGCGCGTGATGGCAACTCTCACTGCTCGTTTCGAAAGCGTCTGCGGTGCACAAGTGCGCAGCTAAAACATCCATGCCACACAAAAAAGAGCCTGCCCAAAATTACTTTGGGCAGGCTCTTTCAATCCATACGACTACAACGTCAACGGCTCGTAGGGCAATCCCCACGCATCGGCAACCGATTTGTAGACCACCTTACCTTGCACGATATTGAGTCCCAATTCCAACTCTCTGTTCTCCTTGCAAGCACGTCGCCAACCTTTGTCAGCCAGCTGAATAGCATAGGGCAACGTGGCATTTGTCAGAGCCAAAGTCGAAGTCATCGGCACCGCACCGGGGATATTTGCCACAGCGTAGTGCAGTATGCCGTCTACGTAATAGACTGGATCTTCGTGAGTTGTCGGGTGCGAAGTTTCGAAGCATCCGCCTTGGTCAATCGCCACGTCGACCATCACCGTACCCGGCTCCATGAGTTTAAGCATATCGCGCGTTACCAACTTCGGAGCTTTCGCACCGGGAATCAGCACCGAGCCAATCACTAAATCAGCTGTTTTCAGCTCCTCACGAATATTATATTCCGACGACATAAGCGTCTTTACATTTTTCGGCATCACATCCGCCAAATAGGTCAACCGGCGCAACGAAATATCGCATATAGTGACATCGGCACCCGTACCCGCAGCTGTGCGTGCAGCAGCCGTACCGACCACTCCCGCACCAATCACAAAGACCTTAGCGGGCTTCACTCCCGGCACACCACCCAAAAGTTTACCTTTGCCGCCATGAGGTTTTTCGAGAAAATAACGACCTTCCTGTGTCGACATACGTCCTGCGACCTCCGACATGGGAATCAACAACGGCAACGAACGATCGGCACGTTCGACCGTTTCATAAGCGCAACACACCGCACCATTCGCAATCATTGCACGCGTAAGTGGCTCACTACTTGCAAAGTGAAGATAGGTAAAGATGAGCTGATCTTTGCGAATAAGCTTATACTCCGCTGCCACAGGCTCCTTTACTTTAATAATCATTTCGGCTCGTTCATACACCTCCTCAATGGTGGGAAGCATCTCCGCCCCTGCAGCAACATACGCCGCATCGGCGAATCCGCTGTTAATACCGGCCGTGGCTTGCACATAGACTTTGTGTCCGCGCTTGGTCATTTCACGAGTGCCCGAAGGCGTAAGGGCAACGCGATTTTCGTTGTTCTTAATCTCTTTTGGAATACCGATAATCATAGTGTTAAAGTTTTAAGGTTGTTTTAACCCCTCCAAATTACAATAAACTACGGAAAAATCAAAAAAAATTGAAATATTTTTTTTTGGAACATTCAAAAACGATACGAGACAGTGAAGTAGAATGAGCACGGATAAATATAGGTGCGGCGCGTTTCGAAAGGGGCATAGCTGTTGAAATCGCCGCTACGCAAACGTCGCACGCGCAAGGATTCATACGCTCCGTACTCAATCTCATTGCTACCCACAAGGTTACGCAACATAAGCGACAGCGTAAGGCGCGAGTCACCCAGATAAAATGTTTTGAATGCCGAAGCATCGAGTGTCACCGCATCATCGAGCCGTTCCTGCTCGGTGAAGAGGGCAAATGCCTCAGCAGATGCTGCAGCCTGCTGCGCTACGCGAGCTGTACGACGCAACAATGCCGGCTCAACATAGCGCAATCCGGCGTAGTTGACCGCAGCGCGAAAGCCCCAACCATGCGCCCCGAAGTAACTCAATTCACTACACACGCTCACCTGCGGTGCATTGCCCACGCGACAGCCACCCATGCGGCTCGCGGCATTCAGGTCTACCACCGTGTTGTCAGCATCGGCAACCACCGTCAACTGCGGGTCGGAAGCATACTCGTACACCCCTGCCGAAGCTGCCAACGACAGCCGCCAGCGATAGCTCAAACGGAGCGTCATTGCCGCCTCCACACCATAGCTGCGCATATTGATGTTGATAGCCGAGAGGTCACAAAATACGCCTGCCATATCATCGTAATAGCGCGCTGCCGCCATTCCATCGCCCATCCAAGTGAGGTAAGCTGCGGCACGCAAATCAACGACACGATTCGTATAGTTATAGGTCACCTCCGCCGCCCACATACGCCTCAACGCCCCACCATCCACTGTACGATTGTTGTATTGCGGCTGCAAGAACAGCTTGTCCGCATCGGGCACCGTTGCCGCAGCAGTTGCCGCCAAACCGAGGTAGCTTTTAGGCGAAAATGCCCACCCGGCCGCAACCTTGAAGAGATAGGGCGAGAAGCGCAACACCGTCGAACGCCCATAAGAGCGTGCACCGGGGAAGAGCTCTTTTTCGAAATATCCGCGACGGCAGAGAGCTGTTTCACCTAACTCCACCCCCATATCGGCACGAAAGCGATTAGCGCGATATTGTGCCATCACGCGCACCCCGACATCAATGGTCGTCAGAGCGTAGTCGTAACCAAAACGGTCACCCCGATGCACACGACGGTTTGGATGGTGCAAATCGTTTTGCAACAGGTTGCCATAAGTGTCGTCATCCACCAAATATTGATCAATATCTATCAGATAATCGCTACCCAGCAAATCACGCATCTGCTTGTAGTTACGCGCCGAACGGTAACGCGCCCTCAACCCATAATGCAGCGTCAAACGACGATCGACACGGGTCGTAAATCGGGCATTGAGCTCTCCATTGCAATTGCGTCGCACCCGATCCTCCAACGCATAGACCGCCTCGCCGCCCGCCATACGATTTTCGGCATACAGCTCGTCCCAATTGACTTGCGTATAGCGGGTGTCACCCATCCGCCACGCCTCTTCGGTGGCTCTGTCGCCCGTGTAACTTGGCAACGAGCGGTAGTTGTCGGGCAGGGGTGTGCGCGCATCGTACCACCCCAAAGAGCTATACTTCGTCACCCCCGCCTCCATGCCCAATGAAACAGCGAACTCCGTTGATTCGCAAAGCGCAACAACATAATTAGCCGTAAGTACGGGTACAAATTCACGTCGAATGTGCGCATTCCGCACCTGTCCGTTTTGGAAGCCCCATGCCGGATTGTAGAGCCTATCACCCGTCAGCAAGAAAGCCTCCTCGGTCGATGCCGAACGCAAACCGCGCATCGAGGGCGGCACAAACAACATCAACGACAAACGATTGCCACTCACGAATCGCTTTTCCACTCGAAAAGCAGCAGTCACACCATTCGTAAAGACCCCTTCGACATACCTATCACGCCCCGTACGCAGGTGGCATGAGCTCGCGAAGTTCCATCCGCGCCCCATCGGTGCAGCATAAGCTAATTTAGCACCTATGAGGTAATTGCGGTCAGTCAGCGAGACGGATGCCCGACCCGCAGGCAAAGGTTCACCCTGTTCGAAGCGGAAAAGGCGAATTCCATTCGTTAACCCCAGGCAGTCGTCTGCCGAGGTCAATCCCGCCACCCCCAGTTCCGATGCCCCAACGCCTCGCAACACCGAGAATAAACGCGATGGCAGCTCCAATCCATCCACCGAAACAGCGCGTGAATCGTAGCCCTGTCCACGCCGTTGCATCCGCACAAACGAGAGGTTATAATCCGTGATTTCGGCATAGAGATCCGTCGAGGACTGTATAGCACGATAAAACAAAACAGAGTCGGTAAGCAGCACCATAGTGTTCTGCTCCGACTCTGTTTCGTAGGTATAATATTCGGGTTCCTGCGCCACGGCTGTGCTGCTCAATATCAGAGCCGCCAGCACGCAGCTAACCCGCAAGGACATTTTAAATACGCTTCAGAACATCCGACAGCAAATCCCAGAATTTGGGTACCGTAGCGATTTCGAGACGCTCACCGGGTGCGTGCACGCCCCGCAACGTTGGTCCAAAAGAGACCATCTCCAATTCAGGATATTTCTCAAGGAACAGACCACACTCTAACCCCGCGTGGATTGCTCGTACCTTAGGCTCAACATGGAAACGCTCGCGATAGCTATCCACACTCACCTTGAGCAACTTTGATTGCGGATTGGGAGCCCAGCCCGGATAACCGTCGGAGTGAGCCACATCGGCACCTGCCAATGAGAAGACCGACTCCACCATCTGCATGACATAAGTTTTGGCACTTTCGACCGACGAACGCTGCGAAGAGGTGACTACAATGGTGTTGCCTTCAGCAAATTTCACCGATGCAAGGTTGGTCGAAGTCTCCACCAGTCCGGGAACAGCAAACGACATGGCAACCACCCCGTTGGGCACGCCAACCAACGAGTAAATCAAATCCGATTGCGTCTTGCAATCGAGCACCTTCTCCACCGTCGGCATCTCGTTGAGTGTAATTTCGAAATTTGGCTCACGGAACTTAAATTCGGACTTCATATCGGTAGCGAAAAGATGATAATGCTTCACAAAATCCTCCTTCAAACGCAGCGGCACACCAAACACAGCATACGCCTCACGCGGAATAGCATTTCGCAGGTTTCCACCGCAGAAGTAGCTCAAGCGCAGCTCGTAACTCTGCAAGCCGTCCCACAGCAGACGCGCCACCGTCTTGTTCGAATTTACGCGCCCTTTATCAATATCATCGCCGGAGTGTCCTCCCAACAAGTTCGAAACATCGAGGCGGAAATAAGCATAATTCTTTGGTGCTGGCTCCGAGGTGTAGTGGAACGTAGCAATTGTGTCGATGCCACCCGCACAACCGATGAAGATTTCGCCTTCATCTTCCGAATCGAGGTTAATCAAGTACTTACCGGTGAGCATTCCTTCGCCCAGTTCAAAAGCACCCGTCAGTCCCGTCTCCTCATCCACCGTGAAGAGTGCCTCCACTGCACCATGCTCCGAAGCAGGATCAACCAACACAGCCAATGCAGCCGCCATGCCGATGCCACAATCGGCACCGAGTGTCGTACCCTCGGCACGCACCCAACCATCGTCGATATATGTGCGAATCGGGTCATGCTCGAAATCGAACTCAACGTCCGAATTTTTCTCGCAGACCATATCCATGTGCGCCTGCAAAATTACTTTAGGTTTTGCTTCGTAGCCCGCCGTGGCAGGTTTGCGCATCACCACGTTACCGATGGCATCTTTCTTATATTCAATGTGGTGTTTTTTGGCAAATTCAACCAAATATTCGATGATTTGACCCTCTTTTTTCGAAGGGCGTGGCACCCGTGTAATCGCATCGAACTGCTCCCACACGATTTTAGGTTCCAAAGATGTAATTGCTGACATATATTTATGTTTTTTGATTTTTCATATCAAAGGTAATCGTTTTCGGGCAAATCGACAAAAAATAGAGATACAAAATGCCGCATTGCATTTTTTTTCCTATTTTTGTAAAAGTTTGCACTCTGCCACAGAGAGACGACAATCAAAACCAAAAATAATATGAATTTCAGAATAGGACACGGATACGACGTGCACGCCTTGAGCGAGGGGTTGCCACTGGTGATGGGGGGCATTCAAATTTCCCACTCGAAAGGTTGCGTGGCACACTCCGATGGCGATGTGGTGATTCATGCGCTATGCGATGCCCTATTGGGAGCTGCCGCATTGGGTGACATAGGACTTCACTTCCCCGACACCGAGGCTGAATATGCAGGTATCGACTCGAAAATTTTATTGCGCAAGGTGGTGGAGTTACTGCGCACAAAAAAATACGAGATTGGCAATGTAGATTGCACAATCTCGATGCAGCGTCCCAAGTTACGCCCCCATATCAACGCCATGCGCACCGCTCTTGCCGATGCAATGGGTGTAGACGTTGACCGTGTGTCGGTCAAAGCTACCACCACAGAGCATCTTGGCTTCGAGGGGCGCGAAGAGGGCGTTTCAACCGCCGCTGTCGCACTTATATATAAAGACTAAATTTATATATACGGACAAAGACATACCCAACTAATAAAGCTGCGAAATAGAACCCGAATACTGCACGGGATTATACCACGGATTGGTGATGGTTAACACCGCCCCACCCGTCTGCGAGTAGACTTCGAAGGTGAACGTGTAGTTCGATGCCGAGAAGAGGGTGGTCGAGAAGCTCACCATCCAACCCTCGTTGGTCTGTTCGGTCATGTAACCTTGCACATCGGGAATCGTATAGTTGATGATGGTCGTATAGTAAGGTGGCACATAGCCCTTGATGTAAGGCAGACAGATGTCAACCGCCCCGCTCCACACACCCACATTGAACGCGGGATTAATAATCTGGCGCGTCGTACCCGCAGGCAGTTGCTGCATAGTCTGGGGATTGAATTGGAAGTTGCGGGAGAGCACCAACGAGTCGATATGCTTCTCGTATTCAGCGATTCGCACAGCACGTCGCTTCTCGCGCACTTCACGTCGCTCTTCTTTGGGTGACAGATTATTTTTCTGTCCAATTACGGTGTAGACCGCTGCACACAGCAGAACGCCTAACGCAAAAACGAAAATCTTTTTCATAGCACATAAGGTTTTGTACAATCTATACAAAATCAATGCCTTAACGGTGTGACGATGAAAAAAACACAAAACCAAAAAAAAACACGTTCCAAATCGTGATTTTATCCCGAATTTTTCTATATTTGTAGAAACAATCCAATAAAAGATGATTCACTTATTTGCCAACATAAGCATTGTGCTCCCCCTCGAAGATCCGATTTTGAAGTTCATGCTTATCATGGCGATTGTCCTTGCGGCTCCTCTGTTACTCAACAAATTGCGCATTCCATACCTTTTAGGGCTTATCATTGCTGGTGCGGTGATTGGGCCCCACGGACTGAATCTCGTACTGCGCGACAGTAGCATCATCCTCTCTGGAACCGCCGGGCTGCTCTATATCATGTTCTTATCGGGACTCGAAATGGATATGTCCGACTTCCGCCACAACAGTTGGCGCAGCTTAGTTTTTGGACTCTACACCTTCACGATTCCGATGTGTTTCGGTATTCTGGCAGGTTACTACATCTTCCAATTTTCCATCGCGTCCTCGGTTCTGCTTGCCGCATTATTCGCCTCGCAGACCTTGATTGCCTACCCCATCATCAGCAAATTGGGCATCACACGCGACAAAGCCGTCACCATTGCCGTGGGTGGCACGATTATCACCGATATGTTGGCATTACTGGTGTTGACCATCGTCGTGGGCACCGTTTCGGGCACAACCGACAACGCTTTTTGGTACAAATTAGCCTTCTCAGTCATCGCCTGCGTCGCTTCGATTCTCGTGTTTTTCCCCCTCATCGCCCGCTGGTTCTTCAAGCGGTGTAGCGACAACGTGTCGCAATATGTCTTTGTGCTGGTTATGCTCTTTTTAGGTGCCTATTTGGCGCGCATCGTCAGACTGGAGCCCATCATCGGGGCTTTCCTTGCCGGATTGGCATTGAACCCACTCATCCCCCGCACCTCACCCCTTATGAACCGCATCGAATTTGTCGGCAATGCCATTTTCATCCCTTTCTTCCTGATTGGTGTGGGAATGTTGATTGACTACAAAGTCTTTTTCGAACGCTGGGAGACTTTCGAAGTAGGTGGCGTAATGATTGTCTTGGTGACCGCTGCTAAGTACATTGCAGCCGTGCTGACACAGAAAACTTTTCATCTTTCACGCGATCAACGCACCGTGATATTCGGACTGAGCAGTGCTCATGTGGCTGCCACACTGGCAGCCGTGATGGTCGGCTACAACCTCATTTTGGGCTACACCCCCACCGGTGAACCCATCCGTCTGCTCAACGAAAGCGTGCTCAACGGAACCATTCTGATGATTCTCGCCACCTGCACCATCGCCACCTTCGCCGCACAACGCGGAGCACACAACATCGCCATCGACGGCTCACGCCACGACGAGGAACATACACCCATCGAGGAGCACATTCTGCTACCGGTTTCGAACGAACGAACCGTAAACGAATTAGTCAGCCTGAGCACGGCACTCAAAGCCGACAAAGATCACAACCTCTACGCGCTCCACGCCGTAGATAACAAAGTCAACGATGCAAACGTGCAGAAGCGTGCACGTAAAATTCTCGATGCTGCCGCCACCGCCGCAGCTGCCACCGACACCTATATGCACACACTGCTGCGCTACGACGTGAATAACATCAACGCCATCGTCAGTGTGGTGCGCGAACAACACATCACCGATTTGGTGATGGCAATCTACCAAGAGCGAGCCGATGTGACCCCCATACCGGGCAAAACGATTCTCGAAGTGGTCAGCCAAAGCGATGTCACCACCTTTGCCTACCACTCGGCGCAGCCACTTGCCACCATCAAACGCCACATTGTCTTCGTGCCACGCAACGCCGAAAAAGAGGCTGGGTTCCAACTCTGGCTGCGGCGCATACGCAACATAGCCCATAACACAGGGGCAAAAATACGCTTCAATGCCTCTGAAGCGACCATTCCTTATCTGCAAGCCGGCAAAGGCAAACGCGCGCAATGGGCTGAATTTGTCGTCTGGGATGATTGGGATGAGTTACCCGAACGACTCAAAAAAACGAAGAAAAACGACTGCATCTGGGTGGTCATGAGCCGTCGCGACCGCATCTCATATAACGCCGCGATGAGCCGAATTCCCGCACAGATGGAGCAATATTTAGCCACCAACAGCTTTATACTCCTCTTTCCGGTGCAAGCCGGTGACACCGAGAAACGTTACTTCGCTTAGAAACAGCGATTTTTAATGCTAATCTACTCGAAAAGTTGGTCAGGTCGTAGATTTGCACTATCTTTGCACGGAAATAACAGAAAAAAATTATGAGTCTTGTAGCAATCGTAGGACGCCCTAACGTGGGCAAAAGTACGCTATTCAACCGTTTAGTTGGGCGGCGTCAGGCCATTGTGGACGCGACCGCCGGCACTACCCGCGACCGCCATTACGGCAAGACCGACTGGAACGGTAAAGAATTTTCGGTAATCGACACGGGTGGCTATGTGGTTAATTCGGACGATATATTCGAAGATGATATTCGCCGTCAAGTGATGTTGGCAATAGAAGAGGCCGATGTCATTCTCTTTTTGGTCGAAGTAGCAACCGGTATCACTGATTTGGATATGATGATGGCAGACATCATGCGCCGCACCTCGAAAAAGGTGCTGCTGGTCTGCAACAAAGTCGATAACAGCAACCAAATATACGCCTCAAACGAATTTTATTCACTCGGTCTGGGTGAACCCTACTGCGTTAGCTCGATGAGTGGTAGCGGTACGGGCGACATGATGGATGCCATCATGGCGGCTCTGCCCGACGACACGCAAAGTTACATGGAGGACGATCTGCCCCACATCACCATCGTCGGTCGCCCCAATGTAGGTAAATCATCGCTCACAAATGCGTTGCTGGACGAGGAACGCAACATTGTCACCTCAATTGCCGGTACCACGCGTGACTCGATTCATACCCGCTACAATAAATTCGGCATGGACTTCTATCTGGTCGATACGGCAGGTATGCGTAAAAAAAGTGCCACAATGGAGGATCTTGAATTCTACTCCGTGATGCGCTCGATTCGCGCCATTGAGGAGTCGGATGTCTGCGTGCTGATGCTTGATGCACAGCAAGGTCTCGAATCGCAAGATTTAAATATTCATAATTTGATTGTCCGCAACCGTAAGGGTTGCGTGATTGTGGTCAACAAGTGGGACTTAGTCGAAAAAGATAGTAACACCATGAAGGGGTGGAAAGAGGCTCTCGAAAGAAAATTAGCCCCCTTCAACGATATTCCGATTATCTTCACTTCGGTAATCAACAAGCAACGTATTCTGGATGTGTTGCAGACCGCAATCCGTGTCTATCAATCGCGAAAACGACGTGTTTCGACCTCCGATTTGAACGAATATTTCCAACCGATTATCGAGAATTGGCCACCCCCCGCAACTAAGGGTAAGTACATCAAAATCAAGTATGTAACGCAGTTGCCAACCCCCACACCGCAGTTCGCTTTCTTTGTGAACTTGCCGCAGTATATTCGCGAACCATACCGTCGTTTCATCGAAAATAAATTGCGAGAAAACTGGGATTTTTCAGGCGTTCCTGTTCAGATTTACTTCCGACCAAAATCGTAATCATGTTCGATTGTCCACTATAAAATCAGCCGCAGCAATGCGGCTTTTTTTTGCATATCCACCTATTCCATCCTTTGGCATACGAATTGCACCACAAAAGAGAAGTAAAACCAAAATCAGAGAAACTAATGAAAAAAATTCTCCTTTGTCTACCTGTTCTGGCACTTTTTGCCACAGGTTTTATGAGCTGCACACAGCTCAAAGCGTGGGACCAAAAACAACGGCAGTCGTTGCGCACCGCCCTACAAAATTATCGTCAGATGGCGTATCTCGAAGATTTGAATGATGCCGAATTCACGCTCTTCGCAGATAATATTGCCACGCAGGTTGAAACGTCGTATCCTACTTATGCTGAATTTGTTGCCATGCCTGCTATGGGCGACTCGGTGGATATGATTGTGGTCACAGCTATCGTCCAAGAGCTTGATGCCGATGCCGCCAATATGCGGCACGTCTATCCCTATGCCGGCTTAGTTTCACAAGGGGTACTGCCCGCAGGACTCGATCATGCGCAACGCAAAGCTTTCTACACCTGCTTCGCCTCGAAAGTGAACGCTGCATACGCCACAATGGGGCAATTTTTCAACGCTATTATGGCGGATACGACCAACGTGTCACAAATTAGTCAGATGCAGTCGGAGTGTGCGAACGACCTGTTTAATTGGGTAATAACCGAAGTGCAGGTAACAGAGACCAACTGATAGCTAATCGCTGAAGAGACACAAAAAAAAGCAGGACTAAATGTCCTGCTTTTTTTGTGTTGCAGCCTTATTGCTCAAAAAAATGTTTCGATACCACGATGCGAATTGCCTTGTGTAAGATGGAAAATTCCAACGGCGATTCGCCCAATAATTCGCCATCAACTTCCACCGAAACTTCGGGTGAAGATTCAATGCGAATACGGCTTCCACGCTCCTGCAATACGTGTCGAATGCGATAGATGCCGCCATTGAAGAGGTAACGCGAGCGGAAAAGCACGTGCCAAAAGTGAACCGGGCGGATGAGCGACATATCAAACATTCCGTCGTCGGCAACTGCATCGGGCAACTGTTGCATACCGCCGCCATTGTACTTACAAATGCCAATAGCTACGCTGAGCAGCAAGTTGTTATAGACTAAACGGTCGTCCACCCACACCTTCATACCCGTCGATTTGTAGCTAAAGAACGCCTGCAACATACTCCACGCATAGAGCCAGCGACCTTTGCGACCTTTCTTTTGAAGATGGGTAAAACGGCGATTTACAGCCGCATCAAAACCCGCACCCGCCACATTTGCCATATAGCGACTTTGACGATAGTGCGACTCCTCATAGGAGATGACACCCACGTCCTGCAAGAACGAACACGACTCCTTAATTGCCTGAATAGCATCCTGATAGCGATTCGGAATGCCAAACGTACGCACCCAGTCATTACCCGTACCCACCGCCACAACAGCCAACAGCACATCGGTCGGTTCGACCTCTTGCTGAATGAAAAGTCCGTTCACCACCTCGTGCAGCGTGCCGTCACCCCCCACCACAATAATGTGGCGATAGCCCGCCTTCACAGCGGTGACAGTCAGCTCCGTAGCATGAAATTTATGCTCAGTAAAAACAGGCTCGCAGAGAATATGTTCGTCACGCAGGAGCTTCGATATTAACGGGAAATGGTCAAGCCCGCGACCGTTTCCGGCCACGGGATTGACAATCACAAACCACTTTACCTCCTGTGTCGCCTCCTCCACCGTTTTATTTCTTAGGCGTATTTTTCAATGTATGAACCAAGAAATCGTAGAATTTCGCCACCGAAGCAATCTCCACCTTCTCGTCTGGCGAGTGAGGGTAGCAAATCGTCGGACCGAACGAAATCATGTCGAGTTTGGGGTAGTTGCCGCCGATGATGCCACACTCAAGACCTGCATGAATTGCCGTAATGAGGGGTGTCGTACCGTAAAGTGCTTTGTACGAGTCGGTCATCGCCTTCAAAATCGGAGATTCCATGTTCGGATTCCAACCGTCATAGCTACCTGAGAGCTGCACTTTAGCACCTGCCAACTCAAAAACGGCCGCCATAGCCTCGCCCAACGCCTCTTTCTCGCTGTTGACCGAGCTGCGGAGCAGACACTGTAATTTGACACTCTTGCCATCGGAAATGACACGTGCCAAGTTGCTCGAAGTCTGCACTAAACCGTGCATCGACTGCGACATCTGCTGCACACCGTTGGGGCAGCCGATAATTGCCTTAGTCAGCTTTTCAGCAACCTCACGGGCAATAATTTCCAGAGGTGCTTCGCACTCCTTGAGCTTGATTGAGATGCCCTCTTCGATACCTGCAAATTCGGTTTTAATGACCTTTTCGTAAGCCTTTACCTCCTTGGCAAAAGCTTCAAAATCTTTGGTTTTAACCATCACAACAGCCTCGGCTTCGCGCGGAATTGCATTGCGCAAACCGCCACCGTCGATGGAGCTAAGCAGCACATCGCAAGTCTTAGTTGCTACGCGCAAGAAACGGAACATCAGCTTGTTGGCATTGGCACGTTGGCAAACAATCTGAATGCCGGAGTGACCACCCTTGAGACCTTTAATGGTCAATTTAGCTGCCGTCCAATTGCGAGCCGGAGCAGCCTCAGCAGCATATTTGAAGGTGATGTTGGCATCCAAACCACCCGCACAACCCACGTACAATTCGCCCTCGGTCTCCGAGTCGAGATTCAACAAGATATCACCGTGCAGCAGCCCTTTTTTCAAGCCATTTGCACCATCCATACCCGTCTCCTC
The DNA here is from genome assembly GCA_036652255.1 of Alistipes sp. Taxonomy (GTDB): domain Bacteria; phylum Bacteroidota; class Bacteroidia; order Bacteroidales; family Rikenellaceae; genus Alistipes. The sequence goes on along the minus strand of JAVVWE010000018.1, from coordinate 10,911 downwards.
GGTGGCAGTAAAGAGAGCCTCCACTGGACCGTGAACCAGCGTGTTGTCCTCTAAAACAGCCAAAATTGCAGCTGCACCGATACCGTTATCCGCACCGAGTGTCGTGCCATTCGCCGTCACCCACGCGCCATCGACATAAGCCTCGATTGGATCTTTGGTGAAGTCGAACTTCTTGTCATTGTTTTTCTGCGGAACCATATCCAAATGGGCCTGCAAAATCACGCCTTTGCGATCCTCCATCCCTTTGGTGGCAGGTTTGCGCACGTAGACGTTATGTGCTTCATCCTCCTTGCACTCAAGACCTTGCGCTTTGGCGAAATCGAGAATGTATTTACGAATTTTCTCTTCGTGATACGAAGGGCGAGGAATGTTAACGATCTGGGCAAAATGTTTCCAGACCAAGGCGGGTTTCAATGCTGCTAAATTCTTATCCATGATAGTTTAATAATTTATAGGTTTATATTTTTATCGTGTTTTTGTTGCAATGAATTTTCTAATTCCGAACGACGATCGAATGCCTCAACAATTTGCTTGACCAATGGATGGCGCACAATATCGCGTTTGTCGAACTCGACCACACCAATGCCCTCCACTCCGTGCAAAATATCCATCACACGAGTCAGTCCACTGTCGCTCTTACAGGGCAGGTCAATTTGCGTCACATCGCCCGTGACAATAAATTTGGCATTGCGCCCCATGCGGGTGAGGAACATTTTAATTTGCGAAAGAGTTGTATTTTGTGCCTCATCCAAAATCACAAAGGCATTGTCGAGCGTACGTCCGCGCATATATGCCAACGGCGCAATTTGCACTGTACCATCCTCCGCAAATTTTTCAAGTTTTTCGGGAGGAATCATATCGTTCAGTGCGTCGTAGAGCGGTTGCAAGTAGGGATCCAGCTTCTCCTTCATGTCACCGGGCAGGAAGCCCAACTTCTCGCCCGCCTCGACTGCCGGACGTGTAAGAATGATGCGGCGCACCTCCTTCTCCTTGAGTGCACGCACCGCAAGGGCAATGGCGGTATAGGTTTTGCCCGAACCGGCAGGACCAACAGCAAAGAGCAAATCGTTTTTCTCATATTGCGCGACCAACTTTTGCTGATTCACCGTGCGGGCACGGATGATTGCCCCTTTGTTGCCATAGACAATCACATCTTTATCAACGGGCGTGTCGTGCTGCGAAATGGTTGCGCCCGAAAACGCCTGTCCAACCACCTCCGCCGAGATGTGACCATATTTAATATAGTAGGCGACCAATCCATCCACGTGTCGTTTGAATCGTTCGGTCTCCTGCTCGGAGCCGAGTACCTTGAGTGACGAACCACGCGCAATAATCTTCAGCTGCGGATGCAACTCCTTGATTTGCTCAAGGTAAACATCCTGCGCACCGTACAATTCGCGGGGATCAACCCCCTCTACCACAATCTCCTTACCCACTGCGCCTGTCATCGCTTAAAACAGATAACCGACGCTCAACGCGACCGAATAAGACTTCACATCGACATCAATGCCGTGTTCGTTGACACTCTGTTTCTTTTTGAACTGCCCATTGAAACGGGCATCGACCAAGAAGTTGCGAATTTGCACCGCCGCACCCAACGCATAGCCGATGGTCGGTTGCAACCGTCCGAAATCGTATTTTTGACCGTCGAACTTATATTTACAATTGTTCGAGAGCGAAAAAACAGGACCCGCGTTCAAGTGAAGAATTTTCAACAGAGAGACAGATGCCAACAAAGGCATACTAAATGTGTTGGACTTCACGCGAATCTGATCGTTCTCCCAACGCACATTCATAGATTGATGCACAAAGAGCAACTCAGGTTGAATGGTCACCACGGGCGTATGGATACGAATCACCACGCCACCCTGCCAACCGAGTTTATTGCTAATCTCGGAATGAGTCGTATTGGTCGTATAGTCGGGAATGTTGATACCCGCCGTGAGACCATATTCCAAAAATTTCTGCGCCGAAGCTCCTGTTGTTGTCGCAAGTGCCAAAAGCACTGCAAAGATAAATTTACGCATTTTGTTCGCTATTTTTACATTTAGTTTTTAATTTAAAAGATGCCCACACCAAATAGCTTAGACATACCAAGACAAAGAGTAATCCATAGTGCACAACTCCCGTTGCGCGAACAATTGCCCCAATTGCTGGTCCAGAGATGGCTCCTGCCGAAATCATCATAATCATCAATCCGGCCACCTCATTGGCTTGTGTGGGGACGCTTTTGGTCGCCACAGCATAGAAGGTTGCGAAAACACACGCCATGGCAAATCCCAACAACCCCACCAAGGCGTAGACTGCTGCATCGCTGCGCACAAAGAGCAACACAAAGGCAAGCAAAAAGGCACCACACATATTCCAACGCAAATATTTCACATCTGAGATTCGCACCAAAATCCATGCGCCAACCAGCGTGCCGACAATGCGACAAGCATAAAAACCCGTGGAGGTGAGAATAGAATCCGGATTATCGAGTAACCGTGACGAGAGGAAGCCAATACCCACATCGGAGGCAATAAATGCCGCCACACCGAAAGCACAGAGGGCAACGGTTGGATTTCTCAACAAAGCAAAACAAGCTGCCATACCCACTGAACCTACGCGGCGCGCAGGTTCATGCACGGTGGTCAGCTGCAACCACACACCACCAGCAAGAGTCAAAATGGCGTAAAGAGGCAGTAGCAATCGCCACGAGCCAACAGCCACCACGAGCAACGTCACGATGGGGGCAAGCAGTAGCAGCGACATATTGCGAAATATTTGCCCCACAGTCAGGTAGCTGGTCATGCGTTCACCCGGAACGATGGTTGCCAACAGCGGATTGATAGCCACTTGAATCGCGGTGTTACCTATACCTAATAGTCCAAAACCGATAAAATACCAAACTAAAGCGCAATCCACCCCGGCAGCATAGGGAACCATCAAGCCCAAAATGGTAAAGGTGTAGCCAATCAATGCGGTTGCTTTTCGTCCGATGCGGTTCATCAGGGCGGCAAAGGGGGTTGAGAGGAGTAGAAACCACAAAAAAACCATTGTGGGCAAAAAATTCACCGCACTTTGCGATGAGTCAGGAAATTCGGTGGCTATGCGTCCAGAGATAGGTGCGACGATATCGCAAAATCCCATAATGAAAAAACCTGTCAGGACGGGCAATAGCAGGCGTTTATCGACTTTTAAAACATTCATGTGCGTTTATACATTTTGTCAAAGTTACATTTTTTTAGTAAAACAGCAAAATAAAAATCAATTTTCAATTTTCAATTTGTCTTTACCCCCTCATTTTTGTGGAAAAAAGCACAGCGACGTGGCAATCTCTCCCACCGTTCTGTCATATACTCGCAATGAGAGAACCGTGGGGTTGCCACAAACCAAGGTTTGCTTTTCAATTTTGAATTTTAAATTTATTTATCTACCTTTGCGCCTGTATTCACAAGGGGTGCCTTACTATCAGGCTGAGATTATACCCATCGCACCGGACACGGGTAATGCCGATACCGGGACGCATAATCTATCAACATACCCCTTTTCTGTTCTTTAACTAATTAAAAGTTTACATGAAAAGGATCTCTTTCCTCCTCGCATTCGCAGCATTAACTGCTGCCAATGCACAATCAATCAGCGCACAGCAGTCGAACAAAGATTCGATGCAGCTGTACAACTTGCAGGCCATTGAAGTGACCGCAACACGTGCTTCGGACAAAATGCCCGTCGCCTACACCGACCTCTCGCAGCAGGTAATTGCCAGTAACAACTACGGTCAGGACATTCCATTTCTGCTGGCGTTAACCCCCTCGGTGATTGCCACCTCAGAGACGGGTATCGGCGTGGGTGCCACCTCCATGCGTATGCGTGGTTCGGATGCTTCGCGACTGAACGTCACTGCAAATGGCGTGCCGATGAACAACCCCGACTCGCACGGTACCTATTGGTATGACACCCCCGACTTCATCTCAGCAGTGGGTACGGTACAGGTGCAGCGCGGTGCAGGAACCTCGACCAACGGAACAGGTGCTTTCGGTGGCGCGGTCAACATGACCACGGCAGCACCCGACACCGCTTTCGGGGGCGATGCCAGCCTCTCTTACGGTTCATACAACACCAACAAACAGGCGATACATATTGGTTCAGGTTTGATGGGTGGGCATTGGCTTGTCGATGCGCGCCTGACCCACATCGGCTCGGACGGCTACGTGGATCGTGGTGCGACGGACCTCAAGTCGTATATGTTCCAAGGTGCTTATTACAATGGTAATACCATGGTTAAGCTTCTCTCGTTTGGTGGCGTAGCGAAGACCTACCTTACCTACACGGGTGTCACAAAGGACGAGATGGCGAAGTACGGACGTCGCTACCACACCGATGGGCAGTATGTGACCTCTGACGGTCCGTTTGTGCTGGCGGATGGCACGCACGTCAACTACTACGACGACCACACCGACAACTACCTGCAAACCAACAATCAGCTCATCGTCAACCACCGTTTCAACGAGCGTTGGCAGATGAATCTCACGGGCTTCTACACCTACGGTTACGGTTACTACAAACAATACAAAGATAACGCCAAACTACTGGAATACAGCATTGTACCAGCATACGACAAAGACGGTAAAAAAATTAAAAAAGACCTGATTCGCGAGAAGCTCATGCGCAACCACTTTGGTGGCGTGAATGCCTCGGCAGGCTACACAGCGCGCAACATCGAGGTGATGTTTGGCGGCTCGTGGAGCTACTACACTTGTCCTCACTGGGGTGAACTGGATTGGATGCAGGACGCACCCGAAGGCTACAAACCCGGTATGGAGTGGTATCGCAACAACGTCAATAAACAGGATGCCAACCTCTTCGCCAAAGCGAACTGGAAGGTGGCAAAAGGGCTGAACATCTTTGCCGACCTACAATATCGTTTCGTGGACTACGAGGCGTGGGGCGTGAATGACAATTACGACTCAAGCCGCGTGAATGCGAATCAAAGCGAGGGTGGTATGCAGGTCATTGACGTGGATAAAACGTACAACTTTTTCAACCCCAAAGTGGGTTTGACCTATCAGTTTGCTAAGAACCACACCCTTTTTGCTTCGTTCGCCATTGCCCAGAAAGAGCCGACACGCAACGACTTCACGGATCGTTTCCGCGAGACCTTCCCCGTCTCGGAAAAGATGTACGACTACGAACTGGGCTACCAATTCGAGAGCCGCTACGTCACAGCCGGTGTCAACCTCTACTACATGAATTACAAAGATCAGCTGGTGAAAACGGGTCAAATCAACGACAACTACGACGCACTAAACATCAACGTGGCAGATAGCTACCGTCGCGGCATCGAACTCTCAGCAGCAGCACGCTTCACAAAGTGGTTTACACTGGGTGCAAACGCCACCTTCAGCCAGAACCGCATCAAGGACTACACCAATAAAGTTGCCGACTGGGATGGCGGTTACAACGAGACTTACATGGGCACAACAACCATATCTTACTCGCCTAACGTCATTTCGTCTGCCATTTTCGACTTCCACATTGCAGGTTTCGAAGCGGTGTTCAACACACAGTATGTCAGCGATCAATACTTCACCAACTACAAAAACGACAACATGAAGTTGGACGCTTACTGCACCACCAACCTCAACTTGGGCTACACGTTCCACACGCGCAATGCCAAAAGCGTGCGCTTGGGCTTGGCAATCTACAACCTCTTCGATGCCAACTACTGCACCAATGGCTATGGCTACTCGGAGTACTATGCCGACAAGGATGGACAACCCAAAACACAGCACGACACCGCCTACTACTTCCCACAAGCACCTGTAAACGTACTGGCGAACGTGACCGTGACCTTCTAAGCTGAGCACAATGCAAGAACTGGAAATCATAGGGACACTCATCGGGCTCTTCTACCTCTACTTCGAATACAAAGCCAGTATTTGGCTTTGGGCGACCAGTATTGTGATGCCCGCCATTTACATCTTCGTCTACTACGATGCCGGATTCTACGCCGACATGGGTATCAACGTCTACTATCTGTTGGCAAGTGGCTACGGATGGGCGATGTGGGTGCACAAAACACGTGGCAACAACCAACAAACAACGGAGCGGCGCATCTCGTCCATGCCCGCCGCCCGTTGGTTGCCGCTCGGTGCCATCTCGCTACTGTTTTTCGGTGTTATAGCCTTCATTCTCATACAATTCACCGATAGCACCGTGCCTTATGGCGACAGCTTCACCACTGCGCTGAGCATTGTCGGACTATGGATGTTGGCACAGAAATATGTCGAGCAATGGCTCGTTTGGGTGGCTGTGGATGTGGTCTGCGCAGGACTCTATTTTTACAAAGAACTCTACCCCACCGCCATACTTTACGCACTCTACACCGTCGTTGCCGTCTTCGGCTACTTCAAGTGGGTGCGGATGATGGAGTTGGAAAAAGGAAAAGACTATGCTTAAACTACCTACACAAGCCGATTGCTGCGAGGTGGTGATTCTCGCTGATGGGGATTTCCCGACGGGCAACGTGGCAGCAGCACTGCTACGCCATGCCACGCGTGTGGTCTGCTGCGACGGTGCTGCAGTGCGATTCACGGAGCAAGGAGGCGCACCGCAAGCCATTGTGGGTGATGGCGATTCGCTGCCTGCGGAGTTGCGTGCGCGCTATGCCGATTGCATTGTCCACGTGGCGGAGCAGGAGAGCAACGACTTGACCAAAGCAGTGCGCTATTGCATGACACAAAACTGGCATCACATCGTGATTTTGGGAGCCACAGGTCGTCGCGAAGATCACACATTAGGCAATATTAGTCTACTGCTCAACTATATGGAGATGGGAGTTGAAGTGCGCATGGTGACCGACTACGGGGCATTTGACCCCATTGTGGGCACAACGCAAGTGGAAAGTCACCTCGGACAACAGATTTCGCTCTTTGCCGATTGTCGCACGACGGTCAGTGGCGACGGCTTGAAATACACGCTACCCACACATTTGTCGGGTTGGTGGTCGGGCACACTGAACGAATCGCTTGCCACCCAGTTCACGATTCATGTTTCGGAGCCCGCGCTCCTCTATCGACTGTTTTAGGGGGCTGATTCATATCAGCTATTTTGAAGCGGGGTTGTCTATTCGGGCAATCCCGTTTTTTTTATGTATTGCTCTATCTCCTCGCGGCGAGCGCGGGGCGTGATGCCACGCAAGACCAAGCGGTAGGAGTTGCGGATTTGCTCGCGCAGAAAGGCATCGGGCAGGTCACCCGTGGTAGCAATGGTGTTCCAATGGCGTTTATTCATGTGAAAACCGGGGGTAATTTCGGTGTGCTGATCACGCAGAGCAACCGCCTCGTCGGGGTCACACTTGACCGCAAAACGCCCAAAATCGACCATGTCGGCATAGGCAAACATCTTGCCACCAATCTTGTAGACAAGCGTCACTTCATCGAATGGCGTTGTCTCCTCGGTGAGCGGTAACGAAAGGCAATAATCACGAAAAGTCAGTACATCCATCGTCCAGAAATTTATAGTCCCATGCGCGCCAAGAATTGCCCTGTATAACTGCGTTCGCACTGCGCAATCTGGTGTGGAGTCCCCACCGCCACCACCTCGCCACCCGCAGCTCCGCCCTCGGGACCGATGTCAATCACATAGTCGGCGACCTTCACTACATCGAGGTTATGTTCAATCACAATGGCGGTATTGCCGCGATCGACCAGTTTATTGAGCACCTCCAACAATTGGCGAATATCCTCGAAGTGAAGTCCGGTTGTCGGCTCATCGAGAATGTAGAGCGTACTTCCGGTATCGCGTTTCGAGAGTTCCGAAGCGAGCTTTATGCGTTGACTCTCGCCACCGGACAACGTTGTACATGGCTGACCTAATGTCAGATAACCCAATCCAACTTCTTGAATAGCACGCAGTTTTTGGTAGATAGCGGGGATATTTTCGAAAAACTCCACCGCCATATTGACTGTCATATTTAGCACATCGTTGATACTCTTTCCTTTGAATTTCACCTCTAAAGTTTCACGGTTGTAGCGATTACCGCCACACGCCGCGCAGGTGACGTAGACATCGGGCAGGAAGTTCATTTCGATGGTCTGCACACCCGCTCCGCGGCACACTTCGCAGCGACCGCCCTTGACGTTGAATGAGAATCGTCCCGCCTTAAATCCCCGAATCTGCGCATCGGGTGTCAACTCAAAAAGCTTGCGAATATCGCCAAAAACATTGGAGTAAGTTGCTGGATTACTGCGTGGTGTACGCCCAATGGGAGACTGATCAACCACTACCAATTTATCAATTTTTTCTATTCCCGTAATCGAAGCGTAAGGCAACGGCTGGTCGTAGGAGCGGTAAAGCTCTTTGCTCAAAATCGGACGCAGGGTCTCGTTGATGAGGGTCGATTTGCCCGATCCACTGACCCCCGTCACGCAAATGAATTTGCCGAGTGGAAAATCGACATCAATATTTTTCAGATTATTGCCTTGTGCACCGCGAATCGTGACACAATGCCCCGTACCTTTACGCAACGTGGTGGGCACCTCAATCCGCCGCCGCCCTGTGAGGTAGTCAGCTGTGATGGAGTCGGAGTGTAGAATATCATCAAAACTCCCCGATGCCACAATGTGCCCCCCCTTACGACCCGCTTTCGGCCCGACATCGACAATAAAATCAGCAGCACGCATCATATCTTCATCATGCTCAACTACAATCACCGAGTTGCCCGCATCACGCAGACCTTCAAGGCTATGGATCAACCGATGGTTGTCGCGTTGGTGAAGTCCGATGCTCGGCTCATCGAGAATATAGAGCACATTGACTAACTTCGAACCAATCTGCGTTGCCAGCCGAATACGCTGACTCTCGCCACCCGATAACGAACGCGACGTGCGCGCCAGCGACAGGTAGCCCAACCCCACTTCCGAGAGAAAATGTGCTCGTTCACGAATCTCTTTGACCACCTCCTGCGCAATGCGCCACTCCTTGGCACTCATCTGCTCTTGGACGTGCGCCACCCACTCCATGAAATCGGTGATTGCCATAGCCGATATTTCAGCGATATTTTTATCACCAATGCGGAACTGCAACGCCTCCTGTTTCAAGCGGCTACCGCCGCAAACACTGCACTTGCGATAGACCAGAAATTGCTCACGCCACTTGCGACCATGCGCGGACTCATCCTCCTCGGTACGGGCGATGAATTCAGCTACCCCCTCCCACGAAGCAAGGCGGTTGCCTCCCGACGAGGCGAACTCTGCCATGTTGATGGTCAGCGGCTCCGAATCGCCGTAGAGAATAGCGTTCAATCCCTCCTCGGAGAGAGTTTCAACCGGATCGTCGATAGTAAAATCATAACGCCGTCCCAACATTTCCAACAGCGCAAAGAGCATATTATTGCGGTATTTACCCAACGGCTCCACCGCCCCTTCGCGCAGCGACAACCCCGCGTTGGGGATAATTTTTGTCAAATCGAACACAGCCTCCTCACCCAATCCATTGCAGTGAGGGCACGCCCCCTGCGGAGAGTTGAACGAGAAGGTGTAGGGGGCAGGATCCTCGAACGCCACACCCGTCGAGGGACACATCAAGTGACGCGAGTAAAACCGCTGTCCCTTCGTCCCGTAGTCGTAGACCGCCATGGTGCCCTTGCCTTGACGCATTGCCTCCTGCAACGAAGTCATGACCCGCTCGGCAGCGTCGGGAGCTACGCTCAGCCGATCCACCACCAAATCAATTGTGTGTATTTTGTAGCGATCGAGCTTCATGCCGCCTGCAATCTCACGAATCTCCCCATCAATGCGGGCATAGATGTAACCCTTCTTGGCGAGAGACTCGAAGAGTTCGCGGTAGTGACCTTTGCGTCCTTTGATTACGGGAGACAGGAGTGCAATCTTGCGTCCGGCAAAGCCCTCCATGATGAGTTGTGCAATCTGCTCGTCGGTGTAGTGCACCATCTGCTCGTTGGTCACGGGCGAATAAGCGCGCGAAGCACGGGCAAACAGCAAGCGCAGAAAGTCGTTGATTTCAGTGACTGTGCCGACCGTCGAACGAGGATTCTTGTTGGTGGTTTTCTGCTCGATTGCCACCACAGGACTCAATCCCGTGATTTTATCCACATCGGGACGCTCCATTGTCCCCACAAATTGCCGCGCATACGCCGAAAGAGTCTCCATGTAGCGACGCTGCCCCTCGGCATAAATCGTATCGAAAGCAAGCGACGACTTACCAGAACCTGACAAGCCTGTGATAACGACTAACTTACGACGCGGAATTTCGAGATCCACATTTTTCAAGTTGTGTACTCTTGCGCCGAATATTTTTATGCTTTCCTCTTTCATTGTCAATATATTCGTACAAAGATACAATTGAAAAAGCAGAGAACGAAAAAAAAGCAAAAAAAAAGGCAGAAAGAGCGCAATGCTCCTCCTGCCAAGAATCAAGAAATCAAAAATTTAGTTTCCCGGAACCGCAAACGTAACATTTTGTGTGAGAACACCCTCCGGATGGGCTGGCGTCTCTACAACAATCTTGTAGTAGTGGTAAAATTTATCGGAACCGGCTGCATAGAAAGATCCCGGATCAAAAGAGCGATTCGTGGTTGTAAGGGTGACAAACTTCAGACCGTCAACACTCGTCACCTTTTTTGTATCGGTATAGACTTTCACCGTAGCATCTGGGTAGTGATACATAATCACATTGATGTTCCCCACATGAATATTCAGACGGGCATCATATTCCAGTTGTATCTCCGTCGGCTTTGCAGGAGCCTCTTCCGAATAAATGCCCGTAATACCAGCTGCAGGCAGGCCGGTACCGGTGACCACAAACTTGTAGGTGTAGTACATTCCATAATCTTCGTACGGCAAAGTTGTCAAATCCAGTACCAAGTAGTCCGAGGAGAGTATCTTGGACTCCAAACCAGTCACA
>JAVVWE010000017.1:0-33959 GCA_036652255.1 Alistipes sp. | reverse complement strand
CATTACCAGAACTATGTCAAGTGGTATTTATACTTCCGAAACCAACAACATAAACACACAAAAAACTAGTCCGAGCCGCGAATGGCTCAGACTAGTTTTTGTGCGTTGTTTGTGGCTTTTTACCAACTACTTTTTACCACATTACCTTAATAGTTCGTAAGTTTAGATACGAAATATTTGAAATATCATAAAGATTATCCAATCGTTCTTTGAAGATTAATTATCACGATAATTTAGAGACTCAAAGTAATGCTTGAGGGCTTGAAAAGAGGTGTTCTTGTTTGTTTCTTGACAATTTCCATACGAACAATTCTTCAAAAGCAGACAATTTAGCTAAAATGAGGTCAAACCATTTTTATTCTCATATGACTGTTATACAATGAATTAACAAGAGAAATCAAACTCTTGCAAATGCATAAAAACAGCCCTTTTCAGACTCATAATCCGAAGGTCGTGGGATCATGCCCCTCTGGGTCCACAAGAGCTGTACGCAATGTACGGCTCTTTTTTAGTACATACCGTGCGCAGCTGATTATCGAAATAGGCGATTGTGCGCTCCAACCCTTCACGGAGCTGAATGGTCGGTTCCCAACCGTTGAGCATCTGTTTCGCCAGTGCAATGTCGGGACGGCGTTGTTGCGGGTCATCGACAGGTAGTTCACCAAAGATGATTTTGGACGAAGAGCCCGTCAACTCAAGCACGATTTGAGCAAGCTCAAGCATCGTGAATTCGTTCGGATTTCCGATATTTATAGGACCCGCATACCCCTTTGGTGTGACGTTCATCATGCGAATCAACCCCTCAACCAAATCGTCGATATACTGAAACGACCGCGTCTGTGAGCCATTGCCATAAATGGTTATATCTTTGTTACGCAGAGCCTGCACGATGAAATTTGAGACCACGCGTCCGTCATCGACATCCATATTTGGACCATAGGTGTTGAATATGCGCACAATCTTCACAGGCAGGTTGTGCTGACGTTGATAGCTTATGAAGAGCGATTCGGCGCATCTTTTGCCCTCATCGTAGCACGAACGAGGACCCAAAGGGTTCACATGACCCCAATAATTTTCGGCTTGAGGATGAATAATTGGGTCACCATAGACCTCCGAAGTGGAAGCTTGGAGTATTTTAGCTCTGTTTTGTACCGCCAAGTCGAGCATATTGATTGCTCCCACCACCGATGTACGGGTGGTCTTGACCGGATCTATTTGATAAGAGGTGGGTGATGCAGGGCACGCAAGGTTATAAATTTCGTCTACAGCAGCATAGTAAGGCAAAGTGACATCGTGACATACCAACTCAAAGTTATTGTTCGAGAGTAGATGGCGCACATTATCTTTACTACCGGTGAAGTAGTTATCAAGACAAATCACATCATTATTTTCACTCAACAATCGTTCACATAGATGAGAGCCAATAAAACCTGCACCTCCAGAGATTAGAATACGCTTCATTAAATTACATTGTTTGAGGGTTCGTAGTGTAAAGATATGATAAATTTTACAAGTTCGTGAATTTTATCATTATATTTGTAATTATTAATTCTTATTTCACAATACGATGGGACGCAAAGCCACTTGGTTTTTACTCGATAAACTACTGATTCTATTCACAATAGCCGTACTATGTGCCGCCTATGCGTGCCGTTATCTGCCCGAAGCACCACTCTCCGGTGGATGGCTTCTGGCGGGCATTGCCGTACCGGCACTCTTTGCCGTGAACAGCATTCTGCTCATTTGGTGGCTTCTGCGCGGTCGGTGGTTTGTGGCACTGATTCCCGTTGCCGCACTGGTCGTTGGTGCCAGTGATATCGCCAACCATCTGCAACCGCCCGCCATTCACGCACCTATGGAGTGCGACCTGCGCATCGCCACACTCAACGTCCACGCCTTCCAACACGACTTCTCACGCGGTTTGAGTGCCCGACGCATTGCCTCCATGCTCCGCGACGAACAGATTGACATAGCCTGTCTGCAAGAGGTGGTCGTCGATGCCGACCATCCTTTCGACTACATAGCAACCCGTTTCTCCGATTATATGCCCTACTACGTGCGCGACCTCTCGATGTGCTGTTTCAGCCGCCACCCCATTCTCAACCACGAATACGTCCGCTTCCCGAACAGCAACCAATCTTATCTGCGCGTTGATGTTCAAATCGGCACACGCACCGTGCGTTTGCTCTCGGTACACCTCCAGACTTCGGGACTTGCCTCGGCACGCCAACGTATCCGTCGCGACTACCAACGCGAAATGCCTATCGACACCCTCTACCGGCTACTGACCGATAATGCTGTAGTACGCGCTTCGCAGGTTGCCACCGTGCGCAAAGTGATTGACTCTTCCGACCTGCCGCTGCTTGTTCTGGGCGACTTCAACGACACCCCCGCCTCACCGACCTACCGCACCATGAGCCGCGGGCTGACCAACGCATTCCGCACCGCGGGACACGGCTGGAGTGGCTCCTTCCGCGACTTGCTCACCATCGACTACATCCTCTACAACGACTACTTCGAAGCCACCGACTGCTACGTCTGGCGCAACGACCGACTCAGCGACCACGCCCCCGTGATTGCAGGTGTACGTTTCGTCCGCTGACAATCGACAGTTTTCTCTGCACATTGTTCATTTTGTAGCGAATATTTATCACCTATCGTAGTGCAAACGTCGTAATTTTTAGTACATTTGTCCTTAACGATGGCTGGGATTTATTTTCATATTCCTTTCTGCAAACGCATTTGTGCCTACTGCGACTTCTTTCACAGTGCCGATTTGCGACAGATGACGCAGCTCGCAGAGGCTATGCACCGCGAGATGGCAGCGCGTTGTGACTATCTGCACAATCGTCAAATTCGCACCCTCTATTTCGGTGGCGGCACCCCCTCGCTTTATGCACCTGTCCTATTGCAAGAATTCATCAACCACGCGCGCACCCTCTACGGATTCGACCACGCCGAGGAGATTACAGTCGAGTGCAATCCCGATGATTTGACCGAGGAGTACATCGCACAACTACGCGCAACCGAGATTAATCGACTTTCAATTGGCATTCAGTCGTTCGACGACGGATGTCTGCAACTAATGAACCGCCGTCACACGGCAGCCGAAGCTATTGAGGCTGTACATCGAGCACAACGAGCCGGATTCGAGAATATTACTATCGACCTGATTTTCGGCATCAGCGGATTCGGCGACGAAATATTGCGCCGCACACTCGACACGGCACTCTCCTTGAATGTCCAACACATCTCCGCCTATCACCTGACCATCGAACCCTCAACGGCACTCGGTCGTCGCGTGGCGCGAGGTGAGTTTGCCCCCGTGAGCGAGGAGTGTAGCGAACGAGAATTTGCAACCGTACACCAGACACTGACCGCTGCAGGCTACGAACATTACGAGGTCTCAAATTTCGCACGCCCCGGATTTCGCGCACGCCACAACTCCGCCTACTGGTCGGGGGTTGAATATCTCGGCATTGGACCGGGAGCACACTCATTCAACGGCACAGAGCGGTGTTGGTGCACCGCATCGGTCGAGGAGTACCTCTCCTGCCCCACCTACGGCAGCGAGACTCTCTCTGAGCGCGACCACCGCAACGAATGGGTGATGACTGCACTGCGCACCGCCGACGGAATCGATTTGCACGCCCTTGAAGCGCGCTTCGGCAGCTCCGAGTGCGAGCAGCTGCTGCACGACGCGCATCCCTTCATCGCCGCTGCCACACTGCGTCACGACGAAGGTCGACTGTGGATTCCTGCCGAGCGATTTCTACTTTCCGACAACATAATAAGTACGCTTTTTAAACTATAAAGCACTGTATATTAAGATACAAAATATATTAAAATATTTTCACAATACAAATATAAGCACTATCTTTGCAAGCAAATTAGGATAATTAGAATAACATTAAAATACGATTTATGAGCAACGTCAAGTTGACCCCCGACTACCTATTTGAGGTGAGTTGGGAGGTATGTAATAAAGTCGGCGGCATCCACACCGTCATTTCGACCAAAGCACTGACCTCGACCAAAAAATTCGGGAATCGGTATATTCTCATCGGTCCCGATCTGCAACACGAAGGAGTTAATTCCGAATTCGAAGAGGATCTTGAACTGATGAAAGTGTGGAGACAAGCCCTCTACAAGGAAGGCATCCGCGTGCGCGTGGGGCATTGGCGCATCAACGGTCACCCAACGGTGGTGTTGGTGGATTTCACCTCGCTCTTTTCGAAGAAAGATGAAATTCTCAAAACACTATGGGAGGAGTACCACGTTGACTCCATCTCCGGACAGTGGGACTACGTGGAACCCGTCCTGTTTGGACACGCCGCAGGAATGGTTATCAGCTCTTACGTCGAGAACTTCTGCACCTCAACCGACAAAGTTGCCGCCCACTTCCACGAGTGGATGACTGCCGCAGGCGGATTGTATCTTCGCAGCCACTCTCCCTACACAGCTACCCTCTTCACCACCCACGCCACCGTGATGGGTCGCTGCATAGCTGGCAACGGACTCCCACTCTACAACGATTTAACAAAATTCAATGCCGACGAATTAGCTCGCCAATTCAACGTCACAGCCAAGCACTCAATCGAGAAGGCCGCTGCAGCTTATCACGATACGTTCCTCACGGTGAGCGACATCACAGCCAACGAATGCAAATATTTGCTGGGACGCGAAGTGGATGGTCTGACCCCCAATGGATTCGAAAACGACTTTGTCTGGACGGGTGCCGAGTACGACACACGCCGCACCGAAGCCCGCCGCACCATGATTGCGGTCGCCGAAGCCTGCTTGGGGCACAAATACAAGACCGAACCACTGATTGTTGGCACGAGTGGTCGCTACGAGTTCCGCAACAAGGGGCTCGATGTCTTCCTCGAATCGCTGAAGATGCTCGCCGCGTCGGACAAACTCGACCGCGAAGTATTGGTCTACATCACCGTACCGACCGCCAATTCGGGTGCACGCCCCGATTTGCAAGCCCACCTCAAAAACGCCTCGGCACCCATCGACCCGGCACAGTACAAATACTCGACTCATCTACTCGACAATCGGGCGTGGGATCCCATCGTCAACTCAATCAGCAACAGCATTCTGGCTGCTGACGACTCGAAGGTGAAGGTGATTTTCGTCCCCACTTACCTCAAAAATACCGATGGCATTTTCAATAAAGAATACTACGAATTACTTGTCGGTATGGATCTTACGGTCTACGCCTCCTACTACGAACCATGGGGATACACGCCTCTCGAATCGGTGGCATTCTCGGTGCCGACGCTCACCACAACCCTCGCCGGATTTGGTCTGTGGGTCAACAAATTGCGTGATCATGCAGGCGTGGAGGTGATTCGTCGCGACGACTACAACGACGTGCAGGTCGAAGAGGGGGTTGCCAACACCCTATTACGCTTCACAAAACTCAACGCCCGACAGATTGAAATCATGCGCCGCTCGGCATACGAAATTGGTCGCACAGCACTCTGGGAACATCTGTTCGCCCACTACGAATGGGCATATGCCGATGCCATCGAGAACTCGATTGCGCGCACCAATCGCGCTGTGCTCGACGATGGAGGTTCGCGCAACGAACAAATTAATTTTGTACGTCAGCAGCTCTACGTCGAGAAACCCCAGTGGAACCGCATGATGATTGACAAAACCATGCCCGAACGGCTACACGCTCTGGACGAACTATCACGCAATTTGTGGTGGTGCTGGAATGCAGAAGCGCGCGATTTGTTCGAGTCCATCGACAATGAGTTGTGGCAGGAGTGCCAACGCAATCCGATTGCCTTCATCGACAAACTGAGTGTGGAGCGGATGAAGCAACTCGAAAAAGATACGCAGTTCCTCAACGCACTCGACGCGGTCTACGCGCAGTTCAAAACCTATATGTCGGAGCAACCCGACCCCAAAGCTGCCACTATCTCCTACTTCTCGATGGAGTATGGACTTCACTCATCGCTCAAAATATACTCGGGTGGATTGGGTATTTTGGCGGGTGACTACCTCAAGGAGGCTTCGGACAAAAACATTCCGATGGCAGCCGTGGGTTTACTCTATCGTTTTGGCTACTTCACCCAACGACTCTCGGCACAAGGTGCGCAGGAGGCAACCTACGAAGCGCAAAACTTCTACAAGCTGCCTATTTCTCCCGTGCGTGACGAGAATGGTAACTGGGTGACCATCACCATCGCCTTTCCGGGACGCACCCTCTCGGCTCGTGTGTGGAAATGTCCGGTCGGACGTACGGATCTCTTCCTGCTCGATGCCGATTACGAGGCGAATTTGGAGGAAGATCGACAAATCACACACCACCTCTACGGTGGCGATTGGGAAAATCGACTCAAGCAGGAGATTCTGCTGGGCATCGGTGGCATTCGCGCCCTGCGTGCTATGGGCATCAAGCACGAGGTCTACCATTGCAACGAGGGACACGCTGCCTTCATCAGCATCGAACGTATCCGCGAGCTGGTAGGACGCAAGAAGTTGAGCTTCTCGGAGGGAATGGAGGTCATTCGCTCCTCGTCGCTCTTCACGACACATACACCCGTTCCTGCGGGTCACGATGCCTTCCCGGAGTCGATGATTCGTCAATATATGTCCCATTATCCCGATGTTCTGGGTATCACATGGGAACAATTCATCAACTTAGGCAAGACCAATCCCAACGATCCCAACGAGAAATTCTCCATGTCGGTCTTGGCGTGCAACCTCTCGCAAGAGGTCAATGGCGTATCGTGGCTTCACGGTGAGGTGTCGAAGGAGATTCTGGGCAACATCTGGCCCGGCTACTTCAAAAACGAGCTGCACATCGGCTACGTCACAAACGGTGTGCACTTCCCTACATGGACAGCATCGGCGTTGCGACGACTCTATGCGCGTCACTTCGGATCGGGCTTCGAAGGGCACACTTATAATATTCCGGAGTGGCAAAAAGTACACAACATCGACGACCGCGAACTGTGGGAGGTACGTATGATGCTGAAGAATAAACTAATCAACCACATTCGCAAACGTTACAGCGATCCCAATCAGGTGCGTCTCGACTCACCGAGTCAGATGGTGCAAATCATCGAGAGTATCAAACCAGACGTACTGACAATCGGCTTTGCCCGCCGTTTTGCCACCTACAAACGCGCCTACCTGCTCTTCACGAATCTCGACCGCTTGGCAGCTATTGTAAACAATAAGGAGCGTCCCGTGCAGTTCATCTTTGCCGGCAAAGCACATCCGAATGACAAACCCGGACAAGATCTCATCAAACGAATTGTTGAGGTTTCGGCAATGCCGCAATTCGTAGGCAAGATTCTCTTCCTTCAAAATTACGACATGGAGCTGGCTCGTCGCATGGTGCAGGGTGTCGATGTATGGCTCAACACCCCCACCCGTCCGCTCGAAGCATCGGGCACGTCGGGTGAGAAGTGCGTGATGAATGGCGTACTTCAATTCTCGGTGCTCGATGGCTGGTGGGTCGAAGGTTACAAGGAGGGTGCCGGTTGGGCACTGCCCATGGAGCGCACCTTCGCCGACCAACACTACCAAGACGAGTTGGATGCCGAGCTGATTTACAACACCATCGAAGAGTCGATTGTGCCGAAATACTACAATCGCAACGAAGATAATATCCCCCACGAGTGGGTGCTGGCGGTCAAGCGATGCGTAGCCGATGTGGCAGCCAATTTCACCACCAACCGTATGTTGGGCGACTATGAGGAGCGTTTCTACAATAAACTTTGCGCCCGCAAACGTGAAATTACTGCCGGGGATTACACCTTGGCACGCGAAATTGCCGCATGGAAACGCAAAGTGTCCGCAGCTTGGAACAATGTCAAAGTGGTCGATGTGCAACGAGTGAAAATTGACAATGAAGCAATCATCGTAGGGGCGAACTACCACTTCGGAGTGACTTTGTCAATCGACACACTCAACCCAGAGGATATTGGCGTTGAATTGGTTGTTGCCCGTCAGATTGTCAACAATCAGAGCGTCAACGTAGAACGCACAATTGCCATGAAACAGACCACCATCGAGGGCAATTGCGTCACCTATACCTTGGATTATTGTCCCGACAAAGCAGGTACATTCGATGTAGCACTGCGCATCTATCCCAACAATCCGCACTTGGCACATCGCATGGATTTTGCATTGGTTAAGTGGGCTTAATCGCATTGTTGGTGAAAATGTTCGAAAAGGCGTAATTATTACACCAAAGTAGTGCAAATATGGAAAAGTTTTAGTATCTTTCACAATAGAAAATAACTTTGAAACGAAACGAAATGTCAGCACTAACATTTGACAAAAGGGAATTGGGTAATCTCGAGTATTCGCTCCAACGTGAAATGCTCGCCACAGATCGTCGTGGTGGTTACATGAGCACGACCATCGTCTGTTGCAATACCCGCAAATACCACGGTTTGATGGTTGCACCCATTGACCAGAGCGACCAGACTTATGTGTTGCTCTCCTCGCTCGACGAAACCATCGTTCAGCACGACCAATCGTTTAATCTCGCATTGCACCGTTTCAAAGAGGTTTACGAACCGCGCGGACATAAGTATATCACCGATTTCGAATATACACCCACACCCACCATCACCTATCGCGTGGGCGGTGCTATACTTCGCAAAGAGCTGCTGTGGATTCACCATCGCACGCAGCTGCTAATTCGTTACACACTCGTTGATGCGCACTCCGAGACCCGGTTACGGCTGCGTCCATTTTTTGCCTTTCGCGACAAACACACCCTCTCGAAAGCAAACATGGCTGCTGACGGACGCTCCTATCCCATTCCGGGCGGGGTGAAATGCCGTCTCTACCCCGAATTTCCGTGGTTGCACCTGCAAATCGACAAAGACTCGGCGGAGTTTATTCCCGCACCCGACTGGTACTACAACTTCGAATACCAACAAGAGTTGCAGCGGGGTTACGAGGGACACGAGGATCTTTTGACCACGGGCTACTTCGAGATGGAGCTTAAAAAGGGAGAGAGCATTGTTTTCTCGGCTTCGGTCGAGGAGATGCACTCACCTACCGAGATTGACGAGTTATTTGCCACATCCATCGCAAGTCGCACCCACAAAATCGACTTTATGAGTTGTCTACGCCACTCGGCACGCCAATTCATGATTCGCCGCCCCGGCAACCGCACGGAGGTCATAGCAGGCTTTCCATGGGAAGGGGTCGATTCGCGACAAGAGTTGATTGCCCTACCCGGCATTGCCCTCACGCAGGACGGCTTGGAGGATTGTATCAACGATTTGGATATGTTTGTGCGTGAAATGGAGGGCGGAATGTTCGCTGGAGCTGCCTCGGCATACAACAACGTTGATACACCTTTGTGGTTCTTCTGGGTGCTTCAGCAACTCGAACACCACTTGAGCGCAGAGCAAATTTGGAATCAATACGGGCAGACCATGAAAACGCTGCTCGAAACCTATCGCCACGGTCTGGGTGATCGGGTGGCACTGCACCCCAATGGACTGATTTGGGCATCGGAATACAATGTGCCATTGACATGGATGAATGCCGTGGTTGCCGGACAAGCAATCACACCTCGCAGCGGCTATCAAGTCGAAGTCAACGCCCTGTGGTACAATGCCGTATGCTATACCGTAGAGTTGGCTGCCCGCTTCGGCGACAAGACATTTGTCAAGGCGTGGAAGGCGTTGCCGGCACAGACACACGCCGCGTTTATCGAAAAATTCTGGCTCGCAAGCGATGGCTATTTAGCTGATTTTGTCAACAACGAAGAGCAAAGTCGATTTATCCGCCCCAATATGGTTATCGCGTGTGGCTTAAATTACAAGATGCTTACCGATGAGCAGCAAATTGATGTGCTGCGAACGGTCGAACAACACTTACTGACCCCCAAAGGGTTACGCACACTTTCACCTCGCAATCCGCTCTACAAGGGAACCTATGCCGGTTCGCCCGAAGAGCGTGATCGGGCAGCCATGAACGGCACGGTATGGGTGTGGCCTCTGGCGTTCTACGTCAAAGCTTCATTCGACATTAGTGGCGCAGCATTTCGACCCCAAGCCGAGGAGATTCTTGCCAATTTCGACGAGGAGATTCAGGCTTACGGCATCGGTTCAATTAACGAAATGTTCGATGCCGATCCACCTTACACCCCCCGCGGATCTATTTCACAGGCTGTAAGTGTTGGTGCTCTGTTGCGCATCGGGGAGCTCGTTGACCAATATAAACCACAGGCGAAAGTCAAAGTTACAAAGACAAAAAAGAGTAAACAAAAGTAAAAACAAGGAGGTACAATGAGAGTTTTAATGTTCGGTTGGGAATTTCCTCCCCACATTGCGGGAGGTTTGGGTACAGCTTGCTACGGAATGACTCGTGGACTGGCGCGGAACGATGTGGCTGTGACGTTTGTAGTTCCTCATGCTTATGGTGATGAGGATCAGCGATTCACGCACGTAATGAACGCCGGTGATGTCGAGGCTCTCTACGGCTCGGTCACCAGTGGAGCAGACGATATTCTGCAAAAGATGTCGTTCATCCACATCGACTCGAACATGGTACCTTATATCTCTCCGGAAGAGTACGAGACCTATCACGACGAATATATAAAGAGTGGGCAAAAGGTGTGGGCAAGTGCCGACACATGGAAACAACGCTACACCTTTTCGGGTAAATATGGAGCTAACCTGATGGAGGAGGTAGCTCGCTATGCCATTGTGGCAGCTCAAGTTGCACAGGATCTCGAAGGTCAATTCGATGTGATTCATGCCCACGACTGGCTCACCTACTACGCAGGCATTGCAGCCAAACGGGTGTCGGGCAAACCACTGGTGGTGCATATGCACGCCACGGAGTACGACCGTAGCGGCGAGAACATCAATCACCAAGTTTATGCCATCGAACGAGCCGGAATGCACGCAGCCGATCGAGTGATTGCCGTTTCGAACCTCACACGCAACATCGTCATCACCAAATATGGCGTTCCGCCTGAACGCGTAGTCACGGTGCACAACGCCGTACGTTTTGCCGAGGAGAGTGGTGAAGTGCCGGTGCGCGGCGTGGATGATAAAATCGTTACATTTCTGGGACGTATCACCTATCAGAAAGGACCTGACTACTTCGTTGAGGCAGCTGCCAAAGTACTCAAGCGCGTCCCCAATGTGCGCTTCGTAATGGCAGGATCGGGCGATATGATGAACCATGTGATTCGTCGCGTGGCACGGCTGGGCATCTCCGATCACTTCCACTTTACAGGATTCCTGCGAGGTGAGGATGTGCATCGTATGTTCCAACTCTCCGATGTCTACGTCATGCCCTCGGTCTCGGAGCCCTTCGGCATCTCACCCTTGGAGGCGATGCGCTCTAATGTGCCAGTCATCATCTCCAAACAAAGTGGTGTAGCTGAGGTACTTGACTACGCCATCAAGATTGATTATTGGGATGTGGATGCCTTGGCAGATGCCATCTATGGCTTGATTAGCTATCCTGCACTGTCGGGTATGTTCGCCACCAAAGGACTTGAGGAGGTGACCAACATCAAGTGGAACGACGCAGCAGCCAAGATTAAAGCCGTCTATACAGCAGCAATTGAGGAGCAAAAAGAAGCACAAAAAATAAATAAATAATAAAATAGCATACCATGAAAACCATTTGTCTCTATTTCCAGGTTCATCAACCGTGGCGACTGAAGAGGTACCGCTTCTTCAACATGGGCAAGGATCATAACTACCTTGATGATGTGCTGAATCGGTCGATTATGCAAAAGGTCGCACGCCAGTGCTACCTGCCGATGAACGCCCTGCTGCTGAAGCTCATCAAAGAAAATAAAGGTCAATTCCGCTGCTCATTCTCAATTACAGGCATCGCCATCGAACAGTTCCGCGCCTACGCGCCCGAAGTGCTCGACTCTTTCAAGGCATTGGCAGAGACAGGCTGTGTGGAGTTTCTCGGTGAGACCTACTCGCACTCGTTGGCTTCGCTGGCATCGGAGGAGGACTTCGCTGAACAAGTGAAGTTGCACACCGCCCTGATAAAAAAAGAGTTCGGTGTAAAACCAACCGCCTTTCGTAACACCGAGCTAATCTACTCCGACCAAATAGGTGCTACGATTGCCAAGATGGGCTTCCATACGATGCTCGCCGAGGGTGCAAAGCACGTTTTGGGTTGGAAATCACCCGATTTTGTCTACACCAACGCCATCGACCCCAAGCTCCGCCTACTGTTGCGCAACTACAAACTTTCGGACGATATTGCCTTCCGTTTCTCGAACAAAACATGGGAGCAATGGCCTCTAACTGCCGAAAAATATGTAAGCTGGCTCGCATCGGAGGAGACACAGGGCGACGTGATAAATCTGTTTATGGACTACGAGACCTTCGGTGAGCACCAACACGCCGACACAGGTATCTTCGAATTCATGAAGGCACTGCCGCGGATGGCATTGAACAAGCAAAGCAACTTGGAATTTGCCACCGTGAGCGAGACCGCAAAGCGGCATCAGCCGATGGCAGTACTCCACTGCCCCTACGTCATGTCGTGGGCAGACGAGGAGCGCGACGTGACAGCGTGGTTGGGCAATGAACTGCAAAACGAAGCTTTCAGCAAATTATATGTATTGAAGGAGAAGGTCTCCGCACTCAAAAATGCCGACTTCGACTACGTATGGAGCTTCATGCAAACCTCCGACCACTTCTACTATATGGCGACCAAATGGCTCTCGGATGGCGATGTACACTCCTACTTCAACCCCTACGACTCGGCATACGATGCCTTCATCAACTACATGAATGCCCTCTCGGATTTCGAAATTGAGTTGGATAAAGCGGTGGAGACAAAAATAGCTCACAAAAAAGCATAAGAAAATAACAGAATAAACCGGGCCGTAAAAAGTCCGGTTTTTTTGTGAATAATTAGGTGGACAAATGAAATAATTGACTACATTTGAACCCGAATAATTCGAAGTCTTAATGAATAGCGTTTTCATTTTACTCAACAGTCTTGAAGACTGGAAACCTTACTGCGCCACGGACAGCGTACTGACAGCTGCTCAATATCTCGAACATTGCTACACGGGCGACACTCCCAAATTAGTCATTAATCTCAGTAGCGACTACACCTACAACTCCGAGGGTTACTACTGCTCATTGCTGGCGCAAGCACGCGGACACAAGGTGATTCCGGGAGTCGAGACACTCAATAAATTGGAGTCGGACACGGGCATACGCATGAATGCGATGTTGCAAAAAATCTGTTACCAATGGATTAAGAAACACGAAATCACGGAGGAGTGGACGATGGATATCTACTTCGGCACCTGCGCCGAAAAGGGACTTGAGCGCATCGCTCGCTTTATCTTCGACAACTATCCGTGCCCGCTGCTGCGCGTAAGCTTCAACGCCCGCAACCGCAACCAAATCGAAAGCGTTAGTGCACTGACTCTGAAACAACTCAACGACACAGAGCAGGATCTTTTTGCCGACGCACTCGACAAATTCAATAAAAAAGTGTGGCGCACACCGCGCTCCTCAAAACCCGCACGTTACAGTTTGGCAATTTTGCACGATCCGGACGAAAAATTTCCGCCAAGCGACAAGCAGGCAATGCAGAAATTTCTCGACATCGCCAAGCGAATGAATATTCATGCCGAGCTGATTACCGAAGAGGATGCCACGCGCCTAATGGAGTTCGATGCGCTCTTCATTCGCACCACCACGGCATTGAACCACTACACGTTCCACCTCGCTCATCGGGCGAGCTTGTGTGGTATGGCAGTCATTGATGACCCAATCTCCATCATCCGCTGCACCAACAAAGTCTACCTTTGCGAACTCTTCGAGAAGGCGCATATTCCCGCTCCCGCCTCGCGACTGCTTTTCCGCTCAGATTTACTGCCGTTCGATGAATTGACCGCGCAGTTAGGCTCGCCAGTCATCCTGAAGATTCCCGATGGCTCCTTCTCGATTGGCATGAACAAAGTGACCAACGAAACGGAGTACAAGGAGGCACTGCGCGGATTGTTCGAAAATTCAGACATTGTGCTGGCGCAGGAGTTCACCCCAACCGAGTTCGACTGGCGAATTGGCATTCTCGATGGAGAACCGCTTTTCGCTTGCAAATATTATATGGCAAAGGGACATTGGCAGATTTACAACCACGAGGTGACGGGCAAAAATCTCTGTGGTCCGTGGGAGACCATTCCCATCTATCAAGTGCCACCCAAAGTGCTCGACACGGCAATGAAAGCTGCTGCTTTGATTGGACGTGGACTATATGGTGTTGATCTTAAAGTGGTGAATGGCAAAGCGATGGTCATTGAGATTAACGATAATCCAAGCATTGACCACGAGGTCGAAGATGCAGTCTTGGGCGATGAGCTCTACTACCGCATACTCAACTATTTCGTCCACGCATTCAACAAAATACACGTATAATGGCACTCACGATCCGCCGCGCTACACCCACAGATTTGGATGCCGTATGCCAAATCGAGCAGACGTGTTTCACCGACGACACTTTCTCTCGACGCGAACTTTTGTATCTCATCGCGCGTGCTCATGGAGCCTGCTTTGTGGCGTTTCACAACGGTGAACCCGCTGGCTACATTTCGCTTCTGCTGCGTGCAAACACCTGTAACGTACGATTTTACTCACTCGCCACAATGCCCGCACACCGCTCGTGCGGCGTAGCAACGGCTCTAATTGACGAGCTCTTGCGCTACGCTGTGGCGAATCACCGCACGACGGTGACACTCGAAGTACGTTGCAGCAATACCCCCGCCATCAAGCTCTATGAGCGTTTTGGATTTCGCACCACTGCGCATCTGCCCGCCTACTATCACGACGAGGATGGGCTGCGCATGACCTGCCCCATCCCGACACGTTAGCGACGACGACGCAAAGCACGTACCACCTCGCCGCCAAAGGCAATGAGCGAGGTTCCGCCAATGATGGCAATCCACTGATTCAGAGAGAGAGGCACGGTGCGAAACACTGCGCCGCCAAACTCCACAATAAAGATTTGTCCCACGGCAATCAGCAAGAGAATCAAGAAAAATTCACTGCAACCACGCAAACAAGTAAAGACCGAGTGATTTGTCTCGAACCCTTTAGCATTGAACATATTCCAGAATTGAAGGAAGACGAAAGTCGAGAAGAATATCGTTAGATGCTCGGCACTCATACCGCCCGTGGCGGTCCAATAAAACAACATACCCAACAACACCGTCACAATCACCATACCGCACGTGAAGATGGTGCGCGCCATGGCTGGGGTGATGATGAACTCATTACGCGAACGTGGTTTGTCACGCATCACCTCCGGATTGGGTGGCAATGAAGCCATCGCCATCGCCGCAAAGGTATCCATAATGATATTAACCCAGAGAATCTGCACTACGGTCAACGGCAAATCGGTGCCGAACAACACACCGATAAAACAGACGATAATGGCAGCAAAATTGATTGTAAGTTGAAACAGCACAAAGCGTTGGATGTTGCGATAGAGCGAACGTCCCCACATCACAGCCGTCGCAATGGAAGCAAACGAGTCGTCTAAGAGTGTAATATCCGATGCATCTTTGGCTACGGAAGTCCCCGTACCCATCGACAATCCGACGTTGGCAAAGTTGAGTGCCGGTGCATCATTTGTCCCGTCACCCGTGACGGCAACCACCTCACCACACTGCTGCAACAAGCGCACAAGACGCTGTTTATCAAGCGGTCGCGCACGCGACATTATTTTCAAATCGCCCACTCGCGTGAGCAGCTCATCGTCGCTCAAGGCGGCAAATTCGATTCCGGTCATGTGGTTGCGGTCGCCATCCACGGCGTTGTCCCACAGTCCGATTTGACGCGCAATTTCGCGTGCCGTAGCAGGCGTATCACCCGTGACAATCTTCACCGCAATGCCCGCCGTCAAACAACGACCCACCGCTTGAGGCACATCCTCGCGCACGGGGTCAGAGATTGCCGCCACCGCTGCAAAATGTAATCCACCCGCCTCGACTGCCGTAGCGCAATCGTCGGCATCGGTCTCCGCCCACGCAATACCCAATGTGCGCATCGCAGCACCTTGAAATGCAAGCAATTGCTCCGTAATTTGCGCGTGTTGACCATCCTCGGTACACTTTGCACGTACAATTTCGGGAGCCCCTTTCACACACAAAATACGACGATCAGAGACACCACTACGAATAATGGTCGCCATATATTTACGCTCGGTGGAGAAAGTCAAACGATCCACAATCTCCATCCTATCGCGCAAAGCCGCATAATCCTCTCCATTCGCCCGCAGCCACTCCAAGAGGGCTCCCTCGGTCGGATTGCCCAACACGTGCCCCTCGGCATCGAGGAAAGCTGTGGTGTTAGCGGCAATAATCTCGGCAAAATCATGCGCCGGAAGAGCATCATAACGCACCAACTCATTCACGTGCATCTTGTTCTGTGTCAGCGTTCCCGTCTTGTCAGTGCAAATCACTGTCACCGCCCCCATTGTCTCGCAAGCGTGCATACGCCGCACCAGATTGTTGGTCTTAAGCATCCGCCGCATCGACATTGCCAACGACAGCGTGATACTCATGGGCAACCCTTCCGGTACAGCCATGACAATCAACGCCACAGAGACCATGAAGAGGTGAAGAATCTGCTTGGCGGTGTGTAACCAATCCTCACCGAAAAGCTCACCACCAAGATACATTTTGAGCAACATAACCACGAATATTGCAACTGAAATCGCAATACCCCCCTTACCAATCAGCTTCGAAAGACGTGTCAGTTGCCGATTAAGTGGCGTCTGTTCGTCGCTCTCAAGCGTAGCTTGCTCGGTCACACGCCCCGCTTCGGTTTGATCACCCACCGCTGTGGCAACCAACACACCATAACCATCAACGATGGTTGTTCCACGCATCACGCCATTCGAGGGATAGGTCGCTTCCGAATCGAAAGAGCTCTCAACCACGGTTTTATCTACTTCAGGTTCCCCCGTGAGGGTCGACTCGTTGACGCTCAGCGAAACCGCTTCAACCAACTCTCCATCCACAGGCACTGTCTCGCCATTCTCAATGTAAACCACATCACCCACCACCACATCGCGGCGCGCAATTTCGCACATCACCCCATCGCGCATCACCTTGACTGCCACATCGTCGTTCACTTGGTTCAAGCGGCGAAAGCGGCGCATAGCATCCCACTCGAAGACAAAACCCACACAAGTCGCCAAAATAATGGCGCAAATGATGCCAATTGGCTCTAAAAAATCCTGTTCGATTACTGCAATTACCAGCGATAACGCGGCAGCTAAGAGCAAAATCCGAATAATAGGATCCCTAAATTTTTCAATAAAAAGTTTCCAGACCGAATCATCCTTCGGTGGTGCAATCACGTTGTCGCCATGCAGCTGCCGACTTTCAGAAACTTCAGCCGACGAGAGTCCGCGGGGATTGTAGTGTATCATCGTATTAAAATTTGTTGAGATTGAATTGCCGCGTCGAAGCATCAAGGCGGATGGCAATGAAGAGCAGAATGGTGAAGGCAATAAGCGACGAGCCACCGTAGCTCATGAAGGGCAACGGGATACCCATCACCGGCATCAAACCAATGGTCATGCCCACATTGACCAGCACATGGAAAAGCAGGATGGATGCCACACTGTAACAGTAGATTCGCCCGAAAGGCTCCTCCTGCCGCTCACCCATGCGTATCAATCGCAGAATCAAGGCACAAAGCAGTCCCAGCACCGTAATTGCACCCAAAAAACCCCACTCTTCACCCACCGTACAGAAGATGAAGTCGGTATGTCCTTCCGGCACAAATCCATATTTAATCTGCGTTCCATGCAAAAATCCCTTGCCCCAAAAGCCACCCGATCCGATAGCAATCTTAGCTTGATTGACGTTGTAATCGGTACCTAACGGATCGCTGATGATGCCCAGAAAACTCAGGATACGGTCGCGCTGATGTTGTTTGAGAATAGAATTAAAGATGTAGTCTGTTGTGGGTAAAAAGACAATGGTGCCGACAAAAAGAGCCATCGTAATAAAAATATTCATCAAATTAGCGCGGTAGGCGTAGATTGCCACAAAAATCAACGAAAGCAGCGAGACTGTCAGCAGACAATGATAGGGTGTCATTACCCCCGGAGCAAGGAGTTGCATGACGAAATAGAGTGCCCCCGTCGTCATCGCCACAACAGCCAAATAGACGATGCGAGAGTGCCAATGTCCATTCATCATCGCCTCGGAAAAGGTGACCACCAAAATCAGCGTAATGAGCAGTGTTGTAGGCGAGAGCAGAAATGAGACGATAAACAGCGAAGCAATTAGCAGCAGCGGAATACAGAGCCATTTGTTGAGTCCCTCGCGGTAGAGCACAAAGAGAAATGAGCCAAGCACGATGCCCGAACCCGTATCATTCTGAAAAATAATGATGATTAGCGGCAGGCAAATCACCGCCCCCACCTTCATCAGATCGTTGGGACGTGAAATCGAAAAAGAGTAGTTGCTCATCACGCGCGCCAAAGCCAGAGCCGTAGCAATCTTCACAAATTCAACTGGTTGCACTCGGAATGAGCCAAATTCGAACCACGCGCGTGCGCCGTTGACCTCCTTGCCGATGAGTAGCGCGGCAAGGAGCACCACGATACCGACAAAATAGGCGGGATAGGCAAGCATATGGTAGAAACGGTCATCCAACAGCAGCACGACCAATGCCATGACCCACGCCACACCCACCCACACAAATTGCTTCATGTAGAAGTGCGAGAACGAGAGCAGGTCTCCTGTCGTATTCTCCACCGAAGCGGAGATAATCGAGAGACAGCCCGCCAAAACGATGAGCACATAGAACAGCACCGTGAGGCGATCCACCCCGTCGAAAATGCTATTGTGTCGGCTACTTGTCATAAGCAGAGTAAGAAATGGTCATGTTTTTCACCTGTTCGAGCATATCCACACGGCGAATGGTATCCGTCAAATAATACTCTTCAATCAAGCTGGCAATAGGCAGCGCGGCAGAAGCTCCGAAGCCTGCATTTTCGACATAGACCGAAATAGCAATCTTGGGATTGTTGCGCGGGGCAAACGAGAGAAAGGTCGAGTGGTCGCGCCCGTGAGGATTCTGCGCTGTACCCGTCTTACCGCAAACATCGTACCCTTCGAGTTTCGCCCGTCGCGAGGTGCCATCGACCTGCACACCGCGCCACATACCGGTGACAATCGGCTCGAAATATTTCGATTCGACTTTGGTGTAATGTTTTTTATAAAAGCGACTGTCAAGCGAATCCTGCCCCTCAATCTTCTTGACAATATGCGGAATGTAGTAGTAACCGCGGTTGGCAACAATCGCTGCAAGATTCGCCATTTGTAACGGGGTACAACCCAGTTCACCCTGCCCGATTGAGAGCGAGAGCACCGTCAGCGAGTTCCACGCCCCCCGGTAACGGCGATCGTAAAATTCACGGTCGGGGACATAACCGTCGCCCTCACCCCGGAAGTCGGAGTCGAGTTTGCGACCAAAGCCAAAACTCTCGACATACTCCTTCCACACATCGAAGCCCTTCTTCACACTTCCATACTTCGGGTTATCGAGAATATCGCGAAATACATAGCAAAAATAGGCGTTGCAGGAGGTAGAAACAGCATAATATAAATCCAACGGCGAGGGGTGAGCGTGACATTTCATGCTCAATTTTCCCACCTGATACCCTTGGTGACAGGCATGATGGTCGGTGGGTCGAAGAACCTCCTCCTGCATACCAATCAGCCCCTGCACCAGCTTAAAGGTCGAACCCGGCGGATAACGAGCACTCACCGCTCGGTTGAAAAGCGGACGACGTTTGTTGCGCAACATATCCATGTAGCGATTGCCACGCTCACGCCCCACCAATTCATCGGGATCATAGGTCGGCGAGGAGACCATCACCAGAATCTCACCTGTCGAGGGTTCGATTGCCACTGCTGCCCCCACTTTGCCCTTCATCAACTCCTCGGCGAAGAGTTGCAGGCGCGCGTCAATGGTGCAGACAATGTGTTTACCGGCCACCGCCACCGAATCGTAACGGCCATTCATGTAGGAACCTTTGATGGCTCCATGGGTGTCAATTTCACGAATGCGAACCCCTTTACGCCCACGCAATTCGGGTTCATAAGCCGACTCCACACCACTCATGCCCACATAGTCGCCAATCTTATATTCGGGATAACGCTTGAGCATCTCTGTGCCAATCTCGCCCACATAACCCAGCAAGTTGCCACCCACCTTGCGCGGATATTGCCGCACGGTGCGGTAGACGGTATAAAATCCGCGGAAATTGCACTCGTCGAAACGAAGCTTATCCTCCTTGGGCAAAAAGTTGGCAATCAAGTAAGGGGCACGGGGACGCAGACGAGCATTTTTCAGCCCCGTTTCGAGCTTCTCACGCGAAACTCCCGTCACCGCACAAAAGCGTGCCGTATCGAATCCGAGGTGACCTATTTCGCGGTAAGTGACCATCAAATCGTAACACTCACGACTCTGAACAAGGTATTCGCCATTGCGATCCAGCACCTCACCTCGTGGCGGATACTGCACCTCGTGGCGCAAGACATTTGCCTTGGCAAGATCTTTATATTTAGGGCTGAAGAGTTGGATGGATGCCAGCCGCACACCAATAATCACAAAGATGACCAGCACCACGACTTGTAGTGCTCGCATTCGAGCGAAGCCATCGACACTCATAATCGAGCCGAAAATTTAGAGGTCATAAGTCGTGCAGCAAGCCATGTGCAGCCAATGCTCACCACACCACTCACCACCAAACGCAACAAGGTAGACCAGATATGTGCCCACGAGAGGGCTTCGAGCAAGAAAAAGATAAAATGGTGCAGCAGCACAACAACCGAAAGATAACACAAAAAATCCCACGCACCGAATCGTTCGGACGAAGGGGCACCCCCCTCGCGAATGTTCTCCTTGCCAATCAGCAAATCGAGAATAAATGGACGCAAATAGGCAATCAGCACCGTGGCGATGGTATTCATTCCCGCTCCTGCCATAGTCCAATCGGCTGCCAATCCGGAGACCAAACCCGCTAACAAAAGCCAGCCTCGCGAAATATCGAGAGGCAGTAGAGCCACGAAGGCAATGTAGACCAGCGGGTTGAGGTAGACACTGATTGTGAGGTTATTGAACAAAAAAGCCTGCAACAACAAGGTTACGATAAAAAGGGTGAAATAGGAAAATTTGCTATACATAGTGGCTACTGTCTTTGATTGAGTTCTTGCACTTTACCACTCCGCTCAAGGGTGCGCACCTCCTGCATATCCCGATTACGGACAAGAATCACATCGCCCAAACCCGTGATGTCCACCGTCAGGCGGATGCGTACTGCGTATGCCGTGTGTGATTCGTTGAGCGTAAATTCCTCCACCGTACCAATTGGAATATCAACAGGGAAGTATTGCGAAAAGCCGGTCGAAACCACCTCGTCACCCACCTTAGGCTCCGCATATTTCGACAGCTCCTCCATGGTCACATAACGTGAATTGGCTCCATTCCAGAAGATTGAGCCAAAATAATCGCTGCCCGCGATTTTACCACTGGCACGAAACGACGTATTGAGGATGGAGATTGCCACCGCATAACGCTCCGAACACTCCACCACATAGCCCACCATCGCCCCATCGGACGATAAGACCGCCATATCGGGAGTCACACCGTCGCGCAAGCCGCGATTCAAGACCAGAAAATTATGATTTTTATTAATCGAATTCGAAACCACACGCGCAGTCGTAAGTTCATACTGGCTCTTCGGCACAGAGTCCATCGACTCGTTGAGCCGCTCTTCTATTTGCGCTGTACGATAGCACGACAACTCGGTTTCGAGTTCACCAATGCGCTCAATCAACGCACGATTCTCGCGACCAAGCACGAAAAAATGCTTCACATCGGTACAAGCACCGTGCACACCACCCACCACTTGATTTGATCGCGAAAGCAATCGAGCCTGTGCATAGCAGGACGACCGCGCATAGTAATTGATGGCAACAGCCTCAATGACGATGAACAGCAGCACCACATACACACTGCGGATGAATTCGATTAACTTGTACATAGCCTATACAGCCGGCTCTCCGGCGCAAATTTATCTATGGTTTAGGGGTGGAAAAAGCCCGCTTTCACGGGCTTCCTCCCTATTTCATCAAGAATGAGAATCGGTTGATATTCTTTAGCGCAATGCCCGTACCGCGTGCAATGGCACGCAATGGATCTTCAGCAATATGGAACGGAATACCGGTCTTCTCCGACAGACGGCGATCCAACCCTTTGATTAGGGCACCACCACCTGCCAAATAGATACCGTTCTTCACGATATCCGAGTAGAGCTCAGGGGGCATGGACTCAAGCACCTTCATCAACGCAGCGTCGATTTTAGCCAGTGAGCGTTCGAGCGCGTAGGATATTTCGTTATAACTCAACGAGACAGATTGCGGTAGTGCCGTCAAAATATTGGAGTTAGTGACCACATAATCCGCTGGCTCCTCTTCCAAATCGGAGACCGCAGCACCCACCGAACATTTGATTGCCTCAGCCGTGCGTTCACCAATGCGAATGTTGTGTTGCTGACGCACATAGCTCTGAATATCGAGCGTAAAGACATCGCCGGCAACGTTGATTGATTCGGAGCAGACGATACCGCCCAATGAGATACAGGCTATTTCAGTCGTACCGCCACCAATGTCGATAACCATGTTGCCCTCAGGGGCTTCCACGTCGATGCCTGCACCCAAAGCCGCTGCCATAGGTTCGTAAATCATGTAGACTTCGCGCCCTCCCGCATGCTCTGCCGAATCACGCACAGCGCGTATTTCGACGTTGGTTGAGCCGGAAGGGATGCAAATCACCATACGCAACGAGGGAGAAAAGAGGCTGCCCGAAGTCTTGACTTTTTTAATTAAGCCGCGCAACATCAGCTCCGTAGCGTTGAAATCGGCAATTACGCCATCCTTCAACGGACGAATAGTTTTGATGTTGGGATTCGTTTTTTCGTGCATATTCTGCGCCTGCTGACCGATTGCCATCAATCGACCGGTATGCACATCCAAAGCCACAATTGACGGTTCGTCAACCACAACCTTCTCGTTGTAAATTATGAGTGTATTGGCCGTACCGAGATCGATAGCCAACTCCTGTGTCAATGAAAAAAGTCCCATATAAAATTTCGTATATATTATTCCACCTAAATGGCTTATTATCAATAAAATAAAAGTATTTACGCGCAGGGATAAAAATCCCCGACTACGACTACTATATATATGGGTACAAAGGTAGGAAAAAGATAGGGAAAACTTTACAATTTGTTTTAAAATTTTTTGATTACATTTGTAAGTAAATTACATCATCCATAAAGAATCTTATGACAGAATTTAAAATCATAAAAGACGCACGGTGTGCTGTCATCGGCTACGGTAGCTGGGCGACCGCTCTGGTGAAAGTTCTCACCGAAAACGAAACGGAAGTAGGCTGGTATATCCGCAATCCCGAAGTACTCGAATCGCTACGCACCGAGGGGCGCAACACGCGCTATTTGAGCGATGTGGAGTTCGACACCACACGCATCGCTCCATCCGACGATCTCAACAAAGTGATTGCCGAGGCGGACATCATCGTGCTCGCTGCACCTTCAGCCTACCTCAAAGAGTTCCTCGCACCACTCACCGTGTCGCTTGAAGATAAATTTATTCTCTCGGCAATCAAAGGCATTGTGCCGGGCGAATATCAAACCGTGACCGAGTATCTGCACGAGCACTACAACGTGTCTTACAAGCAGATAGGCGTTGTATCAGGTCCTTCGCACGCCGAAGAGGTGTCGCTTGAGAGGTTATCCTACCTCACGGTTGCCTGCACCGATTTGAGCAATGCTCACCTATTAGGGTCGAAAATCGCAACGAAATACATCGCCTTGAGCTACTCGACCGACCTCTACGGCATCGAGTATGCGGCTATCTTGAAAAATATTTACGCACTCTCGGTGGGTATCGCCGTGGGGTTGGGCTACGGAGACAATTTCCTCTCGGTGCTCATTTCGAACGGAGCCATGGAGCTTTCGCGCTTCCTCGAGGAGAGCTATCCCGCACCGCGCGACACCAATGCCTCGGCATATTTGGGTGATTTACTGGTGACCTGTTACTCGACTTACAGTCGCAACCGACGCTTGGGATTGCTCATCGGTCACGGTTGCACCGTACCCAGTGCGCTGAACGAGATGACGATGGTTGCCGAGGGCTATTTCGCTGCCGACTGCATCCGCCACCTCAACACGCAGCACAAGGTCGCCATGCCCATCGCGGAGATGGTCTACAATGTGCTCTACAAGGGTGCGTCGGCACGCAAAGCAATGAAGGATTTAACAGCTAAATTAGTATAGTCTTAAAAAGTGAGGCTTATGAAAATCATTCAATTAGATATTTCAAAATCTGGAATCGTTGTTCCAGATTCCATGCAGGCTAAAGCCATGGAAGCCAACACACTACTTCACTCGAAGCAGGGTGCAGGCAATGATTTTTTAGGCTGGGTCAACCTCCCCACCTCCATCACGGCTGCCGAGATTGCAACCATCCAAGCACAAGCCGCCAAGCTCAAAGCCAAAGCGGAAGTGATTGTTTGTATCGGAATCGGTGGCTCCTATTTAGGAGCGAAAGCCGTGGTCGAAGCTCTGAGCGACTCATTCAAACTACTGCACAAACAACAAACAGAACCTATTTTGCTCTTTGCAGGTCAAAACATCTCGGAGGACTACACCTGCGAGTTGTTAGATGCCGTGAAAGAGTACTCGCTGGCGACAATCATCGTCTCGAAATCGGGCACAACAACCGAACCGGCTATTGCCTTTCGCTTGATTAAGGCGGAAATAGAACGCCGTTACGGCAAAGTAGGTGCCGCAGAACGCATCGTAGCCATCACCGACAAAGCACGCGGAGCATTGAAAACCCTCGCCACAAACGAGGGCTACCCCTGCTTTGTCATCCCCGACGATGTGGGTGGACGCTTCTCGGTGCTGACCCCTGTTGGACTGCTGCCATTAGCTTCCGCCGGCATCAATATTGTCGAACTGGTGCGTGGAGCGCAAGATATGGAGCGCGCCACAGCTGCCGATGTGCCCTACGCCGAAAATCCGGCTGCCATCTACGCTGCTGCACGCAATTTGCTCTACCAGAGTGGTAAGAAAATTGAAATATTAGGCTCCTTTGAACCAAAATTACAATACATAAATGAGTGGTGGAAGCAGCTTTACGGCGAGAGTGAGGGCAAAGGCGGCAAGGGTGTTTTTCCCGCCAGTGTCAGCTACACTGCCGACCTGCACTCGATGGGGCAGTACATTCAACAAGGCGAACGCACACTCTTCGAAACCATTATCTCGGTGGCAACACCCCACCACAAATTCGTGATTGAGCACGATGCCGAGAACCTCGACGGATTGAATTTCCTCGCGGGAAAACGCATCTCAGAGGTCAATAAAATGGCAGAATTAGGGGTGCAGTTGGCACACGTCGATGGTGGCGTGCCCAACATCCGTATCGAGTTGCCGCGCATTGATGCGTACACCATTGGAGCCCTGCTCTACTTCTTCGAGAAGGCTTGTGGCATAAGCGGCTATATGCTGGGTGTCAACCCATTCGACCAACCGGGAGTGGAGGATTACAAGAAAAATATGTTCGCCCTGCTCGACAAACCGGGTTATGAGCAGGCATCGGAAACAATCAAAGCACGTTTGTGAAATTGTCGTAGCAACAAGAATCTTTACACAAAATCGGTCTGAATTTGAATAGCTCAAATTCAGACCGATTTGTTATTTCATCTCCCAAGCGTACAGCGGACTACCGAGCCAAGATTTCAGCAACCTTATCGGCAATGCTCTGCGGAGTGATGGCATGAATACAACGATAGTCACCGTATCGACACGCCCGCTTGCCGTAGACCGAACACGGGCGGCACTCCATATCCGCCTGCAAGGCATCGCCCAAGTTGCAACCGTATCCCATATACCCCAACGACGGGTGGGTCGCTCCCCACACCGAGACCACAGGGGTTGCGGTGAGTGATGCAAGGTGCATAACCAGTGAATCCATCGAAACCACACAATCTTCGTACGCGATGAGATCCATCTCTCCATCCAACTTCACACGACCATAAACCGTGGTAACGTTCGGATATTTTTGCTCCATTTCTTGTGCGAACGCTAACTCGCTGCCACCACCACTGTGGATAAACAGACGATCACACGTCGCAGAGAGCAGGCGCACCGCTTCATGACTCATTGCCAACGGATAAGTCTTACCCGTCTGCGCCGAAAAAGGGGCAAAACCGACCCATTTTCCCGATTTTTCCCCCATCGGATTGGGGCGTATCTGTTTCACGGCGGGTGAAGGATTCTCGAATTCGAAGCCCAAATCACGCAACGTATCGCAATAGCGTATTACCGTATGTTTCAGAGGCACAGCGCAAGCGGCTCCCCCCTTGAGACGCATCCATTTTTCGATGTGCCCTTTGTTAATGTGTGACGTTTTTACCCCATGCAGCCACATTGCCATTCGAAAACTCTTCGAACGCCACACATCGTGCACATCAGCCACCGCATCGACACCCATCGCCCGAACTTCACGCGCAAGGGCAAACATACTGCTAATGGTGCGGTGTTCCTGCTGCGTGTATACATCGATAAAATCGACATCAAGTCCCAAAAAGAAGGGTTTGAACAGCGGCAGTGTAGCCACAGTCACCTTCAGTGCGGGATAGGCGGACATCAGCGCACGGAGCGTATGCGGCAACATTGCCACATCACCCATTGCCGAGGTTCGAATCACCAACAGGTGACGAGGTAGTTTTTTATTTTGACTTAGCATACAGCACCGGATTGAGTGCGGGGTCGTTGTACATCTTCATCTGTTTGTAGCTCTTCATATATTTGCGACCCGCCTCGATATCACCAATCAACTCGTCAATGGTGGTCGAGAGATCAACCTGCTGAGAGAGCAGGGTGTCGAGTTTGCGACGGCAAGCGACACGATGCTCCTCGCCCACATCGGTGCGCGTGGTCTCCTGCGCCATATGATAAATCTTCAATGCCAAAATCGACAGCCGGTCAATTGCCCACGCCGGAGTCTCCGTATTGAGTCGCGCATCAGGCTGCACCTTCACCGCTTTGTATTTATCCAACAACCACGAATCAACGTATTCAACCATATCGGTACGATCTTGGTTCGATTTATCAATGCGACGTTTAATCTTCAGGGCAGCTTCCGGATTGATATTCGGATCACGAATAATATCCTCCAAGTGCCATTGCACCGTGTCAATCCAGTTTTTCAGATAGAGCAGATGCTCAATCGACCCTTCGGCGTACGGATTTTCGATTTGATAATCCACGTCGTCGTAACGGTGATAGTCAGCAATGACCTTGTTGAATATCTGATTTGCAGTTTCAGTAAACATAGCTTCGCTTTTTATATTGTATATTTCCGCAGAAAATTATACCTTTGTATTCAAAGAATAAACAAAGATAATGATTATTTATAAAAAAGCAATACACACACTGGTTTTGTTGTGGATGTTTCCTGTTTTATGCTCGGCTCAGACACAGTTGACTAAAGAGGAGTATATCGATCGCTACAAATCCATCGCGGTGTCGCAAATGGAACGCTACGGCATTCCGGCAAGCATCACCATGGCGCAAGGCATTCTCGAATCCAATTCGGGAAACAGCTGGTTGTCCCGCCAATCGAACAACCACTTCGGCATTAAATGCAAAAAAAATTGGGAGGGCGAGCGCATCTATTACGACGACGATGCCAAAGGCGAGTGTTTCCGCAGCTACCCCACCGTCGAAGCATCGTACTACGACCACGCCATTTTTCTCGATTCGCAACCGCGCTACGACTCTCTGTTTGTCTATTCGACCTCCGATTATAAAAGCTGGGCACGGGGTCTGAAGGCTGCAGGTTATGCCACCGCGCCCGACTACGCTCAACGATTGGTGAAAATCATTGAGGACAACCAACTCTATCTGCTCGATGCACCCAATGGAGAGCAGCTCTACGCCCAAGCTCGTGGACACAAAGGACTCACACCCGAAGAGTGGTTCGCCGGGCAGAGCAATATGGAGCACGTTGCCACCACAGAGACGGCCATCGACCCCGACAACTACCGCGTGACCATCAATGCCCACAACGGCTACAACGTCTACCAAACCAACAATGTGCACTATGTGCTGGCAAAGGAGAACGACACCTTCGAGAACATCGGACGCAAATTCCGAGTGTCAGCAAAAAATCTGCGCAAGTTCAATGACTTGCGCGCCAACGAACAACCCCTGACGGGCGAGGTGGTATACATCGAACGGAAGAAAAAACGTTGGGAAGGCAATGCCATAGTTCACACCGCACGTCAAGGCGAAACCGCCTATGCCGTCGGTCAATTCTACGCCATCCGCACCCGATCGATCGAGAAACTCAACAAGCTCGACGAGCAAAGCGTGATGGAGATGGGAACAAAAATAAAAATACGATAAAATATGGAAACCACCCCACTCAGAAACACCATACTGGAGACTATCGTCAGTAAATCAGCTCTCAAACAGAAGGTTTTCGACAACACGTTCGCCGTTTTCAATGAGCTGAAAGAGGCTCTGCTGGAGATGGCTTCGGAGATGGACGACGAGCTGGACGGCAAACTCGACCGTCGCACAAGGCTCGAATACCGCGACCGCGGTAAATTCGAAACACAGTTGCAGATTGCCAATGACCTGCTAATTTTCCAGATGCACACCGATGTTTTCGAATTCGATTCGAACCACATCATCTGGCAGAATCCCTACGTACAGGCAGACAAAACCAACTCCTACTGCGGAATTGTCAACATATACAATTTCCTCTCCGACTCGTTCAAATTCAACCGCAATGCCGACGAAGGCTACCTCGTGGGACGCATATTCATCAACCGCGAGCGCAGCTACTTTGTTGAGGGAAAGCACCAAGCAGCCGTCAAGGCGATGAACTTCGGTCGTGGCGAGATTGACCACGACGCACTGGTTTGCATCCTCGAAGCAGCCATCAACTATGCTCTCCATTTCGATTTATTGGTTCCCTCCTACGATGACAACAAACGCGTGACGGTTGATCAATTTAACAGCAAAATGGATAATTCGAAGTTCGTGACGGGCAAACGTCGCGGCTACGATTTTAATGTAGACGACATTTAGAAGCTGCTTTAAATTTATTAATCTCGTTCTTTTCGGCAACAAATTCAAACAGTTTCTTAAAAACAACCCTATTTTGAAAACACTACTGACCCTTATGGCACTCGGACTCACACTCGGAGCCACAAACGCCCAGAGCTACGATGCAATTCAACGCTTGAGCGGAATGAATGAAAACGTGCGCGGCATCCGTTCGATGTCCGACGGCGAACACTACACCGTACTCGAATTGGGATCGGTTGCCCAGTACTCCTACGCCAAAGGAACAGAGGGCAAATCACTGCGCCCCATCATCTCGACCAACGTCCACGTAGTCGATTATCTCTTCTCACCCGACGAACGCACAATACTGTTTTCGGAGGGGTCGAAACCCATCTATCGCCACTCCTACACCACCTCCTACTACCTCTCCACAGAGGGTTTCCGCCGCCCCATACTCACGCAATTGGAGGCTCCGCGCGATGCCTCTTTCTCCCCCGACGGAGCATGGATTGCTGTCTCAAGCAACAACAACTTGTGGCTCTATGACGTAGCATCAGAAAAAACACAGCCACTCACCACCGATGGCGCGTGGAACAAAGTGATTAATGGCACCACGGATTGGGTCTACGAGGAGGAGTTAGGTTTCACCAAAGCCTATGCTTTTTCACCTGACAGCCGCAAAATTGCCTATATGCGATTCGACGAAAGTCGCGTGCCTGTATTCGAGATGATGCGCTATGACACAACACTTTACAACAAAGCATTTTCGTTCAAATACCCCAAAGCAGGCGGCATAAATTCGACCGTAGAACTGTGGGTGCACGACATCGCAAGCGGCAAACGTACCCACATCAATACGGGTGCCGAGACAGACCAATACATTCCCTACATTGGTTGGACACCCGACGGTCGTTTCTATTTCTATCGGCTGAACCGCCAGCAAAACCACTTCGAAGTAGTGCTGTGCAATGCCGACGGCACACAACAGGTTATTTATGACGAACATTCGCCCAAATACATCGACCGCACCAATGCCATGACCGTGACCTTCCTCGATGCGGATCGTTTCGTGGTACGCGAGGAGACCTCGAAGGGATATATGCACCTATATTTATATAGCGTGAGCAAAGGGCTGCTGAATCCAATCACCAAAGGGAGCTGGGACGTGACGGAACTCGTGGCAACAACAGGCAAAAAAATCTACTACATCTCGACCGAAACTTCGCCTCTGCGCCGCAATCTGTACAGCATCGGAATAGACGGCAAAAATAAAAAACGGCTCACTACAGGCGAAGGTTTCTACACCATTGCCCCCAGTCGTGGCATGAAATACTACATCTCAACCTTCTCGAATGGCTCAACACCCAATCGGGTCGAGGTCTGCACTGCCACAGGTAAGGTGGTGCGCACGCTGACCAGTAGCGAGGAACTTCGCACCGAGTTGGCAAAGGAGAACCGTCCTGCAAAAGAATTTTTCACCTTCACCACCGAGCGAGGTGACACGCTGAATGGCTATATGTTACGTCCACGCAATTTCAATCCCGAAAAACGCTATCCCCTCTTGCTGACGCAGTATTCGGGTCCCGGATCGCAACAAGTATTGGATCGCTGGTCACTCGATTGGGAGGATGCCATCGTCGATGCGGGCTATATTGTGGTCTGCACGGATGGTCGCGGCACCGGATTCAGAGGCGAGAAGTTCAAAAAATTAACTTACGGCAACTTGGGCGAATTGGAGGTGGAAGATCAACTCTCCACGGCGCGCTACATGGCTGCGCAGCCCTATGTGGATGCTGCACGCATCGGCATCTACGGTTGGTCGTATGGTGGTTTCATGGCACTGAGCTGCGCCATGACGAGCAATGGACTGTTCAAAATGGCAATCGCTGTTGCCCCCGTCACCTCGTGGCGTTACTACGATTCAATCTACACCGAACTCTACAACAACCTTCCGCAGACAAATCCGACTGGATACGACAAAAATTCGCCCATTCAATTCGTCAAACAATTTGACGATACAAAAACGCGTCTGCTCATCATCCACGGCACGGCTGACGACAACGTCCATTTCCAGAACACAATCGAAGTCACTCGCGCGCTGAACCGCGAAGAGAAGCGTTACGACATGATGATTTACACTGATCAGAACCACTCCATGCAGCCGACAGATATGCGTAATGTGCGGCAGAAAATGGTGGACTACACACTCGAACATCTGTAATAAGAGGTTTATTCGATAATAAAAGGAGCAGTTTCTCGCCATGGCGAGAAACTGCTCCTTTATCCAAACAAGACGCTTTATCTTATCTCATAACGTTTTGCCACCACACTCCAATCTATCACGTTCCACCACGCCGCCACCGCATCCGCGCGGCGATTGCGGTAGTCAATGTAGTAGGCGTGTTCCCACACATCGATGCAGAGCAACGGACGCATATGGTAACGCAGCGGATTACCCGCATTTTGCTCACTCATGATTGCTAAGCGTCCCGCCTTGTCCTCGACAAGCCATACCCAACCCGAGCCGAAAAGTGACGTGCAAGCACGTGACAGCTCCGCCTTGAGTTGGTCGAAAGAACCAAAATATTTATTAATGGCATCGAGGAACTTACCCGTCGGAATTTGCTGAGGCTTTGGGGAGAGGCTGTTGAACAAAAAGTCGTGGTTCCATGCCTGCGCAGCATTGTTATAGAGCGGACCATCCGCCGCAACGATAATATCTTCGAGTGGCTGCGCAGCAAAGGGGCTGTCGATGAGCAATTCGTTGAGTTTGGCGACATAACCTTTGTAGTGTTTGTCGTGGTGATAGCGCATAGTCTCCTCGGAGATGTGAGGCGCAAGCGCATCATACGCGTAGGACAAATCCTGCGGTGTGAAGCGCACCTGAGTTGTAGTGTCGGTTGTCATGATGGATGTAAGAATTAAAATGGTTGTTAATAATGCACACATAGTTTGTAGGTTAGTTATCTATCGGCTCAAAAGCCCATTTCCCTTCGCCACAAACGGGACAAATCCACCCGTCGGGTAAGTCGTCAAATTCAGTTCCAATAGCGATTCCATTCTCCGGATCGCCCAGCACGGGGTCGTAAATATACTCACAAACTGTACAACGATATCTTTTCATAGGATGGTATATTAAAAATATTTTATTGTTAATAAGCAAATATAGTACCTAAATTTGTATTATCCGAAAAATTATTTGTATTTTTGGATAAACCGAATACAACTTAACCAACATTAAAACATTTTATATCATGGAATTACCCTATTCAGAGCCTTACAGAATCAAAATGACGGAAGCAATCCGCACCTCAACCCGCGCTGAGCGCGAAGTTTGGATTCGTGAAGCAAGCTACAATCTTTTCAAATTACGCAGCGAGCAAGTTACAATCGACCTGCTGACGGACTCGGGCACAGGCTCGATGAGCGACCACCAATGGGCAGCGATGATGACCGGCGACGAGAGCTACGCTGGTGCAACATCTTTCTTCCGTTTGAAGGAGATGATTTCTCGCATTTTCGATATGCCCTACTTCCTGCCTACACACCAAGGTCGTGCAGCAGAGAACGTGATTTTCTCAGCACTGCTCAAAGCAGGCGATATTGTTCCGGGAAACTCACACTTCGACACCACAAAGGGTCACATTGAATTCCGCCATTGCCACGCAATTGACTGCACAATCGATGCCGCTTCCGACACACAGAAAGAGTTGCCGTTCAAGGGCGAAATGGATATTGAGAAGTTGGAAAAAGTATTCAAAGAGAACCCCAAAGAGAAGATTCCTTGCGTGGTGCTCACCATCACCAACAACACCGCAGGTGGACAGCCCGTTTCGATGCGCAACATTCGCGAAACAGCCGAATTGTGCCGCAAGTACGGCATTCCGATGCTCATCGACTCAGCTCGTTTTGCCGAAAACGCATACTTCATCAAGACACGCGAAAAAGGCTACGAGAATAAAACAATCAAGGAAATTGTTCACGAAATCTATACCTATGCCGACCTGATGACCATCTCGGCAAAGAAGGACGGTGTAGTGAACATGGGTGGTTTTGTTGCCATGCGCTCCGAAGCGGTCTATCGCAAAGCTATGCAGTTCAGCATCATGTATGAAGGCTACTTGACTTACGGTGGTATGTCTGGTCGCGATATGGATGCTTTGGCTGTAGGTCTGGACGAGAATACGGAGTACGAACAACTCGACGCTCGTATTCGCCAAGTGAAACTTCTGGGTGACCTGCTCGACGAGTATGGAGTACCTTACCAACGCCCTGCGGGTGGTCATGCCATCTTCATCGACGCGAAAAAAGTGCTTCCGAACCTGCCCAAAGAGCAGTTCATCGCTCAGACGCTCGGCGTAGAGCTCTACCTCGAAGCAGGCATCCGTGGCGTAGAGATTGGCTCAATCCTCGCAG
The DNA here is from genome assembly GCA_036652255.1 of Alistipes sp. Taxonomy (GTDB): domain Bacteria; phylum Bacteroidota; class Bacteroidia; order Bacteroidales; family Rikenellaceae; genus Alistipes. The sequence goes on along the minus strand of JAVVWE010000017.1, from coordinate 350 downwards.
ACCGCGATCCCGACACACACGAGAACCGCTACCCGAAATTGGAGTTGCTGCGTCTTGCAATCTCACGTCGTGTCTACACCGACAACCACATCCGTGTGATTGCCGCTGCTTGCCGCAACATTCTCGAACGTCGCGACACGATTACCAAAGGTTACAAGATTACATTTGAAGCACCCATCCTGCGCCACTTCACGGTGGAGATGGAGAAGGTGAAATAGTTTTCACACATAAATTTCCAAAGGCGCACCATCACGGTGCGCCTTTTTTTGCACTTCATTGCGAGGAACGCAGCGACGAAGCGACAACAGAACGGGATGTGAATGATGTCAAATAAAAAATGCGGGCTGCCA
>JAVVWE010000016.1:0-41328 GCA_036652255.1 Alistipes sp. | reverse complement strand
AGATAGCCCCGCAACCAATGCGGGGCTATCTGCATATAACAAAGTCTGTTGATTATAACGCCTTAATCTCGCGAAGAATAGCATTGGTCTTGTGCACAGCCTCAGCCGATGCCGCAAACTTAGCAGCCTCCTCTTTTGTGAGGTCAATTTTCACGATTTTTTCGATACCTTTGCGACCGATAACGGCAGGAACACCGATACAAAGATCCGACTGTCCATACTCGCCATCAAGGTAGCAGCAGCAAGGAACAATCTTCTTCTGATCGTGAAGGATTGACTCAACCATCATCGAAACAGCAGCTCCGGGGGCATACCAAGCCGAAGTACCAATCAATTTGGTAAGTGTGGCACCGCCAACCATGGTGTTAGCGACAGCCTCCTCCAATTTTTTCTTCGAAGCAAACTGCGATACGGGAACACCGTTCACCGAAGCCTTCGACAGCAGCGGAATCATGGTTGTATCGCCGTGACCACCGATTACCATACCATCCACGTTGTTGATATTAGCACCTGTTGCCTTAGCCAAATAGCATTTGAAACGTGACGAGTCGAGTGCGCCACCCATACCGATCACGCGGTTTTTAGGCAGACCCGAAGATTTAAGAGCCAAATAAGTCAACGTATCCATCGGGTTCGCAACCACGATGATGATAGCACGGGGTGAATATTTCACCACGTTCTCCATAACACCCTTCATGATTTTGGCATTGGTACCGATTAACTCCTCACGAGTCATACCGGGCTTGCGGGGGATACCCGAAGTAATTACGACAACATCCGAATTGGCGGTCAATTTGTAATCGTTAGTCGAGCCGACGAGTTTGGTATCGAAATCCATCAGTGTCGATGTCTGATACATATCCAACATCTTACCCTCTGACAAACCCTCTTTGATGTCGATCAGGACTACTTCGCTTGCAACTTCGCGGCAAGCCATCACGTTTGCGCAGGTAGCACCTACGGCTCCTGAGCCTACAACTGTAACTTTTGACATGATTTTTGTCTATTTTATGGTTAATTAACCAATTAATTCAGTGTATTGAGCTGCTGTGAGCAGGGCATCGTACTCAGCGGGATCCGTCATGCGAACCTTGATAAGCCAGCCTGCGCCATAGGCATCTTTATTGACTAAAGTTGGATCGGCATCGGCATCGGGGTTGAATTCGAGCACCTCGCCCGAGATGGGCATGATGGCATCACTGACGGTCTTTACAGCTTCGATTGTGCCAAAAACATCGCCTTTGGCAATGGTTTCTCCTTCGGTTGGAACATCAAGGAAAACGATGTCACCTAATTGACTTTGAGCAAAGTCGGTAATGCCGATATAGGCAGTTTCACCCTCGATACGACACCATTCGTGGTCGTTCGAATACTTCAGATTTGCAGGTACATTCATAACGTATGATTTAATATTTATAAATTTTCTTTAAAGATTATGCAAATATAATCGTTATTTTCGAATCAACAAGCGGTTGTGTTATTTTTTTAACACGAATTCAATCTCCTTGAAAAGATATTCTTTTACCGCACCATCTTCGTGACGCAAAACCAACTCGCCCGACCTCCTCACACCTTGGATTGTGGCTCGGGTAGGGGTACCATCGGGATAACGGAACAGATGCTCCTCGCCCAGACGATACATACGAGCGATGTAGTCGGACTGCAAGCGTTCTTTTTCGCCCCGCTCAAGTTGGGCGTAACGCGCCGTGAGCGAGTCGCGAAAGCAGTTCAGCACCTCGTCTCTATCGTATTGCTTACCTGTGAGTTGTGCCATCGACACCGGATTGGGCAACGCCGGGTCAAAAGCTCCTTGATTGACGTTGATTCCAATGCCTGCAATGGTACGACTCAAATGCTGCCCAGCGTAGTTGTGCTCAATCAAAATCCCTACCAATTTGAGTTCGCCCGCATAGATATCGTTCGTCCATTTGATGCGGGTGACGATGTCATAGTGCGCAAAAGTATCGGTCAGAGCCAGAGCCACCGCCTCCGACAACAAAAACTGCTCCTGCACAGGCAGGAAAGTGGGTTCCAAAACCGCCGAGAAGGTGAGGTTCTCCCCTTTGGGGCTGCTCCATGCGTGTCCGCGCTGTCCGCGTCCCGCACTCTGCTCCTCTGCCCAAATGAAGTCTCCGTGGATATATTCCGCACGACGCGCATCGTCGTTGGTCGAAGTGGTATGTTCTATATGATAAATCATTTCCGTGTCTATATCGAGACGCCAAAGTCGCGCAGAGCGTCGTTCAGCGAGGTTTTTGTATCTGTGGACTCCTTACGGCGACCGATAATCAGCGCACAAGCTACGCTGTATTCGCCTGCTGGAAATTGTTTTTTGTAGCTACCCGGAATAACCACCGAACGTGCCGGCACCACCCCTTTGTAGTTCACGGGTGAAGAACCCGTCACGTCAATGATGTGGGTCGAACCCGTAATCACAGTGTTCGAGCCGAGCACCGCCTCTCGTCCGATGTGCGCCCCTTCGACCACAATGGCACGGGATCCGATGAAGCAGTTATCCTCGATAATCACCGGCGCAGCCTGCACCGGTTCGAGCACACCGCCAATTCCTACACCACCAGAAAGGTGCACATTACGTCCAATTTGCGCACACGAACCAACCGTAGCCCACGTATCAACCATTGTACCTGCATCGACATACGCGCCGATGTTGACATACGAAGGCATGAGAATCGCCCCGGCGGCAATGTATGCTCCGTAGCGCGCCACAGCATGAGGCACCACCCGCACGCCCAGCTCCTCGTAGCCGTGCTTAAGCTCCATTTTATCGTACCACTCCAACTCACCGGCACGTATGGTGCGCATGGGTCGCATCGGAAAATAGAGGATGATTGCTTTTTTAACCCACTCATTCACTTGCCATTGCGTGCGCTCTTTGTCGATGGGTTCAGCCGTACGCAAACGACCTTTATCCAACTCCTCAACCACCGCATTCACTGCTGCGCGCACAGATTCATCACTCAACAAGGTGCGGTCGTTCCACGCCCGCTCTATGATTTGTTTCAGCTCTTCGTACATTAAATCGATTTTGTATTTTCAATCTCCAAAGTTACACAAAATCTTGGAAAATTTATAACTTTGTACCGACTGTTCACAAAAAGTAATTTGAGGAGATGAAAGTATATAAATTCGGAGGTGCGTCGGTGCGCAATGCCGACGGAGTGCGCAACCTGCACAAAATTATTGGCGACGAGCAAAATCTGTTCATCATCGTCTCGGCGATGGGCAAGACCACCAATGCCCTCGAAAAGGTCTTCGAGGGGTTGCAGAGAGGCGACCGCAAACAATCCGAAGAGCAGATTGCCACCCTGTACGCCTACCACACACAAATCATCGAAGGGCTGTGGTCTCCCGCTACGAAAATCGAACGCGTGGAGCAGCTTTTTACCGAACTGAAACACGTAGCGAGCGAGACTCACTATAAAACTGAAGATGCCGAATTGTGGTACGACACCATAGTAGCGTTCGGCGAGCTACTCTCCACCACTATTGTCTCTGAATATATGCGATTTGCGGGGACACCCAACGACTGGATTGATATGCGCCGCTGCTTTTTAACCGAGCAACGTCACAAAGATGCAGGGGTCGACATCGCCGCCTCCGAACCCCTGCTGAAGAGTGCCATCGCCGCTTCACACGCAAATATTTTTGTCGGACAAGGCTTCATCGGCGGAGCTCCCGACGGCACCACAACCACCCTTGGGCGCGAAGGATCCGACTATTCGGCAGCCGTGGTGGCAAACATTCTCGACGCAGAGTCGATGTCGGTATGGAAGGATGTGGACGGAGTGATGAATGCCGATCCGAAGGTCTTCCCCGATGCCGTTCAGATTGCCGAATTGAACTACCTCGACACCATCGAGTTGGCTTACAGTGGTGCACAAATCATCCACCCCAAGACCATCAAACCACTGCAAAACAAGAACATACCTCTCTACGTACGACCTTTTGGCGACAAACGCAAGCCGGGCACCGTCATCCGTGGCATGACCGCACCGGTCAACGTGCCCATTCTGATTCTCAAGAAAGACCAAGTGATGCTAACCATCCGCTCGCGCGACTTCTCGTTCGTGCTTGAGGAGAAATTTGCCACCATTTTCTCGCTACTCGAACAGTTCCGCATCAAGACCAACTTGGTACATAACTCGGCGGTGAATCTGAGCCTTTGCGTCGATAATTCGTGGCACATCGACGAGGCAATCTCGGCACTGCGCGATGCAGAGTTCGACGTGATGAAGGCGGAGAATATGGAACTGTTAACCATCCGCGGCTACGATGAAACTTTGTTCCTCAAATATGCACAGATTGGACCACGCGTTTTCATTCGCCAAACCACCCAATCCACGGTGCGCTTGGTGCGCAAATGTGAGCGATAAAAATAATACTGTAAATATTCCAAATTTTCACTATCTTTGCTTCCTATCTCCTAAAGCGAAATACTATGGATAAGAAAATTATTTTCGACTACCAACACTACGACACCGTGGCGACAATGTCTGACCAAGACCGCGCATTGGTCACTGAGGCTGAGCGCGCCACAGCCAACGCACATGCCCCATACTCGAACTTTCACGTGGGAGCTGCCGCTCGTTTGCGCAGTGGTAAGATACTATATGGCAGCAACTTCGAAAGTGAAGTGTACCCTGCCGGATTGTGCGCCGAACGCTCCTTATTGTTCTATGCACAGGCGAATTACGCCTCCGACCCAATCGAGACGTTAGCCATCGCCTCCGTCCCCTCACAACGCGAATGCTACCCTTGCGGACAGTGTCGTCAAGTAATGGTCGATGTCGAGCGGCGGCAGAAAAGCCCGATGCGCGTCATCATGAGTGGTGGCGGTTCGGCATCCATTGTCGAATCAGCTTCGTTATTGCTCCCCTTCACTTTTATTTTATAAATCATGTTCGCACCCGAAGATATTCTCTACGAAGACAACCACCTGCTGCTGGTCAACAAACACTGCGGCGACTTGGTGCAGCCCGATCCGTCGGGTGAGAGTGCACTCGAAGATCAGATTAAAGAGTTCATTCGCCACCGCGATGGCAAACCCGGTGAGGTTTTCTTGGGTGTCGTGCACCGCATCGATCGCCCGGTGAGTGGCGTGGTCATCTTCACCAAGACCTCCAAGGCACTGGCGCGTATGAACGAGATGATTCGCGACGGACAGATTCACAAACTCTACTGGGCATTGACCGAGCAGGGACCCGACCCCACCGCTGGTGAACTGCATCACTACATCTTGCGCGATGCTAAATCAAATCGCTCGAAGGCTATCGACTCACCACGAGGAGATGCCAAGGAGGCACGGCTACGCTACGCCACACTCGGTGCGGGCGACCACTACACACTTGTTGAGGTGGAGTTACTGACGGGTCGTCACCACCAAATTCGCGCACAATTCTCGAAAATAGGCTGCCCGATTCGCGGGGATTTAAAATATGGAGCCAAACGCTCCAATCCGGGCGGTGGAATCTCGCTCCACTCACGCAGTGTGAGCTTCGACCATCCCGTGCGACACGAACTCATTGAGGTGATTGCCCCCGTACCTACCGAGGATCGGTTGTGGCGTTGGTTTGAACAAAACAGCCAATGAGAGCACTGATTCAACGGGTGCAGCAAGCCTCCGTGACTATTGACGGCACACTCAAATCATCAATTGGGGTGGGGTTGGTTGTCTTGGTGGGAATTGAGAGTGCCGACACCGAGGAGGATATTGCGTGGCTCACAAGCAAAATTGCCCACTTGCGGATTTTCGACGACGCAGTAGGGGTGATGAATCTCGATGTGCAGCAGATAAATGGTGACGTGCTGGTTGTCAGCCAATTCACCCTGCAAGCTTCTACCAAAAAGGGGAATCGCCCCTCCTACATCAAGGCGGCACCCGAAGCGGTGTCGCGTCCACTCTACGAACACTTCGTCACCACACTCACCACAACCCTCGGACACCCCCTTGCTACGGGCGAATTTGGTGCCGATATGTTAGTTGCGCTGACCAATGACGGTCCCGTTACTATCTGGATGGACTCCCGAAACAAAGAATAATTGTGGGAATAGTATATAAAAGCGATTTTTTTATACCTTTGCACGATTAAAAACTACTATGGAATGAAGATGTTGACTAAGAATCAAGTATTTACCGGCATCAAGGAGTATTTCTTGATGTCTCTCGGTATGATGTTCTACTCGTTTGGTTGGATTGGCTGTATCATGCCGGCCCAAGGTATCGGTGGCGGTGCTGCTGGTCTCTCGCTGGTGACGTGCAAAGCCATGGAGCAACTCTTTGGTATCGACATCAAGTTGGGTACGATGGTCTTCATTATCAACGGCCTTTTGATACTTGGTGCTGGCTTTATCGTCGGGTGGAAATTCGGTATCAAAACCATCTTTTCGATTGCGGTACTCTCTTTAGCAATGAACTTCTGGCAGGACATCCTGCCTGTCGAGGGGTTATTTGTCGGCATGGAGAAGATTCTGCTGGTCATCATGGGAGGTGTCTTGGCAGGTATCGGTGTAGCTCTCTGCTTCAAGCAGGGCGGCACAACGGGTGGCGTGGATATTGTCTCGCTCATCATCAATAAATACCGCACGGTGCGTTACGGAAATATCGTGATGTGCGCCGATTTCACCATCATCGGTTCGTCCATGCTGGTCGGTATGCCCCTTACAACGGTCATCTACGGTTACATCATGACGGCTGTCTTCGGCTACACGGTCGATTTACTCATGTCGGGTAGTCAGCAGTCGAATCAGTTGATGATTATCAGTCAAAAGCACGACGAAATTGCCTCGGCAATCATCAAAGATGCCCATCGCGGAGTCACAATGCTCGATGGCATGGGCTGGTACACCAAGGAACACTCACGCGTGGTGCTGGTTGTCTGCCGCAAAAGCGAGACTTCAATGATTCTCAAGGTGGTAAAATCGGTCGATCCCGATGCCTTTATGTCCGTTGGTTCGGTGATGGGTGTCTACGGCAAGGGATTCCAAGCCTTCGGCAAGTAATATAAGTGTGCCCCTCTATGCCGATATAATCCTGCCACTCTCACAGCCATCTTACACGTTTGCTGTGGCAGAGGATATGCCCCTCATGCAGGGGCAAGCCGTGGCGGTACAATTCGGTCATAATAAGATTTATACGGGCATCGTTTGGCGCATCCACGACCAACGACCCAATTTCAAAACCATAAAATCCGTTTCGAAAATTCTCTACCGCGAACCCCTCCTCGATGCCCATCAACAGGCTCTGTGGGAGTGGATTGCCGACTATTATATGTGCTCGGTAGGTGAGGTGATGCGGGTGGCGTTACCCGCGCTGATGAAGCCCAGTGGCAACTCTGAAGCAGAATTTACAGAGGATGAATTTCGTCCCCGACTCGAGAGCTACATCACCCTATCAGAGAGACTACGCGACCCAACTCTACTCAACGAACTCTTCGAAAAGCTCACACGTCGAGCCCCAAAACAGTATGCAGCCCTGCTCGAAATTGCCTCCGCAGAGGCGCAAATATGCCTTCCCACGGGCGAGGTTCCGCGTCGGCTGCTGCAGTCCGATTGGTCGGTGCTTCACACCCTCGAAATCAAGGGATTCATCACCACCACAGAGCGCGAACGCACGCTCGAAACCAGACAACAAACCCACTTTCGGCTACCTATACTGACCAATCAACAAACCATTGCACGAATCGCCATCGACAAACAGTTTGCCGAGGGGCGACAAGCGGTATTACTGCACGGAATTACAGGTTCGGGCAAGACCGAAATTTATATTCACCTGATTGCCGAAACCCTCGCTGCCGGTGGCGATGTCCTGCTCTTGATCCCCGAAATTGCCCTCACCGCACAACTCATTGAGCGCATGGAGTGCATCTTCGGCAGCCGAGTCACCCCCTATCATTCGAAACTCTCAGCGCGCAAACGCACCGAAACCTACTTGCGCCTGAATGGCTCGTCGGGAGGTGAATTTGTGGTCGGTGTACGATCATCTATCTTCTTGCCATTAAAGAAATTACAACTCATTATCGTCGATGAGGAGCACGATGCAAGCTACAAACAAACAGAGCCTGCACCTCGATACAACGCTCGCGATTGCGCCGTTTTCATGGCACGCCTTTACGGTGCCCGCACCCTCTTAGGCAGTGCAACCCCCTCGCTCGAAACATGGCTCAACGCCCAGAGCGGCAAATATGGCACTGCGCAACTCGACGAACGTTACGGGCAAGTTCAACTACCCCAAATCATTGTCTCAGACACACTGCGCGCTGTAAAACGTGGAGAGCGTAAAGCACACTTCAACAAGGCATTACTCGATCGAATTGACGGAGCTCTCACCCGCGACGAGCAGGTGATGTTGTTTCAGAATCGACGGGGTTTTTCGCCCTATGTCGAGTGTAGCCAATGCGGATGGACGGCACGCTGTCCCGATTGCAACGTCTCGCTGACTCTCCATAAACAGAGCGGCAAACTGATTTGTCACTACTGCGGACACACCGAGACAATTTCCACGAAATGCCCGGCTTGCAAGGTGGGCGAACTCGCTCCCATGGGATTCGGCACCGAAAAGGTTGAGGAGGAGATTCTGCGAATTTTCCCCACAGCACGCGTAGTTCGACTCGACCGCGATAGCGTGACCAGCGAGCGTGCATTCAACAACATCATCACCGGATTTATGCGCCACGACTACGATATTATGGTCGGCACACAGATGATTACCAAGGGGTTCGACTTTGGTGAATTATCCTTGGTCGGCATCTTGAATGCGGACAATCTGCTCAACAATCCCGATTTTCGAGCTGCAGAACGCGCCTTTCAACTTATGACCCAAGTGGCGGGTCGCGCGGGTCGCCGTGCCGAGCAAGGAGAGGTAATCATCCAGACCTCAGAACCTGAGCATCCTGTTATACAACAAGTTGTTGCGGGTGATTTTACAGCCATGGCTCGCGTACAGCTTGCTGAGCGAGAACTATTTTTTTACCCACCCTACGCACGACTTGTTGCACTGACGCTGCGCCACCGCGATCCATCGCTTTTGGCACACGCTGTCGACCATCTGGCAGCTCAGCTTCGCGAACGCTTCGGACGACGAGTGTTGGGACCCATGTCTCCACCCGTAGATCGCATTCGCGGTGAATATCTGGTCGGCTTGCTGCTGAAAGTGGAGGCGGGAGCGTCGTTTGCACGCGCACGCAAACTCCTCGCCGAGCAACTCGCAATCTTCTCAAAAGAGGCTACATACAAATCAATTACAGTCATTATAAATGTCGACCCTCAGTGATTTTTGGGTCGACGTGCGGGGATTATTCTTTCCGCCGCTATGTCCTGTTTGCGGCAAGCCAATGGGCGATGGTGCTCGTATGGTCTGCACGCGCTGTCGAGGCACCATTCCGCTAACCCGTTTTTGGGAGGAGTTCGATAATCCGATGACGCATCGGCTGTGGGGTCTAATTCCGGTGGTACACGCCACGGCATTCTTCTACTTCATCACCGACAGCGGCTGGCGTAGGTTAATTCACCGCTTCAAATACAAAGGTGCGTGGCGATTAGCCCGCGAAATGGGGGCATGGTACGGCAGCTATCTCGCTCAGAGCGACCTCTACCACGATGTGGATGTGGTGATTCCTGTGCCGCTACACTGGCGTAAACGACTATGGCGCGGCTACAATCAATCGGAATATTTGGCAGAGGGTATCGCGGGCGAGTTGAGTGTTGGGGTCGATCGACGCAGTGTGGTTCGGCAGCGCAACAACCCCTCGCAGGCACTCACCTCAACCGACGGTCGCTGGGAAAATGTGCGTGATGTTTTTCAAGTAGCTCATCCCGAACGACTTGTCGGGAAACACATCCTGCTTGTGGACGACGTTTTCACCACAGGGGCAACCATCGTTTCGTGCGCCGAGGAGATTCTACGTTGCGCACCTGATTGCCGCATCAGCATCGGTGTTCTGGCAGTCTCACACCGAGGTTTGGGCATTGATAAATAACAACTTTTCACAACTTTTCAACAGCCTTTTCGAGGTGTGAAATACCCCACGGCAACCTCCTCGATTTATCAACCGCGTTATGCACAATTCTTTCAGTCTTCGGCTTTGATTTCTCGGTGCAAATTACTACTTTTGAACTTTGAAACATTACGATAAATGGCTAAAGAATACACCCCCTCAGCTCGCAACCGCGAATCCTTCACAACAATGACCGAAATCGCGGGCAATGTACCCCCTCAAGCCGTTGAGTTAGAGGAAGCTGTACTTGGTGCACTCATGCTTGAGCGCGACAGCATCATCACCGTACAAGAGTTCATTTCGTCTGAGGCTTTCTACACCGAGGAGCATCGAATTATCTACAAGGCAATCGAGGAGCTGTCAATCAACATGAAACCGATTGACCTCTACACCGTAACCGAACAACTGAAGGTCAACAAAGAGCTAAAAAAGGTGGGTGGAGCCGCCTACTTGGCGCAGCTCACACAAAAAGTTGCCTCAGCAGCCAATGTTGAATTTCACACCAAAATTATCGCCCAAAAATATGTTCAACGCGAATTAATCCGCTCGGCGACCGAGATTCAACGGCAATCGTACGATGAAACAAAAGATATTACAGAGCTGATTGGCTTTGCCGAGGGCGAGATTTTCAAGGTCTCGGAGGGACACGTAAAACGCTCCGTTCAATCATCCAAAGACCTTTTATCCAAAGCATTACACCAAATCGAAGAGGCTTCGAAAAACACCAGTGCCTTCAACGGTGTTCCTTCAGGATTCATGGCTATCGACCGCATCACCCTCGGCTGGCAGCTCTCCGATTTGATTATCATTGCCGCACGTCCCTCAATGGGTAAGACGGCTTTTGTCCTCTCCATGGCGCGCAACATGGCCGTCGATCACGAGGCGGGCGTGGCGTTTTTCTCACTTGAGATGTCCGCTGTGCAGCTGATGATGCGACTCATTGTCGCCGAAACAGGGTTGGCAAGCAACGACGTGAAGAGCGGTCGGCTCTCGCCCGAACAGTGGCGACACCTTGAGTCGGCAACCAAACCTTTGGGGGCGGCACCTCTCTTCATCGACGACACTCCGGCATTGTCGGTCTTCGAGTTTCGCTCGAAAGCGCGCCGACTGAAGATACATAACGATATAAAAATCATCATCATCGACTACCTCCAGCTCATGACTGGCAACCAAGATTCGAGGGGCAACCGCGAGCAGGAAGTCTCCTTCATCTCACGTACACTCAAGGCAATTGCCAAGGAGCTGAACGTGCCGGTGATTGCCCTTTCGCAGTTGAGCCGTGCCACAGAGATGCGTGGTGGCTCGAAACGTCCACAGCTCTCCGACTTGCGTGAGTCGGGTGCCATCGAGCAAGATGCCGATATTGTGGCATTCATCCATCGCCCAGAGTACTACGGCATTAACCAAGACGAAAACGGAATGCCCACCGCAGGACTTGCTGAGATTATCATCGCCAAACATCGTAATGGTGCTGTGGGCGACGTGAACCTCCGATTCATGAAGGATCAGGCACGCTTTGCGGATATGGACGACTCGATGATGCCCGTCACACCGGGACAATCCACCCCTGCCCAGCAATACGAAGATTTTGCCAGCGACTCGAATAGCGGGCAGGCGGGGTTGGGTACCACACGCGAAAGCAATGAATTCAACATTACGCCTCCCTCGTTGAACGAAGAGGCTCCATTCTAAAGATAAATTCGATGTTCGTAAAGGTATATACGGGGACAGTGGTCGGCATCGACGCTGTGCGAGTGACCGTGGAGGTCAACATCGCCGGCGGCGGCATCGGTCTCTACCTCGTGGGGCTACCCGACAGTGCCGTGAAAGAGAGCGAACAGCGAATTCGTGCAGCCTTCGAAAATTCGCAACAGCGTATGTCGGGCAAGAAAATCATCGTCAACCTCGCCCCCGCCGACCTTCGCAAAGAGGGTGCAGGTTTCGATTTGCCGATTGCCGTGGGAATTCTCGCAGCACAGATGCAGATTAATGCCGAGATGCTCGACAACTCGATGGTTGTAGGCGAACTCTCGCTCGATGGCACGGTGCAACCCGTGCGGGGTGTCCTTCCGATTGCCGACCGTGCACGACGTGATGGAATGCAACGAATTTTAGTCCCGGCAGACAACGTAGCCGAGGCTGCCGTTGTTGCAGGCATCGAGGTCATTGGTGTACATACGCTCAAAGAGGTGGTGAGTTATTTGAACGGCGAGACCAAAATCGAAGCCGCGGTGCAATCACTGCAAGAGCGTGCGGAGGGGCTGGCAAATCGCTACGCTGAGGATTTTTCGGATGTCAAAGGACAATCCAATGTCAAACGTGCACTGGAGATTGCTGCGGCGGGTGGTCACAATGTACTGATGATTGGGGCTCCGGGGTCAGGCAAAACTATGCTTGCACGCCGATTGCCTACTATTCTTCCACCCCTGACCCCCGAAGAGGCTCTCGAAACCACAAAGATACACTCCGTGGCAGGCAAATTGGGAATCTCTCGCGGATTGCTATCGCAACGTCCGTTTCGCGCTCCGCACCACCTCGCATCACAGGTGGCACTCATCGGTGGCGGACAGTCGCCTCAACCCGGAGAGGTGTCGCTGGCGCACAACGGCATCCTCTTTTTAGATGAGCTCCCCGAATTTGGACGTAGCGCACTGGAGGTGTTGAGACAACCGTTAGAAGATAAGAAAATCACTGTTTCGCGGGCAAAATATAGCGTGGAATACCCTGCAAACTTCACCTTGGTGGCATCCATGAACCCTTGTCCATGTGGCTATTACAACCATCCGACCAAGGAGTGCACCTGCTCTCCATCGGCAGTGCATCGCTACATGGGGCGCATTTCGGGTCCACTGCTCGATCGAGTCGATTTGCAAATTGAAGTGACTCCCGTGCCCGTGGGTGAGCTGATTTCGACCCGTTGCGGTGAGACCAGCACGGTGATTCTAACTCGCGTGATGCGTGCACGCAAGGTGCAGGCAACGCGTTTCAGTGGGATTGAGGGGGTGCACACCAACGCAATGATGAATGCCAAAATGTTACGCGAATACTGTCATCTTGACGCGGTTGCCAGCACCATGTTAGAACGGGCGATGGAGCGGTTGAATCTCTCGGCACGCGCCTATGATCGAATTATAAAAGTAGCACGAACGATTGCCGATTTGGCTGAGAACAAAGATATTACAGCTGCCCATATTGCCGAAGCAATCAACTATCGCTCGCTTGACAGAGGAAGTTGGGGAAGGTAGCGAAAAAACTATAAATAGACGGTACTCATCGAAAGGAACAAGGTGTGAGCCGAACGATATAAAAGCAGTAGAAATGAAAAAAATCATTGTTTCAGGCGGCGGCACCGGAGGGCATATTTACCCTGCCGTAGCTGTTGCTGAGGCACTCAAACGACGTTTCGGTGACGATGCAGAGATCCTTTTTGTCGGAGCAGAGGGCAAGATGGAGATGGAAAAAGTCCCCGCATTGGGCTACCCAATTGTGGGGCTTCCGGTGGCGGGCTTGCAACGTCGATTTGAGCTGAAAAACCTCGCCGTTCCCTTTAAAGTGCTGAAAAGCATCCGCATGGCACGACGTGCTATACATGATTTCGGTGCAGATATTGTGGTGGGCTTCGGTGGTTATGCCAGTGCTCCAGTTCTATGGGCAGCACAGCGCATGGGGGTACCGACACTCATTCAAGAGCAAAATTCCTACGCAGGACTCACAAACAAGATTTTGGCACGGGGTGCGCGCTGCATTTGCGTGGCTTACGAAGGGATGGAGCGTTTTTTCGACCCCAAAAAGATTGTTATGACGGGCAATCCTCTGCGCGGGAATTTCTCCGGTGAGGGGGTTAATCGGACTGCAGCTCTGCGCTATTACGGACTCACGGATGCACTGCCCGTGGTGCTGGTGGTGGGCGGCTCGCTCGGCACACGCACACTCAACGAAATGATGAAGGAGTGGGTGGCACGCCAAAACGGTACCGCACCCGTGCAGGTGATTTGGCAGACGGGCAAGTACTACGAGCGAGAGATGCAGGCATTTTTGACGGCACATCCCACGCGCAACATTTGGCAAGGGGCATTCATCGATCGCATGGATTATGCCTATGCTGCCGCAGATGTAGTACTTTCGCGCAGCGGTGCGGGAACCGTTTCAGAGTTGTGTTTGGTTGCCAAACCAACCATCTTCGTCCCCTCGCCCAACGTGGCGGAGGATCATCAAACCAAGAATGCACAGGCACTGGTCGAAAAACAAGCAGCACTGATGATTCGTGATGCGGAGGTCATTGGGCGAGGAATGGATTACGCCGTGGAGGTAGTTGCCGACAAGGCAAAATTAGCTTCACTGAGCCATCGCATCGGGCTACTGGCAAAGCCCGCAGCTGCCGATACGATTGTAAATGAAATAGTAAAAATAATTGGTTAAAATGGAGTTTTCAAAGGTCTATTTTTTAGGAATCGGAGGCATCGGTATGAGTGCGTTGGCGCGCTATTTCCTCCACCAAGGGAGACAAGTGGCGGGCTACGACCGCACACCGTCACACCTGACCGAGGAGTTGATAGCTCAGGGTGCCACGATTCACTACGACGAGGATGTGCAACACATCCCCGCTCCGTTTCGCGAGAAAGAGGGTACAGTGGTGGTCTACACCCCTGCGGTGCCTGCCGATCAGGTGGAGTTAATCTACTTCCGTGAGCAGGGATTCGAGGTGGTGAAGCGGTCTCAGATGTTGGGATATCTATCTGAAGGGAAATATGTTATGGCAGTATCCGGAACCCATGGAAAAACCACAACCTCCACTCTTATTGCGTGGCTAAATCACGAAGTGACAGGGGGCGGGAGCGCATTTCTGGGGGGCATATCGAAGAATTTTGAGAGCAACTTGGTCTTAGGCGACGGGGCGCGACTGGCGGTCGAAGCAGATGAATTTGATCGTTCGTTCCTGCGCCTGCATCCCGATGTGGCGGTGGTGACAGCTGCCGATGCCGACCATCTCGATATTTACGGCACACACGAAGCGGTGAAAGAGGCATTTTCGCAATTCGTACGACAGATTCGCCCAAATGGGTATCTGATTATAAAGCAAGGAGTTGATATTCTGTTAGACAATCCAAAAATTACTATTTTTCGCTACTCCTACGATGAACCGTGCGACTTCTATGCCACTCAGGTCGTACTGACACAGGGGGGCTATTATCGTTACAACATAGTCACCCCCGACGGCATGATTTCGGATTGCACATTGGGCATTCCGGGATGGGTGAACATTGAAAATTCAGTAGCCGCCGTAGCCTCGATGTGGTGCGCTGCCAAGGCAGTGGGACAGCCCCTCAATTTGGACAAGTTACGTGTCGCACTATCCTCATACACAGGTGTTAAGCGGCGTTTTGAATTTTATATCAACACCCCGCGACAAGTCTATATGGACGACTATGCGCACCATCCACGCGAGCTGACCGCTACCCTGACTTCGGTACGGAAGATGTTCCCCGGACGGCATATCACGGCACTCTTTCAGCCTCATCTCTTCACGCGCACACGCGATTTCTATACAGAATTTGCCGAAGCATTGTCGCACGCAGACGAGGTGATTTTACTCCCCATTTACCCCGCACGCGAAGAGCCAATTGCGGGCATCACCTCCGAAATCATTGCCCGACGGGTGGCGGTTCCCTGCCGAATTGTCGAACGCGATGCGCTGGCGCAAACCGTGAGCGCAATGCAGACTGATGTGGTCATCAGCTTCGGTGCAGGAAATATAGATGCCTGCTGCGAGGCGATAGCTGAAAAACTAAAATTAAAAAGTTAGAAACTGAAAAAAATACTCAAATACACCTTTTTCGTCCTGTTATGGGTCGGCGTTGTCGCATACATTGTTTTTGCGGCACGCCGGGTTTATGTCTGTCGCTCTCTGAAGTGTGTAAAAACCTTGACCATCCGCGTTAAACAGAGTCCCTCCGATGGACAATTAGTCAGCTCGTCGCAGGTTCGCGAATGGTTGAATCGCAGCGGAATTCGCACCGTGGGTTGCGCATTCAACAGTGTAAATCTCGCGGGGATCGAGGAGCTGATTGCCCGCAACGGCTTTGTGAATCAGGTGAATGCCTACCTCACTTACGGAGGAGAGTTGCACATTGACATCAGTCAGCGACGACCAGTGGTGCGCTTAATCTCGGAGAGGATGGATTTCTACCTGACCGACGACGGCTACGCCTTTCCACCTCCGCGCGCCTCATCGCTCTATATACCGATTGTCACGGGCAACTACCATCCACCTATTCCCCCCACCTACACCGGCTCGGTGCGCAACTACATCGAGGCGGCAAAGCGCACAATCGACCGTCGCATAGCGCAAATCGATCGCGAAAAATATCCGTTCTACCAACGCGAGCGCACAAACGATGAGAACATTCGGGCACTGCGCCGTATGCGCATCAAAAAAGGATGGTTCGAGAGCGATGAAGTCTATCAGCGGCGAGTCGAGAAACTTCGTACAGAGAAGATTGCCCTGCGACGACGCTACCGCTACGAGGAGCATCAAATTGAAGCGGGCATTGCGGAGGTCGATGCCAAGCAAACTATCGAACGACAGAAGCAAAAAAAATTGGAGAAAAGCTACGAAGATTTCTCTAAACTCATTACCTTTGTAAAGTCCGTCGAAGAAAATGATTTTTGGAAAGCCGAGATTGTGCAAATCATAGCTTCAACCTCTGTGAGCGGCGCGCTGGAAGTGGAACTTATTCCTCGTAGCGGGAACCACACGGTGCTCTTCGGGCGAATAGAGAATGTCGAACAAAAATTTGACAAACTGCTGCGTTTTTATCGCAGCGGTC
Organism: Alistipes sp.; assembly: GCA_036652255.1. Classification (GTDB taxonomy): domain Bacteria; phylum Bacteroidota; class Bacteroidia; order Bacteroidales; family Rikenellaceae; genus Alistipes. Next base: position 24,488 of record JAVVWE010000016.1, on the reverse strand, counting down.
TGAATAATTTAGGCTGGGATCGCTACCGCACCATTGATGTGAGGTATGCCGATCAAGTGGTATGTAAGAAATAAAACGAGATACTTAAAAGTGGAAAAGAAGAGTTATACAGTAGCGATTGATCTCGGATCATCGAAAGTTGCAGTGGCTGTCGGCGAGAAAAACAGCGACGGACTTCTTAATGTAGTCTCCTTGGCTGTGAAACCAGTCGAGGGGGTCAATGCTGGTCGTATAGAGAACATCGAATTGGCGAGCAAAGCCATCAAAGAGGCTGTCGGCGAGGTGGAGACTGAATTAGGAATTCGTATCACAGAAACTTACGCAGGCATTTCGGGTGAGTTTGTCCGCTGCGCGCGCCATGCAGACCATGTCTTTGTGGACGACCCTCAGAACGAGGTAAGCCGACGCGATGTCGATGCGCTGTTCGATCGTATGCGCAATGTACAGGCTCCCGACGACGAAACCATCATGGATCGCATACCTCAAAACTATGTGGTCGACGATAAGCAAGAGGTAAAAAACCCGGTGGGTTCGTTCGGCAAAAAGCTCTCATCGACCTTCAACTTCATTCTCTGCTTGCAAACCCCCATGCAGCGGCTCGATATGGCTCTTCGCCGCTTGGGCATCCGTATGCTGGCTGTTTATCCCAACACCTTAGTCGCTCCTGAGGCGGTATTACTTCCCGACGAACGTGAAGAGGGGGTTGCTGTGGTCAACATTGGTGCCGGGATTACGGATGTGTCGGTCTATTTCCGCAACGTATTGCGCTATGTGGCAACCATTCCGATAGGTGCCACCTCCATCAATATGGATATTCGATCACTGAGTGTACCTGAAAAATATGTTGAGAATCTGAAACGTAAATTTGGCTCTGCAGTCACGGATTTAGCCCCTGACAACAAACTCATTCGGGTGCTGGGTCGAACATCAAAGGAGGCAAAAGATATTTTACTACGTAATCTCGCCACCGTTATTGAGTCCCGCACGAAAGATATTATCGAATTTGTGATGCAGGAGATTAAAGATTCGGGCTACTCGCAAAAACTCGCTTGTGGCATTGTACTCACGGGAGGCTCGGCACAATTGAAAGATATAGACGAATTATTTCATCGTGTGACGGGGATGGATGTGCGCATAGCACTGCCTGAGATTGGCATCACGGAGGAGTCGAAAACCAAAGTTGCCGACACCGCCCTATCGACGGTGGTGGGCATCCTACTCAAAGGGGCACAACTCTCAGTATGCGCCGTGAGCGAAAAACCAATGGTACAATCGCAACACACAGCGGCACAAGAGGAGGAAGACCAGAGGCAAGAAGAGGAGGACAAAAAGCCGGTGTTGATTGCGAAACCCGATAAAAAATGGACCGACATCTTCAAAAAAGCAGCAGAAAAACTTGGTGACAAATTCAATGCGGCAGACGACGAGGTAATTTAGAAGCTGTTTCAAATTTATTAATCTCGTTCTTTTCGCCCCAATTTCCACCCCGTAAATCCTCATTTAGCGCGCTAAAATCGGATTTACAGAACACAAATAGCTCTAAAATAACTTCAGTAACAAATTCAAACAGCTTCTTAAAGCGAACAATAAGAAAACAAGATATGGCAAACGATTTAATGTCAGAACTGACGGCTCAACGCACCCAAGGCTCAATCATCATGGTCGCAGGTATTGGTGGCGCAGGAGGCAACGCCGTGAATCATATGTGGGACCAAGGTATCTGCGGTGTAGATTTCATGGTGTGCAATACAGATCAACAAGCTCTGGATAAGAGTCCGGTGGAGACAAAAATCCGTCTTGGCGCGGAGGGACTGGGCGCGGGTAATGACCCCGAAAACGGACGTAAGGCCGCAATCGAAACGCTACCCGAAATTCGCCAGTGCCTCGAAGCTGCCGGCACCCGCATGATTTTCATCACAGCGGGTATGGGCGGTGGCACCGGCACAGGTGCTTCTCCCGTCATTGCCAAGTTGGCAAAAGAGATGGGGCTGCTGACGGTGGCAATCGTCACCTCTCCGCTTGCCGTCGAGGGACGTATCCGCTACGAACAAGCATTCCAAGGCATCGAAGAGTTGCGTAAAAATGTCGATTCACTGCTGGTGATTAACAACGAGAATATTCTCGAAATGTACGGTCGTCTGGCTCTGAAACAGGCATTCGGTAAAGCAGATGATATTTTAGCCTCAGCAGCCAAAGGTATTGCCGAAATCATCACGGTCGAAAGTGACTTGGTGAATGTCGATTTTGCCGACGTACTGAAGGTGTTCAGTAACAGTGGACGCGCCCACATGGGTGTAGCAACTGCCGAAGGTGAGGAGCGCGCTGAAATAGCTGCCGAAGAGTCGCTGCACTCACCGCTGCTCGACCACAACTTGATTTCAGGGGCAAAAAACATCTTGCTCAACATCTCCGTGTCGAATGCCGATGAGTTGATATATCAGGAGGTGACAAAAATATTGGGATTAATACAGGCTCATGCCAGCGTAAGGGACGAAAATGGTGTCATCTGCGATGCCAATATCATCTGGGGAACCAGCACCAAACCGGAATTGGGCAACGCCATTGAGTTGATTGTCATCGCGACAGGCTTCGAGAGCGATATCGCACCGAGTACCAGTAGTATGCAGCGTTTTATCTCTCCGGCAAAGACAATTGCGCCCGTTGAGGCGGCATCAAATTCGGTACTCGAACCCATCAAGCCGACTGTAAAACCCATTGCCACACAACGCCCCTTGTCGGATCAAGTGGTACTGGGAGCCAAAACCTCGCGATATACTGATATACAGCAAATTCTGGGCGTGCCAGCCTACAAGGCGCGTAATGCAAAGATGGTCATCGACAAGCCGCGGGGGCGCAAAGAGGTGCTCACAGATGAAACCAAAGAAAATGAACCTGCTGAGGAGGCGACTAACGCGTCACTCTTTGATTAACAGGTAGTTATTAACTAATTAAATTATAATTTGGAAACTTCGGTTCCGTGGATCGTATTTAACGGATTGTCCCCCCACATCATCGTGATGTGCGTGGTGACACTCTGTCTTTTGATGGTTTCAGCACTTGTTTCAGGGGCTGAAACTGCTTTTTTTTCACTATCACACAGCGATGTGCGCAAACTTCGCGAAGACGGTTCGGCGGCGGGTGAAGCCGTACTTGCGCTACTCAAAAATGTGGACGTGCTGTTAGCTACTATTTTAGTAGTCAACAACCTCGTGAATATCTGTATCGTTATCGTTGCCGCTGGCGTCATCGACACCATCTTCACCTTCTCACGTTTCGAATTTCTATTCAAGACGGTTTTTGTCACCTTCCTATTACTGTTATTCGGCGAAATCTTGCCTAAAGTGCTCGCGCAAAGTATGTCGGTACGCTTTGCTTGCTTTGTTGCGCGCCCCATCCGCCTGCTCCGCTGGCTCTTCTACCCCCTCTCCTACATTTTGGTCAATACGGGCGGGCGCATCAGCGAAAAAGCAGGTCATCGCAACGAAATATCGCTCGACGATTTGGCTGATGCGGTCGATATGACCCAAGGTGCATCGCCCGAAGAGCACGTCATGTTAGCTGGAATTGTCAGCTTCGTCAATACGGAGGCGGTGGAAATTATGAAACCTCGCGTGGACATCACCGCCGTGGAGCTGACCGACAACTACGAAACCGTAAAGCGAATTATCATCGGTTCGGGATTCTCGCGCATTCCGGTCTACGAAGACGACATCGACAACATCAAGGGGACGCTCTACGTGAAGGATTTGCTGCCCTACATCAACCACGGCAATGAATTTGGCTGGCAGCAGCTCATTCGCAAACCCTATTTTGTGCCGGGAAACAAGAAGATAAACGACCTTTTGGAGGACTTTCAAAGCAACAAAGTGCACATGGCAATTGTCGTTGATGAGTACGGCTCGACCCTCGGATTGGTCTCACTGGAGGATATTATCGAGGAGATTGTGGGCGAAATATCGGACGAAAGCGACATGGACGAATCGTTCTACACGCGTCTCAACGAGACCACCTATCTCTTCGATGGCAAGAGCCACATTGGCGATTTCGAGCGCGTTCTCGCACTCGATGAAGAGACTTTTTCCGATGTCAAAGGGAGTGCCGAGACCTTAGCAGGGCTGATGCTTGAACTCAAATGCGACTTTCCGCACACGGGTGACACCTTCGTTTCGCACGGCATTCGCTTCACTGTGCAGGCGGTCAAAGGACATCGCGTAGAAAAAATCAAGGTGGTTTTAAATGAATAAACGGTTGATAATCGAGCCATTGATGGCTGATAATCAAGCAGCTGATGGGGTATCAGAAGCCGATTGGCTTTGCGCAGCAACTTTCGCCGCCCAGCGTCGGTGCGAATACCTCACATGGCGGGCAGTGCTTCGCCGCGAATTGGGCCCGGTGGAGGTGAATTACAACGCCGTCGGAGCACCCTACATTCTTGATTGTAACGATGTGCATATCAGCGTGTCACATGGTGCAGGACGCGTTGCTCTGTGCATCTCCAACACCCCTTGCTGCGTTGACATAGAACGCCTCGACCGCCACTTCGACCGTGTGAGCGCGCGCTACCTCACCCCCAAAGAGTGCGCACTGAGCGCAGATGCTCGGTTCAATGCCGTGGCATGGTGCGCCAAGGAGGCACTCTACAAATTGTCGGGAGCGTCCAAATTGAACTTACGAACTGATTTGCAAATTACAGCCGTCGGTGTGGATTGGATTGAAGGGCAGATAAAAAACGGAGAGACTCAAAGGCTCTCCGTTCAGTATTTCGATGACGCAGTGGTCGTCTGGAAGCTCTAAAAACCCGCTTAAAACGCCTCTGAAGCTGTAAATAGGAAGGCGGAGGAGCGTTTGCGATCCCATGGTAAATTCTGATTTCCATAGACACCCCAGCCATAATCAAGACGGATATTCATGCGGTTTTTGAATTCAAAACGATAGCCGAAGCCGAAGCTATAAAGGGTATTTTCCCATCTGAAACTATCTCTACCCCAGATGTTTCCAAGTCCAAACCACCCTACCACACCATGACGGCGGTAAATTTTTTGACGTAATTCAATCTGCGTCTCCACCACCCGTTTATCGCGATAACGCCCCTCATAGTAGCCACGCATACGCTCCATGCCGCCCAATTTGGCATACATATGCCACGATGGGGTGCCGATTGTGGCATCACCATAGAGATCGTATGCCAAGACCGCCCCTTTCCAGAGTTTTTGGTAGAAATCAAAGGTGAGGGTGAAGCGACCAAAATCGCGCCCTGTGTTACCCAAAACGCGCGGATACCATTTTGCTTCCCCTTTGAGAAAGACACCTTTATGGGCATTATAGGTCACATCGCGCGAATCGTACTGCGCAAAAATCCCCACATGAGTATTGAACGCATTCGGATGTTCGCCCGTGTAGTCAATGTAGTTGGTAAATGGATCCTGCAATTTGGGATTATACCTGCCCTGCTTCCACAAACCATACAGCTCTCCTAACTCATCGTCAGGAACCGTTCCGCCCGCCTGCACATCACTATCTATTTCATTCAAAGATTCTTGCACACTGCTATTTTTATAGGTTGCACCCGAATAGTCGATGCCACCACTTGCACCAAGATACAATTTTGGCCACAGAGCCGTACAGTAGGAGATGCGCAGTACACACATGGTTGTGGTGAGCGACTGCGAATAACCTTGATCGCCATCGACCTGCCCAATACCATAAAAGGCACCCGGGAAGTAGACAAAAGCACTCGAATAGCTCATCCGCTGTCGGTTGTGGTTGTAGACATTTTCGCCAGAGGAGCGTACCATGACGAATTTTTTTGTGGTAAAGTTACCGTAAATGGAGATATTCGAGGGTGCCGTGATGGAGTCGGTGCGGTCGAGACGATAGAGACCCGCCAGCAAGAAACCGAGTCCCAGACCGACATCCGAAGAGTAGTTCGGACCCGGCGCAATACTCCAATCAATCTTCTTTTCGAAAGTACGATCGACATTCGAGCGGCTGTAATAGTTGATTATTCGGCGAATGAAATTGGGCTTATGCAGCTGCTGAGCTGCCAAAGTCGCCGAGTCGAGAACGCGACGCGAATTACCCTCCGCCTGCCCAATCTGCTGAAGATCTTCGGCAATCGAGTTAAGATTATCCCTCTCCTGCGGGCGCACATCCTGTGCAGCAACAGGAGATGCTACGGTGAACAACAAGCATATAATCAACAGCGTGCGTTTCACGTTATTCATTCATATTCGAATTTAAATTTGTGGATAAAGGTAGTAATTATTTGTTGTGGATACAACGTCACGAGCCACACCAACGCACAGATACACCGTTTGCAGCACGATTAGCACCGTTTGCAACAATTATTTCAAAAACAATCCTCGCACGCGTTACCGCGTGCGAGGATTGTTGGGTGTTGAAATGCGCGATTAGATGCTCAACTTTTTGCGAATATCTTTTGGTACAGCATTTTTGTTGACCATAATTGTAATCGTCTTTGCAGCAACAAATGGACGCGAGAAATAGTAGAAACCAGCGTAGGGAGGCAAGGTGCTCCATGAGTTTTTGACCTTGAAATAGGGGTTGCCAATCTGATCGACAGCCGTACCCATAATCTCCATGCCATGGTCATCGGTGGTCTCGTAATTATCGAAAGCATCCTGACGCATCTGCTGTGTAATGTGCTTCTCTTTGCCGGGTTTGGTAAATGAATAAAGAGCCGCATTCTTCTCTGCAGCAGTCAATTTACCCCACTTTTCAGCCTCTGTCCCATCCATGCTCTCAAGATCGGTTTCAGGAATAATACCAATGGCTTTCATGCGATCGAATCCTTTTTCGCTGACATCGGTCGACCACTCAATGGTATAATTATTTGCCAGCGCATTGTCCACGACGGACATCATCTCCTCCATCGGCACATTATAAATCGACTCCCACGTCCAATTATCAGGAATTTCCATGATAAATTTTGTGTAAAAGGGGTGGTGTGTGAATGAGGTAATCGACACATAGTCAGCCATATTGATTGGCAGCGATGCGGCATACGATTTGGGAGTGTACTCCTTGCCTTTGTAGGTAAATTTCTCGGGCATCACGCCGAAATATTGATCCAGAATTGCATTCAGACCGCGCTGCCATGCCGTCGAGAGTTTTCCGCCTTGGTTGCCCACAATCACGGCATCCATATACGCCTTGATGATGGCATCAATCTCTGCGAAGAAAGGCTTATCCGAACCGTAATTCAGACCGGGGTAAACCTCCTGTGGCACAATACCATACTTCATAATTCCGTTGGTCACATCATAAGCTTGTCCACCCACGGCGAGGTTCAAATGACCATGCAGACGGGCATATTTCACCGCCTTTTCAAAGTAAATATTACGCACAATCCACATTTCAGAGAGGTCGAGTTGCTCTCCTCCGGCGCGAATAATTTCGCTTTCGAGGAATCCTAAAGCCGAGAAACACCAGCAGGTGCCACTGCGATATTGATCCTTGATGGGGGTGGTTGGAACGATTTTAGTGTCGGTGAAGGTGTAACCTTCAGCCTTTTGTTCGGGTGCTTGTGCCATCGCCGAGAGGCTGAAGCCAAACGCGAGAGCAAGCAGGAGGGTTCTTTTCATCTTATTCAATCTGTTTTAAGGTTAATCTACTTTTTCGATGCAGCGACAATTTTCAGACACTCATCGAGGGTTAATGTTTCGGGTATTGCCCCCTTCGGCAATCGGTAATTTTTGCCTTTATAGGCAATGTAGGGTCCATAACGACCATTCTTCACCACCATATCCACGTTTTCGGGGAAACTGCGCAACGGTGTGTTGGCAATCGCAGCAGCTGTCTTGTGTTCATGCACCAACTCCACAGCGCGCTCGTAGGTGATTGTGTAGGGATCGTCAGTTTTTGCCAACGAGGCAAACGACTTACCATAACGCACATACGCGCCAAATTTGCCAATTCCGACCACTAAATCTTCTTCGTCCAACTGACCCAGATTACGGGGCAAAGCGAAGAGTTCCAGAGCCTCCTCAAGGGTAATAGATTCAATAAGCTGCCCCTTTTTAAGCGATGCAAAGCGTCCTTTTTCACCCTCCTCACCCTCAATCTCGACCATTGGGCCATAACGACCAATGCGAGCCTTGACGATGCGTCCCGTCTTGGGATCATTACCCAAAATGTGTGACATATTGCTTTTGTCGGTCTGCATACTGATTGCTTGATCGACCATTTTGTGGAATGGATCGTAAAAATCGGCAATCATTTTATCCCACGTGATATCCCCCTCGGCAATGTGGTCAAACTCCTTCTCAACACTGGCGGTGAAATTATAATCTATAATAGGGCTGAATTGCGCCTCAAGGTAGTCGTTGACCACCATGCCAATATCGGTAGGCGAGAGGCGATTTTTTTCTTTTCCGCAAGTTTCGCTGAGGCTCTTTGTTACAATTTTCTCCTCTGCAAGAGTCAGCTGTTGGTAATCGCGCTTCTGACCATCCTTGTTCTGCTTGACCACATAACCCCGGTTGATAATAGTCGTAATGGTTGGGGCGTAAGTCGAAGGGCGACCGATGCCTAACTCCTCAAGACGCTTAACAAGCGAAGCCTCATTGTAGCGTGCTGGTGCTTGCGTAAATCGCTCGGTAGCTGTGATTTGTGTCGATACAAGCAAGTCGTTTGGCTGCATCTTGGGCAACAAACCTTCGCCACTTTGCTCTGTCGGTTCCTCGTCCGTTGACTCAGAGTAGAGACGTAAGAAACCATCGAAACGAATCACCTCACCCGAAGCCACGAATTGCAACGGTGATGAGGAGATCTGAATGGTCACCGTTGTACGATCGAGTTCGGCGCAGACCATTTGCGATGCAATCGTCCGTTTCCAAATCAGATCGTAAAGTTTTTTCTCAGCCGGTGTACCTTCAATTGTTTGCCGATCGACGTATGAAGGACGGATTGCCTCATGCGCCTCCTGTGCCCCCTTAGTTTTGGTTTTGTAGTTGTGCCATGACGAATAATTCTCGCCAAAAAGCTTCGTTACCTCCTCTTTGCACTGCGCCAACGCCATCTGTGACAGGTTGACCGAGTCGGTACGCATATAAGTGATAAGACCCTGTTCATAAAGATGTTGCGCCACCGACATGGTCTGCGACACCGACATACTCAACTTGCGCCCCGCCTCCTGCTGAAGGGTCGAAGTGGTGAACGGAGGTGCCGGATAGCGTTGTGCCGGTTTTTCTTCGGCTTTGGCAACGATGAAGCTCGCCCCTATGCAGCCTTCGAGAAATTGGTGAGCCTGCTCCTCCGTCTCGAAACGAGACGAGAGTTCAGCTTTGAAAAGTACTTTTTCAGCATCTTCAGCGGCATAGAACTGCGCCACCACACGGAAGTAAGGAGTCGAACGGAAGGCGATAATTTCACGTTCGCGCTCCACCAGCAGTCGCACAGCAACACTTTGCACACGACCTGCCGAGAGTGCCGGACGCACTTTTTTCCACAGCACGGGCGAGAGCTCGAAGCCGACCAATCGGTCGAGCATACGGCGTGCTTGCTGAGCATTGACCAGATTCATATCAATCGTACGGGGCTTCTCGATTGCTTCGAGAATCGCGCGTTTCGTGATTTCGTGAAAAACGATACGTTTAGTCTTATCAACGGGGAGACCCAACACTTCAGCCAGGTGCCATGCGATGGCCTCTCCTTCGCGGTCCTCATCGGACGCGAGCCAGACTGTCTTCGCATCTTTTGCCAATTTCGTCAGCCCGTCCACAACTTTTTTCTTATCCGCCGGAATCTCATAGACCGGTGTAAACCCATCATTGATATGGATACCTAAATCTTTCTTCGAAAGGTCACGGATGTGTCCGAAACTCGAAGTGACGGTGAAATCTTTACCAAGGAACTTCTCGATGGTTTTCGCCTTGGCGGGTGACTCGACAATTACTAAATTTTCCTGCATTGTAAATTCTCTATCATTCTAAAATGCGAAAACCTAAGTGTTTATCTACTTAGGTTTCGCTTCACGTTATCTTCTTTTCTATTTAATCAAGGTATAGGTGAGATCAATCTTCACCGGAGCAGTGTTCGAACCACCCTCCATGCCCTGTACCTTTGCAATAGCGTTGGTGTAGAGGCTGTACGCCTCCGGTGCGAGGTAGATTGCCCGATTCTTAATTTTCGTTAAATCCACTTTACCGCGACCAACCACAGCTTGTTCTTTTTTATAGCTGTTCCATAGCTGTTGAATAAATCCCGAAATATCGAGCGTATAACATCCTTGGCTACGGTTGATATGTCCACCATAGGAGAGCGTTGAGCCATAGGTTTTTTCGGAATAAAAATCGTAGTCGGGGATGCCTGCAAGTGTTTTGTAGTTCGTGTAGCTACCCAAGCGGGGCATAGCAGCCGCCATTTGCGGTGTCACAACCGACGGATCAACCTTTGACCAATCGTAATCTGCACCTGCAAAATAGATGGTCAGCAAGGCACGATTGATTGCCAGCGTAGTGAATTGTTTGGTCTGCACTGCATTGGCAGTTGCAATAGCAGCTTCAATGGCATCGAAAAACTCTTGCGTAAAGGTCAACTCCGAAACCACACCACCCAAGCCCGAGACGATAATGTTAGTATTGAGCGGACGCTCCGGATTGCTCTCCACCGCATCGGCGATATTGATTTGCGAACCGGTGTAGTCGTGATGAACCATGTTGACCGAATTATTGCCCACATCGGTAATCGAAGAGTCGTAGAAGTGGAAAACGGCACCAATCGTATCTTTAATCAACGTCGGATCGCTCTCCACCCTGTTACGGCAGAAAATCGCAAATCCGGATGCGGAGAGTGTTGTACCGAAGACCGAGCCCTTGTTGGAGGCAATTGCCGCCGGGTTCTTGGGTTTCACGTAGAGCCCCTTGAAGGTGTTGATGAATTTTGTACCATCCTTATAAACAAAGTAACCAACCCCCTCTTGATAGAGTTTCGTGCCATCCGAAATCATCAGTCGGTTGACAAATTCGCGCCCTTTTGCCGTTGGGCACATCGTCACCGCTTTGGTGTTCGGTCCCGTAGCTTTTCCATCGGGGAAGGTGAACGAGAAGAGGGGTTCCGTGCCGACGTATTTGGTCGGATCAAAATTAAGATAGAAGACCGTATCGGTCTTACTTAAGTAGTCGTTATTCACAATTTCGTAGACCTCGAACTCCTGCGGCGTGAGCGTGTCACGACCGAAACTGGCAATCGAGAGCAGAATTTGCGCCGAGTCAAAGATGGGGCGGTAGCCGAAATAGGCGGAATCAATACGATAGTAACTCAAGAACTGCGACATGAATCCCGCGGAGACAAGTCCGGTGGTATCATTGCGCATTGTACCAAGGTAACCAGAACCGATGTTCGAGGCTTTGATGGAATCGGTCTGAAAAAGACGCGTTTCGAAGTAGCGTTTGGCTTTATCCAGCCGCAACGTACCCGCTGTCATCTCTTGATTATCAGGCAGAAAATCGCTTCCGAGGGTATCGTCGGAGGTGGTGCATCCCGCGAAGCTCAAGACCCCCACCACCACAATAACGGCAAGGGCTCTCAGGGCGTAACGGAATTTATTGTAATTCTTCATAAAATCGGTTATAGTTATCGAAAAAGTCCTCCTCCTCAGGTGACTGGTAGTCCATGACGTGTTTTCCGCTCTGACGTGCAAACTCCAGCAAAGCAGAATCCACCTCTTTCGAGGCTGCAATCACTCCGTCGGCATAGCCTATAACGAAATGGCAGAGATTTTCGTATGAAGGGTCGTCTATAATTTGTAAGTTTTTATCTTTAATTCCCTCGTGTTCAATTTTGGTACGGAATCCCTTATCCAGCGAGCCGGTAAATCCATTGTCGTAGAGGGATATGACTATTTTGACATTTTTGAAAATCGGGTCATCAGCAAATACCTTCTTCAAATAGATGGGTATTACCGCCGAGAACCAGCCGTGACAGTGCACCACGGTAGGTGTCCAGCGCAGCTTTTTGACCGTCTCCAACACCCCTCGAGCAAAGAAAATAGCACGCTCATCGTTGTCGGTAAAATAACTCTCATCCGTCTCAGCCAATACTGCTTTGCGAGCAAAATAATCGTCGTTATCGATGAAATAAATCTGAACACGAGCTGCGGGAATCGATGCCACTTTGATGATAAGTTGATGGTCATTGTCATCGATAATCATATTCATTCCCGACAAGCGAATCACCTCGTGGAGCTGATGTCGGCGTTCGTTGATGCAGCCATAGCGAGGCATGAATGTTCGAATTTCGTTACTGCGCTCCTGCATCGCCTGCGTAAGGCGGCGGCACAACACCGAACATTCCGTCTCGGGAAGATAGGGCGTGATCTCCTGACACACGTACAATATCTTACTTACTGCCATGATTGATTTTTTTTATATATAATTGCAAAGATAGTGAAAATTTACTAAAGATTGGCAAAAACGCCTTTGCAAACGCGTTTCCACAGATCTAAAAACAAATTATTTTACAGGATTAACATAGCATCACCGTAGGTTCCGAAGCGATATTTTTCCTCTTTGGCTATTTTGTAAGCATTCATCACGCATTCGTAACCTCCGAAAGCAGCGACCATCATCAATTGGGTCGAATAGGGCAGTTGGAAGTTGGTCACCATGTGGTCGGCAACGGTAAAGTCGTAGGGTGAGAAGATGAATTTATTGGTCCAACCATCCATTGGCTTAATCAATCCATTGGTCGAGACAGCGGTTTCGAGCGTGCGCATCACCGTGGTTCCGATGGCAACAATCTTACTTCCGCGGTTTTTCGCTCCATTAATTATATCGGCAGTTTCGTCCGTGACGACAAATTGTTCAGAGTCCATTTTGTGTTTCGAGAGATCCTCCACATCGACCGTACGGAAGTTGCCCAACCCCACGTGAAGCGTGACGAAAGATTTACTTATCCCCTTGATTTCCATTCGCTTCATCAAGTGTTTCGAGAAATGCAAACCTGCCGTCGGGGCAGCCACAGCCCCCTCTTTATCCGCAAAAATTGTCTGGTAACGCTCAGCATCTTCAGGCTCAACCTTCTCGCGCACCCACTTCGGCAGCGGAGTTTCGCCCATACGGAACAGAGCCTCCTTAAACTCTTCGTAAGAACCATCGAAGAGAAAACGCAGTGTACGACCGCGTGAGGTGGTGTTGTCAATCACCTCAGCCACCAACAAATCGTCGTTGCCAAAATAGAGCTTGTTGCCGATACGAATTTTACGCGCTGGGTCAACCAACACATCCCACAGCCGCAATTCGCGATTCAACTCGCGCAACAGAAAAATCTCAATTTCGGCTCCGGTTTTCTCTTTGTTACCGTAAAGTCGTGCAGGAAAAACCTTTGTATCGTTGAAAACAAACATATCTTTCTCGCTGAAGTAGTCGAGAATATCCTTAAAAACGCGGTGTTCAATCGTACCTTTAGCGCGATTGACAACCATCAGGCGAGATTCGTCGCGATTCTCTGCCGGATATTTCGCCAGCATTTCGGGGGAGAAATCGTACCCGTATTGTGAAAGTTTCATACTAAAATTTTAATCTGTTTCGTTCGAAAAAGAACGCAAAGTGCAACATATAGACTAAGTTAAATACGTAAAAAAGTCTATTTTGTTTCAACTTCATTCAACTTTTCGAGAAAAAAGTCTAAATCATGCGCTGCATCGAGTGTGAAACCACCGCTGCGCGTGCGGCATAACGAAGTGAGGTGTGCACCGCTTTGAAGTGCTTCACCAATCTCGCAGCCCAACGATCGAATATAAGTTCCTCGACTACAACGTATTCTCACGCGTATGCGAGGCATTTCATACTCAAGCAACTCCATTTCATAGATGTTAATTAGTGCCTTGTGTAACACAACCTCTTCGCCTGCACGCGCGTACTCGTAGGCGCGCGTACCTTCAATTTTCTTTGCCGAGTAGAGCGGTGGCATCTGCAACCGTTCGCCCGTGAGCGATTCGAGAGCCTCCATCACCTTCTCACGCGTGATGTGCTCCGTAGGATAGGTCTGGTCGATGGCGTGTTCGAGGTCGTAACTGGGGGTGGTCGCTCCCAGACAGATATCAGTCACATACTCCTTCTCCTCTGCCTGCAACGAGTCGACCATCTTGGTTGCTTTGCCGATGCAAATCAGCAAGATTCCCGTCGCCAGTGGATCGAGCGTTCCCGCGTGCCCTACTTTTATTTTTGGGTAGCCCAAACGGCGCAGAGCAAATTTAATTTTGCGTACGACATCCGTAGAGGTCCATTCGAAAGGTTTGTTGATGACGGCAATGTAGCCCTCTTCGAAGCGCACGCCCCGAAGATCGAGTGATGTTTGTTCCATTAAAATAGGTAGCTAAGGATGGATACCGTACCCGCAAAGGCGCAGTAGATGGCGAACCAGATGAGTTTGCCGCGTTTGACAATTTCAATCATGAATTTGCAAGCCAGACACCCCACCACAAAAGCGGTCAGAAAGCCCGCAAGCAGCGGCACAGTAGCAATTCCGGTCGAGGAGCCCTTCTCCATGAAGCCCAACAACGCCTCGCCCATAATTGGAGCTAACACCATTAAAAACGAGAATTGCGCCACTGCAGCCTTTTTGTTGCCCAACAACAAACCCGTGGCGATAGTTGTACCCGAACGCGATAAGCCGGGCATGGCAGCGATGGATTGCGCCACACCGATGATGAAGGCATCGCGATAAGAAATGTGCTCTTTCTGGCGCGGCTTGGCGTAATAGGCGAATGCTAAAAGGGTGGCGGTGAGGAGCAACATCACCCCGACAATCACCAGAATAGCAGGTGACTCGAGCATCGCATTCAAATGATCTTTGAGCAACAGCCCGACGATTCCGATAGGGATCATCGAAAGGACAATTTTCAGAATATACGCCTTCTCTTCGTTGAATCGACGAGTGAAAAGACCCTTGATAAGTCGCCAAATTTCGGACCACAGCACCACAATCGTACTGAGCACCGTGGCAGCATGGAGTGCTACATCAAAGGCGAGATTGTCGGGCAATTCAAGCCCCATCAACGCCTTGGCAATTTGCAAATGTCCACTACTCGACACGGGGAGGAACTCGGTGATGCCCTGCACTATACCGAGTATGATGGCCTGTATAATATCCACGGATTAGTAGCGTTTTAGAATAGCGTAAATTTCAAACACAAAGCCACCAATAACCAAAATTGGAGCCAGCGTGATACGCCGCCACGAGAACATGGCGTAGTTGAACTCATCGGGCGAGTTGCTGCCACCGCCCGTCATAAGAACAAAACCAAGCAGGATGATTGCAAAACCAATGAGCAGCAGGATGTAATTTTTGCGCGTCAAAGGCATTTTCGGATTCTGCTCCGACTGAGGTGTTTTTTCTCTATTTTCCATTTAATATAGGTATATCTTATTTGATTTCATATTCACAAATTTATTGACCGCCAGCCACGTAAAGAGCAATGAAATAGCGATACCGGAACCAATCATCGCACCGATAATCGACAACACCTTGCCCAGACCAGCAATGGTGGTCATCTCAGGAATGGTCTCATTCAATCCCCATACGGTCAGTCCAAACAGCACCGCTGCCCCCAACCCTGCGATGACACCCTGCCCGATGCTACTCACCAAAAAGGGCTTCATGATGAACCACTTTGTGGCTCCCACCAACTTCATCGTGTTAATAAGATAGCGTTTCGAGAAGATTGCCAGCCGAATGGTGTTGCTCAACAAAATGAGCGAAATGATGAGCAACGCACTACCGAACAGAAACAAAATCAGGCGTATTTTACCCACCGTAGCGTGCAATCGCTCCGCCATCATCGCAGGATAGGAGACCCGATCAATGCCCTTCATGTTTTCAACTTTCTTGATGAAATCGTCGACAACTTCTTGATTTTCAGACTGTGTTGTGAGCTTCAATTCAAAGGAGTCGAAGAGCGGATTTTCGCCCAAAACCTCCTCAAATTCACTCTCGAACATCTTATGGAAATCGCTATCAGCCAACTTCTCCTCCTTCGATGAATAGACCAACTCTCCGACCAATTCATCGGCAGCGATGCGTGTTTTCAGCGACTCCTTTTGCTCATCAGAGAGCCCATTGCGCAGCTCGACCGAGACCGAAATGCTCTCCTGCAATGTGCGGGCAACCTTCGTCGCTGCCACCATCAAGTAGCCCACCGACCCCAGCAGGAAGAGCACCAAAGCCATGCTCACCGTAGATACAATGTAAAAATTACGGACTTTGCGTTTTAATCTTTTATCGTCTTTCATAGAGAGGTGAATTTTTATGCAATTTTATCTTTCTTGCGCCATACATAGAGGGCAGCAGCAACTAATCCCAAGAGAATCAGCAACGAAGAAACCAATGTCACAGCCTCAACCGCAGCCCAATGTGGAGCACGGAATCGCCACTCTACGGTATGTGTACCTGCGGGAAGTTCCATGGCACGCAGCACGTAATCGGCACGGAAATAGGGAGCTTGCGCCCCATCAATGGTTGCCGTCCACCCCTTGTCGTAAAAAATCTCGGAGAAGACCGCCACTCCGGCCGCATCGGCGGTATATTGATAACGAAGATAGTTCGGACGATACTCCGCCAAGGTAATCGTACCCTTGCCTTGTGGCTGTGTCATCGTCTTTTGCACCACCGCTGTTGTTTTTGTATCAACCTGCCCCAGCATATCAATTTCGCCCTGCGGAGTGGTTGCAGTTGCCAGATTCTGAACAAACCACGCTGCCCCATTGGCGGTCGGACGCTGCACAGCGGTCGGAGCTCCCGCAGCACCCGGAACGATGACATAGCGTGTGTTGAGCATATCGAGTACCCCTTCGTCGTTGTGCGAGAGATAGCGGTCGATTAAATCTTGATAGCGCGCAAGTTTTGCTCCATGATAGCCACCCACCGAGCGGTGAAAATACGATGTAGTGGCATCGTTGAACGGACTGAGAGTGAGGTTGAAGACGCGGAATCCCAACTCCTTATCCTGTAAAATTTGGCGATCGGCATCGGTCATCGTAATCTGACGACGACGAGCCGAAACAAATTCATCATGCGGCAAGTAGCGCATATTGACGGGAATCATATCAGCCAACACCAGCACACCCAAAGCTGCGATGAGCATATACTTATTTAGATGGTGCGTGATGAAGAGCCACAGCGCACCCGCTGCCAAAAGGATGAAGAGCAACGAACGCCACGCATCGGCACTCATCAGCCCGGCGCGCTCCGCAACCATAGCATCCGCCGTAGCAATCGCCATCTGCTCAGGCGCACCCGCAGCAATTTGCTCCTGCATACCCGCTTGTTGGAACATATATCCGAACTGTTCTGCCATCATCATCGTACTCTGGCTATGTCCGAAGTCGAACAATGCCGAGCCTGCCACTGCAAAAAGGAGAGAGAGACCGCCTGCAATACCCGTTGCCCACGCCAATGCGCGTAACAGCTGCTGCTTCGAAAGTTCTTCGCTCCACAATCGCATGAGAGCCAATGCACCCAACAGCGGCACCGTCCACTCAACCACCACCAAAGTCATGGAGACGGTACGGAACTTATTATATCCGGGCAAGATATTGAACATCAGTTCAGTTAACCACATGAGATTATTGCCCCACGACAGCAGCAACATGAATGCCGAGATGCCGAGAATCCACCATTTGTTCTTTCCACGCGCCAAAAAACAACCCAAGATGGCGAGAAACACCGCCACCGCACCCAAGTAGGTCGGACCTGCGGTGTAGGGTTGATTGCCCCAGTAGGTGGGCAGCTGCGTCGCCACATCGCGCAAGCCATAGTCGTTCAACACGGCAGCCACTTGACCATCGGGTGCAAATCCCGAAGCCGACGTACCCCCCATGAAGTCGGGAATCAACAGATTGAAGCTCTCCGCTTTGCCGTAGCTCCACGCCGTGGCGTAGTCCAAAGCCAAGCCATCCGACGAACTTTCGGTCGAGGAGGCAACCAACTCCGAGCCGCCACGCATAGTATCCTTGGTGTGCTGCATGGTGTACCACAAAGGGGAGAAATTCGACCCCACAGCCACAACGCCCGCACCCACGAGCAAAGCTGTACGAGACAAAAAAGATTTTATGTTCTGCCCTTTCCACGCCACAAACGCCTCACTGAGCCAGAAAGCAACCATAGCCAAGAGAAAATAGTAAGAGATTTGAGGGTGATTTGCCCCTATTTCGAGCGAGGTGAACAACGCCGTCCATGCCGCACCCATCCACATATTTCCCCGCAAAGTCATACACATACCCCCCATCATGAGTGGAGCATAGACCAATGCCCACATCTTGGTGATGTGCCCTGCACCGATAATCAGGAAGAAGTAGGTCGAGAGTCCGTAGGTCAAGGCTCCGACGATTGCAATCCACGGATTGACCCCGAACGCCAACAGCATGAGCCACATGGCGGTACAAGCAAAGAAGAGAAATGCAGCGGGGGTATCCATGATACGAACCACCTGTCCCACAGTTGCCTTGACTATTTGTGCCGGATATGCCACATTGATCAAGTAGGCAGGCATACCGCCGAACATCGCCCCAGTCCATTGCGGATCCTCACCCACAGCGGCACGGTTGTCTTTGATATCCTTCGACATACCCTCGTATTGCAACACGTCGTGCTGAGGCAGCACCTCACCGCGAAATTGAGGGGCAAAACAGAGTGCACTCGTTAAAAAGAAGAGCGAAAAAGCCACTGCCATAGGCAGTAGTCGGGCTGTTTTAATATGTGGAACATTCATCTTAATATAGCTTAATCAATTGACAAAGATACGAAAAAACATTTATTTGCAGGGCGCGTAAGCGAAAAATAACTATCTTTGCGAGGTAATTAGCGACCCATTTATGATAACACTCGATGCAATCCGCAAACCCGTAGCCAAAGATTTGGAGGCTTTTGACGAGTTTGTAGCTCAGAAATTCAACGCCGAAGGGGAGTTGATGTCCGAGATGCTGCGCTATGCTCTCGCCTCACGCGGCAAAGGAATTCGCCCCACAATCGTCATGTTGTCTGCGGCTCTGAATTCACGCTCCGAAGGAACAACAGTGGGTTGCAGAGCCTATTTGGCTGCCATGCTGGTGGAGATGATTCACACCACTTCGCTCATCCACGACGATGTGATTGACGAGGCAGATACCCGTCGCGGCAAACCCTCAATCAACGCCCGCTGGCAATCGCACAAAGCGGTGCTGTTGGGTGACTACATCCTCGCAAAAAATATTAGTATCGGTATGTCAAGTGGGCAGTACGACTTAGTGTCGCACATCTGCCAGACGATGGCAACCCTCTGCGAAGGAGAGGTACTGCAAAGCGACTGCGCCAATAAACAGAGCGCAACACGTCGCGATTACCTCGATATTATTTATAAGAAGACCGCAAGTCTGATTGCCATCAGTGCCTCGGCGGGTGCTTTAGCTGTGGGTGCTCCGCGCGAAAAAGTGGAGTTGATGCACCGCTACGGCGAGGCAATCGGCATGGCATTCCAAATCCAAGACGATATTCTGGACTACACCCGCACGGCAAACACCGGCAAATCAGCCAATAACGACCTGCGTGAACATAAAATCACCCTGCCCCTACTCGCCATCCTCGAACGCGTGGACGACACACGACGCAGCGAACTGCTCGCCAAACTCGCCCACTGCGACACGGATTCCGCAGCGGTGGATTACATCCAACAGATTGTTGAAAACGAAGGCGGACTCACCCTTGCCGCTGAGGTGATGCAAGATTACCTAAAGCGCGCAGCAGCTATGTTGAGCGAGTACGAACCCTCACAAGCACGCACATCACTAATCAATCTTTGCGCTTTTATTGCCGAGCGCGACCGTTAATTCGAAAAAATTAACTACACAAATACTAACTAAACAAAGACACTATGGAACAAAAGAAAAGTTACACGTTGCCCATTATCATGATGTTTGCCCTTTTCTTCATGATTGCATTCGTCACCAATCTTCAGAGTCCGCTGGGGGTCATTGTCAAAGACCAGTTTGGACTGGATACGTTCCGTTCGCAGTGGGGCGCATTCGCTAACTTCCTCGCCTACCTGTTCATGGGTATTCCTGCCGGTTTGATGCTCAAAAACATCGGCTATAAAAAAACCGCACTTACAGCCGTGGCTGTGGGCTTTGTGGGGGTTGGCATCACACTCTTTTCCGGCACGGGCGAGGGCAGTTTCGCCATCTATTTGCTGGGTGCTTTCATCTCAGGTTTCTCGATGTGTATGCTCAACACGGTGGTCAACCCAATGCTCAACACCTTGGGCGGTGGCGGTAACAAAGGCAACCAGTTGATTCAATTCGGTGGTGCCATCAACTCCGTCGGCGGCACTTTAGCCCCCGTTTTAGGTGGCTACCTGATGGGAAATGCCGTGGGTGAACGGGTCATCTCGAGTGGCGACCCAGTCTTCTATCTTGCCATGGGCATCTTCGCCATGACCTTTCTGGTACTCTATTTCGCAGCCATTCCCGAACCCTTTGTGGAGCGGGCTGCAACAACAAAAAAAGATAAATATTCAGCACTCTCGTTCCGCCACTTCATTTTGGGTGTGGTCGCCATCTTCATTTACGTAGGTGTCGAGGTGGGCATTCCGAGCATCGCCAACTTCTACATGACCGACCCTTCGGAGGCCGGTTTAGGGGTAACACCCGCCGTAGCCGGTACGGTGGTCGGAACCTACTGGTTGCTTATGCTTGTCGGTCGTCTGATTGGTGGTGTGCTGGGTGCACGCATCTCGGCAAAAACCATGCTCTCGTGTGTCACTTCGGTGGGTATCTTGCTGGTGTTGCTGGCTATGTTCCTGCCTCAAGTCGGGGTCAATATGCCCGCCTTCGATAAGGACACACTCGGCTTTGCTATGGCTGAAGTACCACTGAGTATCCTACTGTTGGTGCTGTGCGGTCTCTGCACCTCGATTATGTGGGGCGGCATCTTCAACCTTGCTGTCGAGGGTCTTGGCAAGTACACCTCGATGGCTTCGGGTCTCTTCATGACCATGGTGGTTGGTGGTGGCATTCTGCCCGCTGTGCAGGGTTGGATTGCAGATAAAGCAGGCTACATCTCTTCGTATTGGGTGGTGGTTGCCGGCTTAGTTTATCTGCTCTACTACGCACTCATCGGCTCAAAGAATGTCAACAAGAATATTCCAGTCAAGTAGCTTTCAAGGGTTATTACACAAAATCCTGTCCGAAAAATATTTTTCGGACAGGATTTTTTATTGGACAATATCCGCAAACAATTTTACTCTCTTCCGCTTTTGGCGTATCGTGGTTTCAAAACTTTCGGGGAAATGTAGAAAGCAGTTGCGATATATTCAAAGATTTTCACTATCATTGCAATACCAAAACGGTTGCACTGAGTATGTAAAGGGTTCTTTTACTTAGTTCAACTGAGAAAAATCAAATTTCAGAACCTGTCTCAATTCACAATACGGCAACTATGTGGGTAGCGATTATTATCTTTGTGATACTCTTTAATATCTTTGCTTCCAACAGCAGTGATAAGTATTAGTATGCCGGGAAAAGACCCGATAAAATTCACCCCGCCCCCTCGTTGTTGTCTCAACACGGTGCGGTGTTGTTTGCACAAACGAAAGCTGTCTATCTCTGTGATAGATGGCTTTTTTTGTTAAATATATGGTGTATCTAACATCTTCATAAAGATAAAAGCAGCGAATCGAATGATATTTTTTATCTTTGTAAAACATTCGTGGTAAGTTTCGTGAATGGAACGGGATTGATTGATAATAAAGAAGAAAAAATAGATATGGCAAATAGTAATTTAAAAGAAGCTAAAGCGGCTAAAAAAGATGAGTTTTATACTCATACGTCTTTCTGTTTCTAATAACGGAAAAAATACTATGAGAAATGATGGGAATTTGTTAGCTTTGTAGCGAAATGTCCAAAAATTGTTTAGAATTAAATGTATGGTTAAGAATAAGTTGATTTCTCCTTTTTTAAAGTGGGTTGGGGGTAAAAGACAAATAATTCCTGTGATGAAAGATTATTTGCCTAAGAATATATCTAGCCTTACTTATTGTGAGCCATTTGTAGGAGGGGGGGCTTTCCTCTTTTATATACAGCCAAAAAAAGCAATCATTAATGATTATAATGCGGAACTCATAAATGTATATAGAGTTATTAGAGATCATGTTGATGAGCTTATTGAAAATTTAAAGCTTCATGAAAATAAGGCTGAATATTTCTATCAAATACGCTCAATTGATAGAGATCCCTTGTTCCAGAATCTACCTGATATAGAAAAGGCTTCTCGTATTATATATTTAAATAAAACCTGTTTTAATGGTTTATATAGAGTAAATAATGCGGGTGAATTTAATGCTCCATTTGGACGTTATAAGAATCCTAATATCATAAATGAGCCAACTCTAAGAGCTGTAAATCGCTATTTAAATTCTACTAATATAGAAATTTTAAATGGTGACTATTTAAATGTTTTGCAACGTATACCAGTCAACTCATTTGTTTATTTAGACCCACCTTATCATCCAGTTTCAGAGACAGCAAATTTCACGGGATATGTTCAAGGAGGTTGGACGGAAAGAGACCAAATTAGATTAAAGAATGCATGCGACCAATTAACGAAGCGAGGGATAAAATTCTTGCTATCAAATTCTTCTGCTGATTTTATTAAAGACCTTTATGATGGATATATTGTCCATACAGTGAAAGCAGCTCGCTGCATTAATTCTGATGCAGATAAACGAGGACAAATAGACGAATTCTTAATAAAAAACTATGAGTAGTCAATCTAAAAACGATATAGCATGGAGTAGTCTATTCGGGAAATACGATATTCTAAAGCAAATTAGTTCTAAAGGTATATTTACTATAGCTTCAGAACAGATAAATGAATTCAGGGAAGCTCGTTTAATGACGAAATTTGATCATAGCTTCCAGTTACCAAAATTATTTGTGCAAGAAAATCTATCGATACTCCCTATTTCACGCGGTGAGTATATTATTGCGCCTATTGATACCTTTTGTAGATTTGAGGATAATTATACGCTGAATGTTGTTGATATAGAACGCCCTCAACATATAGAGAGTTTGGATTATGATAACATAACTAGTGAAGCCATGGCTATCAACTGTGCATATGTATCTGGAATTATTCGTGATTTCACAGAGGATGAGGAATTGATGCCAACTGTAAGCGGTCGTATGAGTTCTCAAACGTTTGATTTTACTATTTCTTCCTCAAATGGTGCCAAAGAAGAACGTTTAAAGGTGGGTGTGAGCAACTCTCAGATAGAGATCGACGGAGGATATGAAGGACTCAATTCTTTAAATTTGATTGAGGCTAAGAATAGCATCTCAAAAGATTTCCTTGTACGCCAATTGTATTATCCATACCGTTTATGGAATGGCAAGGTAATCAAGTCTGTAAGAACTTTGTTTTTAACCTATACAAATGGGATTTTTTATTTACGTGAATACAAATTTGAGGATGCTAATTTTTATAATTCACTAAGACTTGTAAAAGAAAAAAAATACAGAATCAAGGATACTGCGTCAATAGTCGTAAATCTGCAAACGATAGAGGAATTAGTTGCTAAAACGGCCATAATAGATGAGCCCACTACTGTTCCTTTTCCTCAAGCCGATTCTTTTGCGCGCGTAATAAATCTCTGTGAAATTATAAATAGTGAAAAAGATAAAGTAATTTCAAAAGAGGATTTAGGTTCTAACTATGACTTTACAGATAAAGACTCTTTTGATGGTAGACAGATAGATTATTATACCAATGCAGCAATTTATTTAGAACTTATATCTAAGATTAATAGTAGAGATGATAACATCTTTTATGTGCTAACAAAAAATGGTAGAACCCTATTTGATTTGCATATGCAATTACGACAGTTGAAATTTGCGGAAATAATACTAAAACATAAAGTATTCAGAAAAACACTAGATTTGTATCTGAAAAAAGCGGAAGTGCCATCAAAAGCAGAAGTTGTTCCAATCATGAAAGAATCAAATTTATATAATATAAAGTCTGATTCAACTTTTGAACGGCGTGCATCTACTGTTATTTCGTGGATTAATTGGGTTGTTGGTTTAATAGAAGAATAATTAGAGTAAATCCATTTATAAAACAATAAATAGAGAGAGCTATAAATCATGTTCATCACTGCGCTTTAGGTCACGAGTCAACCAAAAATAAGATATGGAAACTATCAGAGATGGATGCTGACCATGTAACGGCATGGAGTAAAGGTGGTATCACGTCTATTGAAAACTGTGAGATGCTTTGTAAAACCCACAATTGCTCAAAAGGAAATAGATAAAGACCCGATAAAATTCACCCCGCCCCCTCGTTGTTGTCTCAACACGGTGCGGTGTTGTTTGCACAAACGAAAGCTGTCTATCTCTGTGATAGATGGCTTTTTTTGTAATAGTGGGCGGATTGTGGGCAAATCGGGCTTATTGGTCAAAATAGTAGATAAAATCGGGGTGGTTTTCGTTTATTGGTCA
>JAVVWE010000015.1:0-41740 GCA_036652255.1 Alistipes sp. | reverse complement strand
GATACTTTGATGTTGAGGCGGGCGGGTTTCGCTCTTTCAAAATTGAGAATTTAATAACAATCTACTAATACTTAAACTATGAAAACTAATCAAACCGCTACTTTAGGTAGTAATTCAACTTCTCAAACCTCGCAACTTGCGGGGGGGGGTATTGTCTCGCCCGTGCTGCTCGACTGCATGGCACAACTTAAAGATGTTAACTGCAAACTCAGGGCGTTCTACACGACCAACAAAGACCTTGAAGACTCTATTCAGAAAAATTATTTGAGTATCGACAGTGACCTAAACAGTGTGGCGTACGACCTATCGGAGATTATGCGCGTCGAAATGATAACGAACACGTTTTACAAAGATAACGACTATGAATAACCCCGTCCAATATACTGCACAACAAAAACCGCTGCAACTAACTAAGCTTAAATGACTCCAGTGTGTATTTGCTAATTTTTATATTACATTATAGAGCGCAGTATACGAAAAATCATACACAGTAAGGGTGTTTAATCCTGCACGCGATAAATGGAAAGAGGGCTGCACCCTAAGATATGTGTCGCCCTCTTCACTTCGTTATCCGAAGCCCTGCAATGCAAAGATAATGAAAATAAATTCATATAATTTAACGGTATCACTCTTTGCGGGGTGGTATCGTTGTTTTGTAGAGGTTGAGAAAGGGCAAAAGAAAACACGCAAAACTACATTATTGCGTGTAATTTTGCGTGTAACCTTTGTAATTGCTTGATTGTCAAGCTTGTTTGCGGAGAGAAAGGGATTCGAACCCTTGAAACCCTTTAGAGGTTTACTCGCTTTCCAGGCGGGCCAGTTCAACCGCTCCTGCATCTCTCCTTCGTGCTCCGTTTGCGCGGAACGGTGACAAAGATACAAGTCTTATCGTTGCGAGCAAAAGATTTGACCGTAAATTTCACGCATCGTCGCAAATTTTTCTCCTCGCTATCTTCGCCATCAAATATTCGCCACAGCCAATCTACGTTTGCGCATCATTAAACAGACAAATGCCGCCAACCGCACCATGCGATTAGGGGCAAAGTTGAGAAACAAAAGAACAGCACACTCAGAGCTTCGAGTGTGCTGTTCTTAATCAAGTATCAGTGGATTATTTCGTCCGTTTTTTGAAGCCTGTCACGATTCGCTTCGGGCTTTTACGCACACTTTTGGTCTCTTTGCGTGGTGCTCTATCTTCGCCACCGCTCTTGTCACTCTCGTCGTATTTCGCGAACGCCGACCAGTCGAAACCTTCATTGGGAGTCTTACTGAAATCAGGCATCGGGACATCGCCTGCGGCTTTGCGGAGCTTACTCTTTGGCGCATCAAATGCAGCCTCATCTACCGCTGCACGCGAACGAATCGGACGTGCTGGACGCTCCAGACGGTCGTACGAACGGGCGGGACGGTCTGAGCGGTCTGAGCGGTCGTATGAACGGGCAGGGCGATCCGAACGGTCGTATGAGCGTGCGGGGCGGTCTGAATGCTCTGCACGGGGTGCACGAGGTGCACGTTCTTCTGTCTGTTCTTTAACTTCACCATCGGGACGCGCAATCTCAGCAATGGGGCGTTGACCGCGACCATTGAGTTTACGAACCACGTTTTCCGCCTCACTGAAGGGGACGCTGACAAAGGTGTAGTCGTCGAAAATTTTCATATCATCAATGTGCTTGTCGCGCAAGCCGCATTTGAATTTCAGCATATCGACAATCTTGCGAGCCGTATAGCCCTCGCGACGACCCAAACCAAGGAACAGACGCGCTGTACCCTTACGGTCAACCGAGAACGAACGAATCTCAGGATAGTTGGTCTGGTCGAGTTCGCTGCGGAAAGCCAATCGCAGCAGGGCACTCAGAGCCACCTCTGGTGCATAGTCATTCAGCAATTCCTGTGTAATCTCGGCATATTCGCCATAGGTCTCCGAGCTGACAATCTCCTTGATATCCTCACGGATTTTGGCACGCTTCATCGCCACAATATCTTGGGGTGAAGGCAGTGTCTCTTTCTTCACATCCGCCTTGATGTCCTGCATCAGGTGGCTGAATTTACGAAATTCGGAGGGTGAAATAAAGGTAATCGCCGTACCTTGGTTTCCGGCACGACCCGTACGACCGATGCGGTGTACGTAGCTGTCGGAATCCTGCGGCAGGGAGTAGTTAATTACGTGTGTGAGGTTCTCGATGTCGATACCTCGCGCTGCCACGTCGGTAGCAACCAAAATATTCGAAGCTTTGTTTTTAAATTTACGAAGAATCTTCTCGCGCTGCACCTGTCCCACGTCACCATGGAGAGCTTCAGCGGTATAACCACGTTCGGTGAGTTTGACAACCACCTCGTCCACTGCGATTTTCGTACGCATGAAGACAATGCCATAGAAGTCGGGCTCCACGTCGATGATACGGGTCAGGGCATCGAATTTATCGCCCTCGCGCACCTCAAAATAGATCTGCTCTGTCAAATCGGCAGAAAGTTGTTTGTTTTCCACGCGAAGAATCTCCGTATTGCGCATATAAGTACGCGACAAACGGACGATACGTTCGGGCATAGTAGCAGAGAAGAGCATCACGCGACGCTCCTCGGGGGTGTGGCTCATAATCTCTTCCACATCCTCCACGAAGCCCATGTTGAGCATCTCATCCGCCTCATCAAGCACCAAAAATTTCACCTTTTCAAGGCGCAATGTACCGCGACGAATGTGGTCAAGCACACGTCCGGGGGTACCGACAACGATGTCCACACCGCGCGAAAGACGGCGCAATTGCTCGCTCATCGAAGCACCGCCATAAATGGCAGTCACCGATAAGTGGCGATCATGGTTGTAAGAGATTAACTCTTCCGAGGACTGAATCGCCAATTCGCGCGTCGGAACAAGGATAATCGACTGCACACCTCCGGCTCCGGGTGTGAGTGATTGCAGAATCGGCAATCCATAAGCAGCGGTTTTGCCCGTTCCGGTCTGCGATTGCGCGATGATATCATTACTTTTTTGAAGTAGGCAAGGGATAGTGAGTGCCTGAATGGCAGTGGGTGTTTCGAACCCTTTGGCCTTGACAGCTGCGAGCATCTGCTCAGACAGTCCTAAGGCACTGAAATCTTGTGTTTCGGTCATATTTATCTATTAGTCTGGGCAAAGGTACGACAAATAAGTGAATAAATAGGTGTAAGAGACTGATATATGAAATTATTTTCTATCTTTGTTCAACTCTCCCTTCGGACAAGAGGGGGTAAAGTAAAATATTTTTGTTACTTTTGTCCAAATTTTTAAACCGATTTTAAATATAAAACGATATGGCATCAAATCTTCTTAAAGGCAAAAAAGGTCTTATATTCGGAGCTCTGAACGAGCAGTCGATTGCATGGAAAGTGGCGGAGCGCGCCGTGGAAGAGGGGGCGGAAATTGTCCTGACCAACACCGAAGTCTCCATCCGCATGGGTACTATTGGCGAATTAGCCACAAAGTGCAAAACCATTGTTGTTCCGGCCGATGCCACCAGTGTTCCCGATTTGGAGAACCTCGTCGATAAGACGATGGAGCACTTCGGCGGTAAGTTCGATTTCATGCTCCACTCAATTGGTATGTCGCCCAACGTCCGCAAGGGACGCACCTACGACGACTTGGATTACGATTATTTTGCCAAAACGCTCGATATTTCCGCCGTCTCGTTCCACAAAGCCATCCAAGTGGTGCATCAGAAAGATGCCCTCAACGAGTGGGGTTCGATTGTGGCATTGTCCTACATCGCCGCTCAACGCACCCTCTACGGCTACAACGATATGGCAGATGCCAAGGCACTGCTGGAGTCCATTGCTCGCAGCTTCGGCTACATTTACGGACGCGAAAACCACGTGCGTATCAACACCGTATCGCAATCACCCACCCCCACCACCGCAGGCAAAGGGGTGTTAGGCATGGGTGACTTGATGGAGTTTGCCGAAAATATGTCTCCACTGGGCAACGCCTCCGCAGTCGATTGCGCCGACTATGTGTTGACGCTCTTCTCCGACTTCACCCGCAAGGTGACAATGCAGAATCTCTATCACGATGGTGGTTTCTCGGCCATGGGCATGAGCCGTCGCGCAATGCGTACCTACGAAAAGGGGTTGCGTTTCGATGATGTGCACGACCACCAATATCCTTTTGGTCAAAAAGAAGAGTAGCACCTCGCCACACGGATGACCAAACTCGTAATTTTCGACCTCGACGGCACACTACTCAACACAATTGGGGACTTGGCTGTTAGTTGCAATTCGGTACTTGCCGTGCGTGGATTGCCGCAACACTCCTACGAGGAGTATTGCAGTTTTGTGGGCAATGGCATCCTGCGACTTGTGGAGCGGGCACTGCCCGAACCTCTACGAACATCCTACACCGTAGCTGCTGTGCGTCAGGATTTTGTAAAGCATTACACCGCCCACATCGACACCTACACCAAGCCCTATGAAGGCATCATCGAGCTGCTCGAAGCACTCTCCGCACGGGGCATAAGCGTGGCGGTGGCATCGAATAAATTCCAAGCAGGCACCGAAAAATTAATCCATCGATTCTTCCCCTCCACAGAATTTACCGCCATCTTGGGACAACGTGAGGGTGTTGCGTTGAAGCCCGACCCGGCTATTGTCGAGGAGATTCTGCGCACCACCGGCACACAGGCTGCCGAGGCACTCTACATCGGAGATTCGGGCATAGATATGCAGACAGCGCGTGCAGCAGGCGTGCGCAGCGTGGGCTGCACATGGGGATTTCGCGACCGCATTGAACTCATCGAAAGCGGTGCCGACCACCTTGTCGATAGCCCGCAAGAGGTGGTGTCGCTGCTGTAACTTTTCTACTCTTCTTGTCGGAGTTTGTGGATGATTGAAAGCACTGAGTCATTGGGAATCTCGCCCCGTTTCTTCATCTCCAAGATTGTGCGAATCAGGTATTTGCCTATATCGCGATAGAGCCGTTTGTAGAGCGGGCAACTGGTGTAATTCTCGTTATCAAGCAGCACATCGCGGATTGAACGTAGCGAATTAGTGTAGTTCGACATCTCATTTTTAAGTGCAGTTCCCTCCTTGGTCGAGCCACTGATTTTCGCCATGGACATCTGGCGCAACTTCTCGCAAACGGCATTGAGCATCACCAGCACCACGCAATCCATGAGTGTGTGCCCTTGCATATATAAATAGGTGGTTTCGGGGGTCACACCACGCTCACGGAGCTTCGCCTCGAACTCCGCCATCGGTTTTACCATGTAGGGATGGTGCGTGCGAAGCATCTCCTCGCGCTTGGCAATATTACGCCGCAACCAAGCAAGAGTCTTGGCTCCATTGTCAGCAATATCCAGAAAACCGAGGCGCACCGAAGCTTTGAAGTCAATCAGGGTGAAGACCGCCTCCGAAGAGCGGAATGCGGAGTAGGCATACCAGAGAAATATGGGATAGATAATGCGCGAATATTCCGACATGAAGGTAACGAAATCGAAGATGCGCGTATCGTTCTTGGTCGCCTTGACGCAGACATTGTGGAGCGAAGGGGCGTAACAGAGGTAATTTTCGGTTGCGTAGGCATAGGTATGGAACATATAACGCGCCTGATTAACCTCGCGCGACTGCTCGGTATGGTTGCCGAAGAGATAGTCAAAATCGGAATCGACACAGAGCAACAACTCCACCGACGAGTTGGGAATCATGCTCATCAACACCTTTTTACCTTTTGGCAAATCGGCGCGATTGGGCACTGAAATTTCGAAACGCAGGTAAGGATTACGAAAATGGTCGAAGATGCCGCGCCAGAAAGCCACATCATCGTATCCCTCGACAAAAACTCGCACCAAGCGCATCGAAGGGTCGGCAGGCAACGGCTGCGGCAGCTCCTCAGGCGGCGCATTGTGCGAAAAAGGGTTAATATTTCGCAGTCTTTCTACGATTGTACGTGCCATAATTGTTTCAAAGATAATAATTTTATTATTTTTGCGCAATATATTTCGTCTGAAACGACGTTTTAAACTCATTTTCGAACAAAAAAGCCATGGAGAACGATTGGAAATCGCGGTTGGGCATGGTCTATTCGACCGACCCTGACTTCAAATACGATGCAGACAAGGGTTCCAATGCCACTACCCTACCCCCCGCACAGCAGGATTTGCGCGTGTGGCTCGACCGCAAACAGCGGGCAGGACGCGTTGTGACCTTGGTGAAGGGATTCATCGGTACAGAGAGTGATTTAGAGGAGCTGGCGCGCCTACTCAAAACCCGATGCGGTGTGGGTGGAGCGGCAAAGCAGGGCGAAATTATCATCCAAGGAGACCACCGCGACCGTGTCATTGAAATACTCACCAAAGCAGATTATCGCTGTAAAAAAGCAGGCGCATAAGCGCGATGATGCTGCGTAAAATCCTCCATATTCTGCCGATTTTGTTGGTACTCTGCTTTGCGGAGCGCGCAACAGCTCAGTACTATACATGGGGTTCCGACGCGGCTTCGCTGCGTTGGAACGAGCTACGCACCCCCGACGTGCGAATCATCTATCCCGACACGATTTCGGATGTGGCACGGCGCACGCTTTTCTACATCGAAACCGTGAAACCCGATATTGGCTACGGCTTCCGCCACGGACCGATGCAAATTCCATTTGTGATGCACCCCGAAAATTTCCAGTCGAACGGACTGGTCATCTGGCTGCCAAAACGCATCGAATTTCTCACCTCACCCGCCGTCGACAGTTACTCCATGCCGTGGCTCAAGCAACTTGTGGCGCACGAATACCGCCACGCTGTGCAGTACAACAACCTCAATCGCGGGGTGATACGCGTAGCCAGTTGGTTCCTCGGTCAGCAAGGTTCCACACTCGGACTGCTCTACCTGCCCATCTGGACCATCGAGGGAGATGCGGTGATGTCCGAAACAGCAATGTCGTCGTTCGGACGAGGACTTCAGCCCCGTTTCTCACTCGAATATCGCGCCATGAGCGATTTATCGCAAGAGCGGCGCAATATTGATAAGTGGTTCTGCGGCTCGTATCGCGATATGGTTCCCGACCATTATCAATTGGGTTATCAGATTTGCTCCTACACGTACGACCATTTTGGTGAGAATATCTGGGATAAAGTGGCGTGGTACAGCGTCCGGAACCCCTATTGGATTCTCCCGAATACCGTAGCACTCAAGAAATTTTATAAGACCAACGAGAAGCAGCTTTTTCTCGATACGTTTCATAATCTATCCACCTTTTGGCGCGCGTTGCCTGCCACGGTCGACAGCTCCGAGCCGCTGACCACGCTCCCCGCAAAGAACTACACCACCTACTCCTCGCCTCTGTCGCTGAGCGACACAACGGTGTTGGTGGTCAAGAGCGATTACGATCGTCCGTCGCGCTTTGTGCAGCTCAACACCCGCACCCAAGCCGAACAGACAATTTGCTACACAGGGGCTCTTTCAACCCGTCCCGTAGTGGGTGGTGGTCGCGTTTGGTGGACGGAATATCGCCGCTCGCTGCTCTTCGAACAACGAGTCAACTCGCAACTATGCTACATGGATTTACGCGACGGACGCCCACACACCTATCGCGCAATGCGCAATGCGCTCTACCCGGTGGTGGTGCGCGACAGCCTCCCCGCATGGGTCGAGTACCAACCCGAAGGGCTCTATGTCGTGGTACTACCCGATGGCTCGCGCTGCGCAGCACCGCCTCACGCCGAGATTCACGGCATGGCGTGGGATGATCTGACCGACGCACTCTACCTCCTGATGACCGACAATTCGGGTATGTGGCTCGGACGCGTGGATAAAGAGGGGATTCAACCTCTGCGCAAGGGTGCCTACATCACCCTGAGCGACCTACGCGCCAAAGGGGGCAAGCTCTACTTCGGCTCGATTGCCTCCGGGCGTGATGAGGTGCACAGCTTCGACCTGCGCACCGGACGCGAATGCCGCATTTCGACCTCAACCTACGGCTCATTCGCCCCTGCACCCGCCACCGGCACGGTGTTGATGACCACTTATGACCGCCATGGTTACCACGTAGCGCGACAGGCAGAGAGCAGCTATGCTGAGGTGGTGACACCTGCACAGCTGCCGCAAAATGTGATGAATCCACCCCGTCCAAAATGGGATGTGGTAAATCTCGATACGGTGAGCTTCTCGGCCGTCGATTCCGTTGCACAGCACGCCACACATCGCACGCGCCGCTATCGTAAATTCCCCTCGCTGGTGAAGTTCCATAGCTGGATGCCCGTAGCATTCAACCCTTTTGATTTAGTCGACGAACACAATGTGGCACTGAACCTTGGAGTGACACTTCTCTCGCAAAACCTCCTCTCGAACGCCGAGGGCTTTGCCTCCTACGGCTGGAGCAAAAACGAGGGGTCACTTGTGCGCGCTGCCCTACGTTACTTCGGTTTAGGTGTTCACCTCGACCTCGACGGCGCATATGGCGGCAATCAAATGATTTACTCGATTATGCAGACCAATCCCCAGACGGGGGTCAACACCTACCAAGGGCGACCCGACCCCGACCGCTACTACTCCATCGGGGCGACTGCCACCTTGCCGCTCTACTTCCAACGGGGCTACCACACGCGCCAACTTTCGCTCTCGGCGGGTTGGAATTTCTCGAATGGCTTGGTCGCCAAGCTCAACCAGTTGGAGTTTGACAAGGAGAGTGGTTCGATTACCAATATCGAACACGTCGGCTTCAGCAAAGGGCTGCACAAGATGACGTTCGGGGTTGGATTCTCAGATATGGTGCGTCTGGCACATCGCGATTTCATCTCTCCGTGGGGCTACACCGCCAGTGTCAGCTACGCCTTCAACCCCACCAATAGTCACTTCAGCGACCTGATTTCGCTCTACGGACGCATCTATACACCCGGATTTTTCGCCCACAACTCACTGATGATTGCAGCGACCTACCAAACATCCATCGGAGGCTATAAATTCCGCTCCGGACAATCGTTCTTAAGCTACAAATCGACCCGGCTGCTCCCGCGAGGCATGAGCGCATCCGACATTCGCAGCGATCGTTACACAGCGGTCTCCATGGACTACCAATTCCCGTTATGCTACCCCGAAGGAGGTATCCCTTCGCTGCTCTACATCAAGCGTATTCGTTTGAATTTGGGCGGTGACTACGCCCAATTCCGATTTCAAAGCGGGTCACATGATCGCTGGCGACGACTCTGGTCTTATGGTGGGGATGTAATTTTCGATTTGAACGTCCTTCGCCAACCTGCCTCCGCCACATCAAGCATCAAGCTCTCTATCTACAAGCCCAGCAACAGCGGTGTGTGGTTTACAGTCGGTTTCGGACTTCCTTTTTAACAAATTGGATTTTATTTCGTATTTTTGTACAAAATTTAGTTCCATGACACCAAACATTGAGAAACATATAACACCCAAAACCATCCACTGGATTTGGATTGTCGTCTTTGCACCCATTGGGTTGCTGCTTTTTCTACTGCTACTCACCCTGCTTGGGCTCTTCGGTCGGCTCCCCTCGTTCGACGAATTGGAGAACCCAAAGAGCAATCTCGCCACCGAAATCTACTCCGAGGATGGACAGGTGATTGGCACATACTATGTGCAGAACCGCTCCTATATGCAGTATGCCGAACTCTTCCCTGAAGATTCGACACTCCACATCTCGCTCGATGGACACGAAGTGCCCCCCGTCGTGGCTGCCCTCATCTCGACCGAAGATGCCCGCTTCCGCAACCACGCAGGAATTGATATCCCCTCGCTGGTGCGCGTAGGTGTGAAGACAATCGCCATGCACAACTCATCGCAGGGTGGCGGCTCAACCATCACACAGCAGTTGGCTAAGAACCTCTTCCCGCGCGATACGGTACGTAATCGCGCCACCATCACACGCAAGGGAATGTTGGTGCTCTCGAAACTCAAGGAGTGGATTACAGCTCTCAAACTCGAATATAACTACACCAAAGAGGAAATTGCCACCATGTATCTCAACACGGTGGAGTTCGGATCGAATGCTTATGGCATCAAATCGGCCGCCCACACGTTTTTCAACAAGGAGCCCAAGGAGCTCAATTTGCAAGAGGCAGCCATGCTGGTGGGTGTGGTCAACGCCCCAACGCGCTACTCGCCCGTGCGCAATCCCGACAATGCACTCGTGCGCCGCAACTTGGTCTTAGCGCGCATGAAGGAGGCTGGGGCAATCAACCGTCACCAACGCGACTCGTTGAGTGTGCTCCCTATTGTACTGAATTTCAAACCCGTATCGCACAACGAGGGCTCGGCAACCTATTTTCGCGAGATGCTCCGCTTGGTGATGAGTGCCGAGCGACCCACCCGCCGCCAATTTGGCAACGACTGGGACTACGAACAAGCTATCAAGGAGTATGACACCAATCCGATTTACGGCTGGTGTCTCAAAAATCAAAAGGCCGACGGCACACCCTATAATATCTATCGCGATGGATTGAAAATTTACACCACCCTCAACTCCACAATGCAAACCTACGCCGAACAAGCGGTGCAAAAACAGATGGCAACGGTGATTCAACCCCAGATGGATGCACAGTACAGTCGTACAAAAGTGCTATTTCTCGACATGACGGACGCGGAACGCGAACAGCTCATCGAACGAGCTATTCGCTCGTCGGATCGCTACCGCGAGATGCGGGCAGCAGGTATCGACAAACAGGAGATTGAGGCATCATTCAATCGCCAAGTAGCCATGAAAATATTCACCTACAAGGGCGAACGCGACACCGTGATGACTCCGCGCGACTCGATTTTGCACCATAAACGGATTATGCGCGCCTCGTTTGTGGCGATGGATCCCCGCACGGGATACGTCAAAGCATACGTGGGTGGACCAAACTTCCGCTACTTCAAATACGATATGGCAAAGCAGGGCAAGCGGCAGATTGGTTCAACCATCAAGCCCTTTGTCTACACCTTTGCCATCGACCACTTAGGCATGAGTCCCTGCACCATGGTTCCCAACCTACCCGTAACCATCGAGACCTCCAACGGCAACGCATGGTCGCCCAAAGAGGCGGGAGCTGTGGCACAAGGGGGCGAATTACACCCCTTAAGCTGGGGTTTGGCACGCAGCCGTAACAACTACTCGGCATGGATTATGAAACAGGCAAAGCAGCCTGCGGCAGTTGCTGATTTCATCCACAACATGGGCATTCGCAGTTACATAGATCCCGTGCCGGCACTCTGTTTAGGCACCTCTGAATCGAATGTCTACGAGATGGTAAGTGCCTTTTCCACCTTTGTCAACGAAGGTGTGCACCACGATCCAATCTTTGTCACTCGCATCGAAGACCGTCAGGGCAACGTGATTGCCAGCTTCATTCCACAGTCGCAAGATGCCATCAGCGAAGGCACTGCCTACACCATGCTCACCATGCTCCAAGGCGTGGTGCGTTCGGGCACGGCAGGACGTTTGAACTGGATGTATGGACTAAGTGGCGTGGAAGTTGGCGGCAAGACTGGCACATCAAATAAAAACCGCGACGCGTGGTTCATGTGCGTGACCCCCAAGTTGGTGATGGGTGCATGGGCTGGTGGCGAGGATCAACAAGTGCACCTGCAATCACGCGGCGAAGGTGGCGTGGTGGCACTACCTATTGTGGGGGATTTCCTCTCGAAAGTCTACACCGATGGCGGATTGGGCATCAGCAAGAGTGACCAGTTTATTCGTCCGGCACAAATGCCGCACTACAACTGCGACGACGCAAATGTCTACGGTGAACGCGCCACAGAGACGGGAATTGATAATGACGATGCTTTTTTTGATTAACAAAAATACAATAAGATGAAAATTGCGATTGTGGGCGTCAGCGGAGCTGTCGGTCAAGAATTTCTGAGAATTTTAGAGGAGCGTTCGCTGCCCATAGATGAATTGGTGCTTTTTGGTTCGGAGCGCAGTGCAGGACGGGTCTATAAATTTCGCGGTCAGGAAATTACAGTGAAATTATTGCAACACAACGATGACTTTCGCGGTGTAGACTTCGCCTTGACCTCGGCAGGAGCTGGTACTTCGCGCGAATTTGCCGAGACCATCACGCGTCACGGGACTGTGATGATTGACAATTCGAGTGCTTTTCGTATGGATGCCGACGTGCCTTTAGTTGTCCCTGAGGTCAATGCCGAAGACGCACGACACGCACCTCGCCGGATTATTGCCAACCCCAACTGCACCACCATTCAGATGGTCGTTGCGCTGAAAGCCATCGACAACCTATCGCACATCCGTCGCGTGCACGTGGCGACTTATCAGTCGGCAAGTGGTGCTGGAGCCTCAGCAATGGCAGAACTGGTGCAAGAAAATGAAGAATTAGTAGCAGGCAAGCCTGTAACAGTCAATAAATTTGCCTATCAATTAGCTTATAATGTAATTCCCCATATCGACCTCTTCACAGACAACGACTACACCAAAGAGGAGATGAAAATGTACCACGAGACGCGCAAAATCATGCATTCCGACATCGAAGTTTCTGCAATGTGTGTCCGAGTGCCGGTCATGCGTGCCCACTCCGAGAGCATCTGGCTGGAGACCGAACGTCCCATCTCGACTGTCGAGGCGCGCGATGCCTTCACCAAAGCCGAGGGGGTGGTGGTGATGGATGATCCGGCAAATAAAGTCTATCCAATGCCGCTTTTTCTGGCAGACAAAGACCCTGTTTTCGTAGGTCGCATCCGCAAGGACATCACTTGCGCTAACGGGCTGACATTCTGGTGTGTGAGTGATCAAATTCGTAAGGGCGCAGCTCTGAATGCCATTCAGATTCTCGAATCGTTGCTGAAATAGAGGCGCGGAACAGAGCATGGCAGAATAGAGCAGAACAAATTTTTGTGATGTTTTCGCAGACCCGACTGACGAAAATCGTTTTTTGCACAATACTTGCCACAGATGCCCAATATGGGCAAACTGCGTTATAATCTGGATCTTGTATTCGCCAATCTGTTCTTTGGCGCGAATTTTTCGTTCTATGTCTCGCTGACGCGAAACTACCTCGATTTCGAACAGATTTTCATGCTCCAAGTGGCATCTGCTGCCCTATTCTTCATCCCCTTCGCCCTCTTCTCGAAACAATCGTACCGCATTACATGGCACGATTTCGGCACCATTGTCATCGTCACGCTACTCATCGTCTACGGCTGGATGTACCTTCTGCTGTGGGGGTCGTCCTACACCTCGCCCATCGACGCAGCGACCATCACCACACTCGGACCTGCCTTCACACTTATTGCCGCCTATATCCTCCAACATCAGAAGATAAAAATAATACGATTTTTGGGCGTTATCTGCGCACTTGCAGGGGCAGGGATGTTGATTTTCGACAAAGGATTTATACTAACTCATGGTAGTGAGGCATACGGTAATGCACTGGTGCTATGCGCTGTAATTGCTATTGCTGTCAACACCGTCATCATCAAACCACAACTCGAACGGCTGGGCACATTAGTCGTCATGGGGTGGTACTATATTATAGGTCTGGCAATCACAGCTCCATTTTTCTGGAGGTATGTCGACCATACCGCATTTCTGCGACTGCCCCTCTTCGCACAGGCGGAGTTGGGTTACATTTTGATTTTTGGCACGGTGCTGCCCATGTACCTGCTCTATCGAGGCACCGAAAAACTCACCTCGGTGCACACCGCACTCTACCGCTACATACAACCCGTGATTGCGGGCATCTTGGCTCTCGTGCGCGGACAGGCGCAGTTCGACCGCGCAAATTTAATCGCAACAGTGTTGATTTTCGCAGGCATTGTGTTGGTTGCCGTAGGCTTTAGTCACGGAGCATCCGCTCGCGCCACCCCTCCGGCACTGGGATTGCCTGCTGCGCTTCAAAATCGAAAGCAACCATGACCGAACGACTCTCGCTGCAAACCGTTTCGCCACAAAAAATACGCTGCAAAAGATTCATGCTTTTAGTGCCCACTTTTTCGCAAGTAGTTGTAACGTACGGCGTATCAGTGAAGTGTATCTGTTGAATATAGGAGTTCGACGTGGCGACCGTAATGATGCGCACACGCCCCAACAACACCTCATCGCCCAACACCTTGTCATAATAGTCCATCTTCCCCACATCGAAATACATCTGCTGAGAGACGTTATTTACGTGTTGGAAGGAGTCGATATCCGAAAATCGCTTTTGAATCGAAGTAGTTAATATGCGTGCCATCGTCTATTCGCGAATAATTTTCACACTTCCATCTTCGGTAAAGGCGATAATGGATGAGGGTTGTTTGGTGGGCTTGCCCTCAAAACGAGGGTTGACCACAAAATCGACACCCTCCACAATCTCACGCGACACATCGGCAAGTGACACAGCAGCCGGATCACCCGAAATATTGGCGGAGGTGGAGACCACGGGGCGACCAAAGGCACGCAACAGTCGGCTGCAAAATTCATGATCGGCAACCCGCACACCAAGCGTACGCTCTTCGGGAATCAGATTGGCAGCAAGTCCGGTTGCCCCCGGAAGAATCAGGGTCAATGGCTTGGTTGACAGCTCCATCACCTCAAAAGCAATACTGGGTGCTTTGTTCACATAGCGCACAATCATGTCTGCCGAGGCACAAAGCACCAACATTGATTTTTTATTCTCGCTACGCTTGAGTTTATATATTTTGTCCACCGCTTCGGCATTTGTCGCATCGCAACCTATGCCCCACACGGTATCCGTGGGATAAAGAATCAGACCTCCCTCGAGCAACACCTTCGTCGCCTGCTCCACATCTTGTTGTATCGGTTCCATATTATAAAGTATTATTTTTTCACAGGTAAAATTTCAATCCAATAATCATCGGGATCACAAATAAAGTAGAGTCCCATCGCTTGGTTTTCGTAACAAATACAACCCATCTGGCGGTGCGCTGCACGCACCTGATCGTAATCACCCTCCACACGCAAACAGAGGTGCGACTCGTTCTCGCCCAACTCATACGCACCCTCGTGGTCGCGCAACCACGTCAGCTCCAGCCGAAACGCACTCTGTCCATCACCCAGATAGACCAACTCGAAAGCTCCGTCGTCGGCGCGTTTACGTTCCACTTCCTGTAAACCTAAAGCCTTATCGTAGAATGCTATACTGCGATTCAAATCGGTTACATTGATATTGAAATGATCAAAATGTCCTCTAATTTCCATGACGTTGTTTTTTATTACGCGGCAAAAATACAAATATAATCTCAAAATGCCTATTGCATTTGCCCAAATCCACACAAAAGGGCGATGAATCTTTAAATATTTATTACAATATTTTGAAAAGATAAATCGAATGTCTATATTTGCAGAATAAACTATTTTTATACCTATGAAGAGATTACTGGTACTTTGTGCACTTTGTGCACTTTTTGTGGGATGCAGCAGTGACGAAACCACTCCCAACCCCACGACAGGCATATCCATCAACGACGCAGCACTGAAGCTCAAGTTTGAAGGAGATGCGACTTCGGCTCGCGTAAAGTTTGTTGCCCACGAAGCGTGGACAGCAACCGTTGAAGCTGCCGATGGCTGGTGCGACGCGAACCCCAAACGCGGCACAGCAGGTGATATACAGATGGTTGTCACCGCCAAACCGAACACTACTGGCAATGACCAAACAGCCACAATTACCCTCAAAACGGAGACAGTGACCAAGGTAATTAATGTGTCACGCGCGGCACAAGGCACAATCAATATCCCCACACAAAGCTACACCGCACCTATTGAAGGTGGTGAAATTTCGGTGACAGTGGAGTCGAATGTAGACTATCGCTGCATGGTTCCTAAAGAGTTTCAGGAGTGGATTACCCCCATCGAAACTGCGAGTGCCGAATCACGTACAATGGCAACAAAAACTCATCGTTTCCGCATTGCTGCTTTTGTTGATGGCAATCGCCGTGAAGGTAAAATCGTCTTCACCGACAACCAACTCCGCTGCGAAGTCACTGTAATTCAAGGTACTTACTACGAATCAAAGGATTTCTCAAAAGATGGCACCGTTGTCGAGTTGCAGAAAGCAACCGAAGGCAGTGGCATTAATATCGTCCTGATGGGCGACGCATTCAGCGACCGACAGATTACGGATGGCACTTACGAAAAGACGATGCGCAAGGCGATGGAAGCATTCTTCTCTGAGGAGCCTTACACAACCTACCGCAACCTGTTCAACGTTGCTTACGTGAACGTGGTCTCTCGAAACGAAGGCTACTTAGAAGGCGGCTCAACCGCTTTGTCATGCTGGTTTGGCGAGGGAACTGAAGTCGGCGGTAACGGAAATAAAGTGGAAAAATATGCTTTCAAGGTTCCGGGAATGACTAACAATAAATATTACGACACCTTGGT
The DNA here is from genome assembly GCA_036652255.1 of Alistipes sp. Classification (GTDB taxonomy): domain Bacteria; phylum Bacteroidota; class Bacteroidia; order Bacteroidales; family Rikenellaceae; genus Alistipes. The sequence continues at coordinate 25,443 of JAVVWE010000015.1, read as the reverse complement.
TATCATCATGATGAACAAGGCAGTTTATGCCGGCACATGCAACATGGACTACCAAGTTCCTGAGAATGACTACGGTCGTGGCACTTCACTGGCATACTTTCCAATCGGTACAGACGACGAGATGTTCAGACAACTGCTCATACACGAGGCAGGCGGTCATGGATTCTCAAAACTTGCCGATGAGTACTCCTACGCTTCACAGGGACGCATTCCCCAAAAGGAGATTGACGACCTCAAAATGCTCGATCGCAAATATGGTTGGATGAAAAACGTCGATGTGACTAGTGACCCAGCAACCATCAAGTGGAGCACCTTCCTTAACGATGCACGCTACAAGAACCAAGTTGGCATCTATGAGGGTGGTAATACCTATACCAAAGGTGTATGGCGTCCGACCGATATCAGCATTATGGTCAGCAACGTAGGTGGCTTCAATGCCCCCTCTCGCCAGTCGATTTACTATCGCATTCACAAGTTGGCATACGGTGCGGATTGGGTGTACAACTACGAGGATTTCGTGAAATATGATGAGAAAAATCGCACCAAGTCCGCTCAAATGAAGCACCAAATGGAAGTACGCAACATACCACACGATTTTGTTCCGCTGCACGCACCAAGAATATTCCGCGGAGACCATCGCTAATAATCTATTTCATACAGAATATGCGGGAGACATCTTCCGCATATTCTTTGTTTAAGATGCAAGGTGAAAAAATCCATTTGCTTTGCAAATTGTAATTTATTTTATAATTTTGTGGCACGAAAAAAATAACAAAAAGATAAAATCATTATGGGAAGAGCTTTTGAATACCGCAAAGCAAGGAAGATGAAACGCTGGGGGCACATGGCTCGCACATTCACTAAACTGGGTAAGGAGATTGAAATCGCCGTTCGCGCTGCCGGTCCGGATGTGGTGGGCAACACCCGTCTGCGCATCTTAATCCAAAACTCGAAGGCTGAAAATATGCCCAAAGAGAACGTTGAGCGTGCCATCAAACGTGCCACGGAGAAGGACGCTGCCGACTACAAGGAGGTGATTTATGAGGGATATGGACCCCGCGGAATCGCTTTCTTAGTCGAAACAGCAACCGACAATACCAACCGCACGGTGGCAAACGTACGTATGCACTTCAACAAGTGCGGCGGTACATTGGGCAACAGCAGCAGCGTGGCGTTCATGTTCGACCACAAATGCGTCTTCAAATTTCACGCACTGCCCGAAACCGATGCCGAGATGTTGGAGTTGGAGATGATTGATTTAGGTGTAGATGAGTTCTATCCCGAAGAGGATGGGATTACCGTTTACGCCCCCTACGAATCATTCGGCAACATCCAGAAGTGGCTCGATGACAACAAGTTCGAAATTGTATCGGGTGAGTCGGTCTATCTGCCCAACGACACGAAGGAGTTGGATGCCGAGGGTCGTGAATCGATTGAAAAATTGGTAGATCGTCTCGAAGAGGACGAGGATGTGACCAACGTCTACCACAACATGAAAGAGGTCGAAGAGGAGGAAGAAGAGGCATAATTCTTCTTGCAAAAAAATAGAACAGGCGCGTTGGAATGACCAGCGCGCCTGTTTTATTTTGTGAGGGAGAGGGCTTGAAAAACTCCGTCCCACCCAATTCATTTTTTAAATTTTCTTTGCTTTAGTCAATCCACGTTCGGCAGCCAGACGCTCCATCAGGGCATAGGCGGCATCGTAATCATTTGGAATTTCACCATCTAAGATTGCGTTTTTAATCACCTCTTTCACCTCGCCCACCTCGCGGCAGGGGGCAATACCATAGACTTGCATGATGAGCTCCCCCGAAATTGGAGGTTGGAAATTACGGATGCGGTCGCGCTCCTCCAAATCCTTCATCTTCGAGCGAACAAGCTCAAAATTAGCCATATAACGTTTCACCTTGGAGTCGATACCCGACGTAATATCCGCACAACAAAGAATCATCAAGCTCTCCACATCATCTCCCGCTTCAAAAAGCAGCCTCCGCACAGCCGAATCGGTCACCATCTCCTCGGAGAGGATAATGGGGCGCAAGTGCAGAAAGACCATTTTTTGGATGAATCGCATATGCTCATTAAGCGGCAATTTGAGGTTACGGAAAATGGCAGGAATCATCTTCGATCCCGCCACCTCATGACCGTGAAACGTCCATCCCACCTTCGGATCATACGCCTTGGTCTGCGGTTTAGCAATGTCGTGTAGCACCGCGGCCCAACGCAACCACAAGTCATCGCTCTGTTTCGCCACATTATCCAACACTTTGAGCGTGTGGACAAAATTATCTTTATGAGCGTGTTTTCCTACTCGCTCCACCCCTTTCAGGCGGTGCATTTCGGGAAATATACGTTCCAAAAGTCCGGTCAGCTCCAACAACTCGAAGCCAATGGAGGGAAGAGGAGATAGAATTATCTTGTTCAGCTCCACAGCAATGCGCTCACCAGAAACAATGCGGATACGCTCACTATTTCGACAAATTGCCTCGAAGGTTTCGGGCTCGATGTCAAAGCCCAACTGCGTGGCGAAACGCACGGCACGCATCATGCGCAGCGGATCATCGGAGAAGGTAATGTCGGGTGCACAAGGGGTACGGATGATGCACTCCTCCAAATCGTCCATTCCATAGAACGGATCAACCAACTCGCCGAAGGTGTCACCATTGAGCGACCATGCCATTGCATTGATAGTAAAGTCTCTGCGACGCTGATCATCATCCAATGTCCCCTGTTCCACCTGCGGTTTTCGCGAGTCAGGGGCATAGGATTCACGTCGGGCTCCGACAAATTCAACCTCCATACCTCCACGCAAACGAACCATCGCCGTACCGAAAGTCTTGAAGACCGAAACGCGCGCGTGCAACTCGGCACCCAAAGCTTCAGCCACCGCGATGCCACTGCCCACCACCACCACATCAATATCGGTCGAGGGGCGACGAAGGTAGTAATCGCGGACGTAACCACCAACCACATATGCAGATACACCCTGTCGATCAACAATCTTCGAAAGTTGTCGAAAAACAGGATTAGACAGGGGACCTGCGATTATTTCCTGAGACATTTCTTATAGAGCGAGACAGTGTTTTCAAGTCCAAAATAGAGGGCATCGCAAATCAACGCGTGCCCAATCGACACCTCGTCGAGCCAAGGAATGCACTCCACGAAATAGTGCAAATTATCAAGGTTCAAATCGTGTCCGGCATTCAGCCCAAGCCCCTGACGACGAGCCTCTTCGGCTGCCACCACATAGGGTGCAATCGCTGCCGCACGATCCGTGTTGTAATCTCGCGCATAGCTCTCGGTATAAAGCTCCACGCGATCCGCGCCGCACACCTTGGCACCTGCCACCATCGCCGGCAGTGGGTCGACAAACAACGACACCCGGATGCCACACGCGTGAAAACGAGCTGTGACCTCGGTTAAAAAATCGTGATGAGCCACCGTGTCCCACCCTGCGTTCGAGGTGATGGCATCGGGAGCATCGGGCACAAGGGTCACCTGCGCAGGTTGCACCTCGCACACCAAGTCGATAAAGCTCGGAATGGGATTGCCTTCGATATTGAATTCGGTCGTGATTATCTGCTTTAAATCGCGCACATCCGCGTAGCGAATATGGCGTGCATCGGGACGCGGGTGCACGGTAATACCCTCAGCACCAAAACGTTCGATATCGCACGCTGTGCGCACTACATTGGGCATATTGCCTCCGCGCGAATTGCGCACCACGGCAATCTTGTTGACATTTACACTTAACTTTGTCATAAAGTTACTTAAAATCGTTATATTTGCGATGTAAAGATAGTTAATTTTTCGCAACCCCACAGATGAAAATCATACTTTTTTCACGTTCACGCACCCCACACTCAGTCGATGATGTTCGCCAAATTTTCGACGCCATCGACCGACACGGCTTCGATTACGCCGTCAATGAGGAGTTTACTCTCGAAGTTGCGACACTCACCGGTCGTACTATTGCCGCCTCGGCCACCTATGGTGCAGAGGTGGGCGAACAACCCGCCCAGACCATCATGGTCTGCTACGGCGGTGACGGAACACTGCTTGAGGGGGCACACCGATTGCGCGGCGCAGCCATCCCGATTGTGGGAATCAACTCAGGTCATTTGGGATTTCTGACCAGCACTCCAACCACGGGTATCGATGAGCTTTTTGCCGACATAGCGGCAAATAATATCCGCACCGAAGCACGCACCATGATTGAAGTGGAGGGCGACTTCGCAGAGAAACCCGATTCGGTCTTGGCACTCAACGAATTCTCGATTCAACGCCATGGCGCAGGCATGATTTCCGTCGAAACCTACGTGGATCAACAGATGGTTGCCACCTACCACGGCGATGGGGTACTGCTCTGCACCCCCACCGGTTCAACCGCTTATTCGCTCAGTGCAGGTGGCCCTGTGGTTGCACCCCAATGCGGCTGTTTGGTGGTTTCGCCTTTGGCTCCGCACAACCTGACGATGCGCCCCGTGGTGATTCCCGACACGAGCGTGGTTACGATGCGGATTCGCGCACGACAAGCCGATGCTTTTGTCACACTCGATGACCGGATTTATTCTGTCCGCGAGGAGGCTACATTCACCATCCGCCGATCGCATCACGCTATTTTTCTGGCACTTCCGCACAACATATCATTCTACGACACGTTGCGGAATAAAATGATGTGGGGCATTGATATTCGCAGTTAAATTAGACAAAAAAAAGGAGGTTACACGTACCAAACCCGCAAAATAACCGTTCTTTAACCACATCACACTCCTAATTGAATTTATTTCCCTATATTTGTGGCTTATATGAGTGAACAAAACCACACACCGCAACACGTAGCAATCATCATGGACGGCAACGGACGCTGGGCAGAGATGCACGGCAAAGAACGTTATGAGGGTCATGCACAGGGTGTTGAGCCTGTGCGTGCAGCCATTCGTGCAGCGGCAAAACACGGGGTTAAATACCTCACACTCTACGCTTTTTCGACAGAAAATTGGGGTCGTCCGGCGGTAGAAGTGGGGGCGTTGATGGAGCTTTTCTGTCAATGTGTGGTCAACGAAACACCCGAATTGAAGGTGCAGGGGGTGGAGGTGCGTGTCATTGGCGACCGAAGTCGCTTTTCGGACAAGGTGCGAGAATACCTCAACCAAGCCGAACGCGACACAAAAGGGGGCAAAACGCTCACTTTGGTGCTGGCTCTGGACTACTCGTCGCGCAACGAAATAACCACCGCTGTGCGTGCTTTGGCGCGCCAAGTGGCTGCGGGCGAACTGGCACCCGATGCTATCACGGAGCAGACCATCAGCGATGCCCTGTGGACGGCAGCGATACCAGACCCTGATTTTTTGATTCGCACCAGTGGAGAACACCGTCTAAGCAATTTTTTGCTTTGGCAGTCGTCGTACACAGAGCTCTACTTCCCTGAGGTGCTGTGGCCCGACTTCACGGAGGAGGATTTTGGAAAAGCACTCGACCAATACGCTCGGCGCAACCGACGATATGGACTTGTAAAGTAAAATATTGAAGATTAAAAATAGATGAACTATTTTCATAAGATACTACTGATCGCGGCAATAGGTCTGCTGTCGGGATCGGAACATCTGCTCGCCCAACAGATTGAATCGGTCGATACAACTGCGGTTAACAACTTCTCATTTGCAGAGGATGCACCCATGTTGAACACCTCCACACCGAAACGCTATCGGCTACGCGATATTCACATTCAGGGGGTGAAATACCTCAATGAGGGCAGCATCAAATCTTCGGCAGGCTTGGTGACAGGCGACTCGATTTATCTGCCCAGTAGCTTCATCTCCAACGTCATAAATCGGCTGTGGGGTCAACGTCTGTTCTCCGATGTCAAGGTGGGTGCCACACTCGATGGCGAAGATGCAGAGTTGGAAATTTTCCTCAAAGAACGTCCGCGTGTCTACAGCTGGAACTTTGAGGGAATCACCAAAAGCAAGAAAAAAGATTTGCAAGAGAAGCTCAAGCTGCGTCGAGGTACGGAGTACTCGGACTACGTAATCGACAAAAACAAAAAGCTAATCGCTGCCTATTGGTCCGAAAAAGGCTTCCGTCACACCCAAGTGGATGTGCGCATCGACAACGATAGCGTACGTCCTAATGTGGTGAATGTCAACTTTCTGGTCAATCGGGGAGCCAAAGTAAAAATTGGGGAGATTACCTTCGACGGCAACGAGAACTTCACAGATAAACGACTACGTCGCACCTTCAAAAAGACCCACCAGAAGAGCATCAACTTCATCCGCAGCACCAAATTCAAGGAGAGTGACTACGAGGAGGATAAGGAGCTGTTGGTCGATTTCTACAACTCACGCGGCTACCGCAATGCCACCATCGTCACCGACTCAATCTACAACATTGATGACAAACACATGGGCATAGCTCTCAACGTCTCGGAGGGGAATAAATACTATATTCGCAAGGTTTCATGGGTCGGTAACTCGATTTACAATACGGAATATCTGCAAAATATGTTCGGTGTCAAAGCGGGCAACACTTACGACAAAAAGACGATGTACAAGCGATTGGGCATCGGTCGCGAGGAGAATCCCGAAGATATGTCGATCAAATCGCTCTATCAGAACGAGGGCTACCTCATGTCGCAAATCGAACCTTCTGAGATTATCATCGGAACGGATTCGATTGATCTCGAAATCAAAATTTTCGAGGGTAAACCATTCTACATCAACGAGGTGAAAATTTCGGGTAACAACCACATCGACGACGACGTGATTCGCCGCGAACTCTACACCCGACCCGGCGAGCTCTACAACCGCGCGCTGCTCATGCAGACCATCCGCACACTCGGTGCCATGGGGCATTTCAACGCCGAATCCATCATGCCCGATATCCGCCCCGTGCGCACGTCGAATGAGTTGGTGGACGTAGGCTGGCCACTCGAAGAGACCGCCTCCGACCAATTCAACATTGCAGGTGGTTGGGGTTCAGGAACTTTCGTCGGCTCGGTGAGCGTAACGCTCAACAATCTATCAATCAAGAATTTATTTAAAAAAGGTGCTTGGAGCCCCTATCCAATGGGGCAAAATCAACGCCTCGGTGTCACGGCTCAAACCAACGGTACTTACTACAAGGCATTCTCGTTGAGTTTCACTGATCCTTGGCTCGGAGGTCACAAACCCAACTCATTCACCTTCTCAGCACACTTTTCGGAGCAGAACAACGCCTACTACGTCTGGCAGAAGAGTACGCAGTACTTCCGTAGCTATGGTTTTGTTGCCGGCTTGGGTAAGCGACTCACGTGGCCCGACCCTTACTTCACCCTCTATACCGAAGTGGGCTACGATCGCTACAAACTCAAGGATTGGGACTACTTTGTCATGAAGGACGGTACGGCGAACCTCTTCTCGCTCAAATTCGTCTTCGCCCGCAACTCAATCGACCAACCGCTCTACTCGCGTCGCGGCTCCGAATTCAGCATCTCGGCACAGCTCACACCCCCCTACTCGCTCTTCGACGGCAAGGACTACAGCGACAAAAAGATGAGCGACCGCGAGCGTTACAAGTGGATTGAATTCCACAAATGGCAGTTCAAAGGGCAGATTTTTCAAGCTCTGTCTCGCAACTCAAACCTTGTGCTGATGCTCAAGGCAGAGATGGGCTTCCTCGGCTCGTACAACAAACATAAGGTCTCGCCCTTCGAGCGATTCGAGGTCGGTGGCGACGGTATGTCGGGCTACAACATCTACGGTATTGACATCATCGGAATGCGCGGTTACGAAGACGGCGCATTGGATCCCACAAACGACTACTCGCGTGCATACAATAAATACACCGTCGAGCTGCGCTACCCCGTGATTCTCAAACCATCGTCCACAATCTACGTACTCGGATTCCTCGAAGGTGGTAACGCTTTCGACTCGTGGCAATCGTTCTCGCCCTTCAAGATCAAGCGTGCAGCAGGTTTCGGTGTGCGACTCTTTCTGCCCGTGGTGGGTATGCTCGGCATCGACTGGGGCTACGGCTTCGACCATCCGAATCAAGGCGACACACATCGTAAAAATGGCGGCAAGTTCAGCTTCGTCATTGGACAACAATTCTAATTTGGCAACAAAATTAAACATATATAAACCGATAAAAATTTCAAAATTATGAAAAAGATTTTTTTAACAGCTCTCCTGACCCTCGCAGTGGCAGGCATGGCTTCGGCTCAAAATTACATAATCGTCAACAGCGAGAAGGTCTTCAAGTCGCTCAACGAGTACAACACCGCCATCACGATGCTCGACAGTCTGGCGAAGGAGTACCAAGCCGATGTAGATAATCGTTTCGCGCAGCTCGAAACCTACTACAATAATTACATGGCACAAAAGGCATCGCTTTCGGTCGCTACACGTCAAGCACGTGAGGAGGCTATCTTGGCGAAGGAGAAGGCGAACACCGACTACCAGCAGCAGCTCTTCGGCACCGACGGTACGCTGATGAAAAAGCGTCTGGAGACCATTCAACCCATTCAGAAAAAGGTCTTTGCTGCCATCGAAGCCTATGCCGTACAGCATGGGTACGATTTGGTGATGGACTCGGCAAACAATGCCACGCTGCTCTACAACAATGCCAAAATCGACCATACGCAACAGGTAATAAACGCTTTGAAATAACACACATAAAAATAAATTAACTAATAATTCGTATGAAAAAAGTACTTAAATTAGCCCTTGTGGTTGCTATGATGTTGAGCGCAACGTCGCTCTTTGCTCAGAAATTCGGTCGCATTGATATGCAGTCATTGCTGCTCTCGATGCCCGAAACAAAGGATATGCAGTCGAAAATGGAGCTTTTCTCCAAGAATCTGCAGGATACCTACGAAACCATGAATGTTGAGTTCAACACCAAGTATCAGGACTACATGAAGAACATGAACTCGATGCCCGAATCGACGCGCCAGATGAAGGAGACGGAGTTGAACGAAATGGGCAATCGCCGCAAAGAGTATGAGCAACTGGCATCGCAGGATATACAGAAAGAGCAGAATCGTCTGATGGCTCCAATCATCACCAAGGCGCAAGAGGCTGTAGATAAGGTTGCTAAGGCTGGTACCTATACAGGCATTTTCCAAGCTGGCACCATGGCTTACCTCGACGAAGTTGCGGTGAAAGATATTTTAGCTGAGGTGCAAACTTCGCTTGGTATCGATCCAGTGGCTGCTGCTAAAGCCGCTGCTGAGGCTGAGGCTGCGCAAGCAGCACCCGCAAAATAATCCACTCTATTTCGATTGAAAAGACGCAGACCTACAAGGGTTTGCGTCTTTTTATTTGTTATTTGTTATTTGTTATTTCTGCTGAAATTTACTATATTTGCATTAAACCATTTCAACTTAAATAGCATGAAACACTCTCTGTTTTTATGGACTCTCTTAGTCATGTTGTCGTGTGCTCACAACGCCACTCATTCGCAACAGACGCACACTAAGACATACAATCTCGACTTCGAAACAGTGGTCAATGGTGCTCCCGAAGGTTGGCAATCCGGAGGAAACAAAAACTACACGTGTGCCGTCGACACGATATTGCACGTGAGTGGTAACCACTCCTTAAGCATTGAATATAAAGGCGATGAACCTCAGTTTGGCGCATGGTCACTGACCATTCCACATCGCTTCGAAGGGGAGAAAATCACTCTGTCTGGCTACATCAAAACCGAGCAGGTCGAGGATGGTCACGCCGGATTGTGGATGCGACTCGATCCGCAGATGGGGTTCGACAACATGGGTAATCGCGGCATAAAGGGGACAACCGATTGGACAAAATATGCGATTACGCTGCCATTGTCGTCGGATAAAATCAAAACAATTGTGGTCGGCGGATTGCTGGTGGGAAGAGGGAAAATGTGGATTGACAATTTGCAGATTGAAATTGACGGAAAAGAAATTGCGCTGCTCGAACCCGTAGCCGCAAAATCTTACCCGGCGGACAACGACAAAGAATTTGCACAATCGTCAGGGGTGACTCGTACAATGCTCGAACGGCTGACCAACAAAGAGTTGACCGAACTTGGATTGATTTGGGGTTACGTGAAATATTACCATCCTGCACTTCAGCGAGGAGATTATAATTGGGATGCGGCATTGTTCCGTCTGTTGCCACACTTGTGCAGTGCGAAGAGTGTAAAGGCGCGTGAAACACTGATAACTAAGTGGATAGACAACTTAGGTACATACGAGCAGAGCACAGAAGCTATGGAAACCAAGCAGGCGAAACTGCTCCCCGACGTGAATTGGATTACCACCTCTAAATTCTCGAAAGAGCTGACAACAAGGCTTCTACAACTCAAAAATGCAAAGCGCGAAGGGCATGGATATTACATCAATTTTGCGGATTACGTTGGCAATCCGCTCTTCACAAACGAGCACAATCCCACCGCGCTCTACCCCGATGCGGGCTATCGCCTGCTGTCGGTCTATCGCTACTGGAATATGATTCAGTATTTTTATCCAAATCGCCACCTGATTGGTGAGGATTGGGTAGGTGTATTGAAGCGGGAGATTCCCGCTGCGGTCGCGGCTACCACACAAGCGACCTATGACTTCGCGATGCTCGACTTGATTGGGTGCATCAACGACACGCACGCCAACATCTGGGCAAAACTTGAGCCACTGGAGCGATGGAGAGGGCTGAATTTGGCAATTCCAAAGATAAAATTTGTCGAAAATAAAGCCGTAGTTGCAGGGTTTTATAGCGATTCGGAAACGCTGCAATTACCATTGCAGATGGGCGATGTGCTCCTGACAATCAATCAAAAGCCCGTAGAACAAATCGTTGCTGAACGGTTAAACCGCACCCCGGCATCGAATCTACCAACCAAATTGAGAGATATTGCACGAGAGCTCTTGCGCAGCAACGAGGGACAAATTGCGGTGACCTATCAACGGAATGGGGAGTCGTATGACGCGGTACTCAAAACGTTCACCCCAGGCGAAGTAAATCGGCTTTTTTCTTTTTCCGATGCTCCCAAAAATAGTTTTCGCATGGTGACCGACGAAATTGCCTACCTCTACATGGGAACACTCAAAGGATCAGATTGCCCAGCGTTATTCAAGCAGATTCAACCGACCCAAGGGTTGATTATCGACCTGCGTTGTTATCCGAGTGACTTCTCAGCACTCTATATGTTAGGTGCTTACATAATATCAAAACCAACCATTTTTTTTAAAGTAACCACAGGAAGTGGCGTGCATCCGGGATTATTTACCTTTAGCGAGGGCAATAAAGTAGGCGCATACAGCCTTTTCCCCTACAAGGGTCAAGTGGTGATTTTAGTCGATGAGACAACCCAAAGTGCCGCAGAATTTATGGCAATGGCATTCCGCACACACCCCAACGCTTTGGTCATAGGATCCACCACTGCGGGTGCCGACGGCAACGTCTCGCAGATTGAATTGCCGGGTGACATCATGACCTACATCAGCGGCATCGGGATAATAAATCCCGACGGCAGCGAGACGCAACGGGTGGGAATTGTGCCCAACATAGAGGCAAAACCGACACTCAAAGGGGTTCGTGACGGACGTGATGAGGTGTTAGAACAGGCAATAAAGGCTATTCATTCCAACAAATAGCACGCCACATTCGAGCATCGCAGTTTGTTCAAAAATACTTATTTTTAGACTTTATGAACCGTGTATTCGTTTTTTTTTCTTATATTTGAGGGAAAATTAAACTTATCATGGATAAATCACATATCGAAGTCGAAATCCCTTGCTACACCATTCCTGCGCTAACGGCGATGGGCACGCAGCTCAACACTGTCTCCGAACAACATTTCCGAGAACTGCTCATTGCCAAATGCGATTCGACGATGGAATCATTTCGTTTCCCGTGTCGTATTGATGCCATCATCATCAGCATTTGCACCGAAGGCGAAAGTTGCGTGGTCTCCAATTTGCACGAATACACCCTCACCAAAGGGTCGATGTTTGTTTGTGGACCGAAGAACATTTTACAAGTGAAATCGACCAACAACTTCCACTCTGACGTGCTGGTGGTCTCGCCAACACTACTACGAGACACGCACATCAGCACCAAAAATATGATGCCTCTCTTCATCGAATTTGGCAATCATCCGTGTTTGCCACTTTCCGAAGCGGACATCAATGCCCTGCATAATCTTATAAAACAGATAGATACGGAGGTACTCGTCCCCTCAACCACCTTTTTCACAGCGGAGGTCATTGGCAGTTTGATTTCAGCTGCAATTGCTAAAATAGGCGATATTATGACTCGCTACATGGCACAGCATCCCGACAATGAGAGCCTGAAGCGCAACCGTGCAGAAGAGTATTTCAAACAATTTATGTTGCTGTTGGGGGATCACTACAAGGAGCAACGCTCCGTGACTTTTTACGCACACCAGATGTGCATTACACCGAAATATCTCACCACACTCATCAAGCGGCTTAGCGGCAAATCAGTTTCAGGATGGATTGATGAATATGTGATGTTGGAGGCGAAAACGCTGCTCAAATACTCGACCATGAGCATACAAGAGGTCGCTTACTACCTCAACTTCCCCAACCAATCATTTTTCGGCAGCTATTTCAAGCGCAACGTCGGCATCTCACCCTCGCAATATAAGATGCAATAGCCCCACCCGATTAGAACGGATAGCCGACACCAAAATTGAGTGCCGTGTTGTTCCATCGGAAGTTTCGAATCCACCGTTCACCTGCGGGGTTGTTCGGATTGTGGAGTTGAATACCCCAATCAAGACGCAAGACGGCAAATTTAATATCAATACGGATGCCAAGACCCGTGTTGAATGCCAGTTGTTTGTAGAATGTTTTGGCATAGAAGACCGCCGACTCCGGATAATTTGCTGGATCGGAGCGCAAATTCCAGATGTTGCCCAAATCCAAGAAGGTTGCCCCGTGCACCATGCCCCAAATAGGAAAACGCAACTCAAGATTCGCCTCTAACTTCAAGTCACCCAACTGCATAGGATAGGCATCTGCCTTGCGCGGTTGCGCACCCGGACCGAGCGTGCGCGGTGCCCAGCCACGCATACCATTGCTACCGCCCGCATAAAACAGACGATCGGCAGGTATGCTGTTCGAGTTGCCGTAGGGAATCACCACGCCACCATAGAGCCGCCCCACCACTGCAACCTTACCACCGAGCATGACTTTTCGGCTGACACTGAGGTCAGTACGTACATATTGTGCATACTGCATTCCAAAAATTCGATAGAAATTCGCTCCCGCAGCAGGCTTCGAGAATAGATGCGCCAGTCCGTCGATGAGGTTGCCCACAGTCTCCACATTGAAACGCAACAACGTAGCATTACCCACCAGATTTCTGCGCTGACTGTTGTAGACATAGCCGAATGATAGACCGGCAATAAACTGCGTCGTGAAGCTCGCTTCAAGGTATTTATTATTTGTATTTTGCAGGAATTTTTTATCCAAATATCCCATATCAATCACATTGATATCAATCGGTCGCAGCGAGAACGACGAATAGTGCGCATTACTCCATAAATAGGTAAGTCCCACGCTTGACAACGTACGTCGGTAGTAGGGACGATCTTGAAAATTGATGGAGAATTCGAGTTTGGTTTTAGGTTGAACCACCGAACGGAAGCGTCCCGGATGAAACGGCAGCAGGAAACGCGGGAACGACAATCCGGTCGTCACACCAAACTCATTGGCATTCCGCTTGCCCCCCTCGGTACTTTTTGCATACTCATAACCCGCCACAAAAGCGATGTCAAATGCTTCAGCTCCACGGAAAATATTGCGATTTTGATAACCAACGGTCGTCTTGAGCCCATAGAAACTCGACGTGGTCGACCCCTCAAGTTCCACCTTGAAACTCTGCTTCAATGCCGGCGTACAGAGAATATCGCACTGCAAATAGCCCTCCTTTGTGTAATGGGTCTGCGTCGTGTCGCCCACTGCGCCGATGTAGGTCACCATGTTGGTGGAGTCGACAGCGTGCGGACGCTCGGTGAACGACACTTTGACGGTGCGAAAATAGCCTAACGACATGAGTTCGTTGTAGGTACGCGTCACCTGATCGGCATTGTAGACGTAGTTGGGATAAAACGGCACCGATTGGCGCAATACCGACGGGCGCAGGTTGGGTTTGCGCTCATAAACCACATCCAGACCGCGGTAGTAGAGCGTGTCAAGCTCCTGCGCAAAATGGGCATTGGTACGAGCCGACATCGCATCGTAGTTCGAGAAAATATTAACCTGCTCCACACGGTAAATCCGATTGTTCTCCATCTCAGCCACCCCCCGCTCATTGTAGCCGACAAGGTATTGTTTGACGACCATCGTCAATCCGACCAATCGTTTTGCATTGAGCGTATCGGCAACATATTCGATGTTATTAATCGAGAAATTGAAATAACCTCGCTGTTTAAGATAAGCCGTAATACGCTCACGTTCTGCATCTAATACTTGAATATCGAAAACCTCACCGCGGTGAATAAACGAATGTACCGTGTCGGGTAAGATGATTTGTTCGAGGAATTTATCGCGGAAATCATAAGAGATAGAGTTGATGCGATAGGGTTCGCGCTGCACGGTGCGATAGGTGAGCGTGGCGCGCTTGCGACGCGAAAGGGTATCGACGTTGAAGAGCACGCGCGAAGAGAGAAAGCCCTTCGAATCCATGTAAATCTTCAGTTTCTGTGCAGATAACGTCGTGAGATTATTATCCAGCAAGACAGGCTCTTGTCCAATTTTGCGTTTCAAATTATTCCACCAATTTTTCTTCTCGGGATTCGCTTGTTCATAAATCCACAGGCCCAAATTCAGCCCCAAGAAACGCTTATTGGGCGACTGCCGCACATAGCGTTCAAGCTCTGCGGCACGGATGCGCTCATCGCGAGGAGTTGCCTTATCGTCCTCGATAATTACCTTTTGCACAAGGTATTGACCCGAAGGAATTTTGCGCGTCACGCTGCACGACGTACAACAAATGCACACCGTCACAACCGCCAATAAAACACGCAAAAACCTCGAAATCATCATCTTGTCATCTTAGTTATTAAAGAAACCCTGCTCTTTGAGCAATTCAAAATAGGATTTTGAGATAGCAAGATTATCCTCCTTACGGTAGCGATTCTGAGTAAATACCTGCGCCAAGTTCGGCAATTTATTCTCTCGCAGCAGCTCTTTTGTCAACTCGGAGACCTCACGCTCCGCCCACAATTCGTCAATTTCAGATGTCGTGTAATCGGCATATTTCTCATAATGCACCACCCCATTGAGCGGCAAGCGATCGGAGAGTTCGGGCTCCTCAGCCGGATAACCCATCACAATGGTTGTCAGCGGAATAACACCTTTTGGAAGCTCCAACACATCCACAATCTGCTTGGCTGTATAGAGCGTCGTACCCAGATAACAAATGCCCAAACCATGCAATTCAGCCTCCACACAGAGATTTTGTGCCGCCAGTAACGCATCAGTCGCCGCATTGAGAAACCAAGCGAAATTGTCGTACGCAGGCTGTGCATCGCGCTGATTACACCACATCGTAAAACGGTGAATATCGGCACATACCGTCACCACACACGGAGCCTCGACGACCATCGGTTGGTTGAAATGGCATGGAGCCAACTGCCGACGCAACTCCTCATCACGAGTCACCACGAGCGAGTAAAGCTGCATATTGCCACAGGTCGAAGCGCGCGCTGCCGCCTCCAATACCTCACACAACACCTCTTCAGAGATTGAGATCGAGCGGAATTTGCGAATTGAACGGTGTTTGAAAAGCATACTTTTCATAAAAATCAACTTTTGGTAAAAATATATACAAAAGTAGTAAAAGTTTTAGAAGTTTTATTATTTTTGTAACGATATAACTACTTAAGCTTGCAGTTGAACTTTGTAAAATACGAAGGTGCTGGCAACGATTTCATCTTGATTGATGTGCGCCAGACCGCCTATGTGCCGTCGAGCAAAATCATTGCCGAACTATGCAACCGCCATTTTGGTGTCGGTGCAGATGGCGTGATGCTCCTTGGAAGCAGCACACGTTGCCAATGCACCATGCGCTACTTCAATGCCGACGGTTCCGTGGGCGAGATGTGCGGCAATGGAGGACGTTGCTTCGCGCTTTTCGCTCACCATTTGGGCATTGGTGGTGCGGAACTTTGTTTCGAATCGCTCGATGGTGACCACACAGCACGCCTCCTTTCGTCTGACAATTGCGCGGGCGTGGTGGAGTTGGGCATGATAGATGTGGAACACATCATCGCAGGTGGCAGTTGGTGGTCACTCAACACCGGAGTGCCTCATTATGTGGAATTTACAGACAACGCAGAATCCATTAATCTCGCGACTCGCGGTCGCGAAATATGTCACGACACCGCACGTTTTCCGCAAGGTACCAACGTCAATTTCGTACAGATCACGGGATGGGGCGCAATTCGTATGCGCACCTACGAGCGGGGCGTGGAGGCTGAAACCCTCGCTTGTGGCACAGGAGCCACCGCCGCAGCCTTGGTCACCAATTTCGTTCTGCAGCCCGACATTACTCACTTCGAGGTGAGTGTACCGGGCGGAATGCTTCAGATATCATTCGAACGCAACGGACTTAAATACAGTAATATACGCCTTAAAGGGGACGCACGAAAGGTCTTCAGTGGCGTGATTAATATCGAGAATTTATAAATCACAAAACCATCCCTTCTATCCATGAAAACACAAAAGGGGAGCCGCGATCAGGATCACGCGGACGAACTTCGCAAGGCAAAACGCCTCGCACCCGTACACAAAAGTGGCAAAGAACGCCACGCGCTGTACAGCCAAGTGAATGACGACGAGGACAACGAACCAATTATTCGTCGCGAATCGACACTCGATTATTTCGACGACGAGGAAAATTAAATAATAAAAATATGACCGAGAAATTTATCATGGCGGGTGATACCGCCGTGCACATTTGTGATTCCGGAACCGAAGGCTCCTGCGTGGTGCTGCTACACGGCTACCTCGAATCGATGCTGGTTTGGGATGATTTCGTTCCACATCTCTACAAGCAGGTTCGCGTGGTGACATTGGATCTTCCGGGGCATGGAATTTCGGTCATTCACGGGAGGGTGCACACCATGGATTGGCTTGCCGATGTGGTTGCTGACACACTAACAGCCATTGGCGTAGAGCATTGCACACTTGTTGGACACTCCATGGGCGGCTATGTGGCTCTCGCATTTTGCGAACGTCACGCCCAAATGCTCGACGGCATTGTACTACTCAGCTCGACGCCCAATCCTGATAGCGAGGAGAAACGCGAAAACCGACTGCGCGAAATTGACCTTGTGCGCGCTGGAAAAAAAGAGTCGATTGCCCGCGTTGCACCTGCCGCAGGCTTTGCCGAAGAGAATCGCCACCGGATGCACGATGAAATTGAAGATTTGATTGAGCAGACGATGATTACCGAGGATAACGGCATTGTTGCGCTACTGAGTGGAATGCGCGAGCGGAAAGATCAAAACGAAATGCTTCGCAAATCAACCGTACCGCAACTATTTATATTGGGCAAGGAGGACGATTACATTCCTCTTGAGGCAGCGGAGGCGATGGTGGCGACACATCCGCAGGCACACGTCGCGTGGCTTGAACATTCGGGGCACATGGGCTTTCTGGAAGAGCCTGAAGTTACAGCACAAGCAATTTTGGATTTTATGGCTCAACAGAAATAGAGATACAAAAGAGAGAGCAGACTTATATGAAGTCTGCTCTCTCTTTTGTAGTGGATAGGGGATTCGAACCCCTATGTCGTGCGTGAGAGGCACGTATCCTAACCCTTAGATGAATCCACCGTTTTTGTTTAGTGGTGCAAAGATAACACCTTGTTTTTAATCTCCAAAATAAACGGGTCAAAATATGCGGTTTTTTTGCAAAAAGCCAAATAAAACAAAAAAACGAGGGCCTCGGAGGTGTTCGATCGTCTGGCGAGCACCGCCTTTTCAATCTTAGTAACAAAGCGCACTCCAAATACTCTTTGTTACAACCTGCCGATTTCCTCAACCAACCTAAAACTACTAACCTAAATGAACTTTAAAACTCTTGCGCAAAGATAATATGTGAAGTTTAATTATGCAAATTTTTTATTAAATAATTTCATCAAATTCTTTAATTATTTTACCATCACACATATAACATACTCAGAATAAGCTATTTATTTAAACTATCAAAAAGAGATGAATTTTTGCCAAAAACGCCACATCCGAGGTTTTGACCAGCTATGGCAACCAAATGGCAACTGATGATTGCAGAGTTTGAAACAATAGGAAGGGTTCGTGTCAAAGGCGAACAAAAGTGCCTCACCACAGGTGGGATAGTGGAAATCGGTCGGGACAACTGCCCAAAATACATCCTCGTTGTAAAAATGGTGTGTTTCACACTTATGTTTATCCACCACCTCTTTATAAGTATCGCACGCAGCGCGGAACGATGCCACGCGACGCAACGACAAGCCGCCATTGCCAACTCGACCATAGAGCATCTGTCGCACAAATTTACTTTTACGCGCCGCCCAGTCGCACCTCCACGCCATCCAGTGGTGCACAATCGGCAAATCATAAATAGCTCGCCGTACCCACGGAGCCGCCACGCAGTCGTAACCACGGTCACACCACGCCGAGAGCTCATCGCGAAAAATCCACGCATCAATGTGGCAGATGAGAATATATTCTGCATCAGCAAAAAGATCGTAAAACGCGGCTGAAAGCATCATGCGATTGTAGCCCGCAATGCCGTAGCGGCGACCCAGCCACTCACTGGAGACCCTCACCATCTGCAACATCGGGAACTCCTGCGCAACAGCTGAAACATCCACGTCGCACGGGCAAAGCATCACCAAGGGATAACGACCCAACACACGTACGGTTTGCGTCACCGAAGCCCGCTCAGCATCCGTGAGGGTCGGTTTATAGATTGGAATAACCACCTTGACCTGTTCCATATTATCGTGTTTTGTGCAACGCGCGCAATTTATATTTCACATATTTTGGCAGCAATGCCCACGCAGTCAAGTGCAGCGGATGGTGCACAAGATAGTGCATCACCTCGCTCCATCCGCACACCTCGAAACATCCCTTCTGAAGCATGAATTTAATAAAAAATGCCTCACCAAGACGGTCATAGCGTGCGAGTTGCCGCACCGAGAGAGTCTCAGCCATCATCGGCAGACAATCATTCCACTTAGCGTGTAGACGCTTGACCTGCTCCACCCACTCTACCGAAAATGCCCCCTCGGAAAAGTGCTCCACCAGCACCGTGTGGCAGACGTAATTTTTATAGTTGCGTGCAACAGCCATCGAAAAATCGAGATCATAGCAATGGAATCCGGGGAAAGTCACCGCGTCGAAAGGAGTTTGCCTCCACACCTCGCGGCGCACAAAGAGACACAGCCCATCGAGTGTCACCACGGGCGAGAAATCGACCCCATGGGGGTTCACACAACGCGCATGGTGACCGCCACGCATACCCTGCACGTAGTTGGCACGCAAATCACGATTACACGTATTCCAACCAGTCAATCGTCTCAGCTTCAATATACTACCTGCGAAGCCCACCACCCCGCAATCGGGAATTTGCAGCTGCTGCGCCAGTCGTTCGCCCCACCCTTCGGTCATAAAGCGCACATCTTCGTGGACGAAACAGAGGTAGTCGTATTTCGCCTGCTCGGCACAGAGGTTGTACACCTCACAAAGCCCATAGCCGCAGGTGCGATTGTCGAAGGCAATCAACTCAAAAGGCAGACCAATGGTTGTAGCAATATTACGCTTCAAGGCATCGACCTGTGCCGGACTCACCGAACAACAAATAATTGAGAACATACCTATATATAATCTATATTACCTTTTTACATACAACGCTGCGGCTTCGGCAATACGCTCGCCATCGAGTGCCGCCGAGATGATGCCGCCCGCATAGCCTGCACCTTCACCCGCCGGGAAAAGTCCCAACACATCGGGGTGCATGAGTGTCGCCGCATCACGCGGAATTCGCACGGGTGTCGAGGTGCGCGACTCCACACCCACAACCACCGCTTCGTTCGTCACGAAACCGCGCATACGCTGGTTGAAGGTTGATAATCCCTGTCGCAAACTTTGCGAAATGAAACGTGGCATCCACGTATCAAGCCGCGAAGCGGTGATTCCGGGGATGTAGGAGGTGGCAGGCAACGGCCCGCTCGCACGACCCGCCACAAAATCTGCGACCCGTTGTGCCGGAGCAATTTGATGTTCGCCACCACACTGACGTGCCACCTTCTCGAACTCCTGTTGAAAACGCAAACCTGCTAATTCACCCCATTTCGCACGCAGAGCAGCAACGTCTTCGAGACGCACCTCGGTAACCAGACCCGCATTGGCATAGGGCGAAGTCCGCCCACTGGGCGACATACCATTCACCACCGACTGCGAGGCATTGGTCATTGCCGGAACAATGAAGCCACCCGGGCACATACAGAACGAGTAGACACCACGCCCACTCTCCTGACTGACGAGCGAGTAAGCCGCAGCAGGCAGATATTCGCCCCGCTCTTCGCAACGATACTGAATCGAGTCAATCAACGCCTGCGGATGCTCAATGCGCACCCCCATTGCAAACGCCTTGGCTTCGAGCCGCACCCCTTTGGCATAGAGCAGTTCGTAAATATCATGTGCTGAATGTCCCGTGGCAAGAACCACGGCCGCACCTTCAAAAATCTCGTCGCCACACACAACGCCCGCCAGCCGACCATTTGCAAGTTTGAGGTCAGTGACTCGTTTGTCGAACAGAAATTCACCTCCTGCATCGAGAATCGTCTTGCGAATCGCTGAAATGATGGTCGGCAGTTTGTCGGTTCCAATATGCGGATGCGCCTCGAAAAGGATCTCGGGATTGGCACCGTGGAAGACAAGTGTCTGCAACGCCTTGTTATAATCACCGCGCTTCTTACTGCGAGTGAAGAGTTTACCATCGGAAAAAGTTCCAGCACCCCCCTCGCCAAAAGCATAGTTCGAGTCGGGGTTCACCTCAGCATTGCGATTAATCAGCGCAATATCCTGCTTGCGTTCCGACACAGCACGCCCGCGCTCCAAAATCACAGGGCGCAAGCCCAATTCGATGAAACGCAGAGCAGAGAAGAGTCCCGCAGGACCTGAACCAACAATCACCACCTCCGTGTGCCCGGCAACCGACGGATAGTCGAAATGGACGGGTGCCGGTTGCGGCTCAAGATCGGCATAAATCTCCAACGTGAGGTTCACTTTGGGTTGTCCGCGACGGGCATCAATCGAACGTTTAACGACCCGCACCAGCGCAATATCGCTCTGCTTGAGCCCCATGCTTTGCGCCGCCTGCGCGGTATAAAATTTCGCGTCGGCAGCTTGCGGAGGCGTAAGAACAAGGGTGATAGTCTGTGGCATATAGTTTTTTATTAGGCGGTAACCAGAGGGCAACCACACTATTTTGATACAAATGTACTAAAAACGCATAGATTTTCGAGATTTGGATTTCGAATTCTCATTTATTTCTTATCTTTGTCCCATCCTAATGCGGATATGGTGTAATTGGTAGCCACGTTAGACTTAGGATCTAATGCCTCACGGCGTGGGGGTTCGAGTCCCTTTATCCGCACCAAAGCCTCCTGCAAAGGAGGCTTTTTTGGTTCATCGGCGCAAGTTAGGCGAAAAAGGGGAACAACCCTGCATAGGTTGCTCCCCTCACCATCAAAAATTAACCCCTAAAATTACCCTTTACGAAATACCTCGGAGAGGTAGTGGTGCAGAAAATAAAGATCTGCGTCATCCTGTATCACCTCTGTATTCAGAAGTTCATCGTCCGAGATGTCATGCAATGTTTCCTTGTTGTCAACTTCCTCCATAGGCGGTAATAAATTTGCTTTTGTACTATAAGAACGATGGCGCGCAGTAGTTTATTATGCTGAGATAGAAAATTATCGTCCTGCAACTTTCGATTTCACCTTGCGCACTGGTTTTTTCACCGACCAACCGAAATGACCTATTAACTCCCCCAAAGCAAAGTATTCGCCGTGTGCATAGACCAACGGACGGGCTTGTTCCAAATCGAAACGTCCATTTTGATCAATGTAACGATCATCCACCAAGACATTTACCACTTCAGCCAAGAACATATCGTGTGATCCGAGCGGAATAATTTGACGCACACGACACTCGATGGAGATGGGAGCCTGCTCCACAACCGGTGCATTGACTACCGTGCCTCGCACCGCGGTGAGACCCATTTCAGCGAACTTGTCGTAGTCGCGACCCGAGCGCACGCCACACCAATCCGTAGCACGCGCCAACTCCTCGGTAGTGAGGTTAATCACAAACTCACCCGTGCGGCGAATCAGCTCATAGGAGTAACGTTCGGGACGCACCGAGATGTAGCACATAGCAGGATCCGTACAGACCGTTCCCGCCCACGCAACAGTCAGCAAATTATGTTCTTCGGGCATCGCGCCACAACTCACCAAGAGTGCTGGCAGGGGATAAATCATCGTTCCGGGCTTCCAATTTTGCTTCATACATTCAATTTTAAGATTGCGGCTCTCGCACCGAGACAAAGATAGCTATTTTCGCACTGAGCCCCTCACCCCCTCAGATAAAAACATGAAAAGGCAAGAATATGTTATCTCTGACACAGTTTGGTTTGCAGTCTCAAAATCCTCGTTTAATATCTCACTTTATCATCTTTTGCCTCCCACATACGAAATGCTTCGATTGCTTTATCGCCTAATAATTGCTCAGAAGGAATGGTGCGTTTCTTCGGATCGAGCGGAATTTGGTCGTATATAAACGAATCGTCAAAATATATATTTTTTGCATCGGCACGTGTGTTGCCAAAATATATTTTCTTGATTCCAGCCCAGTACACTGCACCCAGACACATAGGACATGGTTCGCAAGATGTGTATAATTCACAATCTTTGAGCGAAAATGTTTTAAGTATGCTACACGCTTGACGAATGGCATTTATCTCTGCATGAGCCGTTGGGTCGTGTGTGATGGTTACAGAGTTCGATGCCTTGGCAATCACCTCTCCGTCTTTGACTATCACCGCACCAAATGGTCCACCACCCGACTTGACACTTTTTATCGAGAGGTTAATAGCCTCTTCCATGAATTTTTCTTTCTGGATAGTTATACTATCCTTTTGCATATTCGGTTGTCTGCGAATAGCTTGTTGAGCCCATACGAAATTTGCACATAGACAGAAACTGATTGCCAAAATTATAAACTTTTTCATTTTTGTATTTATTAATGATTAATATTTATCAATTTACCCTATTATAGTTCTTGTAGCTGCTGCCAAATCATTTAACATACTTGTGCGGAACATCTTCGTTTTTACTTTCCAAAAAACAAAAAGAACGAGATTCGTAAATTTAAAACTGCTTCTTAATTAATAATTCCACAAAGCGGGAGGATAAATAGTGTGGCAAACACCAATACGACAATGCAAATCAGATTTAACCAAAAACCAGATCGTACCATATCCTTTATTGAAAGATAGTCATAGCCAAAAACAATGGCATTGGGAGGTGTCGCCACTGGCAACATAAAGGCAAATGAAGTAGCCAAAGTTATTGGCATCACAAGCACGAGAGGCGATATATCCAGAGCTTGTGAGACACTAATCATAATTGGAATCAGTAGCGTTGCTGTTGCTGTGTTTGACATTAGCTCGGTAAGGAAAACGACAATCGTCACAACAATCAGTAATATCACCCACCAATCTAACCCTTTTAATGATTCAAATACTGTAACCAAATAGTCGCTCAGACCAGATACACCAAATCCTTCAGAAAGTGCTAAACCTCCGCCAAAAAGCAGCAGAATATTCCACGGTAATTTTGATGCACTTTGCCAGTCGAGCAACCTCTCTCCTTGTTTCATCCCTGTGGGGAGTAAAAACAGCGATATTGCGCCCGCAATAGCAATGGTCGTATCGGATATAACGGAGGTAAAGAGCGGTATGGGTATTATGCCACGGAAAACCCATAATCCAGCTACGCATCCAAAGAGAATCATAATACGTTTCTCGTGAATTGTCATCTTTCCCAATGAGCGAATCTGCTCTTGAATAAAGTCTGCGCCCAAGGGCAAACTCATTTTCCGCACAGGATAGAGCAAGTAGACCATCAAGAACCAAGCGAGCAGTAAAAGTCCAAATGACACAGGAACAGCAAAAATCATCCATTGAGCAAACGTAATTTCCATGCCCGTAGTTCGAGATGCTATCGAGGCGAAAATAATATTAGGAGGTGTACCTATCAGTGTTGCCACACCTCCAATAGAAGCTGAATATGCAATTGCTAATAGGAGAACCTTGGTGAAGGGCAGATATTTTTCACGGTCTAAAGAATTCTGCGGCAATTGATCTATAATCGCCAAACAAATCGGGATGACCATCAACACAGTAGCCGTATTGCTCACCCACATCGAGAGGATATAAACGGCAATCATAAAGCCAAGTATAATGCGTGCGGGACTACTGCCTATAAGTTTGATGACATACAAGGCAAACCTTTTGTGTAAATTTGACTTTTCCATTGCCAATGCAATCATAAATCCACCCATAAACAGAAATATTGCCTCGTTTGCATACGACAGTGTAACTTTTGATGCAGGTGTTATTCCAAATATTGGTAACAATACAATTGGCAATAATGCTGTGATACACAGATTGACGGCCTCGCTAATCCACCATATGGCAATGAGTGACACCACAGCGACCATGTGCCACGCCGAAGCAGACATAGCTGCGGGCGTGGGCAGAAGTAGTAGCGTGATAAAAATGATTACGCCTAAAATGAGTCCTGTTATTTTTTGCTTTTTCATCAATGAATGAGTCGATAAAGTGAATGAGAATGTTCGTGCGGCGTGAATGAAAGAGTGCGGCTCAGAACCACTGCGCTTGTCTTCCTTGATTCGTCGGCATTGAGAAATGCAATTGCATCGTTAATCACAACATCTTTCATATCAAAAAGCATAGAACTTACTTCCGACAGCGGCTTGTGCATGATTTTGATGTATGACGGAAATAAATTCCCTTCATAGTATACAGTAGAGTCTGAGTATGAGCCAAATGCTATTTCCATTGCATCACTCAATTTAACTTGTAGGGAGCTTGACACAGTTTGTGTCAAGCTTCATGTTTTCCGAGAACTCTTCAATCGGGAATCGCCAACGGCAAGGGGCGGAAACACCCATCCCGATGAGTGACAAATTTAAATCAAAATTAATCTATCTCCAAATTTAATGGCAAATTATTGTACGATAATAGCCCAATTAGCAATAAGCATTGTCTATTTCAACACCTACATTGACTTCTACAAAAGCATTTACACCTTCCTTACAAATGAAATTTCCGAACAATTCAAGGCGAATATTGACAATCAATTATACGCCAAATACAGCTTAAAT
>JAVVWE010000014.1:0-46375 GCA_036652255.1 Alistipes sp. | reverse complement strand
AGTCATTAAGCAAATTAGGACTAACATCAACAATCGTAAAAGTTTCCATAGTTTGCAATTCCTTAATAAGCTTATCTATTTCGACGTATGTAGCGCGTTGATTCTTTATGGTGTTATTCCTTATAGCTTCATAAACATCTACTATACGTACTACTTTATATTTCATCTTACATTTGATTAAATTTATCCATAGCCTCAACTTTGATTTTATCCGCAATATCTATGTAGGGCTTCATCGCCTTGTAATCACTGTGCCCCGTCCATTTCATCACTACCTGTGCAGGGATACCCAGCGAAAGAGCGTTGCAGATGAAAGTTCGCCTACCTGCGTGCGTTCCTAACAGTTCATATTTAGGGTAAACTTCATCTACTCGCTTATTACCCACATAGTAGGTTACGCTTTGCGGTTCGTCAATTCCACATAGTTCGCCCAACTCTTTGATATAGTCATTCATCCGCTGGTTGCTTATCACTGGCAGTGCCTTGTTGCCCTCAAATGGAGTGTCTGCGTATTTGTTGAGGATTGCCCTGCTATACTTATTGAGTTCGATTGTGAGGCTGTCAGAGGTCTTCACGGTGGTTATTTGGATGCAATCACCTTTGATATTGCTACGTTTAAGATTGAATACATCGGAATACCTCAACGAAGTAAAACAGCAGAAACAAAACACATCTCGCACCCTTGTAAGGTACTGTTTGCTGTCGGGAATATCGAAGTTATAGACGGTCATCAGTTCGTCCCAAGTAAGAAATATAACACGCTTCTCGGTACTCTTTAATTTCGGATGAAAGGATAAAAAGGCATTGTTTGAATTATACTCTTTGGCAGTAGCCCACCGCAAGAACCACTTTAAAAACCCTAATTGCTTGCTGATAGTGCTATTTCGCATCTTCTTAACATCTCGAAGATACGTTACATAAGCGGTCAACCCCTTTTCATCAAACATCTCAAAATTGGGTTCACTCCTAAAGCTTGTTATGTGGTTTCTGACCGATGCAAACTTCTCATACGTTGCAGGTGTCCAGTCGTTACCCTGTCCGCAATCTGCTACAAACTCATCAAAGGTATTGAGCAGGGTTCTGCTGTCGGCGGTAATTGACTGTGTTGTTTCCCTACCCATCATCTCGGACATTCTGCGTTTCAACTCATCTTTGGTTGGTTGCTCGTTGTTCCCGACACAATATAAATCGTAGGCATTAACAACCCCCTGCATATCATTGAGCCGTTTGTTAATGATATTGTAGGGTACACCCTTGCCGTTTGAATAGCCTTGCTTTACTTTGGTTGCTACACCGTCCCACTTGTCGAGGTCGATACGGTAACCACTATAAAACATCACACGTCCACCGCCAAAGGTTACCACCAGCCGAATAGGCATATCTTTCGTAATAACATCGCCCGCCTTATCCTTGCGCTTCTCCAACTCAAATGTAGTGTTCATAATGCGTGTATTTTTATGCGTGTATTTTAATGCGTGTAAAATTGCGTGTATTTTTATGCGTGTAAAAATTAATCTACACGCAAAGTTACACGCAATTTTCGGTAAATCAAAGCGAATTACAGTAAATTAAATAAAACTATCAATTTGTAATACACTATGATACAGAGCATTTTAAGTATTACAGTGAAATATATTAAACCATAGAGGATAGAGCCTATCTCTCCGCAATCCGTATTGATTATCAAGCGGTTACAAGATTTACACACAAAAGGAATACGCACAGAAAACAATAATCTGTGCGTATTCCTTTTGTTATGTGTCCGCTCAACGACTTACCCCGGATTAATACATTGTTGTCTCTCTTTCCTGCCGTAGAACAGCCGGAATAATGATTTGCCTCGTTTTGCGTTGTTAAGGGTGGTCGCTTACTGCGCTTTGGCTTGGAAGACCGCTTTCAAGGTCTCGCCATCGAGCAGCAACAACATAGAGCCATCCATGTCGTAACGGGTAACTGATTCGAGTGCTTGTGTGAATGCCGCCTCCTTGTCCAAGTCGGGGCAAGCCATGCGGGTTGAGGCAAAAGGTCCGAATTTAATTGCGTTTTTCTCACCCGTGGTGTAGCTACCCATCAGGCGGTTGCAAGCTCCAATGCCCGACACGCGCTGGTCTGCACCGAGTGTGAAATTGAATTTATCTTGCGTGGGAGTCATCTGCTGTTCGCCCAATTGAATGAGTTGCCACTCGGTGCCGATGAGTGGTTGATGATTCTTTTTTTGGAAGGCACGACAATTGCAGCAGCCCACCGTAATGGTCAGTAGGATAGCTACCGCCGCGATTTTCATTAATGTGTTCATCATGATACTTGTTAAGATTAGTTAAATAAAATGGATTTTTGATGGATACAGAGTGCAAATGTAAGCAATAAAAATTGTATCTTTGTACAAAATATCAAGAATACTGTTATGAAGAAAATCATCGCATCACCTATGGCTCCCAAAGCTGTGGGACCTTATTCTCAAGCTGTCGAAGCCGGCGGCGCACTTTACATTTCGGGTCAGCTGCCGATTGACGGCGCAACCGGTAAGATGGCTGAGGGCGTTGAGGCTCAGACGCGCCAATCACTTGCCAACTTGGGGCACATTCTCAAGCAGGCGGGTTACGACTACTCGCACGTGGTGAAAACAATGGTGCTGCTTGATAGCATCGCTGATTTTGCTGCCATGAACGCCATCTATGCGGAGTATTTCACCGCTCAGATGCCGGCACGTGTGTGCTTCGAAGTTGCCAAGCTCCCGATGGGTGCTTTGGTGGAGATTGATGCAGTCGCTGTAAAGTAACGACGGCATTTTGTAATCCGGATGCGCCACAGTCCACTGTGGCGCATCTTTTTGTCATTTGTAGATAACTTGTGAATAAATTCGTTCCCCGAATGCAATATTGGAACGGAAAAAGCAGCACATTTGTAGAACCAAGGAGGAGCATTGCTCTGTTCCAAAGATTAAAACTGAAATTAGATACCATGTCAAAGACCACAAAACCTCAAACGCCGCAAAAAGTTGCCTACAACGATGCGGTTGCCGAATCGAAGCTTTATTTCGACGGGGATGATCTCGCCGCTACGGTGTGGGTGAGTAAGTATGCCCTAAAAGATTCATACGGAAATATTTACGAGACTTCGCCGCGTCAGATGCACGAACGTATAGCTGCGGAAATTGAGCGTATAGAGAATAAATACCCCAACCCCATGTCGCAAGCTGAGGCATTCGAATTGCTCGACCATTTCCGCTATGTGATTCCGCAGGGCGGACCCATGACGGGCATTGGTAATAATTTTCAGGTGGCATCGCTCTCCAACTGCTTTGTGATTGGGCATAAACATCCCGCTGACTCCTATGGTGGAATTTTCCGTATGGACGAGGAGCAGGTGCAGCTCATGAAACGTCGCGGTGGGGTGGGTCACGATCTTTCGCACATCCGTCCGACGGGTAGTCCGGTGCTCAACTCTGCGTTGACCTCAACGGGTATCGTTCCCTTCATGGAACGCTACTCTAACTCTACGCGTGAGGTGGCTCAGGATGGTCGCCGTGGTGCTTTGATGCTGACCCTTTCGATTAAGCATCCCGATGCTGAGAATTTCATCGATGCCAAGGTCGACACGGGTAAGGTGACGGGGGCGAACGTCTCCATCAAGGTGGATGACGAATTTATGCGTGCCGCCATTGCCGGCAAATTCTACCGCCAGCAATTCCCGATAGCTTCTGCTGAGCCGACTTACGAAAAGGAGATTGATGCCAAGAAATTGTGGGAGAAAATCATTCATAACGCTTGGAAATCGGCGGAACCCGGAGTGCTGTTTTGGGATACGGTGTTGCGCGAAAGCATCCCCGATTGCTATGCCGATGAGGGCTTTGTGACGGTCTCGACAAACCCTTGTGGTGAAATCCCGCTCTGTCCATACGATTCGTGCCGTTTGTTGGCTATCAACTTGTTGAGCTATGTGGATGAACCGTTTACCAAACAAGCAAAGTTTAATTTCGATAAGTTCCGTGGGCACGTCAATAAGGCGATGCACATGATGGATGATATCATTGACCTTGAGTTGGAAAAGGTGGAGCAGATTATTGCGAAAATTGCCAACGATCCCGAAGATCAAGATATTCGTCGTGTGGAGTTGAGCCTGTGGGAGAAAATTCGTCAGATGGCAGAAAAGGGTCGTCGTACGGGTCTGGGTATCACGGCCGAAGGCGATATGCTGGCGGCCTTAGGACTGCGCTATGGAACCCCCGAAGCGACGGAATTTGCTGTGGAGGTGCAGAAAGCTCTCGCCTTGTCGGCGTATCGTGCCTCGGTGCAGATGGCTCGTGAGCGCGGTGCATTTAAGATTTATGATGCCAAGAAGGAGGCGGTGAATCCGATGATTCTTCGTATTCGCGAGGCGGATCCTGAGCTTTACGATGATATGTTGAAGTACGGTCGCCGCAACATTGCCATGCTGACCATTGCCCCTACGGGAACTACGTCACTCATGTCGCAGACCACGTCGGGTATCGAGCCTGTCTTCCGTCCAGTCTACAAGCGTCGTCGCAAGATTAACCCTTCGGATCAAGATGTACACGTGGATTATATGGACGAAACGGGTGAAAAATTCCAAGAATATAACGTCTATCACCATAATTTTGTGAAGTGGCTTGAGGCAAATGGTTACGATACCTCTTATCTCGATTCGATTTCCGATGCCGAGTTAGCGAAATGGGTGGAGGCTTCGCCCTACAACCAAGCCACGGCAAACGATATTGATTGGGTGGAGAAAGTGAAGATGCAAGGTGCTATTCAACAATGGGTTGACCATTCCATCTCGGTGACTGTCAACCTCCCGAACGATGTGACGGAAGAGTTGGTGGGCGAGGTCTATCGTACAGCTTGGGAGTGTGGTTGCAAAGGCGTGACGGTCTACCGTGACGGCTGTCGCAGCGGTGTGTTGCTCGAAAAAGGCAAAAAACAGTGTGATGAGCATCCCGGTTCCTCGATGAAGCGTCCAAAGTCAATCCCTGCCGATATTGTCCGTTTCAAGAATGGTTCGGAGGATTGGATTGCCTTTGTGGGTCTGCAAGATGGTCGCCCTTACGAGGTCTTCACGGGTAAAATCGAGGAGGATGCCATGTATATTCCCCGTCTGATTACGCGAGGCAACATCATCAAAATGCGTGATGCGGATGGTTCGAAACGCTATGATTTTCAATATACGGATCGTTATGGCTACACCAACACTATTGGTGGTATATCACGTTTGTTCGACGAGGAGTTCTGGAACTACGCCAAATTAATCTCCGGTGTGTTGCGTCACGGAATGCCAATCGAGAAGACGGTTTCGCTCATCGAATCGTTGCACCTGAATAGCGAGAGCATCAACACATGGAAGACCGGTGTCTGCCGCGCGCTGAAGCAGTATATTATTGATGGTACTAAATCGAAAGGTAAATGTCCAAGTTGTGGTCAGGAAAACATGGCATATCAAAACGGTTGCCTGACCTGTATGTCCTGCGGCTACTCGAAGTGCGGATGATGATTCGATTATGATGTAAAAAAAATGGAAACAGCTGCTGATATTCGTAAGCATAAAATTTATCACGTAACCTGGGTGGGTTTCGTGATAAATTTGATTTTGTCGATAGGCAAACTTGCCGCCGGTGTCTTTGGTCGAAGTGGTGCGATGGTCGCCGATGCGGTTCATTCGCTCTCCGATTTGGCAACGGATGTGGTGGTCATTGCCTGTGCGGGAATCTCGTCGAAGCCCAAGGATGAGAGCCATGATTTTGGTCACGGCAAGTTCGAAACGTTGGCTACCATCCTTATAGCCATTGCGTTGGCTGTAGTCGGTACGGGTATCTTAATCAATGGCATACAATCTATTCGCGCCGTGTTGGCGGGGGTGATTTTGCCCCGTCCGGGTGCTGTGGCACTCATTGCTGCTGTGATCTCAATCCTATCAAAGGAGGCCCTCTATTGGTACACCGTGCGAATTGGGCGCGCCATTGAGAGCCCGAGTGTCATTGCAAACGCATGGCACCATCGCAGCGATGCGCTCTCGTCGTTGGGTACGTTGGTGGGTATCGGTTGTGCTTTTTTCTTGGGTGAGAAGTGGCGTATTGCCGATCCGTTGGCAGCCTTGGTGGTCGCCATTTTCATTTTCAAAGTGGCTTTTGATTTGACCCGCATGGGGATTGATGAGCTGTTGGAGAAGTCATTGCCAGCGGATGTAGAGGCTGAAATCTTGCAGATTGTGCAGATGAATGATGAAATTCGTGCCCCCCACAACCTTCGCACACGACGCGTTGGGGCTTCGATTGCCATCGAGGTGCATGTGCGCGTAGATGGCGCGATGAGCGTGGCGCACTCTCACCAATTGACGGTCGATGTCGAGCATCGTCTGCGCGAACGTTTTGGCGAGGGAACGATGATTATTGTCCATGTCGAACCAATGAAATAGTTTTTCATTCCCCCTCTCTTGTTGGCGCGCAATTTGCAAATGTGGATGCAAACCACAGAATGAAAATTGCTGAGGAGTAGAAAAAATTTGGAGATTAAATAAAAAGTAATTATCTTGCGTCCATAAATGGTGCGAAATCGCAAGGCGTGAGAGTTGCATTATTTAACTTCAACCACTAAAAAGGATTGCCTATAGTAAGAAATCTACTCTTTAAATTATTGTAAAAGAGAAGAGTATGAATGTACAAGTGTTAAGTGACCAGATATTGCTTAAACAATATCTCGCCGGCGACCAGAGTGCTATTTCCAATCTTATCGAACGTCACAGACGTCGTGTTCGCGATTACATCTACATGATGGTCAAGAATAACGACTTGGCTGATGACATTTTTCAAGAAACATTTATCAAGGCTGTACGTGTGATTGACGACGGTCGATACATCGACAACGGGAAATTTCTCTCGTGGGTGCTGCGCATTGCTCACAACCAAGTGATTGATCACTTCCGTTCGCACAAGCAAAATAAAACAGTGAATGAAGCGGAGGCGGGTTACGATGTGCTTGGTACACTGCAATTTGCCGAGGGGACGATTGAGGATTCGATGATTAGTGTGCAAATCGAGCGTGACATTCGTATGTTGGTCGAGTTGCTGCCCGACGAGCAGCGTGAAGTGGTGATGATGCGTTATTTTTCGAATCTGAGTTTCAAGGAGATAGCCGAACAGACCGAGGTGAGCATCAACACCGCGCTTGGACGAATGCGCTATGCGTTAATCAACCTGCGCCGCATGATTAAGGAGAAGAATATGACTTTGTGTTAGGCGTTGCGATTCTTGGCTTGTATAAAAAAAACGGTTGCCCAATAAATTTTGGGCAACCGTTTTTTGTTGTTGTTATGAAGTCGTATTAGGCATTCACTTTGGCGTGATCGGCGAGAAACTGGGCTAAACCACTATCTGTGAGAGGGTGTTTCAACAGACCTTTGATTGCCGAAAGAGGACACGTTGCTACGTCAGCTCCTGCCTCGATGCACTGAATGATGTGTTGTGTGTGGCGAATTGAAGCAGCAAGTACTTGCGTTTCGAAGCCGTAGTAGCGGTACATATTGACGATTTCGGCAACCAGACCTACGCCATTGGCGCAGATGTCGTCCAAACGACCCACGAACGGAGATACATAGGTTGCGCCGGCTTTGGCAGCTAAAAGTGCCTGTCCGACAGAGAAAACCAAGGTGCAGTTGGTGCGAATGCCCTTGTTTGAGAAGAATTTCACGGCGCGAATTCCCTCGGCGGTGCAGGGGAGTTTAACCACGATGTGGGGGTGAAGAGCTGCTAACACTTCGCCCTCGCGCACCATACCCTCGAAGTCGGTGGCGATGACTTCGGCACTCACATCACCATCGACAATGTTGCAAATTTCGATGTAGTGGCGGCGGCAGGCCTCATCACCACGGATATTTTCCTTTGCCATCAGCGACGGATTGGTGGTCACACCGTCCAAAACGCCCATTTCGTTGGCTTCGCGAATCTGGGCAAGATTAGCGGTATCGAGAAAAAATTTCATATTTGTAATTAATTTTAGTGTTTTTCTATCGTATAAAGGTACAAAAAACAATTCAAAAAGCAAGAATTAGATTTTAAATTAGTCTTACTGCGTGTCTGTATTGCGATTTATGTTGCTCTCCTCTTGCTTATGAGGATTGGGGTTTAGTGAATGTCGAATTCCCCCCCCCTTGCGAATTTTCACCACTCATCTGATTGGTTATCATCTTATTAAGAGGGTGTGTGAAGACAAAACGGGCTCCGTCATCGTAGTCGGAATCGACCCAAATACGACCTCCGAATATGGCTGTGGTCTGACGGCAAATGGAGAGTCCAAGCCCTGTGCCATTTTTTTGATTTCCAGCCAACTTCTCGAAGCGGTTGAAGACGATTTCGCGTTTGTCTTTTGGAATTCCTTCGCCCGTATCGGTGACCGAAAAATAGATTAATTGCTCCTCTTCGTGTACTTCGAAGGCGAGCGTGATGCTGCCTGTTGATGTAAATTTGCTGGCATTAGTCAGTAAATTGATGAGGATTTGCGACAATCTATGGGCATCTGTGACGAGCATATACGAGCTACATGGCGGGTTGAAAATACCTTGCACTCCCGCTTTGCGTGTGTGTGCCGTGGTGAGTAGGGCGTGTTGACAAATCTGCACGACATCTTCCGATGAGTAGTTGAATCGCGTTTTGCCACATTCGAGTGACGAGACATCCAAAATATCGTTCAGCAAGGTGAGCAACATTTCGGAGTTGTTAATCACAATATTGCTGTACTCTGCGCGCTCTTCGTGTGTCAGCTCTTCGTCGCCCAAGAGCGATGAGAATCCAACAATGGCATTGAGTGGGGTGCGTATTTCATGACTCATATTTGCCAAAAATGCCGATTTCAGGTGATCCGACTCCTCGGCTTTCTCGCGTGCCACGACCAATTCACCTTCGCGGAATTCGAGTACGCGCGTCAGTCGACGTGTGCGGAAGAGAAGCCCGATAATGAAAATCAAAAAGACAATCAATAGCAGTAATGCTGTAAGCAGTAGGCTGATGTAGTGCGAATACTTTGAAAGTTGAGTTGCTAAAGTGTCTGCTACAATGCTCTCTTTGGGCAGTTCATACTCTGGAATTTTGTACTCTTTGAGTTTTCGGGAGTCGAAGCTATATTCGCCCTCTGTGATGTGGAGATGGGTGACTGAGTTATTGCCTTTTTTAGCGAAAGTGAGGATTTGCTCTGCAATTTGTTTCGCGCCATTCTCATATTTGGGTATATAACCACCAATTGCGGTCTCGCCGATACTCGACCCTGTAACTGAAAAAATAGGCAGTCGAGGATTGCATTTAATAAGTTCATTCAAAGAGCGTTGCATGGTGTATTCGCCATCGCGTCCCACGCGCCATGTGCCAATCAGAACAGCCGATTTGGAGGGTAGTGCGGCATATTTTTTTTGAATCGTCTCATTGCCCAGTCGGCTGTCGATGAGGGTCAACTGAAGCTGTGGATAATATTGAGTCATCTCTTTGCGAACGAGGGCTTGCAGCGAGATGCCGCCATAAGTGTTGTCGGAGACAAAGGCAATATTTTCAACTCCAGAGCAGAGTGACAGGATAAGGTCAATATTTTTCCGAATATTGTAATGATTGAGCATACCGCCAGCGTTGTTGTGGCTTATGGCGTTGATTTTCTGTGCCATGTCCACCGACTCAGGCATCCATGTGTGAAGATCATTTGGGTCGAAATGCTGTGGAAGAAGGATGCCATTGTCGCTGACGAAACTGCCGAATATTTGGGTGTTTTCGGGAATGTGTCCCAACGAAATGAATGAAGCCCAAGCCTCTTGCCCCAGCAAGATGATGGCGCATAAATTCTTGGGTTCATAGCGATGAATCAGTAAATCCATCTTTGCCATCCACGCTGCCGCTTCAGAGATATCGCGACACTCCAAATTCTCAATAGATATTTCGTATGGCATCTCTGACATCACGATTTGTTGTTCGAATGCTGAGATAAAATCTGACATTCGGCGTGTGTCGGGATTATAGGACGAGATGATGAGAATTGTCTTCTGTTCGAGAGGTGTGCTGTGCAGGGAGGAGATAGTTAATAGGCTGCATAGCAGTAAGAAAAACAGTTTCTTCATACAGATAATTAATGTTTGAGGGTCTCTGCTATGGTCTGTTTGAGTTCGTCAATTCGCAGTGGTTTTGACAAACAATGGTCGAATCCAGCCTGAATCATGTGTTGTCTGTCAGTCTCGAATGCGTAGGCAGTGAGGGCAATTACGCGAGCGTCGGGAAATTCCGCGCGGATGCCTTTCAACGCGTCGTAGCCATCCATTATGGGCATATTGATATCCATTAGCACCACATCGGGACGGTGTTGGCGATAGAGTTCGATGGCTTCGGCACCGTTTTCGGCGTGTAGAACGCGGTATGTTTTGCGGAGAATGACCTCCGTTAATTTATAATTGCTGGGGTTGTCCTCAGCCACGAGCACGGTGTACTGTGCGGATGTGGGTTCGTTGCTTGTCTCGGTTGTTTGCATAAACTTATAAGTTTAATAAGTGCACCTAAAATGTTTTTATCTGTTAAAAGCCTTCATATAAACCACATGAATCTATTCTTGTAACACGTTTAATGCTCCAATTATTTCTTAAAGGTACACATCTTTTGAGAAAATATGCGTACATTTGTATAATAATTTTTGTTTTTGCTCTTTTTTGTTGAAAAAAAGTGTTTTTAGAAAAAAATATATGTACATTTATCAATTATAAAGGCTGAAAAATCACACATCAATCGTTTTTTTTGTCATTATAACCGCAGTTGCTTATGGTGGTAGCAATTTTTGATTATAATATTAGTAAATTATGGATAGACGTAAATTGTTGATTGTCGACGATAAAGAGCAGATTGCTAAGATACTTATTGTGTATCTGCAGCAGGATTTTGAATGCTTCTACTTTCCCAATCCGCTTCCTGCTTTGGAGTGGTTGGGTGAAGGTAATCAACCCGATTTGATTATTTCGGATATTCGTATGCCCGAAATGCGGGGCGATATGTTCTTGAAACATCTGAAGAACAACGAGTTGTTCCGTCATATTCCAGTCATGATGCTCTCGAGCGAAGATAGTACTTCGGAGCGGATTCGACTCTTGGAGGATGGCGCAGCGGATTATGTTGTGAAGCCGTTCAACCCGTTGGAGTTGAAAGTTCGAATTAAAAAAATTCTTGAATGATATATCCTGCCGTATATATCAAGGGTAAAGGTCGTTACATCAACCATTTTGCGGAGTTGATGGGGGATACGATGCACATTTTTTTGAATGTGAATGCAGCGGTGCAAACCCATGCGACCCAGCGCGATGAATATGGTTTTCTCTTTTACGAACAGTCTGATTTGACGCTCGATGTGTCGCAAATTCGTTTTTTGCGGTCATGGTTCAAAGCTTATGGCATCATCTTGATAACGAATCGGACGATGAGCAGTGATGAGCGGTTGGGCTATCTGAAGGCGGGTGTGAATACGGCTCTGCGTTGCGATGTGGATGGTGAAACGCTCCGCCAAACGCTTGATTTCATGAGCAATCACACATTCCAATATAAGGCAGTGGGGGTGCGTGATGCTTGCGAAGTGACGCTGTTTCACATTCCGTTGTGGAAACGGACGTTCGATGTGGTGGCATCGGGTGTTGCCATTGTGCTGCTCAGCCCATTGTTGTTGGTGGTGGCAGCGGCAATCAAATTAGATAGTCCGGGTCCTATCCTCTACCGCTCGAAGCGAGTGGGGAGTAATTATCGAGTTTTCGATTTTTTGAAGTTTCGCTCGATGCGTACGCATGCCGATCGTAAACTCAAACAATATCGTTCTGATAACCAGTATGCTTCGGAGTCGAGTCAGGTTGTTGAGGCGGGTAAAATCAGTCTTAGCGAGGAGGAGATGTCCAATATAATGAAGGAGATGGAGCAGGGTATGCTGCTCTCGGATGATTGTCTGGTCAACGAACAAGACCACCAGCGTACGGTGACCACAGAGCAGAAAAATGCCTTTGTGAAGATTGAAAACGATCCGCGTGTGACGCGATTGGGACGGTTTCTGCGCAAGTATAGCATCGACGAATTACCCCAGTTGTTCAATATTTTGCGAGGTGATATGTCTGTGGTGGGCAATCGCCCGCTGCCTCTCTACGAGGCCGAGCACCTCACGGGCGATGAATATGTCGAACGGTTCATGTGCCCTTCGGGGTTGACGGGGCTGTGGCAGGTCGAAAAACGGGGTGGACGGGGTAAACTTTCACCCGAACAGCGTAAACAATTGGATATTAGGTACGCCAAGGAGATGTCTCTTTGGCTTGATATAAAACTCATATTTAGAACTTTTACATCCTTCATTCAAAAGGAGAATGTCTAATATAAAAGCCTATGAAAATAAAAATTTTACTACTCGTTGTGTGGCTTTTCGTAGCTGCGGTAGTGACGGCTCAAACACAGCAGGATACCTCCATCCCGGCGCAGATGACACAGCAGGATATGCTCATGAATATGGGGGTGGGTGAGTACACTCGCATTCAACTGCCACCCCTCTATGTGTTGATGCAGAATGCGCGTGTCCATTCGCCACAGGTGAATATTTATACCAGTCGCAAGGAGTCGGAGGAGCGTGAATTGAAGACCATTCGCCGCTCGTGGCTCACCTACATCCACCTCAATGCTGGCTATTCCTATGGATCAACGGATATTAATACGCAACAATATTCTAATAACCAATATCCCGTAATCCAAAATGTCACCGGTTCAGATCAATCATGGTGGAATGTGGGTGCCAGTGTCACCCTGCCGCTCTACGAGATTTTTAACCGACGGAACCTCGTCAAACAGCAGAAGAAAAGAATTGAAAGTATTCAATACGAGACAGATAGCTGGTACGATGATGTGTGTTTGAAAATTATTGAAGCCTACTCTTTGGCAATTCAGTATCTCTCGTTGATTGAAAGCACCTCTGCGGCAATGGTTACGGCACAGGCGCAGTATGAATTTTCGAAAACAGATTTTGTGAATGGGCGTATTGACTCCCAAACCCTTAGCCGTCAGCAAAGTATCGAGGCTGCTGCCGTGCGTGAGTATGAGCAGACCCGTGCGGAGTTGAATAAAGCTCTGTTGCAATTGGAGGTTCTCTCGAAGACCCCCATTGTCCGCCCTGCGGAACAATTGAATATTCAGTAAAGCAGTCGATTATGAATTATATAGTTTATATCATTCGGTTTTTATTCCGAATAAAATGGTGGCTCATCCTATTGCCAATCACGGTTGCCCTAATGGTTTACGTCAAGATGGGAACCATGGCACGTATGTATAAGACTCAAACAACAATCTATACGGGTGTGGTATCGGGTTACGACATCGAGACCAATGCCAATTCGAGGCAAGATTGGAACGTGATTAACAACGCCATTGACAACTTGATAAATATTATCAAATCGCAAACTACACTGCGTAATGTGTCGATGCGGTTGTTTGCGCAACACTTGATGCACGGCGATCCAAACAAAGACAACATCTATATCACGGCTGCCAACTACCGTCGTCTATTGGAAAATACGCCCAAAGAGGTGTTGGCGTTGGTGGATCGTACGAGCGATTCGGTGACGTTAGCTCGTCTGTTTGCCTACGAAAAGGCGGATCACGACAATTATGTCTATGGTCTGTTCCATTGGACGCACCGCCATTACAGCTATGATGTTCTTAATACAATCGAAGTTAAGCGGCTCAGTAATAGTGATATGCTCGAGGTGAGCTACCAGAATGACGACCCCGGAATTGTCTACAATACACTGGTATTGCTCAATGATGAATTTCGCAATCAATATCACGACTTGCGTTTCGGCGAGACCAGTAATGTGATAGCCTACTTCGAGGGGGAGCTTGAGCGGATGCGTGATACACTGAATTTTCTGGAGAGCGACTTGAAAGATTACAACATCGAGCACCGCGTGATTAATTACGATGAGCAGACCAAGCACATTGCGGCGTTGTCGCGTGACTTCGAGTTGACGTATGAGCAGATTCTGCTCAATTATAATGGTGCGGAGAGTTTGCGTGCCTCTATCGAGGCGCAAATTGGGGGGCTTTCGAACTTCAAGGATAATGCTGCATTTATCGAGAAACTTACAAATATTGCCAAATTGCAATCGGGCCTCGCCTCGGCGGAGGTGCTCTCGTCCAATAGCGATGAATTTGCACAACATAATATAGATGTGGCGGATGTTCGTCATCAGCTCTTGGAGGAGACGCGTTCGTTGCGTCAACTCACGGCCGATATTAGTAGCTCGCAATACACCAAGGAGGGAATTTCTACCAACTCGATGGTAGCACAGTGGCTTAATGCGGTGTTATTGTCCACCAAATCACAAGCTGAATTGGGTGTGATGAAGATGCGTCGCGTGGAGTTGGATGATAAATACACCGAATTTTCACCTATTGGCTCGGTGCTCAAGCAACGGCAACGCGTGATTGGTTTTTCGGAGCAATCGTATCTGTCGATTTTGCAGGCGCTCAATACGGCGCGTTTGCGTCAGAAAAATTTGCAAATGAGCTCTGCGACCCTCAAAATTATCAATCCACCGGTGTTACCCATTGGTGCTGAACCCAGCAAGCGCA
Organism: Alistipes sp.; assembly: GCA_036652255.1. Classification (GTDB taxonomy): domain Bacteria; phylum Bacteroidota; class Bacteroidia; order Bacteroidales; family Rikenellaceae; genus Alistipes. The sequence goes on along the minus strand of JAVVWE010000014.1, from coordinate 31,758 downwards.
AGCTTATGGTCTTCGCGTCGCTCTTTGGAACCTTCTTTTTTGTGTTATCGTTCTTCTCATTACTTGAATTGCTCGATCGCACACCTCACGACAAGATGCGTGCTGAGCGCATCATTGGGGGACGTGTGTTGGGGGCTTTCCCAGGTCAAATGCGTCTGGGGCGGCGGCGTTACAGCAAGATGTACAATCTGAAGGCTGCGCAATATCTCTGTAATGCCACGCTCAACTACCTCATGCCCGGTGAACAAAATGTGGTTAATTTCCTCAGTACAAGTGCCGATGTGGGTAAGAGTCAGCTTCTTGAACAACTTGCCGAACAGATGCAACAGATGGGTCTTAGTGTGCGCACGGTGTCGTGGAATAGCGATTTCGATGCCGAGCAGAAAGGATTCTTGATGGCTCGTAGTCTGGCGGATTTTGTCCCAGAACAAAAAGAAAATGCTACTCCGCTCAGTCAAGCCGATGTGGTGCTGGTTGAGTATCCTTCGTTCTCGGAGCACTCTGTGCCGCGCGAATTGCTTCAGAATGCGGCACTCAACCTGCTCATTGTTCGTGCGGATCGTACATGGAAAGAGACCGATAAACTACTCTACACCAAAGTTATGCAACAGGTAGGTAAAGTTCCCTTGGAGCTTTATATGATGCATACGGAGCGCAATGTAGTCGAGAATTTTACGGGTATGCTGCCTCCTTATGGTCGTTTGCGTAAATTACTCTTCCAATTTGGACAATTTGGCTTTACCTCATCGTTGAAATAAAATGATGTCATGGAGTCGCAAAATCGCATACGCTCGTTGTTCGGCAACGTGAACTCGGTCAGAGTGGTGCTGCTTGCGGTCTTGTTGATGGGGTGTTGGGGTCTGATTTTCGCCACTCTGAATTTCGGATTGGTAGGTGGTGTCGCTGTGGCAATGGTGCCGTGTGCGTTGATGCTTTTGATTTGCACCATCCGGAATCCTGTCTATGCGCTTTTCGGGCTCTTTGTGGTCAATTATTTCATTATGGGTGTTGCGCGCTATCTGCACGATTTGCCACTGGGTACGCTGTTAGATGCCTTGATTGTCTATAATTTCATGGTGTTGCTTTTCCACTCGTTCACCTACCGTGTATCGTGGTGGCGAGCCTTTACGTGGCTCACGCTCATGGCTTTTATATGGCTTTTATATGGTGTGATGGAGCTGGTCAATCCCGAAACGGTCTCTGTTTCGGGCTGGTTTTCGTCGGTTCGCTCCGTCTCATTTCATTTCTTTTTTTTGGTGGTGCTCACGCAGATTATCATGGATGATTATCGTTATCTGCGCTATATGCTCTACATCTGGTCGGTGTTGACTTTGTTGGGAGTGGCAAAGGGGCTGATGCAAAAATTCATCGGTTTCGATAACGGTGAACTCTACTGGCTCTTTGTACTCGGAGGTTCGACGACACATTTTATTGGTAGTGGTGTGCGCTATTTTTCATTTTTCAGCGATGCTGCCAGTTTTGGTGCTGCAATGGGGTTGGCAATGGTTGTCTTTTCGACTGCAGCACTCCATTTTCATAATAAATTACTGAAAGTCTACCTGCTTTTTGTGGCTGCTGTCGCGTGCTATGGAATGTTGATTTCGGGTACGCGCAGTGCCTTGGCAATTCCTTTTGTGGGTTTTGTGCTTTATGTGATTATGTCTAAACGAATTAAAATCATTGTCTTAGGTGCTCTGGCGATTGGTTGCGTCTTCTATTTTCTCAATTTTACCTATATAGGGCAGGGAAACGCCCTCATACGACGCGCGCGAAGTGCCTTCGATCCTTCGGATAAATCGTTGGTTGTGCGCCTTGAAAATCAACAAAAATTAAGGGTTCTGATGGCTGATTTACCCTTTGGTGCCGGTATCGGGCACGGTGGTGGCAAGGCGAAGGTCTTTGCACCGGATGCTCCGATTTCGCAAATTCCAACCGACTCGTGGTTCGTGATGATTTGGGTCGAGACGGGACCTGTGGGGGTTGTTTTACACTTGTTAATCCTCTTTGTAGTGCTTTTTTATGGGGGTTTTCTGGTCATGTTCCGATTGCAAAATGCACAGCTGCGGGGCATTATTGCGGGTCTCACGGCAGGTCTTGCGGGGGTGATGGCAATGTCTTATGCCAATGAAGTGTTAGGGCAAATTCCGATGGGTGTAATTCTTTATATGAGTATGGCATTTATCTTTTTGTCACCCCAATTTGATAAACAACTCACTGGCGAAAACGCGGATAAATCTTGACTTATATGGCTCATTCTATCTCTGTCATCACGGTCAATTACAACGGTTTAGAGCTTACGGCAGCACTTATAGAATCGTTGTGCCGCTTCGTGAGCACACCCCTCGAAATTGTGGTTGTGGACAATGGTTCGCGTCGCGACGAAGCAATCGAATTGCAACATCGCTACCCCTATATTCGCACGATTCGCAGTGAGCAAAATTTAGGCTTTGCGGGGGGGAATAATTTGGGTATGCGCATCGCAACAGGCGACTATCTGCTGTTGCTCAACAACGATACCGAGATTGAAGACGACACATTGCACAACCTTGCGGCGATGCTCGATGTTCATACTGATGTAGGGGTTGTTTGTCCCAAAATATGCTTTTTTGCGCCACCGCGCGCCATTCAATTTGCAGGCTATACACCGCTGACTTGCATCACTTTACGTAATGAACTTCTGGGTTTTGGGGCTACTGACGATGGTTCGTTCGATGTGCCGCACTTAACCCCATACGCGCACGGTGCTGCGATGATGCTGCGCCGCGAAGTGCTTGCCAAGGCGGGTTATATGCCTGAATGCTATTTTCTCTATTACGAGGAGCTCGATTGGTCGGAACGCATTTGTGAACAGGGATTTACCATTCTCTACGACCCGCGTTGCACCGTTTTTCATAAGGAGAGTGCCACCACGGGTCACGACTCTCCGTTGCGGACGTTCTACCTCACGCGTAATCGGTTGTTGTTTGCCTCGCGCAATCGGAGCGGCAATGTGCGTCTGCTTGCCCTGACATATCAGCTGTGTGTAGCTGCACCCAAGGGGGCGATGGTTGCCATACTGCGCGGTCGATTTGATTTGATGTGGGCTGTTCTGCGGGGTGTGGGTGCTTTTTTTAGACTAAAAAATAAAACGATATGATGATTTTTGGAGTCATAAACGATGTGTTGTTCGTGCTGCTGGGGTTTGCGGTGGGTTATCTATTCCTATTTGCTGTCGCCTCGTTGCCACGACGCAAGGAGCATTTTCCTCGTGCGAAAAAATGTGCGCGCTTTTTGACGCTGATTCCCGCCTACAAGGGCGATGAGGTAGTGGAGGCGGCAATCCGTTCGGCGGTGGGGCAGGAGTATCCCACCGAGTTGCACACGGTGATGGTGATTGCTGACCATTTTCGTGCGGAGACTCTCGAACGGCTGGCGCGTGACTATCCTTCGGTGCAGGTATTAGCTGTCAATTTTGAGGATAGTTCGAAGGCTAAAGCTTTGAGCTATGCGGTGATGCAACTGAGTGACGATGTGGCAGATGTGGTGGTGATTCTCGATGTAGACAATGTGGCTGCGCCTGATTGTTTGCAGCTTTTCAACGATGCTTACGCGAGCGGTGTCGAAGCCATGCAGGCACATCGTACGGCGCGTAATCGCGATACAGATATGGCGGTGCTTGATGCGGTGAGTGAGGAGATAAACAATTCGATTTTCCGTCGTGGGCACACGGCACTCGGACTCTCCTCTGCACTTATAGGTTCGGGTATGGCGTTCAAATACAGCTGGTTCCGCAATCATATCGACCGTTGCATGACAGCGGGCGAAGACAAAGAGTTGGAGGCGATGCTGCTGCAAGAGGAAGTTTACATCGATTATTTGGAGAATGCTGTTGTGCTCGATGAAAAGGTGCAAAAAGAGGGGGCATTCTATAACCAACGCCGCCGATGGCTCGCTGCGCAAGTGGGTGCTTTGACGCGCGGCATTCGCGATTTGCCCAAGGCGTTGTTCGATGGAAATTGGGATTATGCTGATAAATTGGTACAGTGGATGTTGCCTCCCCGTGTGCTATTGCTTGGGTTTATATTGCTGTGCGCCTTGTGTACAACATTTTTAATGCCCTTGTGGTCAATTAGATGGTGGTTTTTACTGCTGCTGCTTGCCTTTGCGCTTGCTTTCGCCACGCCCGATGAGCAGATGGACAAACCTCTGCGGCGAGCCTTGCGGCGGCTGCCTATTTTATTTTTGTTAATGGTCGCGAATCTGTTTCGTTTGCGTGGCGCAGGTCATAAATTTATCCATACACAACACGAAGAATTATGAAAATAGCAATCGAAGCTCAGCGAATTTTTCGCAGCAATAAACACGGTATGGATTTCGTGGCTCTGGAGGCAATACGTTGTCTGCAGCGGCTCGATACCCGCAATGAATATTTTATTTTTGTCGCCGAAGGGGAAGATAGATGTCTCGATGAGACACCAAATATGCACATTGAGACCCTTCGTTGTCCGAGTTATCCGCTATGGGAGCAGTGGGCTCTGCCGCGTGCGGTGGCGCGTGTGAAGCCTGATTTGTTGCATTGCACGAGTAATACCGCCCCCGTATGGTGTTCAACGCCGTTGGTAGTGACCCTGCATGACATCATTTTTCTCGAGAAGCAGACGGCACGCAACAAATCTTTCTATCAACAATTGGGTCGTCTCTATCGTCGTCTGGTAGTGCCGCGCATTCTGCCACGTTGCCGCAAAATTATCACTGTTTCGCAGTTTGAATGCGATCGCATTCGAACGACTTTGGGACTGGATGCGTCGCGCATCATGGCGATTCACAATGGCTATAATACCCGATTTTGTCCGATGACGGAGCTCGCCGCGACGACCCGAAAGTATCTTGCCGATGGACAATATTTTTTCTTTCTCGGCAATACTGACCCCAAAAAAAACACAGTCGGGACGTTGCGTGGTTATGCCGCCTACGCGCGACAATCGGAGACTCCGCAGCCACTGTTGGTGGCTGATATGGAGGCGCAAGTGATTGATGAGTTGCTTGTTGAAAATGATTTGGAGGTCATTCGTCCTCTGTTGCGTACGGTGGGTTATATAGCAAATAGCGATTTGCCCGCGATTTACAATGGTGCGACGGCATTTCTCTATACCTCTCTGCGTGAGAGCTTTGGTATTCCTATTCTTGAGGCGATGGCTTGTGGAACGCCCGTTATCACCTCCGACACCTCAGCGATTCCCGAAATTGCTGGACAAGGAGCGATTCTTATCAATCCGACCGATCCATCAGCTATTGCGTCAATGTTGTTGCAGCTCGAACGAGATCCTGCCTTTCACGCTGCACAGCGCGATTATGGATTGCAACGGGTGCAACAATTCTCGTGGGAGCACACAGCTGCCGAGCTTTTGACGTTGTATGAGTCGTTGAAGTAGCGCGGTGTGTGAGGGATAGATAGATTAAAAGAGCATGGCAGATTTAAATCTGCCATGCTCTTTTTTGTGATTATATCTATTTGTTTACATCCTTATCTTATGCGGACAAGCTTGTCTGCTACGCCATTGTTGTACCATTCCGCTTTTAATGTACCGCTGGATTGTGCCCATGTTGCGAAATCGGGATATGCGTCCAAGAAACTCTCGCGTTCGTAGGCGTGCTTGATGGTGGCAGGTACATTCAGAGCCCACACTAAATTTGTATTAGAGTAGTAGAAACCTTGACTTGTCTTGGTGTTGGGGTGTTCTCTGGCAATGAGTGTGTAGTCGTTAATTGCTTCAGAAGTCGGTTTCTGCCCACCCATGTGAATTTCCACGTGGCGATTTTGGTTGTCCACGCTACCAATAAAGAAGTTGAATTGGTCTTGTGTCAGAAGCTCTTGCTCGATTGGACGAGTGAATGTGATTTTGATTGAGAATTGCGACAATTGATCAGGCATCAACTCGTATCCGTGTTCGGTGTTGAGGTAGCAAGAACCGGCAGGTCTCACTGTGCCTTCGCACATACCATATACCCACAATGTAGCGTAGTCACTGGGCGATGTGTTCTGTTTGATCGTCACTTTTTCTGCGGGCTTATTTTGGTATGCCTTTGTGATGCTTGCAATTTCACTGTTGATAGGACCTCTAAGTTCCATACCGAAATTGAATGGCAGCGATCCACTTGCGGCATTAAGATTCAATTTTACAAGCATATCGGTCACCATGTTGTTTTCGAGATTCTCTTCAATGCGATAGCTAATCACCCAGTCGTTGAAGTCGTAGTCACCGTAGCTGGGCCACATATCCTCAAACAACAAGGTTCCCCACGTTGCGTAGTTGGGATAGACGATTTGACCCTTCACTTTTGCGGCTGCGCGAGTTTGGTCAATCGAGTAGTCGCGGCTGTCGGCAGGAACTACATATTGGATGGTTTGCGCTACGGGAATCGTCGAACCCTTCCATGTGCCTTGCGCAGTTTCGTAGCTCACATAGAGCGAAGTTGTTGAGCGTGCAATAGATACAATCATTGGTGCGATGCCCTCACCAACAGCGAAGGTAGCAAATGGCTCGGCATTTGCGGCTGTTGCCAACGCAACTTTCGATGTGTGCGTGGCTGTAAAGTCGCATTTGACCTCCGAGGTCATTTTCCAATCAAAATCTTTCGAAACAGTCAACTCAGTAAATGTTGTAGCTTCATTTGCAGGTCTGGGCTGCGGTGCATCTTTTGCACATCCAACCAAGAAAATGACGGTTACAGCGGCTAAAATTAGACTAATTTTCTTCATTTTATATTTTGTATTAAAATGGTTTTTTATTATTTTATATATAAATAGGTAATCTTATGATATCTGCTGCAAATGTATACACTTTTATTCGAAACACCAAACATTATCGTTTTATTTTCTCTAAAATTATCTAAAATGGCTTTCTGCTTATTTATAAGATTGTTTTCGACTATTCTCAAAAAAATTACTATATTTGTTGTCATGATGATCGAGAGAATAAAACAATATCCCCAACTCAAACGGTTTGTTTTGTGGTTGATTTCCTCCGAGCGACATCCGCGTCCGCGTCTTTGGGTGCGGTGGTTCCTCACTCCATGTATCCATAAGCGGGGCAAGGGGGCGCGCGTGTATCGTCATGCGCGGCTTGATATTTTTCCGTGGCACCGTTTCGAATTGGGCGCACGGTCGCAAATCGAAGATTATGCCGTCGTGAACAACGGTGTGGGCGATGTGTTGATTGGCGAAGATGTGCATATTGGCATTGGTTCGGTGGTTGTGGGTCCTGTACAGTTGGGGCGGCATGCCGGTTTGGGACAATATGTTTCGGTGCAGGGCATGAACCATGGCTTTGCGGATGTAACCATTGATTCAGATCTTCAACCACTTGATTTGCGTCCAGTTGTCATTGGCGACTGTTCTCATGTTGGAACAAATTCGACGGTGGTAGCCGGTGTGACCATTGGTGACCATTGCATGATAGGTGCCGGGAGTGTGGTTACGAAGAATATTCCTTCATACAGCGTGGCGTTGGGTAATCCGGCGCGCGTGGTCAAAAGATATGATTTCGAGAGACAAATGTGGGTGAAAGTTAACTGATTTATGGAAAAGCCAAAAGTAAGTGTCATTGTACCTGTTTACAATACAGCCCCTTATGTAGAAGAGGCTGTGCGGTCGGTCATGAAGCAGACTTTGCGTGATATCGAAATTTGGATTATCGACGATGGTTCGACGGACGAAAGTCCGTCGATTGTGTCTCGTTTGGCGTGCGAAGAGGCTCGCATACATATTTTTACACAGCCAAACAAAGGTCTTTCGGAGGCTCGCAATGCGGGTATTGAGCGCGCTGCGGGACGTTATCTCTACTTCATGGATAGCGACGATTTGTTGGAATCCGATGCGCTGGAGTTGTGCTACGACAAATGTGAGCAGCAACAATTGGAGGTGGTATTCTTCGATGCCGACACGTTTGGTGCTGATGTGTCTGCGTGCCCATGGTTTGATTACCACCGCTCGGCGGCGTTTGAGGATTGCGTTTATGCGGGAGCCGAATTGCTTGAGCGGATGTTCAAATATAAAAAATATATCGCCTCAGCGTGTTTGTATCTTGTGCGTCGCGATTTGCTGACGACTCGTGCACTGCGGTTCTATCCCGGTATCTTGCATGAGGACGAGCTTTTTACGACCTCTCTATTTTTGGACGCGCAGCGTGTGGGACGAATTAATCGTGCTTTTTTTAAGCGACGGCTGCGCCCTGATTCTATTATGGGACAGCGTTTTGCAGAGCGCAATCTGGTAGGCTACTTGACTGTTTTCGCACAGCTACGTCTGTTGGTTGCCAGTCGAAGTGCAGCCAGTCGGCAATTGATTGATTGCTACATCCGCTACACGCTGAATCCTGTGTTGCGCAATGCGTGGGCACTACCTTGGCGGGTGCGATGGCACACGGCAAGGGTTGTTGTTGGGCATTATATGGGCTGCGTGGGCGTTTCGTCCCTTGCGATTTTGCTTGTCAAAGCACCTTTCAAAAAATATTTTGGCAGATGAATAATTTGAAACATACGTTGGTATTAGCTGCGATTTGTCACTCGATTGCTAAGTGTGTGCAGGTGTGTCACCTTCAACTTCAGCCACGCTTATGATTCGCAATGACTTACAATCTCGTACAATCGATGCTATGCGAGTGGTTCTGATTGTCTGTGTGGTCATGGTGCACTCCTACACCTCGACGCAGTGCGACATCAACACGTCCTATTATCCGATTTATCGTTTTGTAAGTTTTTTCATCTCTCTCAACTTATCTCAGGTTGCCATTCCGGGCTTTTTCTTCTTGTCTGGCTATCTTTTTTTTCATAAACAAGGCACCTATTTGCAACATTTGCAACGTGGTTGGTCTCGGTTGCTCCTTCCCTATCTGTTGTTCAATGCGCTGATTCTCGTTGCTTATCTGGGTGTTGAGTCCATCCCATCGCTCAATGGCTATCTTTCGGGTAATAACCTGCCTGTGCGGGAGTATGGTTTTGTGGATTTCCTGCGTGCTTTTTGGGATGGAGGTCATTGGAATGGAGGAAATGGCACGCCAATTCTTCACCAATTTTGGTATATTCGTAATTTGCTTTTGTTGGGTATATTTTCGCCGTTGATTCTTCGCTATGTGCGATGGACTGGCGGAGTGGGGCTGGGGCTGCTGGCTCTGTGGTGGATTTTTGCCCCCGGACAAGCTATGATTGCTAAGAGTGTGGTTTTCTTTACCATGGGTGCATGGTTCAGCATCAATAGACACGATTTCTTACCCCGTTTTTTACGTCATTCGCGCCCTATAATGCTCCTGTTCATCCTTTTTTCGGTGATGACGATGTGGTTTTGGGACTATGCGTGGTCGGTGTGGCTATGCCGCATGGGTAGCCTGATTGGGGTGGCGTTTGTTGCAAATATGACAGCGCAATCTCTTGTGTGGCGGGGACACATCTTCCCATTGAATCATCTGCAAGGACTGGCGTTTTTCATCTATGCCATGCACGATCCACTAATCATTTTTGTGAAACGATTGCTGCTTCATGCTGTTCCGCACACCGATTGGATGCTTACGTTAATCTATTTTGTTGCGCCCATAGTGGTCATTACGTTGTGTATGGCGGCTTTCTATACGCTCAAACATTTTTTCCCGCGTCTGATGTCTGTGCTGGTAGGTACGCGCATATCGCTTAAAACTCGTCTACGATGAAAGGTCTTTTTTTGGTTTTCCATGGTATTTCTGCCCATAGCGGTATCTCGAAGAAGATTGCCGCGCAGTGTCAGGCATTGTGTCGCTGTGGAGTGACAATGCAATTGTGCTACCTTCGCGTTATGCCCGATGGTGCTCGTCAGCGACTTGTGGATGAATGTGTTATTGCCGATTTTGGCGGTGGCGTGCGTGGCCGTGTGCTACATCGCGTCTGTTTCGATGACGTGGTAAGCTACGTTCGTACGCATGGCATTGATTTTTTATATGTGCGTTACGATCACAATCCAACCCCCTTTACGATCCATTTTCTGCGTGAAATGAAGCGGGAGAAGGTGCAAATTGCACTCGAAATACCCACCTATCCTTACGATTGCGAGGCACGAGGACAGGCACTTAGCATTCGCTTTAAACTCTTCATCGACCGTTGTTTCCGGCAACGCTTCATGCGCTATGTCGATCGGATTGTTACTTTTTCTGACGACGAACAAATTTTTGGTTGCCCAACAATTCGCATCTCGAATGGGGTGGATTTCAGCCAAATACCGCTTGTCCATGCCAAAGAACCGACGGCAGATTTCTACCTGCTGGGGGTGGCGAATATCCATGCGTGGCACGGATTTGATCGGGTGCTTGCGGGGTTAGCGGTCTACTATCGGCAGCCGCAATCGCAATGTGTGCGATTTATTTTGGTGGGTGATGGAGATAGTAAATTACTTGACGCTTACCGTAATACGATTCGTGAAAGCGGACTCGAATCCTATGTTGAAATCACAGGTCCGCTCGCTGGTGATGCGCTGGATGCGGTTTTCAATCGGTGTGATTTGGGGGTGGGGAGCTTGGCTCGCCATCGCAGCGGCATTCAAAAAATCCGCACGCTCAAGAACCGCGAGTATGCGGCGCGCGGCATCCCGTTTATCTATTCGGAGTGCGACGACGATTTCGATTTGCAGCCTTATGTGATGAAAATTGCTGCTGACGAATCACCTCTTGACATTGAGGCAGTGGTGCGTTTTCGCCAGAGTTTGAGTCTCACACCCGCTGCCATTCGAGCAACCGTGGAGGGTGCCTTATCGTGGGATAGACAGATGGAACAAGTTGTACAACAAATGGATAGAATATGATAATCTGGACGATTTTATTTTGGACTGGGCTATTCCTCGTCTTCTATACTTATATAGGTTACGGCATTTTGCTTCGTGCGTTGGTTGCTATGCGCGAGACGTTACGTCCTCGTACGTGGCAACCTGAATTGGATCCGTTGCCTGAAGTCACGTTACTCATTGCGGCGTACAACGAAGAGGAGATTGTGGCGGAAAAGATGTCCAATATTCGTGCGCAAACTTATCCTGCTGCGAAATTGCACATTGTTTGGATTACCGATGGCTCGACAGACCGCACGGGCGAGCGGTTGGCGCACTATGCCGATGTGCAGGTGTTGCATCAAGCCGCGCGCAAGGGCAAAACCGCCGCTCTGAATCGTGCAATGCTGTCTATTCAAACGCCCATTGTGATTTGCACCGATGCCAATACGATGCTCAACCCGCAGGCGGTGCGCGAGATTGTGCACTGCTTTGCATACCACGACGTAGGTTGTGTGGCGGGCGAGAAACGCGTAGCGAGTGATGTGGGAGGTGCTGCGGCGACCGAGGGTGTTTACTGGCGTTACGAGTCGAAACTCAAGGAGTGGGACGATCGGTTGTACACTACGACGGGAGCTGCGGGAGAGTTGTTCGCCTTCCGCCGCGCGCTCTACGAAGTGCAGCCCGAAGATACGCTGTTGGATGACTTCATGATTTCGATGCGCATTGCAGCTGCGGGATATCGCATAGCCTACTGCAAAACCGCTTACGCACTCGAAACCCCTTCGTCGGATATGCGCGAGGAGGGCAAACGGAAGGTGCGCATTGCGGCCGGAGGGCTGCAATCGGTGTGGCGGTTGTTGCCGTTGCTCAATTTGTTTCGTTATGGAGTGCTCTCGTTCCAATATATCTCGCATCGCGTGCTGCGTTGGACGTTGACACCGATTATGTTGGTAGCTCTTGTTCCGCTCAATGTGGTGTTGCTTTGGTCGAAATCGCCGATTCTCTATGCGGTGCTGCTTGCAGCGCAATTATTGTTTTATGCCGCTGCATTGGCTGGCTGGAACATTGAACAACATGGTAAAAAGAGCCGTCTGCTGTTCATTCCGTACTATTTCATGTTTATGAATATCAACGTTTTTCGTGGAGCTCGTTATCTTGCTACGCATCGTGGTGGGGCATGGGAAAAAGCTAAAAGGGGATAATAAGCGTTTTTTTGTGTATCAAATAGTTGGTAGAATGTAAAATATAGCCTATATTTGCTCTATACAAACCCTTGAAAAATGAAGAATATCGAACTAATTCCGTCCGATTACAAAATATTAGTTGTGGACGATATCGCAACCAATACCATGTTGTTGAAGGCTGTGTTGGGTCGAGCAAAATACAAAATCATCACTGCTGGAGGCGGGTTAGAGGCTCTCACGAAGGTGAAACAGGAGTCTCCTGATTTGATTTTGCTGGACATCATGATGCCCGACATGGATGGCTATGAAGTGCTCCGACAATTAAAAAATGAGGCTGAATACGCTGCTTTCCGCGATATACCCGTGATTTTCCTTACGGCATTGCACAATCCTGAAGATATTGTTAAAGGCTTCAAGTTTGGTGCAAGTGACTATGTGGCAAAACCTTTCAACCACGATGAGCTGATTACACGTGTTGCTCATCACATCTTTATCGCCGCTGCCAAGCGAACGATAATCAAGCAGCGCGACGAATTGCAGGCATCCATGGAGGCGCGAGATAAGATGTATTCGGTAATTGCTCACGATTTGCGCTCCCCAATCGGTACACTAAAGATGATTTTCAATATGCTCTCGATGAGTGCTTCGGCTGAGAACTGTGGGGCTGAGAATTTCGAAATGTTCAACATGGGTAACAACATCATCGAAAGTACATTCATGTTGTTGGACAATCTACTAAAGTGGACTAAAAGTCAGACGGGACGAATGAACACGGTCATTCAGGAGGCGGAACTGTCGGAGGTGGTGCTCTTTGCGAGCAAAACACAGGAAATGGTCGCCAAGGTTAAGAATATTGAAATCGAGTTCAACATCTCGCACCTCGTGCAGGTACAGTGCGATGTGGATATGATTAAGACCATCATGCGCAATTTGCTCTCCAATGCGATTAAATACAGTAACGAAGGCAGCAAGGTAGTAGTCTCAATTGAGGAGAATGCCACCCACGCTGTGGTGCATATTTGCGATTCGGGACAGGGCATCAAAGAGGAGGATATACCTAAGTTGCTCAATCCCAACATTCACTTCACGACCTATGGCACGAAGAACGAGGAGGGGTCGGGGCTGGGTTTGCAGTTGGTGCAGGATTTGGTGCATCGCAATGGTGGTGAATTAACTGTCTCGTCGCAGCTCGGCAAGGGATCGACTTTCACCTTCACTATTGCTAAGCAGCAGAAGAGTGTCGAAAATCCAATTTCAGAGAGGGCTGAGTAGTCGAAATTGGACACCAATCGCATAGAAATCCCCGCATCATGTTCCATTGGAACAGGATGCGGGGATTTTCTCGTAGTGCGTCGTGTTGTGCTTTCTATTTGTATTCGAACGCAGTTGCTGCGCCAAGGTTGCAAAGGATAGCGTTGTTGACGTAGTATTTTTCAGCCTGCGCTTTGTCGGGTGTCGAGACGAAGACAATCACTTTGCAATTCTCCATCACCCATTTGGTATCTACGGGGATTTGCAGAATGCGTGTTGCTGTTGCACCTGCGGCAAGTGTGCCTAACTCCTCGCCCGAAAAATCATAGTCACTGAGGCGACCTGCAACTTGACGGACTACGTTGTTGTGTATGCCGAATTTGTCGTCGGCAGTAAGCCCCGATGAGTTGGCTTGAGCGGCTTTAATCTTGTCCTCAAGCACCCATGCGCCTACGTGGTAGCTGCCTTCGACGGCTGCTTTCACAGCAATGTTCACTACAATCGAGCCACCACTACGGACAGCTGCAACAGAGATACCTGCTTTGGCATCGCCCTTCCACTCAGCGTTGATTGCAGTGGCGATGTTGGCGGTTGTAGCGGCAGGATTAGGTGTGCATTTTATCTCGTCGCGGCGCATATTCAGTGTCAAAGCAGGGAATGAACCTGTGCCGTAAGCCTGTGATATGGCGGCAGTTATGCCTGAATACAACTTTCCGTCAGGTTGAAAACCGTGGATGGCTGTGAAGAGTGCTTTGTCTGCGTCGGCGGTGGTCATGAATTGACGGATGCCGGCAATCATCTTCGGACAGTTGGGGCAGGTAGTGCCGGTCATCTGGAGAGCCATCACCCGACGGCGGAACGATGTGTTGGAGGGTTGAGCATCGGCGGGCAGCTCAGGAACACCACCTACCACATTAACCGTCACCTCCTCAGATTGCACATCTTTGAGTTTAGCGTAAAATTTGTACTCGCCGGCTCTGGTTGATGAAAAACGCATTGCCTCAAGTGGGCGTGTGACTCCAACCATATAGAGTTCTACCCCTTCGGTGACGGCGACATCTCCCTGTTTGGTGGTGAATTCGCAGTAATCCATGCCGCTATCCTTGATAGCTTTTGTGGATGCCGTGAGCACCAATTTGCCCGTCGGAGTGGGTGGGGGTGGGATGGGTTGACTGGTTTCCGGGTCGTCGCTGCCGCAGGAAATCATGGTGACCAACGCACCGAGTGTAAGGAAGAATTTTGATAGTTTCATGATGAACAAAATTTATGAGTTGTTGTGAAAAAATCATCGTAGAGCATCTTATGAAAGACGCTCCACGATGATTTGCTATTCAGAATTAGTTAAATTGATTCACCTGATCCTGAAATCTATCAGGATTGAAGAAGAACTGTTTGATAGTCACCTTTTTGTAATCCTTGTCACCCAATATCTTGAAGAGACGAGTTTTACGGTGTTGCTCGGTGAATTTGAAGGACTTCGTTCCAACAGCGGGCAGTGCGTTGGTGCGCAATGTGGTGTATCTCTTTGCGTTTACCGATGCTTTGCTACCGTTCCAACCCTTCGTCAGCACGATTTGCTTGCACATAGCATCTACCGATGCGTCGCCTGACGAGCTGATTGATGCCAATGAAGGATAGAAAGTCTGTCGCTCGGTTTCACCGTCGAATAGAATGCTTCTTGGACCAACAGTCAGTGTGTTGTGATCCTCTGAGATAGTCACCTTGAAGTTATCAAGATTGGGCATGAATGCTTTTGCGTGCGAACCAACGAGGTAGTAGCGAATGTCCTGATTGGTGCAGACTACTGGATCCATGAGTCGCGTGTCCGAAGGTACGACAACCGAACCGTCAGCTTGAATCTCGAGGTACCATTTCGGTCCGAAGTCGTAGAAGACATCGTCCGCCGTAACGGCATTGTGTCGAGGATCATAGAAGAGTTGAACAGGCGATTTGTACTTTTCAGATACAACCGTACCGAAGTCTAAACCTTGGCAGGTAAGGCGGTTCTTACCGTGTATTTTCTGTGCATATCTCACCGCTGTCTTCTTGAAATCTGCGTAGATTTCATCTACTTCCGCTCTGGTTTTACCCGCAGCTTCATAGATAGCGTATGCCTCTTCGGGGCACTGTTCCGGGTAGGCAGGAGCTTCCGAGATGATTACCTTGCTCACCACCTTTTCATTGGTGTCTTTCCAATCCGAGCCAGATCTTGTGAACATGGTGGCTGTGGCAGTCCATTCGCCGACCAACTCCTCAAATAATGGAGAGTCAACGCGCGGTAGTGCAGGTGCTATGATTGAGCGGTTGGTTGCCATACCGTCTTTATCCTCATCGGGTGAGTTGCAGGTGTCCTCGTCGTTGAAGGCAAGTACAACCAAGCGGCTCTCCTCGTCCTCTTTCGATGCGAATTTCAAATTCAGACCTTCAGGGCTGTTTAATTTTGCAATTTCGGCAGGTTGCAGCGGTGCGCCAAACTGGCTCACCATGTTGACGTAGGTCACGCCACCGGTGATAACCTTGAACCATTCGCGGCTCTCGTTGCAAGAATATTTAGCTGTTATAGCGTCTGCACTGGTACATTTCACGTTGAACCATACTGCGTACGGGGTCTCTGTTTCGCCCTCTGGAGCCTTGATGCCGGTTACTTTCACCTTCGGAGCAACTTTGGATGCCTCTTTGGCTTTGAAATCTAAGGTTTGTTTCGATAGAAGTGTGCCTGCTTCATTACCCTTGCCGAATATTAGCATACGGTAGGTGGTGCCGGGAGCCAAATCAATGATGGCTTGTGTGGGTTGTGTTTCGAGTGACATCTGTGTCAGGGATACCCAAACGCACATACTCTCCTCGCTACCAAAACGTTTTACGTTGTAGTCCCATGTTGCAATATCGAGCCACGCTACGCCGTATGCCATGATTGCGGGTTCGGGAGTAAAGTTCATTGTGATGCTGCGTGTGGTTGTTTTCACTATGTCAACCTTCACTTTAGCATCTAATTTATCTGCGGGACCGCACTCAAAAAGTACAGTTTTGTGATACTCTGTTTGCCAGTAGTCGTCCTCGCTTACGGTTGTTCGTGTCTGTTGTTCGGGGGCACCCATCGGGCGACCGCCACCGTCATTCAGATAACCAAGTTTGTCGAAGAGTGCAACCCACTCTTCAACTTGGTGCGTAGGGCTCTTGTCGACGAACTCGATTTCACCTACCAGCAAGGTTAGAGCCTGACTGGGTTGTGGCATGGAGGTGATTGTTTCCTCGGTTGTCTCGTGATACTCCACCCAACCCTCAAAATGTACGGTAGTCGATTCGGTCAATTTGTTCACCGAACCCTCAGGTCCACCAATCCAGTCAGCATCGCATTTCCGGAAGTTGTCTTTCAGACCGAGATACTTGTCGCGATCGACAATACGCCAACCGATGGTTCTACCCTCAGGTACTTCGACGTGGAAGGTGATACCTTGCTGTTTAACCTCAATAATGGTCAAAAAGTCGGTGTACTTTTCCGTGTGGATTTTCTGCGACAGAACTTTGCCGAACCGATCGCCCGATTTGGTTGCAACATAAATCATATAATCTTTGTTGCCCTCCAAACCTTTAAGCGAGATGATGTTGTCACCATCCGAAGCTGCGACTTTGGTTCCTGTACCAAAGAGTATAGCAGCCTCCGGAGCGGCAGCGGTCAAATCATCCGTCTGCATAAATGCGTACTCGCTTACGTTTGTTGTCGTCAATTTCAATTCGGCGGTGTTAATTTTGACCGAAGTGAGCTCCAATGCAGCCGAAGATTCAGCTATGGCAGGGGCTGTCGGGTCGTCCGAGCACCCTGCGAAACTGCCTCCTATGCAAATTGAGCACAACAAGGTAAAGAGTGAAAAAACGTGTTTCATAATTCAGATTTTAAAATTAATATAAGTTTGGTTTTATTTACATTTTACAAGTTTAATGATTTATTTTGTATTCGCATCATTTTGTTCCACTTTTTTCGCGAATAATGTAATATTAACGGTTCTTTTTATGATTTTTTGGCTTGTTTTTTGCCTTTGTAAATTTTTTCTATATTTTGTGTGATGTAAGTGCTTGATTATCACCACTTATCCCGTATAAGCAGAATAATGGTCATTAAGTCCCTTTTGTCCTAATTGCACCGATTGTGCAATTAGGTGACAAAAAATGTTCCCGCATCAAGTTCCATCGGAACCTGATGCGGGAGCTTTTATTCACCACGTGTGCGGTGAGGTGCAAATTTACTTCACGGTAATGGGCACTTTGTTGGGTACGGGAATACCTGCCGGGAAGGCGGGATCGCCGTTCATGTAGTGAGCCTCCATGGTGTAGGTTCCAGCCTCCGAATATCTAACTTTATTCGAGGGGTGGCACATGTTGTTGTCGCAGAAAGAGCACTTGCTGGTGATATCTTCGCCTGTGTTGGTTGTCACGGTGAAGATAATCTCCTCATTGACAGCGACTGTTGTTTTGTTCGCCGTCAGTACATAAGTAGCTGTTTTGTCGGGTTCCGGATCGTCGTCGCTACATGCTACGAAGCACGAGATGCAGACTACGGCCAAAAGATAAAGTAATTTTTTCATGATTTTTTAATTATTATTTGTATTCAAAAGCAGCAGTTGCATCTACCGGGCAGGGGATGGCGTTGTTGATGTAGAACTTGTTCGATCCTACTTCGTCGGGTGTCGAAACGAAAACAACGAGCTTGCAGTTTTCCAATTTCCATTTTGCATCTAAGGGCAATTGCAGTACGTGTGTCTTTGTCTGACCAGCAGTCAATTTGCCGACAGGATCACCTGAGAAGTTGTACTTTGTGGGGCGACCTGCAACTTGGCGAGCCACGTTGCTGTGGATGCTGAACTTATCGTCAGCGGTCAATCCCGACTGGTTGCCTTGCTCGGCTTCGAGTTTGTCCTCGAGCAGCCATGCACCTACGCGATATTCGCCTTCGACAGCAGCTTTCACTGCCACGTGAACTACCAGATTGGAGCCAACCTTCATGGATGCCGCAGCGAGACCCGCTTTTGCATCACCTTGATACTCTTCGTTGACTGCTTCAGCTATCTTTGCGGCTGTTGTTATTGGATCTCTCTCGGCTTGCACAAAATTTCTGCGCAAATCAAACAACATGGACGGGAAGGTACCCGGACCGTAGGTTTGTGCAAATTCATAATTGGTAGTCGAATATAGTTTGTGATCGTCGTTAAAGCTGTGTACGCCGACGAAAAGTGCCTTTGCAGCATCGGGAGTTGTTAGGAACTGACGGATGCCTGCAATCATCAGCGGACACCAACCGCAGCCTGTACCGGTCAATTGGAAAGCCATCACGCGACGACGGAATGCTGTGTTGGAGGGTTGCGCATCGGCAGGCAGTTTGGGAATACTAGAGGTCACCTTGACTATGATTTGCGAAGTGACATCACTTTTGTAGGAGGCAAAGAACTTGTATTCGCCCTCTTTTTTTGAGGAAAATTTCAGAGCTGGTAGAGCTGCTGTTTCGCCGACCATGTAGACTTGCACACCTTCTGTGACCTGCACGTTGCCCTTTTTTACGATGAATTCACAGAAATCGACTCCATCCGAGACGATTGTGTTGGGCGAAGCCTCGATTGTTAATTTGCCATCGGACGGAACGAGCGGTGTTGGCTCATCATCACTGCAAGAAGCCAAAGTCACGAAGGCAATGAGTGTTAAAAGAAATCTTGAGATTTTCATTGAATATTAAATTAAGAAGTTTGTGAGTGGGTAATTGTTTTAACAAAAGAATCATCGCAGAACACCCCTAAGAGTATTCCACGATGATTCTTCCTGTTAGATTATTTGCGTTTGTTAACGAATTTCTCCAAATTTGCCGTAGGGTTGTAGAACATCTGCTCCACAGTCACCTTCTTGTACTCTACATTCGCGTTATCTGAACTACCCAAGCGTGTTTTGTGGTGCGCAGGAGTCAATTTGAACGGTGTAGTCGATGGAACCATTGCACCTTGAGCTGCTGCGGTGCGTGCTTTGGCGCGAACAGATGGTTTCGGTGCAGGCTCGGTCCAACCTTTGGTCAGCACGATGCTCTTGCATTTCACGCAAGGTCTTGCACCTTCGCTACTAACCGTAGCAACTGAAGGCATATAAGTTTGCTCTTCACCCAACTTATCGGGCATGACAGTCGGCAGCACCTCGATGGTGTTATGGTCAGCTGAGATGGTCGTTTTGAACTCAGTGAGCTGGTTGGCAAAATCTCTCTCAGCCAATGCAATCATGTAGTATGCATCGTAGTACCAAGATGTCATTGGAGCCATCGTCTTGAGGTCGATAGGTACACTGATTGAGCCGTCAGCATTAATCTGCAAGTACCATTTAGCACCGTAATCGAAGTAGATATCTTCGCTCGAATAGCAGCTGTAATTCGTATCGTAGAACAGTTCGATAGGAGCTTTGTATGCGCCATAAGTATCGTTCTTCAGGTCGAATCCTTGGCAAACAAGGCGGTTCTGACCACGTACTTTGCTTGCATATCTCACCGAAGCCTTCTTGAAGTCCTCATAGATTGCGTCTACTTCTGCTTTGGTCTTACCTTCGTAGGCTGCGTAAGCCTCTTCAGGACAAGTTGCCGGGTATTTGGGTACGTCCGAGATAACCACTTTGATTTTCTCTGGTTCTTTTAAATCCCAATATTGATCACCAGTAGTTTGGTTGTACTCTGTTTTGTAGCAAGTCACCGTAGCTGTCCAATCGCCTTGCAGCTGCTCGAACAGAGCTGATTCAACGCGTGGAGCGTCGGGGAAGCAAATCGTCTTGTAGTCAGCCAATCCGTCTGGATCGGTCTCTGGGTTGTTGCAAACTTCCTCTTCGTTGTAACCACATACGACTAAGCGCATGGAAGTATCTTCCCACAGGTTATCGAATTTGATGTTGAAGCCATCCGCGCTATTAACTGCGGCAACCTCTTTGCCCGTCAACTCTTGACCGTATTGAGTCATCATGTTGTCGTATGAACTGCCCGTATTGTGAGTCGTGACCCATTCGCGAGTGGTGTTGCACAGATATTTGACAATCACAGCGTCGTTCGACAGACATTTGACGTTGAACCAGACAGCTGATGGTTGCTCCACTTCACCTTTGGGTGCGGGGATACCGCGTACGAATATCTTCGGAGCTGGTTTTGTAGCCTCTTTAGCTTTAAAGTCGAAGTAATCTACCGATTGGAGTGTACGTTCAGCATCTACATAGCCCAATATGATGAGGCGGTAGGTGATGCCGGGTTGCAAATTTTTGACTTCGAATTCAACGGGACCGTCTGAGTGAAGCATACCCATACCAAATGCCCATGCGTGTGCGCTCTCTACGCTACCCAATGTTTTGATTACGGTCTCCCATGTTGCCATATCTATGTAGGTGTAACCGAATTCAGCGATTTTGGCAATATCGGGTGAGAGTCTCAGTTTGACTGTACGTGTGGTTTCTTCCACAACTTTCACATCGACGTGTGCGTCCAATACATCGGGAGCTTTTGTAGCAATGGCGATAGATGCGTGGTAGGGAGTCTTCCAGCACTCTTCCTCAGGAATAGTCGGAGTCGGAGGACCTTGGAGCGGACGTTTGTTGAGTGGATCGAAGCCACCGCCACCGCCCAGACCGCTCTGGTACTTCTCATAGTCGAATTCGGCTACCAAACCAACTTCGCCCCAGCTATTTACGCCCAGTTTTACCTTTCCGAGCACCAATTGCAACGCCTCGCCGGGAAGTGGTTCGAGTTTGGTTATTTCGCCTGTTTCCCAATTCTCCTCGTCCCAACCTGTGAAGTTGACGGTGGTCGATTCGGTCAGCAGTAGTCTTGACTCAGGGTTGCCACTGATGAAGTCGGCATCCACGTACATGAACTGTTGTTTCAGTCCCAAATAGTTGTCGCGGTTCGTGAAACCCCAAGAGATGGTGTCGCCCGGTTGCACTTCGACGTGGAATTTAACGCTGTGGAATCCGGTCTCGAGAATCGTAACGAATTCGGTGTACTTCGCGGTGTGAATCTTCTGCGAGAGCACCTCACCGAATTTTTCGTTCGCTTTGGTTGTCACATAAATCATGTAGTCTGTGTCGCCTTCGAGCCCTTTGAGTGCGATTACATTCTCGCCCTCGGTTGCTGCAACCTTGGTTCCGGTTCCGAAGATGACGGCAGCTGCAGGAGCGGGAGCCGCCATGTCGGTGGTGGTCAAGAATGCATATTCTTGCACTTTGCTTGTAGTTAATTTCAACTCAGCTGTGCTTACACCTACGGTTGGCTCAAGAGTCAATTTAGCACTTGCTCCATCGCCGGGATTGGGGAATTCCTGGGTTGCATCGTCTGAGCACCCAGAGAGTCCTGCCCCAATAAAAACAAAGCAAAACAGAGTGAATAGAGAAAAGATTTGTTTCATAGTTTTGAGTTTTAAATTAATTAAGTTTAGTGTTGGTTTTTTTATCGTTTTACAAGTTTAACAAAAAAAATCGACAAAAAACACTTTTCCTTAAGTTATTTTCATTAAAAAGTAAAAATAGATGTTCTTTTTGCTCTTTTTGCCTTCGATTTCGTCAGTTCGTAAATTTTCTTTTTAATGCTGCATCTTAATTCGCTGATTATA
Source organism: Alistipes sp. (assembly GCA_036652255.1). Taxonomy (GTDB): domain Bacteria; phylum Bacteroidota; class Bacteroidia; order Bacteroidales; family Rikenellaceae; genus Alistipes. The sequence continues at coordinate 9,952 of JAVVWE010000014.1, read as the reverse complement.
AACACTTTTCCCGTATTGACCAAAATTCAGTCAATACGGGAAAAGGAAAAATGTAATCTGCGGCACGCGCAGCAACTCTTTGTTACGGGTTTGTTACTATCTTCTCACACAGCGCACACGCCCTCGCTGAGTGTCGTTAGTTAGTATTTGTGTAAAACTAAAATTGTCTTGTTGGTCATAAAAAATCCACATCGTCTCTCTTTGATTACTTTTATAATAGCCTCCTACATGATATTTTTTATTCCATTCATTAGCGACCCAAACGTGGTCATATGAAAGAAAAGAACCCACATATTTGCCCGCTGCATTTTTCTGCTCCGAGAGAATAAAAGGACGACCTTTGCTACATGACAGAACATTTATCATATTCGTTATATCTTGTTGCGCGGGTGCGCACCAATTATCCGTACCATCGGTATATTTTGCATCGCATGGAAATACCTTTGTAGTTCCGAAAACTTTACCTTCCTGAATCTGCTTAAATGTCCAATCGTCGCCCCTCCAAGGCAGGTTAATCGGGTTGATACCATAAAAGATAAAGCACAAGGGTTTTGGAAAAACATCTGGAGTAGGAGCTCCCGAATCGCGATCAAAAAACGTTGTCCCTTTTGACTGCGCATAGCCTATAACGCACGATGTGGTAATTGTGATAGGGATTGTAAGATACGGCTTTGTCTTATCTAATGTACCATCACTAGCTTTTGACATACCAATCTCAATCTGGCTATGGAAGTCTTCATCTCCGGGTCCTGTGTTGTAAACTTGAATATAAAACGAGTCGCTATTATGTCCCCTTATGTCGCTCTGCCCTATCCTCTCCATAGACATGCTGAGACGATAGGCATCTATATGGTTGGGGGGCATGTGTGCTATCCATTCAGCACTCGGATTGGGATCGACAAACGTGATGACATGGCGCTCTTGATAGTGTATCGTGCGTTGATTAAATACTCTCGTCGCCGTGAATCCCTCAATCACACCCTGCGTTCCAACTACATCGGGGTACATAGCAATCGTATAGGGCGAGACGGGTTGGGTGAACTGGATGGTCACTGGGGCGATGCCTGCCGCAGGGTTGCGGGTGACGGTCAGCTTACCCGTGCGCTCTTTGCCCGTCAGATTGGGCTGGATTGCCACAACGAGGTAGCCTTTGTGTCCGCCAGTTGCTGTGAAAGTCGCAAAACCCGCAAGGGTGTTGTCGGCAGCTGTTGCCCACGAAGCCGTTGCCGCGCCCGTCAGCACCTGATAGTTCAACGTAGTACCCTGACCCGGAACCGTCACCGAGATGGTACCGGCACTGCCGTTGACCGTCAGCATCGGCACTTCGTTGATGGTGGACATCTGCATCACATCAATGGGGATAGCCAGTGCGGGGGTGATATCTTTGATGTAGACCTCCAATTTGGCGTTGTTGGTCAGGTTCGCCGTGTTGGCGGCACGCGTGGAGATAGCGAACGAGGTGGGGTCGATTACCGTGGCATCGAAGGCCGTTTGGGGCGAAGTCACCCAACGAACTCCCCACGCGGTGCCTGCTTTGACCGAGACTTTGATGTTCTCGATGGCTCCCTTCGAGCTATCTAAAATCACCGAAGTACGCGACACAGAGACAAAATTGCCGTTGTCGTCGGTGACGATGCTGGTGTTGTCGTCCGTCTGCCAGTCGTTGATCTGGAAGCCGAGGCTGCTGCTGGCATTGGTCATCGCCTGCTGCTCGTCGGTGCTTCCGGCCGAAGTGACGTTGTTGATGGTGATGCGGTAGACGTTGTTGAGTTTGAGCACCTGACTGGCATTGACACCTGCGATGTTGAGCCGGTAGTAGGTGACTTTGGTGTTGTTGGGATTCGTCCCCTTGTAGACACCGGCAATCATCAGGCAGGTGGTAAGTCCGTCATTCTGCTGCGGATAGGCAACCGTGTTGGAAAAGGCATAGAGACCGCCATCGGTGGACTGCGCGCCAACAGAACCCGTCGGAACCACAACTCCAGCATCGGAGGTGGCGGTGTTCATCGCCGTGCCGGAGACGAGCTGTCCCGCCACAACATCGTTGTGGAACATATAGCCCTGCGTGCGGTAGTTGCAGACCTTCACCCACTTGATGTCGAGTAGGGTGCTGCGGCACGTGAGGTCGAAACGCGCTACGCTACGGCGCAACAGCACCGAAAGCCCTACCTTTTGGGCATCGGCAGCAGGTCCTTTGAGCGTGCTCTCGCCGAACATAGGCAGTGGTGTGGTGACACGGGTGTCGAGCTGCGACTGCATCGCGGCCTTCATCTCGTCGTACTTCTTGGATGTCAGTCCCCGAACATAGTTATCGGTCGTATTCATGGCGTTTGCCACAAAACGGTCGTAGTTGGCAACCACCAAAACTTTATAATCCACACCCTCCAGTATGCCGGCGGGCAGGTTGATGTTGAAACTGCCCGATGCCGAACCACTGGTGAGCACCTGCGCTACGGTGTGAGAGGCATAGGTGTCGTCGAGGGCTTTGTAGAAAATCAGACACGCCTCACTCACAGCGCACTCTTCGGGCTGCGCCGCAACGTTGGCGCGGGTCATCAACCCCTCGATGGTGTAGCTGATCGTCACGCCATCGTCCGAAGAGGAGGCGTTCCATGGCAAGGAATCCTTGACGCAGGAGGTCAGGAGAAGGACTGCTACGGAAAGTAAAATTTTGATTTGCGATTTCATACGGATTGCTATTATCATTTGTTTTTTATATTAAAGGTTGGTTTCGTAGTCACCACCTAAGTACCACTCTTGGGGTGCATCGGGATCTTGAACGATGGTGATTTTGAATTGCAGACGACCCGCACGCAAAGTGAGTGTCGAGGTGACCTGTGACGCTGCCACCTGTAAGGTGGTGATGGTCAGGAAGCCGCCATCGGCAACCGAGGGCTTGGTGACGGTGAAGTTCGCGTTGCTCACGGTGGTGTTCTTGGTGAAAGTTGCACCGTCGAGACTCATCTCCCAATCCGAGGGGGCGATGTCGCTGCCCACGCTGATGTGTCCACTCAAATTTTTGTTCCCTTGCAGGGTGATACGTTTGCTTTGAATGTAGAAATAATGCGTGCCGTCGAAGCTGATGTTCTCCGTGCCGCTCGTCCAATCCAACACCGTGACACTCATGTTGACCGCCAGTGATTGGTAGCCCTCGAGGGGGGTGGCAAAGCCATTGCCTTTGACATTGGTGATGTTGAACCGATAGAGGTGGTTGCGCAATACATCAATCAGGGTCTTACCGCCACCCGAAGTGAAGTCGAGACGGTAGTAGCTGGTGGCTTGACCATTGTAGGAGCCTCCGACAACCAATGCCATGCGATTCAGGTGGTTGCTGTCTCCCGATGTGCCTGTGGAGGTGATGCGCACGTCCGATTCAGGGCAGTAGATGTCTTGAGTGGAGTAGAGCGCGTTGGTGATATGGGTGTAGGTGAAGCCCGCAGGGGAGTCGGCAGCCGCAATGCGGGTACCAACTGCCGAATGAGCAGTTACCTTGCCCTGTGCGCTGTCGTAGTTCTCTGTGAGGGGAATAATCGTGTACTGGTTGTTGGGGCGGAAGAGGTAAATCTCCTTCAATGTAAAGGGAATCTTCGTGCCGCCACTCGTTTCGCCATCCCAGCTAAATGCGCCGTTGAGCTCTGTGGCTTGTCCCACACCGACATCTACGCGTGCAACGCAACGCAGCAGAGTCACAGCCAAGTCACCCGTGCTATTGCTAATCACCTTTTTGCCTGAAACCTCACCCCAAAGTGGAATTTGCTTGGGGTCTGTGGTGTAGAGTTTGCTCGAGACCGGGGCAGAGACCAGTGCTTGCACGTCCGCCACGGTGAATGTTTTTTCGTGTTTGGCAAATGCATCTATCAGCGCGTTGATGGAGGTACCAACGTTGGCAAGTACCATTAAACTGTATGCGTCATTCGTACTTTCGCTCGCTTTGAGCGATACGGTGAATGTTTTTTGTGCGTTGTCAACCTCTTTTGCTTTGCAGATATACGACAAAACGGCATCTTTGAATGCCAAGACGTAGACTTCGTTGATGTCGGTCTCCTGTGCCGTGGTGAGTGCTCGCGTGTTGGAGGCATAACCTCCACTATTCTTAATACGAAGTCGTACGTCTATCGTTGCCGAAGAGTTGAGGTCGTCATCGGGGGGCGTTTTGCTGCACGATGCAGAGAAGAATAAAATAATAGACCAAACTGCAAGTGCGATGCCCTTTATTGTCTTTTTCATAGTGTTCATTTTTTATATGTCATGTCCCGATTCGGTAACTATGTAGCCATTGATGCTCACCGTGACACCCACATAGGGGTTGATGGAGATTACAATGTTGTAGTTCCCGTGTCGGTCTAAATCGTCGTCGGAATTGATATTTGGCAGTTTTAAAATCTGTTCGACCAAATTTTCGTTGTATAGCTCCTCATTTGTAGCGGTGTTCCGCACCTTGAGACGACAATCAGAATCGGAGAGCAGGCGCAGAATGCTGAATTTAGCGACTAACTCCTCGGTGGTCTCTTTGCGCTCAAAAGGTTTATATTGTATCATCGAAGCGGACTCCGATAGTGAATTATCAAAATTAAATTGACCGTTGCTTGCTGTGCAACTCACATCGGTGTGTGGTGCATCCACTCCACGAAGTGTTATATTCAGCAGGTGGGTGTTTTTGGTTAAATTGAAATGTGTTCCCAACTCTTGTTGGGTAAGATTCACGTGGTCGGCGCGTCCATAGTATAGGTCATCGAGTGGATAATCAATCACTGTGCCTTGTTGTTTTATAGCTAATTGAGCCTCTGTGAAGTTGGATGTGCCTATCTCCAGTTCTTTGCCTGTTTTGTTGCTTTTGATGGTATAGGTGTTCATCGTGCCACCCCATACCACAAATGTATATTCGCCTAATGGAAGTGAGATGGGCATGGTGAAGGGGGTAGTTCCGTGGTTGATGTTCGCAATTTTGAAATTGGCGGCATAGATGCCCTCTGTGTTGAAAGCATAGACCTCAAGAGCCTTTACCTCTGAGGGAAATTTATCTGTGTTCTCCTCGTTTTTTGTGAATCCAAAGGTCAGATTACTGCGGTTATAACTCACCGCTCTATCCTTCGAGCACCCAAATAACAGGACTATCGCTAAGCAGAGAGCGAGTAATAAACTGAATTTATGGCTATTTAGGTTCATCGTAGGTTAAAATAAAAGGGAGTGCCGTGTAGGTGTGTCGTAGCCGGCACTCCCTTTTGATTCATATTGAATTAAATTTCGTGGTTTGATTCAACCATTGTCCATGGCTGCATCGCTACATTGACTGAAATCAAGCATTGCGTCTCGATCTGATCACCGGGTTTGCTATCTGCTCCGGGGTGTCCGGGGGTGCCTACACCGTTGATTTTGGTGATGTTCATCACGTAGAAGTTGTTGCGTAATACGCCGACAGCACCCGGTCCAGTTGTATTCTCGCCCATCACCCAAATGCGGTAGTAGCAGACACCGTTGGTGTAGATGGTAGTGAAATCGGCAGCTGTTTTAGAGTAGGTGGCTCCAGCAGTTGTGGCTGCGTTGTAAGCTGCTTCGCTCCAAAGGGTACCATCGGTTTTGTATTTGTAGAACGAAGAGCCCATTGCAATGTCTCCCAAGGTGGTTACGCCAGTGGCGGTGTCGTAACCCGTTATAGCTGTGCCTGTTGTTGGAGTGTAAGTTGCCTTGATGATGACCGCCGTCGTATTGTCCTGATAATTTTTTACGTTCACGTTCTCTGGACAGTAGAAACCAACAAGCGAACCGGCTGCTGTGTTATGCGCCTGTACATCAGTCATATCTGTCGGAATTTGTTTGCTGTCAGTGAAGAATTTCTGCATATATGCTACATAGTCAGCCGTAGCTAAGCTCGGATCGGGAATTGCCACCTTGTTGGCGGGTGTGTTGACATTTTCAATGGATGCAGCAGCTACCGCTTTGAGATTCTGAATCAGATAGCTCTGTTTTGGAGCAATATCAATACCATATTGCACATCACTCACTGTGCCACCGATTACGGTGTGGCTTGCACCAAAGCGAAGGGTTACTTTTGCTGTGTTGCGTTCAACAGTGACTGCAAACGGATTGGCGATAGCAGTCGCTTTGTCTTGAGCTGTGACGGTCTGCTTTGTACCTCCAGCCACACTCGACATTGTTAAAGACTCAATGGTATTACCGCTTTTGTTGACGAACGTCTCTCCAACAATAGGTACAACTCCGTTGAAGCTGTTTTTGCCAGCAGCAACAATAGTTGCATTCAATTTGTCGGTAGGATTCAGAACCACGTAAATGGTCTTATCTCCTGTGGTGGTTTGCAGAGCTGTCTTGAGTTTGTAATTGCCTGAGGATGCATCTTTTTCAAAGTCACTGGCACTGTACAAACCTGAGTGCATCAGACCGCTTGTGTTGTCTACGATGTAAACTCCAATTTTAGTGACAGCTGTCTCCACCGCCGTGGCATTGGCATCGGTAGCCTTCGTGTCGGTTTGTGGAAAAGAGATATTAACACCTGCGTAGGTGTTGACTCCCTCTTCGGGATTGATTCCCTTGTCCGTGCCCTCTTTCGAGCACGCAACAATTGCTAAGGCTACAAGAGCCAATGTGAGTAATTTGTTCATTGTATTTTTTTTTTATTTTATGGTGACAGGTGAATTTTCTAAAGTGTGTTTATCTTGTTGCTTGTTGCTTTTTTCGTTGATTTCAATCATCTCGAAAATTTTAAATCCTACGGGAGCGTAACTACTCCACGCTGATTGTTTCATTTTGTAGTGGCAGACCGATCCTGCTGAATAAACAATTGCCTCTACTGTCCCGTCGTTGGAGAAAAATGGGGCGAATTTTTCAAATTTTTCAGATAAAGTATAGCGATGTTTCCATACTTTGCGATCTGGTTCGATGTAGAGCTTCCAAACGACACCCGAAAGAGTGGTTGCGTCATGGACGAACTGCACAGAGTCGGCGGGAAAGGGTTGTTTTGTGAAATAAGTAAAATTCAGGGTTACGGTCTTGCTGTTTTGTTTGTAGGTCAGGTCGAAAGTCAAATTACCCGCTTCGTTGTTTTCGAATAGGGTGACTGGCATCGTGTGGTAGAGTGTGCCGTCGGGGAGAACTTTTGCAATATAGTGCTTTTGTATATTCTGTCCCCAACCCTGAAAACAGAATATACAAAAAACACTTAGTAGTGTAAATCGTATAAATTTACTCACCATAAACAATAATGGTATAAGCATTGTAAACACCTACGTACGACTTCGACTCGTAGTCTACGTGGTGAATGCGTGTAATGCCTGCCTCTTTTGCTGCGGTCTGGATACTTGCGTCGCCCATTGAAACCAATCCGACATAACCTTTTACGGTAGCAGTACCAACTTTGCTCGAACCGGTGTTGCCAGTTACAGACAAACCATCTTTAACATTGGTGTAGAACATACCTGCAACAGGTGTTTTGACGGCAGCGCACCCAGTGAACAAGAAGGCTACGAATGCCAGTGAAAAAAGTTTTTTCATAATAATAAGTTTTTTAAGTTAATATAAATGTGTGTGCATTTGGAAAGAAACCCTTTTTCGCTCCTCCTGTGAACAAAGATAATATCATTGAGCTTTTTTCAATTAAAACAAGCCAGACAAAAAGTGGACATTTAGCAATTCGCATTAAATGTGTGACTTGCGAGTAGGTAGACTTGCGAAATAGTTGCCCAAGGGGACATCTGTCCCCCCTGCTTTTGCGCCAAGAAAGGGATATAATTTCATATTCAGTTGCAATAAAACACTTAAAATGTTACATTTGCAGTAGAATTTAGAGGAATTTATTGACTTATCAGAATATGAATTTGATAAAAATAACTGCGGCAACGCTCGTATTTTCGCTGCTGATGACTGGTGTAAGCGGACAAACACCCCAGATTGATTCGCTTGAAAAGGTGCTCAGTGCACACACGCGTGTGGATACGACAAGAGTGAATTTGTTGAATACACTTGCCGAGCAGCTCTTCAAGTATGATTCGCATAAAGCGGAGAGGTGCGCTCAGCAGTCGTGGAAAATCGCCTCTCAACTCAACTATCCCAAGGGAAAGGCCGCCAGCTTGTGGGTGTCGGGACTATCGAAGTTGCAAAGCGATAAACAAGCGTCGCTCGTCTCCTTCCGTAAAGCATTGGAAATCGCTAAACAGATAGACGATAAGGAGGATGAGTGTAAGTATCTGATATCCATCGGAAACGTAGTTAAGACGATGGGCGATATGCAAACCAGCAGCGAAACCTATGCGCAGGCACTGAAGGTGGCATCGGAATTGGAAAATGTGGAGTTGATATGCTCGTGCCGCATGAATATCTCGAAAAACATGATTGCCACCGGTGACCATGTTGAGGCTGCGAAAGAGTTGCTGACAATAATTGAGCTGACAGAGCGGAACAATAACCAAGAGCTCCTTGCACGAGCCTACGCAAACTTGGCATCAATCTACCGCATTCAAGGCAGCTACTCCACGGCACTCGAATACTACATCGCTGCACTGAAGATTAATGAACGAACCCACAACGATGAATATATCTTTATAAATCTGGTCCATATTGCCGGTATACAATCTGACCAAAACGCCTTCGATGCAGCACTCGAAACAATTAATAGAGCTTTGAAATTATCGACCAAGAGTGGCGATTCGAAGAAAATATCAATCTGTTACACCAATCTTGGTAACATATATCAGCGTGCGAATCGTCCTGAGGCACTCGGCTATTTTCAAAAGGCACTGAGCTTATCAAAAGGCGGAAACCCAAATCAAAATATTAATATCCTTCTAAATACAGGTGAGATATATACCGACAAAAGTGAATTTGCGCAGGCGATGTCATGTTTCAACGAGGCATTGGCGTTGGCTCAGCAGGTGAACAATGCCGGTGCAATGGGCGAGGTGTGTGTGAAGATGGGGGCTATGTACTCAAAACAGAGACAATATAGCAAGGCCATGGAGAGTGTCTACAAAGCTCGCTCGCTCGCCGTAAAGACACATTACGTCGAACTTGAAAAAGATTGCAATAAGTTGCTTTCGGATATTTGTGCCGCTACGGGTAATTTCCGCGATGCTTATACATTTTACGTAGAGTATATTTCGCTGTATGATAAGTTGTATAATGAACAAACAACACGGAAAATCGCACTGCTTGAGAGTTCTTACAAATTTGCCAAAGAGAGGCAACTGTACGAATTGGAAAAATCGGGGCGCGAACTCAAAATCAAGAGTCAGCAGCAAGCAATTTTCTCATTGATACTTGTTGTGATTCTTGTTCTGCTGCTCTTATTTGTCTTGTTTAGGTCAGGACGACTGAAGAAGAAGATTCTGAGTATGGAAATTGAAAGTATCAACAAAGAGCTTGAAGCTAATCAAAAGGCGATGGCGGTGGCAAAGTTGCAATTGGTGCAAAATGCGGAGCGCGATTTGCATAATGTCAAGATGCTCGAAAATATCGGAAAAAACACCCTTGGCGATGGGCATCAGCACCTTTGCTCCCTGATTAACGACTATAAGTCGCAGGCACACCACTCCAATTGGGAGGAATTCGAAACTTTATTTACGAAAATTAACGCTTCGTTCTGGGTGAAATTGAATGAGTTGAATGCAACTTTGACACCCAATGAACGGAAGTTGTGTGCCTTTTTAAAGTTGAATATGAGTAATAAAGATATTGCACTAATCACCTTCCAATCTGAGGAGGCGTTGAAGAAATCGCGTCTGCGACTACGCAAGAAGCTGAATCTCGATCGCAGTATCAATTTGGTCACTTTTATTCATAATTTATAGGTTTTTTACAAGTCAGCGTGTGGAGTGTGTTTTTTTGCTCCATATGTTGTTGCTGGCGAGATCGCAATGTTCTACGTTCAGTGTATTGGTGGGATAGGTGGTTCGCCAATAGGCAAAGCTTACGTCGGTGTGTCTCAATTTGGATAGATTCCATT
>JAVVWE010000013.1:0-46514 GCA_036652255.1 Alistipes sp. | reverse complement strand
GAAGCGACAACAGAACGGGATGTGAATGATGTCAAATAAAAAATGCGGGCTGCCAAAACTGACACCCCGCATTGATTATTTAGCAAATCAAATTAGCGAACTTTGAAACCTTCGTCGGCACGTTGCGGCATTGGCATCTTAGCATAAACACCGCTTTCGAGCTTATCACGCACCGATTTGAACGCTTCGATGGTGTAGGCAACATCCTCCAATGTGTGGGCTGCCGTAGGAATCACACGCAGAATAATCTCGCCCTTCGGAATCACAGGATAGACCACAATCGAGCAGAACAGCGCATGGTTCTCGCGCAAATCGACAATCAGATTGGTCGCTTCGGGGATACCGCCCTTCATGTAAACAGGGGTCACGGGTGATTTTGTCACACCCAATTGGAATCCATTTTCGCGCAACCCCTTCTGCAAAGCCTCGGTAATCTCCCACAATTTCTTTTGAAATTCGGGATGTGTGCGAATCAAATCCAGACGCTTCAGTGCACCAATTACCATCGGCATGGGGAGTGATTTAGCGTAGAGTTGCGAACGCATATTATAACGCAGGAGGTTAATCAGCCAGCGTGGACCACAAACGAAAGCCCCAATACCTGCCATGGATTTAGCAAATGTATTGAACAATACATCCACACCCTCCACTGCATTGAAGTGTGCTGCCGTACCACGACCATCGGGACCCATCGTACCGAACCCGTGTGCATCGTCGACCAGCAAGCGGAATTGGAAATCTTTCTTCAAAGCCACCATCTCGTCCAGCTTACCCAAGTCGCCCTTCATACCAAAGACGCCCTCGGTAATTACAAGTACACCACCACCCTGCTCCTCAGCAAGTTCAGTAGCGTGTTGCAACTGTAAACGCAGCGAATCCATGTCGTTGTGACCGAAGACGAAACGTTTGCCTTTGTGCAGACGCAGACCGTCGATGATGCAGGCATGTGCCTCAGCATCGTAGACCACCACATCGCGCGGCGTGAGCAGGCAGTCGATAATCGAAATCATACCTTGGTAGCCGAAATTAAGCAGGAACGCATCCTCTTTACCCACGAACGCAGCAAGCTCACGCTCCAATTGTTCGTGGTAAACGGTCTGTCCGCTCATCATACGAGCCCCCATTGGAGCCGCCATACCAAACTCGGCAGCACCCTTGGCATCTGCCTCGCGCACCTCAGGATGATTTGCCAACCCAAGGTAGTTATTCAAACTCCAGTTGAGCACTTTCTTGCCGCGGAAAATCATGTGGGGACCAATTTCACCCTCCAATTTTGGGAATGCAAAATATCCGTGGGCAAAGGACATATATTGTCCGATAGGACCACCCGCATTTTTCTCAAGCCGTGCAAAAATATCAACCATATTCGTATCTAATTTAAGTTTAAGTTCTGTCAAATCGCACAACGTACTTATATCGTACATTATAAGCATCAAAGGTAGGCAATTTTAGTCGTGCGGCACTACGCTTAAATACTTATTTTAGTCGGGTTGATGGGCTTTCGAGTCAAGGAGTCTATGCGGTCAACAATCACTGCCACAGCACCATCACCCGTGACGTTGGTTGCCGTGCCAAAACTATCCATGGCGATGTAGGTGGCAATCATCAATCCGATGAGCGTCTCGTCGAAACCAAGTACCGACTCCAGTAATCCGATGGCTGCCATGATTGCACCGCCCGGCACACCGGGTGCTGCAATCATCGTCACAGCAAGCAGTAAGATGAATCCGGTAAAAGTTTCGAAGAGTATTTCGTGTCCCGAAATCATCGCCACAGCCAGCGCACAAGCGGTGATTTTCATCATTGAACCCGAAAGGTGAATCGTCGCACAGAGGGGCACCACAAAACCCGCCAATTCGGGACGCACACCCAATTTGATAGTCTGTGCCAAGGTGACGGGGATTGTGGCGGCAGAGGATTGGGTACCCAACGCCGTGACGTATGCCGTGAGCATGGTACGCAGCATCTTGAGCGGATTTTTATGCGCCACCGCACCCGCAAGAGCGAATTGAAATAACAGCAAGACCACCGTCAAGCAGAAAATCACAACAATCAACTTCACGAAGACACCCAACACCCCTGCCACCTGTCCCGATTGAGTCATCGACAAGAAAATACCAAAAATATAGAGGGGCAGCAGTGGAATAATCACACGAGCAATCACCAATTCGATGATACTCTTGAAGTCGTCCATAATCCCTTTGAGCCTACTGCTGTGAGTGTAAGCCATACCCAATCCCAGCACAAAAGCAAGAATCAATGCCGACATGACCCCCATCAATGGCGGCATATCAACCGTAAAATAGGGGGCAAGTGCCGTCTGAACCTCTCCCACTTCGTTGATTTGCGTCCCTGCGAGCAACCGCGGCAGCACCGCCAGCGAGACGAGGTAGGTTCCGAAGCCCGAAATGAGGGTAAAAACGTAGGCCAAAGCGGCGGTAATCGCCAGCAGTCGTCCGGCACTTTTACCCAAATCGGCAATGCCCGGAGCTACCAATCCCAAGATGAGCAACGGGATGACAAAACCGAGTAAATTACCAAATATAGCATTGAAGGTGAGCGCAATGCGCGCAGCCCATGAGGGCAAAAAAAAACCACAGGCAATACCCAAAGCTATGGCAAGAATCACACGCGGCAAAAGACCGATTTTCAACTTCATTGAGAGGCTGTTTTTAATCCAAATACATCACAAAATTCTCGCCACACTCACAACAATGGAGAAAAAAGTCGCATACACGACTCCGCCAACCGTAATCCGCGCGAACGGTGCAACCAATGTGCCGGAATAACGGGAAGACTCTGCGCCATATCGTGCATATAAATCTCGGACAGACGGGCGTTGAAAGCGCGATCGTAGACGAATGCGTCAATTTCAAAATTATGTTCAAAACTGCGAAAATCCATATTTGCTGACCCCACCATCGCCAAATCATCGTCCACAATGAGCAGCTTAGAGTGAAGAAAACCAGCGGTGTAGAAGCTCACTTTGACCCCTGCACGAATCACCGCATCGAGGAACGAGTGCGAAGCCAGCCCCACCACCTTCGAGTCGGTGCGCTTCGGGAGCATCAGCCGCACGTCGATACCACCGAGTGCCGCGGTCTGTAGTGCCATCTGCAACACCTCGGTGGGGAGGAAATAGGGTGTTTCAATCCAGATACGCTGCTTGGCATTGGCAAAAGCAAAACTCACCGCCTGCATCAACACACGCCACTGCCCAAAGGGACCACTGGTAACAATCTGCATCAGATTGTCGGTATAGCTCTTCGCAGCGGGGTAGAACCGATCGGAGGCGAGGTGGGTGCGGGTGGTAGCCGACCAGTCGCTCAAGAACGATGCCTGCAACCCATACACGGCACTTCCTTCGAGTTTGAAATGGGTATCGCGCCATACGCCCCACGCAGTCCCATCCACATAACGGTTGGCGATATTCATGCCGCCGAAGAAACCTACACGACCATCAATGACCACAATTTTGCAGTGATTACGGTAGTTTACCTTACTTGTAAAGAGTGGAAAACGGACATGAAGAAAGGCGTGAACCGCAACACCTTCATTGCGCATGGCATCGAAAAATGCACGTTTCACCCCATTGCACCCCACATCGTCGTAGAGGATGCGCACCTCGATTCCTTCGCGAGCCTTGGCAATGAGAGCCTTTTGCAGTCGGTGACCCGTTGCATCGTCCGCAAAGATGTAATATTGAAGGTGGATATGATCTTCGGCACGGGCAATCGCCTCCAACAGGGCATCCATCTTCGAGGCTCCATCGACATAAGGAGTCAGTCGACTTCCATAGAACGGAGCAGCGTGAATGGTGCGAATCAGCAGGTTCACCAGCGGCAAAAAATTGTCGGGGATATGAGCCCCCGCCTCCTCCGCCTGTTCGGGATAGGTGGTAATGCGCTTACGAGTACGGTGCGAAATAATGTGCCGTTTGCTCAGGTTTTGACCGAAAAAGAAGTAAAAGAGAATACCCACCAAGGGGACAAACATCAGAATCAGAATCCACGGCGTAGTCTTTAGCGGATTGCGGTTGTCGGTGATGACCACCAGAATAATTCCGATGGTCGTCGCAGCATAGATGCCGAAAAGCAAGGCTGTCAGCAACTCAGACATCGAACCCCTATTTAGTTACTTCAGCAGGAAATCGCAGCGTGTAGAGCAGGTGCTCCACGCTGCGCAGAAAGTTGCGTTTCTCAATTTTGGGTGAAAAGACATAACCATCAAGGGTGATGACGCGATTCGTGACGGTGTCGATGGTGGTGTAGCTCACAAATGGACCGCCCATGAAATCACCCGCCACATCCCAAAAGCCGCGCATCTCAATCCACGCACGTCCTTCGAGTCTAAAGGCGCGCACATCGGGCGTAAAGGCTTCGGATGTAGTCATATACGAACCATCGGAAGGTCCCGGAATGCGCTCCATGAATTTGTTACGCGCTGCGAGCAGGCTCTGTTCGGTGAGCGACTGTTTGCCTTCGTAAGGGTAGGTGTAGATGCAGAAACCTTGACCCGCTTGGGGGTATTCGAAGCGACACCAGACAAAATCTTTCGACTGTTTGGCAAGCACATATCCCTTCGGGACGGTCATCTCAATGCCAAAGTTAGTGCGGAGCACCTCACCTATATGTTTCTCATTGAATTTCATCGCGTTGGCAATAAAACGATCCCGCTCTGCCTTCTCGAAGACATAGACCAAATCCGAGCCGTGTGCGGCAAGATATCGCAACACCTCGCGCTCGTTTGCCCCCTTGAGCGTCACCACAATTTGCGGCGTTGAGCGCACGTCGTACTCTACGGATGCCATCGTCTGCTCAGCGGTGAGCGCAGGATCCATCTCCACCTTGAGAATATTGCGGTGCTCGGTGACCATCTTCGTAAAACCACGCGGCAGGACACGCATCACATCAAACAACGGTTCGTCTTGGTTGACATAGGGCACAGGAGCCTTAAACAACGCGCGCAATGTGTCGCCCACGGCTCCTTCCCATGCCTGCTGCGGACATACCAAAATCATCTCGTAGGGAGAACCAAGCGAGGTTTTACTCCCCGTGGAAGAGAGTGTTCGGAAGGCATCACACGCACCCATAGAGAGTACAACGAAGAGGCAAGCAAGGGATAAATAGAGCTGTTTCATGGTTATTAAAGAGTTAGTTCTCACGCAAAAATAGCAAAAATTTTATAGATTAACGGGATGGCTGCGTTTTTTTCACTATTTTTGCTCCAAGAAGAACATTATGAGACTCAAACCGCCAAAAATAATCCGCCGATTAATGCCCGACTTGATATGGGAAATCGAAGACAAAGAGGGAGTTTTTCTCACCTTTGACGATGGTCCCACACCCGGCATCACGGAGTGGATTCTCTCCACATTGGACAAGTACGATGCCAAAGCGACTTTTTTTGTGCTGGGCAAGAACGTCGAGATGTACCCCGATCTCTATCGTCGGATTCTCGATGCAGGACATCGCGTGGGCAATCACACCTACTCACATCAAAAGGGGTGGCGCATGAGTTTGGAACGCTACACGGAGGATGTTGATTTCGCCAATGACTTGATTAACAGCAATCTATTCCGTCCACCCTACGCACGCATCACCCCTGCGCAGGCACGCTTTTTGGGGCAACGCTACAAGCTGGTGATGTGGGACATCATTTCACGCGACTACAACCGTCAGCTCTCACCGCGCACGTGTCTCAAAAATGTGACTAAATACCTCGAAGCAGGGTCGATTGTAGTCTTCCATGACAGCGAAAAATCGTTTCGGAATATGCGCTACGCCCTGCCGCGCACCTTGGATCGAATCAAAGAGTTAGGGCTGAAATGCAAGACCATAGAGCTATAAAAAAATAATGAAAATCATTGTCGCCGTGACCGCTGCCAGCGGAGCCATCTATGCCCGCCTGACGCTCGAGAGCCTGCTTCGCAACCGCGAGGTGGAACGCATTGCGCTCATATACAGCTCTCACGCACGCGAGGTGGCTGCACACGAACAAATTGTGATGCCCAATGATTCGCGCATCACCCTCTACGACAACCACGATTTATTCACCTCACTGGCGAGTGGCTCCGCCACGTGGGACGCTATGGCAATTGTTCCATGCACGGTCGGCACACTTGGGCGTATCGCCGCGGGCACAGCACAATCGCTCATCGAACGGGCGGCAGATGTGATGCTCAAAGAGCGTCGTCGACTGGTCTTCGTTGTGCGCGAAACGCCTCTGTCGCTGATTCACCTACGCAATATGACCACATTGACCGAGTGCGGAGCAATCATCCTTCCAGCCACACCCTCGTTCTATTCACTACCCGCCACCATCGAGGATTTGTGCGCTACCGTCGTCGAGCGACTCGTTGCGCAATTGGGATTGGAATCACCACATTATGAATGGGATAAAAGATAATTCGATGTGACGGTTTCTTATTTCTTATTTTTTTATACCTTTGTACCCACGAAATTAATTAATTATAAATAGATGGCAACTACAGCAGATATTAAAATCGGAATGTGCATCGAAATGGACGGAAAAACCCTTCAGATCGTAGACTTCCAACACGTAAAGCCGGGCAAAGGTCCTGCATTCGTACGCACCAAACTTAAAAACCTCGAAAACGGTCGCGTAGTCGAGAACACCTTCAACTCAGGTGCTAAGATTGACCCCGTACGCGTGGAACGCCGCCCCTATCAGTTCACCTACGAAGACGATTTGGGTGCTCACTTCATGCACACCGAGACTTTCGAAGAGATTAACATCCCCAAAGAGGTAATTACCAATGCCGATTTGATGGCGGACGGTCAAATTGTCGAGGTGATGTTCCACACCGAGAAAGAGAGCGTTCTTTCGGCTGAGCTTCCTCCGATTGTTGACATGGAAGTAACCTACACCGAGCCGGGAATCAAGGGCGATACCGCCTCAACCAACTCACTCAAACCAGCCACGGTCAACACCGGAGCTACGGTACGCGTACCGCTTTTCATCAACACGGGTGACAAAATCCGCGTTGATACCCGCACTCGCGAATACTACGAGCGCATCAAATAATTGAGCACAGAGGGGGAGGTAGGTTTCACGTAACACACTTCACACAACGGGCGACAGCCTCCACTCCATACAAACAACAAGGGCGACTTTTCGAAGTCGCCCTTGTTTGTATCTATCACATTACGCTTAGAAAGCCTGCTTGGTCAGCACAACCTCCGTACCCTCAATGGCAAGCGTCTCTGAGCCTCCACCACCGCTAATGAGAGCCGTCTGTGTGAACTCCACAGGTTCACCCGAGCCCTCACTCGTGCCCTTCAGCAGAATCTTATCCGACTCACCCTGAAGCTCCCAACTGGTGTAGCGGAGGGTTGCCATATTGATTGATTCAGCAACGCCTTCGACCATCAATTTGACACCCATCGTGCCACCCACACTGTCGGCTGCAATCGGGTTCGGCATGGTCCACTCGCCAATTGCCTTGGCATAAGTCATGTCGGTCGCAATCTTTGTAGCGGGAGTCACCTCCTTCAAATCACCCACATAGTCCACCACAATCAAGTTACCAATCAGCAACCCATTCGCTTGGCTCATATCAGCATCATCGGTCGAGAAAACAGCCGTCTGATCACCAGTCAACTCTTTAACAACCACGTTGTTCATCGTGGCATCTTCAATAAAGCCCGTGTACTGCTTCGGCTCTTTGTTGGCGCACGATGCAACGGCAACGGCAATCAAAGCAAGAGCTAAAATTTTGATACTTTTCATAATCAACTATTTTGATTTAACATATTCGTCAATGGCACGTGCTGCCGTACGTCCAGCACCCATCGCCAAAATAACCGTTGCAGCACCCGTCACAGCATCTCCACCTGCGAAGATTCCCTTGCGGGTAGTTGCGCCACTCTCGTCGGCAACCATACAACCGCGGCGGTTGGTCTCCAACCCTGAAGTGGTGGCGGCAATCAGCGGATTGGGCGAGGTACCCAAAGCCATGACTACCACGTCGCAATCAATCTGGAAATCAGAACCCGGCTTCTCGACCGGTGAGCGGCGACCGCTTTGGTCGGGTTCACCCAACTCCATCTCCACACAATTCAAACCGCTAACCCAGCCCTGTTCCGTTCCCAAAACAGCTGTGGGGTTGGTGAGCATACGAAATTCGATACCCTCCTGTTTGGCGTGGTGCACCTCTTCGGCACGTGCCGGCAACTCTTTTTCGCTACGGCGATAGGCAATCACAGCCTCTGCGCCCAAACGCTTCGCTGTACGCACAGCATCCATTGCCACGTTGCCACCTCCGACAACCACCACCTTGCGACCTACATAAATCGGAGTGTCGTAGGCATCGTCGTAGGCGTGCATCAAGTTTGCACGCGTAAGGAATTCATTAGCTGATACCACACCATTGAGGTTCTCGCCGGGAATATTCATGAAGCGGGGCAGACCTGCACCCGAACCAATGAAGATTGCATCGTAGCCCTCTTCATCCATCAGATGATCGATGGTCACCGTGCGACCCACAATCACATCGGTCTCAATCTCAACACCCAACGCCTTCACAGCCTCGATTTCGCGAGCCACAATCTTCTCTTTAGGCAGACGGAATTCGGGAATACCATAGACCAAGACACCACCCATTTTGTGCAATGCCTCAAAAATCTTCACCTCATAGCCCATTTTCGCCAAGTCACTGGCACAAGCCAAGCCACTGGGACCGCTGCCAATGACGGCAACTTTATGACCATTGCGAGGTGCGATAACGGGTGCGCCACCTCCATTTTCGAGCTTCCAATCGCCCACGAAACGTTCCAGCTTACCGATAGCTACCGGTTCGCCCTTGATGCCGAGGATGCAGCTGCCTTCGCACTGGCTCTCCTGTGGGCAGACACGACCGCAGACACTCGGCAACGAGCTATCTTCGGCAATGACACCTGCCGCCTTACGCATCTCGCCTGCCGCCACCTCACGGATGAAGTCGGGGATGCGAATGCTCACGGGACACGCGGTCACACAACGTGGATTTTTACAGTCGAGGCAACGCGAAGCTTCTAACAACGCCTCCTCTTGATTATAGCCGAAGCTCACCTCTTCAAAGTTGGTGGCGCGACGTTTGGGATCTTGTTCGCGCACAGGAACGCGCGCTATTTTATTTGCCATGATATGATCTTATTTATCCAGTCCGATTCTACATTTGTGACCTGCAGCACGCTCGGCAGCAATAGCCGCAGCACGCTGCTCTTGGGTGCGGTACATTCCTTGACGACGCATCGCCTCGTTGAAATCGACCTCATGCGCATCGAACTCAGGTCCATCGACACACGTGAAGCGGGTTTTACCACCCACCGACACACGACAAGCACCACACATACCCGTACCATCCACCATCAACGCATTGAGCGAGACAATGGTCTTGAGGTTGTATGCCTTTGTCGTCAGTGAGACAAATTTCATCATAATCATAGGACCAATTGCAACGCAAACATCGTATTTCAGACCGCGCACATCAATCAACTCCTTAATCAGGTCGGTCACCAAGCCGTGGAAACCCTCGCTGCCATCATCGGTGGCGATGTAAAGTGTGTCGGCAACGCTGCGCATGGCATCGGTGTAGATAAGTGTCGCCTTGTTCTTGGCACCAATAATCACATCAGCCTTCACACCGTGCTCATGCAACCATTTGACTTGCGGATAGATGGGAGCTGTACCCACACCTCCAGCGATGAAGAGATAGCGTTTTTTGCGCAACTCCTCGATGGGCTCGTGGATGAATTCTGAAGGGTGACCCAGTGGACCGGCCACATCAATCAGCGATTCGCCAACCTCCAAAGCGCAAATTTTACGCGTCGAGACGCCGATAGTTTGCGTAACGATGGTCAGACTCTCCTCTTCGACATTGTAGTCAGAGATGGTGAGCGGAATACGCTCGCCCACTTCGTCAGCACGGACGATTACAAATTGCCCGGGCTGTGCGGACTTAGCCACACGCGGAGCATGAATTTTCATCAAGCAGATGCCCTCTGTCAGGGTTCGCTTTTCAAGAATTTCGAACATTTGGATTCTCGTTTTATATTTTATTATAGTAGTTACTCTTCAATTATTGCCGTCACACGCAATCGTTGCATCGCCTTCGCCGGATCGTTGGTAATCAAGGTCACATACTCGGACAAAGCTCCGTAATCCTGCTGCGCCGGATCCACTGTCACATACGCCACAACCGCCTTCCCAGGTAGAATATGTTGCCCCGCCCGCAGCGTGCAACTCATACCGTGTGGCATCTCCACAGCGCGAATAATCAGCACGCCATCTCCCGTATTCGAGAGTCGTAAAGGGAGTTTCTTTGCCCCTTCGGCGCGCTTTAAGACAACAAATTTAAGAATATATTTATCAATAACGGCTTTTGGCTGGTGAATTTCGTTCGAAAGGTAGAAATTATCCACCGCAATGCCATGCACAAGTATTGGAATAGGTGAATCTAAACCATTGATTGTCATCCGAATAACATCCTTAACAGTGCCATAACGCGACGATTTTAGGGGGAGATTATATCCAATTATTATTTCAGCTCGCCCACCCGTAGCAATTTCACGCGGATAGTCCAACGTGAGCAGCCCACTCCGCTCCGAGGTGCGCAACGCAAGTCGCAGCGGCTTATTCGAGGTATTTATCAACCCAATGACCGAGCTGATAGGCTGCCCGTGGTAGAGATACGAAAAAGCACAAAGGCTCTCAGTGAGCCGCAGTCCGCGCCCTGCATCCACAGGATAAAGCTCCTCGACGCTCTTTTGTCGAGGCATCACCTCTCCTCGAATCTGCAATTTAGCGATTTTCCGCCCCTCCGAGTCGTAGACTGTAAGCTCCTTAGCGAAAATTCCGGGGCGATTCATCGGATCAAAGGTCACTTTAATTTGGACGGTGGCACCGGGCAACGTAGGCTTATGCGAAAATTCGGGCACCGTACATCCGCACGAAGTGAAGACATCGAGAATCACAACGGGTCGCTGGGAGGTGTTTTTTCCCGTAAAAGTATGGGTCACGCAGCCATCCGCCTCGGCAATTGCGCCAAAATTCCACTCGGCAGGCGAAAAGACAATCGAAGACTGCGATTTAGCACTTAATGCGCAGAGCATGAGTAATATAAACAGGGTAAATCGTTTCGATAACATCATCATTCATTATAGTTGAATGATACAAAGATACGTTTTTTTAGAAAAATTCATGCAATAATTTTGTTTGAAAGAAATTTTGCTATATATTTGCACTCCGAAACCGATAAACATCGGCATACAATGCCTGAATAGCTCAGTTGGTTAGAGCACATGACTGTTAATCATGGGGTCCTAGGTTCAAGTCCTTGTTCAGGCGCAGATGCGCGAGGGTTGCGGAAGGTTCTTACAAGTGGATGTGGCAAGCGATTGTCCTCCAAAAAAAATGAATGAAGAATTTTTGATGAAAAAATTTGGATTTCACAAAAATTGAATTACCTTTGCAGTCCCAAGCCATTTTTAGGGGAGTTTAGCTCAGCTGGTTCAGAGCGTCTGCCTTACAAGCAGAGGGTCGGGGGTTCGAATCCCTCAACTCCCACAGTTGAAAAACAAGCAGTTACAGTAATGTGACTGCTTGTTTCATTTTACCCCTGCACACAACTTATCGGATTCGTCTCTTCAGATTGCTCAAATCAGGGTGTAGCATCTCGCCCGTGTCTAACCGCGGTCTGAAACGATTGTCGCATTGAGGAATAAGCCAGTTTTGCGTATGAAAACGGGGACGGTTTGATCCACCCCGCGCTGCGGTCAGCCCAAGCCATCGGCATAGGGACAAAAAAAATCCTCCGCTGTGAAGCAGAGGATTTTTCTTGTGTCGCAGTCGATTATTTGTCGGTGCGAACCATGCGTTTCTCTTTGATACGAGCTTTCTTGCCGGTCAGGTCGCGCAGATAGTAGATACGTGCACGACGCACAACGCCGACTTTGTTCACCTCGATCTTCTCGATGTGGGGTGAGTAGAGCGGGAAGATACGCTCAACGCCAATGCCGTTCGAAACCTTGCGGATCGTAAACATTTTCGTCTTGCCGGTACCTTTAATCTGGATAATCACGCCGCGGAAACTCTGCAAACGCTCCTTGCTACCCTCGATAATTTTGTAGGTCACGGTGATGGTATCACCGGCCTTGAATGACGGAATATCAGCATCCGTCTTCGCCCACATCTGCTCGTTTACGAGCTTGATAAGTGCATCTTTGTTCATTGTTGCAACAATTTTATTGATGATTCCGCGTCCGACATTTCCGCTGTGTCGCAAGCTACCATACGCGTCTCCTAACCCGTAATCCCGCGTGGCGACATCTCCGCCGCACCCGCTCTTGCCCCGACACCCAATGAAAGAGGTTGATACACGCCCATTTGGGACGGCAAATATAAACATTAATTTACGAACGGCAATAAAAAACTCTAAAATTCTGCCGACAGAAGCATTTTGCCACAATTTTCTTATCTTTGCATCAAAAGAAATAGGGATGAAAGAACGGTTGATATTGGTAACCAATGACGACGGATACGATTCGAAAGGGATAAAGGCAGCCATCGAAGTGGCGCGCCAGTTCGGTCGAGTGGTGGTGGTGGCACCCGAGGTGACACAAAGCGGCATGAGCCAAGCCATTACCATGTTCACACCGCTCTATTTGCGATGCGTTGCGAGCAAACCGGGGTTGGATGTGTATGCTTTTTCGGGCACACCGGTCGATTGTGTGAAGGTTGCGTTCGACTATCTGCTCAAGAATCAGCAAATTGACTTGGTGATTTCAGGCATCAACCACGGCTCCAATTCGGCGGTCAACGTGCTCTATTCCGGCACGATGGGGGCGGCTATCGAGGGTAGTTTCTACGAATGCCCCGCCATAGGACTCTCGCTCACGGATCACGAAGCAGATGCCGATTTTGCAGCCTCCATCCTCTATGGTGAGCGGATTGTGCGCTCGGTGCTGGAGTCGATGACCGAACGTCCGCTTTGTCTGAATGTGAATATCCCGAAGGGAGAGCCACGCGAGGTGCGCGGGATACGCGTCTGCCGCCAGAACAAAGGTTTCTGGCGCGAGGAGTTCTACCCGCACGCAGACCCCCGAGGACGCGAATATTTCTGGCTCACAGGTGAATTTGTAAACCGCGAGCCCGATGCTGTGGACACCGATGAATGGGCTTTGGCTCATGGCTACGTCTCGGTGGTTCCGGTGCAGGTTGATTTGACAGAATATCGCCAAATGGCACATCTGCGTGATGTGTTGGGTGAGTAAAAATAGAGAGCTATGTTGATTAAAATTCTTCTGGTTATTGCGATTATCATCCAAACCGTGGCGACGGTCTACGCCATTCGGTTGGTGCGTACCACCAAATACAACTCGATTTGGATTCTCTTCATCGTGGGCTTTTTCCTGCTCTCAATCGAACGGGTAATCCAATTCATGGCTGTCAACGGGCACGCCGTCTCACGCGACACCTATACTTACACGGGGGTCATCGTTTCAATCTGCCTCTCGATTGGGGTAATGTACGCCCACAAACTCTTCAAATATATCGGCAGGCTCAATCGCCAACGTCAGATGCTCAACAAACGCATTCTGACTGCGGTGTTGCGCACCGAGGAGAAGTCGCGATCACGCTTCTCAAAGGAGCTGCACGACGGGCTGGGACCACTGCTCTCATCGGCAAAAATGTCGCTGTCGGCACTCGTACGCGAGGAGCACAATCCTGAGCAGCAGGAAATTATTAACAACACGACCTACGTTATCGACGAGGCTATTCGCTCCTTGCGCGAGATTTCGAACAACCTTTCGCCCCACGTTCTCAACGACTTCGGTCTGGCGCGCGGCGTGCAGAATTTCATCGCCAAGAGTGCCGCCATGCACGATGCAAAGATTCGCTTCACCACCAATCTGCGCAACGAGCGTTACGATTCGGATGTGGAGGTGATTATGTATCGCGTGATTTGCGAACTGATTAACAACTCGCTCAAACACTCTGGATGCACGGCCATCAATCTTTCGTTGTCGCAGAACGACAACCACTTAGCACTGGATTACACCGACAATGGTCGCGGATTCAATCCTCAAGCCATGATGGATTGCGGAATGGGACTCTCGAACATCGCCTCGCGCATCAATTCGCTGGGAGGCACACTCGATATTGCCGGTTCGAAGGGCAAGGGTATGCGTGCCACGATTCGCGTCAGCACACAAGAAGAGCACCTCGCAAAGCAGGAGGAACGGGAAAAGCAACGCAAAAATGACGGAGTGTAAAATCATATTGGTGGACGACCATTCGTTGTTCCGCAATGGTCTACGCGGTCTTTTGGATCACTGTGCGGGCTACCGCGTGGTGGGCGAAGCGGGCAGTGGAGAGGAATTTTTAGCCATGTTACCGAACATGGAGGTCGATGTGGTCTTTATGGACATCTCCATGCCGGGCATCAGTGGCGATGTGACCACCGAGCGGGCACTACTTTTGCGTCCCGACCTGCGGGTGATTACCCTCTCCATGTTCGGCGACGACAACTACTACACACGCATGGTCGAGGCGGGAGCCAAAGGCTTCCTGCTCAAAGACTCCAACATCGACGATGTGCTCAGTGCCATTGAGGCGGTGCAAGCCGGTGGAAGTTACTTCAGTGCCACGCTGCTCGCCTCGCTTGCCAATCGGATGCGCCCCCGTCAGGATGCACCAAAGGATGCACTTTCGGGACGCGAGACAGAGATTTTAGGCTGCGTGTGTCGAGGTTTATCGAATCAGGAGATTGCCGATGAGCTCTTCATTTCGAAGCGCACGGTGGACAAGCACCGCGCCAATATCCTCGAAAAAACAGGCTGTAAGAACACTGCTTCACTGGTGGTTTACGCCATTCGCCACGGCATCATGGAGATATAAGTCACACGAAGGGATACTTTTTCTACCCGCAGTACGTTTTATTTATAACACAACATCTAAAAAACTGATAAACAGATGAGAAAATTGATTTTAGCGGCAGTGGTTGTCCTATTGGTGATGCCTGCCATGGCGCAAAACGACGAGAAATTTCCAAGTTACGTGCAGGTCAACGGACGTGCCGAAAAAGAGATTACTCCCGATGAATTCTACCTCTCAATCGTCATCAACGAACGCGACTCGAAGGGCAAAATTACAGTCGAGCAGCAGCAAAAAGAGATGACAGCTGCCCTGCGTGGCATGAATATCAACATCGAGAAGCAGCTTACCATGGCAAATATGTCGAGCGAACTATTTCGTCGCAATGCTGCCGTCGCTACTGCAAAATACCAACTATTACTCCACTCAAGTGGCGAGGTGACCAAGGTCTACAACGCCCTCAACGATTTGGGAATTTCAAACATCTCGATTCTGCGGGTCTCCAATTCGAAACTCGAGCAGTATAAAAACGAAGTCCGCATAGCCGCCATGCAGAACGCCAAGCAAAATGCAACAACTCTTGCCACTGCAATCGGGCAGAAAATTGGGCTTTGTTTCTACATCTACGACTCGAACTACGATGCCACCCCCTCATTCTACAACAACATAGCCGTCATGCGCAGCAAGGCATCGAACGATGCCATGGAGAGTGCTACCGAAGAGCCGCTCGAATTCAAAACCATGAAACTCGACTACAACATCCAAGCTAAATTCGTGCTGGAATAGTCGCAACACACGACACAAAACGAAGAGGCGAAACCCTAATCAAGGGTTTCGCCTCTTCGTTTAATTCAAAAACTGTTTGAATTTGCTCCGCTCCAACTACACCTTGCGCACCAACTTTACCACATTTTCGACATGGTGCGTGTGGGGGAACATATCGACAGGTTGAATGCGTTCAACACGATAGGAGCCATCCAACAGGGCTAAATCGCGTGCTTGCGTAGCCGGGTTGCAGCTCACATAAACAATCCGCTCGGGTGCAGCACGAAGAATAACTTCAAGAACAGGTTCATCGACTCCGGCACGCGGCGGGTCGAGAATAATCACATCGGGATGACCGTTTGCGGTCACAAAATCGTCGCTCAACACCTTTTTCATATCCCCCGCAAAAAAGACTGCATTGGTGATTCCATTGAGTTCCGCATTGAGATTGGCATCAGCTATTGCCTCTGGAACATATTCAATACCAACCACTTTAGCACAACGTGCTGCACAGAAATTGGCAATGGTTCCCGTTCCCGTATAGAGATCATAGAGAGTATCTGTGGGGGTGAGTGCGGCAAAATCGCGCGCCACTTTATAGAGCTCGTAAGCTTGCTCCGAATTGGTTTGGTAGAACGATTTAGCACCTATTTTAAACTGCAATCCCTCCATCCGCTCGATGATATGATCCTTGCCCGCATAACATACAGCGTCTAAATCACCCGTCGAGTCGTTCCACTTAGTGTTGATGACAAACTGGAGTGAGGTGATGGCAGGGAAAGTCTGTTTCAAGTGGTCGAGCAGTGCCGATATGCGCTCTTCATCCTGCGCACCAAAGACCACAATGACCATCACCTCACCCGTCGAGGAGGTGCGGATAATCATGTTGCGCATCAAACCCGTATGTTCGCGGGCGTTGTGAAAAGTGAATTCGTTTTCAAGGCAGAAACGCTTGGTTTCAAGCCGAATAGCATTCGATGGATCATCCTGCAACCAGCACTTATTGATGTCCAACACCTTGTCGAACATATTGGGAATATGGAATCCGAGCGCGGGGGTAGCGTCAATTTCGTCTGCCTCAGCTATCTCTTCATAGGTAAGCCAGCGTCGGTCGGCAAAGGTATATTCGAGTTTATTGCGGTAGAATTGCGTGCGTGCCGATCCCAAGCAGGGGGCAACTTCGGGCAACTCAATCTTTCCGATGCGGGTCAGCTGATCGCGCACCTGCTCCGTCTTGAAGTTGAGCTGTTCGGCATAGGGCAGGTTCTGCCATTTACAGCCGCCACACACCCCAAAATGCTCACAAAAAGGCTCTGAACGCAGAGGCGATTTTGTGACGTAGCGCACCACGTAGCCCTCCATAAAACGGCGGCGTTTCGATCGGATTTGCACATCGACCACATCACCCGGCACGGTCATCGGCACAAAGACCACCATGTCGTTCACGCGACCCATTGCCTTGCCCTCAGCGGCAAGTGTGGTTATTTCAAGCCCCTCGATAAGGGGATATTCAGCTCTCTTCTTTCTCATAATCGTACTATTCGGGTGTAAAGATAGCGCAAGCGGAGGGAAGAGCCAAAATTATTTATTTCTTTTTGCGTTCACGCAGCCGTTCACGCAGCGTGCCCAGCCAGAAACCTGCCGCAAACGGCATTCCCAAAAGAACCACCGCCAGCAGAATAAGCCACACCACCATCTTACCCAGCAATCCGGGAAGTCCGTCGAGTGCGGTGCGCACCGCACTATCCGCCGCCTTCGAGGCATCCACCATCATCTCCTTGCGCTCGGCAGCGATGAAAAGCTGCAACTCGGCACGCTGTGTATCGATGTTCGTAAACGCATTATCCACACTGGCATTCATGGTGTAAATCAATCCTTGCACTCGGTCGCTGAAGGCACGGATTGCCTGCTCCGAAATCTCAGGCATATGCTCCATAACCACCGCCATACGGGTGAAGTCGCGGTTCAAACTATCCAGTTGCCGCTCCAGTTTGGTACGAGTGCTGTCCTGTTGCATCTGTAATTCGAAAATATCTTTCGACCAACCTATTGAATTGGAAAATTGTTGCGTCTGTCCACCCACGCGATCACTCATATCGGCAACCACCTCGGAGATTGTCCCCGTGGCATAGGCGTGGTCAATACCATTCGCCTTGAGGTAGTTGAGCCATGCAAGAGTCGTATTGACCGGCTCCACACCCTCCGTTTGCACAGGGTTTGCCGCAATGTATTCTTCCACAAAACGCTCCATCAAGGCATAACGGTCGGACGTGAGCACATCGTGTGCCAAGGCGTTTGCCCGTTTTTCGAGCCTTCCAACCGTTGCCCGCGCCCAGCGCGATTGCACACCGAAGAGCTGCTCATCGGGCGTAGCGGCAAAGGAGGTCTTCATGCGTCGGCATAAAATCCACGTATCTGCCAACGCCACATCGGGCACCGACTGCATGGCTGCCGAGACGGCAGCTTGCGTTGATTGCATCTTCCAACGAATGGCACGCACCTTGGTCTGCACGTCGGGGGTGGCGGCAACAATCGAATCCGCTGTGCGCGCGATTTCAGCAGT
Organism: Alistipes sp.; assembly: GCA_036652255.1. Taxonomy (GTDB): domain Bacteria; phylum Bacteroidota; class Bacteroidia; order Bacteroidales; family Rikenellaceae; genus Alistipes. The sequence continues at coordinate 28,309 of JAVVWE010000013.1, read as the reverse complement.
CAAATCATAGTAAAAACCACGGGTCATCACCCGCGCCTGCACATCACTGCGAGGCAATGGATCACCCGTCGAAACCGAAAACTTGAGCAGCGAACAACTCACCATCATCACGGCGACAAATAGCGCGACCGAGATTTTAAAAATCGTATATTTCATCTTTTTAACCTATACAAAAGCAATACCTCAAGCCATAAAGGTACTAAAATTCCGCAAAAAACACTATCTTTGCGTGAAAGTAGAGCCAAATATAACAACAAATACAACCATGAAAATAGCTTGCCTGCAATTCAACCCGATTCAAGAAAACACCTACGTCGTGTGGGATGAGACGCTCGAATGCACCATCATTGATGCCGGGAACTCCAACGAGCACGAAAATACGGCTCTACGGAACTTCATCACCGACCACAAATTACACCCCGTACTGGCTCTCAACACCCACGGCCATTTCGACCACACACTGGGTGTTGAGTGGCTCAAACAAACCTATGGAATTCCCTTCGCGCTCTCGGCGAAAGACCAATTTTTGGTCGATGGAGCCGCAGTAAGTGAAGAAATCTATGGCATAAAAATAGGTGCGATGCCCACCACAGACATCGACCTTGAGACACAAAAAGAAGTGCACTTCGGCAACACGACACTCACCGTGATTCCCACACCGGGTCACACACCGGGTCATGTGTCGCTCTACGATGCAGCATCGAAATCGCTCTTCACGGGCGACACACTCTTCCGCGAGAGCATTGGTCGCACAGATCTGCCGGGTGGCGACTATTCATGGATTATGCGCTCGATTCTCGACAAAATCATCCCACTGGGCGATGAGGTGCGCATCTATCCCGGTCATGGACCCGAATCAACCATCGGACACGAGACCCTCAACAACCCCTTCATTGTAGAGGTGTTGAATAACGAAGTTAACTACAAATAGTGTGAAAAGGCTCCTCGATCAACTGCGCTACCGCCCGCTCCCAAAGCTTGGGGATGCCGAAACTCGCGCCTATGCTATGGAGCCCGCGTATCCCACGGCACTCATCGCGTTGGGCTACCACGAACCGACGCTCAACGGCAGAGACGAGATACCTCTGCAAACCAATAGCCATAAAGACATTATCTTCCGACAGACAAAACCATGCGAATAGATATTTTGACCGTTGTTCCCGAACTGCTCGCCTCGCCCCTAAACGAGTCGATTCTCAAACGTGCACAAGAAAAAGGTTTGGTGGAGATTGTCGTGCATAACATCCACGACTACGCCCACGACCGTCGTAAAACCACCGACGACTACCCCTTCGGTGGCGAGGCCGGCATGGTGATGAAGCCCGAACCTATCTTCGAACTGATTGAAAAATTGCAGGCTGAACGCACCTACGATCAGATTATCTACACCTCACCCGACGGCGCACGCTACGACCAACACGAGGCGAACTACCTCTCGACACTCAACAACATCATCATCCTCTGCGGACACTACAAAGGTATCGACCACCGCATTCGCGAGCACCTCATAACGCGCGAAATTTCGATTGGCGACTATGTCCTCACGGGGGGTGAATTGGCAGCTTGCATCATTGCCGATTCGGTGGTGCGCGTCATTCCGGGGGCAATTGGCGACGAGGCATCGGCACTCACCGATTGTTTTCAAGATAATCTTTTAGCCCCACCCGTCTACACACGTCCCGCCGAATTTCGTGGCTGGTGTGTCCCCGACGTACTACTTTCGGGCAACTTCGCCGAGATTGAAAAGTGGCAAGACGAGCAGTCCTACGCTCGCACACAGGCTCTGCGACCTGATTTGTTGGAAATATAAAATAAACATACACCAAGGGCTGCTCCGATTTTTGATTTTTGAGGAGCAGGTTTCGTCTCAACGCAGGGGTGAGCAGATGGGATATACATTAGGTATCTCCCATTTGGGAACCGCAAGGCGAGGCGAAAAATGCCCTCTAAAATCGAAAAGTGATGAGGTATTATTTAATCGCAGGTGAACCTTCGGGCGACCTGCATGGTGCAAATCTGATAAATGGGCTGCTTGCAGCCGATTCGCAAGCTACGTTCCGCTTCTGGGGTGGCGATAAAATGGCGGCAGCTGGTGGGGCGACAAACCTCGCCAAGCACTATCGTGAAACTTCGTTTTTCGGTCTTGTACAAGTATTGAAAAATTTGCGAACTATCGGAAGGCAATTCACAGAGTGCCAAGCCGATGTGAAGGCTTTTGCACCCGACGTGCTAATTCTGGTTGACTACCCCGGATTCAACATGAAGATGGCGAAGTGGGCACACACGCAGGGCATCAAGGTCTTCTATTATATCGCACCTAAGGTGTGGGCGTGGCGTGAGTGGCGCATGAAGGCTGTACGCCGCTATATCGACCGACTTTTCATCATCTTCCCCTTCGAGAGAGGCTATTTCGCATCGAAGGGTATCTGTCCCATCTTTGAGGGCAACCCACTGGTGGATGCTATCAACGCGCGGCGCGCAACGCTGCCCACAGCGGAAGCCTTCCGTCGCGAACATGGACTGGACGAGCGTCCAATCATCGCTCTGCTGGCTGGCAGTCGCACGGGTGAAATTCGTGACAACCTGCCACTTATGGCTCTGTTGTCGAAAAAATTCCCCGAACATCAGTTTGTTGTCACGGGTGTTTCGTGGCTCGACCGCGCACTCTATGAGCAATATACCGCAGGTAGTGAAATTCGTTACGTCTGCAATCAAACCTACGAAACGCTCCATGTTGCCGAGGCTGCCGTGGTGACTTCGGGGACGGCAACACTCGAAACAGCACTACTGGGCACGCCCGAAGTGGTAGTCTATCGCACGCTGTGGTTTCAAGTCAAATTGCAACCCTATGTACTCAAAGTGCCCTACGTATCACTCGTCAACCTCAACCTCGAACGCGAGTCGGTCACAGAAATCATTCAATCAGACCTCTCGATTGAGCGCGCCGAGCGTGAATTGCGCGCCATCGTAGTCGGAGGGGCAAAGCGCGCGCAGATGTTGCGCGATTTTGACGAATTACGAACCATCATCGGTAGTGCCGGGGCAAGCGAACGCTTTGCCCGACGCATGGTCGAAGAGCTAAAACAATAAAAATATGGAGTTTATTTACAATCACACAGGGGTATTTATGGGTCTGCTGCTCTTTATTGCAGCCCTTGTTATGGGTTGTTTCCCAAAATTGACCACAATCTATCACTTTATGTCCTCTGAAAGACAAAAAAAGGTCGATTTGAAAGGTCTCAGACGGCATCTGTTTTTCGGCTTCACGTTATTAGGATTCTTGGTTATTGGCACTGATTTTCTACCTTTCAGCGAGGAAGTCACGGAGACCATACGCATGATTACTCTCTTTTTAGGAGTGCTATTTCTGGTGGGCACCACACAACGATACGATCACAACAGAGATTGAATAGCATGAAAATCATCTGCATAGGGCGTAATTACGCCAATCACGTCAAGGAGCTGCACGATGGGGGCACAATCCCCACCGAGCCGATTTATTTTTTGAAACCCGACACGGCACTGCTGCGCAACAACGACCCCTTCTACATTCCCACGTTCTCGCAGGATATGCACTACGAATGTGAGTTGGTGGTGCGCATCAATCGTGTGGGCAAAAGCATTGAGGAGCATTTTGCGCATCGCTACTACGACGAAGTGGGGTTAGGTATCGACTTCACAGCTCGCGATATTCAGCGCGACGCTATTGCCCACGGATTACCGTGGGAGCGCGCCAAAGCATTCGACCATTCGGCAGCTCTCGCTCCGCACTTCATCCCCTTAGCAGAGCTGGGCGGAGAGGTGCAGGCACTGCATTTCGAGCTGACCATCGACGACGAAACACGGCAGCACGGCTTCACGGGAGATATGATTTTCACCGTCGATCGGCTCATCAGCTATGTTTCGCAATACATGACTCTGCGCATCGGTGACCTGCTCTACACAGGCACACCCGTAGGTGTGGGGGCGGTGCACGCGGGCGAGAGGCTACAAGCAACACTCGAAGGAGTCAAACTTTTAGATTTCGATATAAGATAAACTATGCTACTCAACGACAAACTCAAGGAATACCGACTACTGCTGGCATCGCACTCGCCTCGACGGCAGCAACTGCTGCTTGATAGCGGGATAAACTACACGTTAATAGATAAATACGAGGTCGAAGAGATCTATCCGCCAACCTTGGCAGCCGAGCAGGTACCCGCATTCCTCGCCCAACTCAAGAGCGATGCCTATCCCTCGCCCCTCGCCTCAAACGAGGTGTTACTCACCGCCGATACAGTGGTGGTACTCGATGGCAAGGTGCTGGGCAAGCCACGCGGACACGAAGATGCAGTGCAGATGCTCCATGCACTATCAGGGGCACGTCACACGGTCATCACGGGGGTCACACTTCGCACCGCCACACACCGCACCACCTTCGATGCCCGCACCGATGTCTGGTTCCGCCCTCTGCGCGACGAGGAAATTACCTACTACGTCGATACATTCCGTCCACTGGACAAGGCGGGCAGCTACGGTATTCAGGAGTGGATTGGTTATGCCGCAATCGAACGCATTGAAGGCTCTTTCTACAATGTGATGGGGCTGCCCATCCAAAAAGTATATGTTGAACTCGAAAAATTCTTAAAATAGATGAAACGCACCCTACTAACCCTACTTTGCACGCTACTCACCCTCTCGTCGTTTGCCGACGAAGGGATGTGGCTGCCCAGCCTAATTTCGACCCGCATCAAGGATATGCGCTCGAAGGGCTTTCGCCTCACAGCAGACGATATTTACTCCATCAACAAGGCATCGATGAAGGATGCCGTGGTGCTCTTCGATGGTGGATGCACAGGCGAATTGGTCTCCGAGAGCGGTCTGCTGCTGACCAATCACCACTGCGGCTACGACGCTATTCAGCAACTTTCAAGCGTCGATCACGACTATCTGACCCATGGTTTTTGGGCGATGTCGCGCGCTGAGGAGCTGCCAGCCGAGGGGCTCAACGTCCGTTTCTTGGTACACATGGACGATGTCACGGCGCGCATTGCAGCGGGTGAAACACCCGAAGCAATCATCACGGCGGCTCAAAAAGAGGGTGTCGGCTACCACGCATCCATCGAGCAAATGTACTACGGCAATCAGCAGTTTTTGTTTGTCTATGAGCAGTTTGATGATGTGCGTTTGGTGGGTACGCCCCCCTCATCAATCGGCAAATTTGGTGGTGACACCGACAATTGGATTTGGCCACGCCACACGGGAGATTTCTCAATTTTTCGCATCTATGCCGACCACAACAACCGCCCAGCTGCCTACGCTGCCGAAAATGTCCCCTACCGTCCGCGCCGTCATTTCGAGGTCTCAACACAAGGGGTTACGGAGGGCGACTTTACAATGATTTACGGTTTTCCGGGCAACACCCAACAATATGTGCTCTCGGATGCGGTAGATTATGTGCAAAAACTCTCCGATCCGATGAAGATTGAGCTGCGCACACGTCGCCTGAATCTGATTGCGCAGGCACAGGAGAGCTCCCCCGCACTGCGTATTTTCTACGCTGCACGCCACGCTAACATCGCCAATGCGTGGAAAAAATGGCAGGGTGAAGTGTTGGGACTTGGACGCTTAGGGACGGCAGCTTCAAAGCGCGCCTACGAAGAGCGGTTTGCCGCATGGGCTGCCGACAAACCCGAATACCGCAACACAGTGGCTGATTTGAAAGCCGAATATGCCCGTATCATTCCAATCTATTTCACGCGCGAACTGCTTCTCGAAACCCTCTGCACCCTCGATATGCCTTATCCAGAAACCGAGCGCAACGACTCGCTCTTCGCGGCACGCCGCCCCACCGAGCAGGCATTATACCGCTATGTCATAACCGAATACGCCAGCAGGAGCGACGAGAAACAGATGATTCCCGCTATCCGCACAGCCATCGCCACCTACGGCTCAGCGGAGGCTTATGCCGACCACCTCTTTGCCTTGGCAACGGAGGACTCGCAAAATGCAGAAATTTTGGAATTTAAACAAACCATTACACAGAATCTCAAAACATTGACCGATAGCCTCGGGACAAAAACTCTGCGCAACTTGAATAGTGCACGCCTGAGCGAGGGCTACAAAACCTACCTCAAGGGGCTGCGCGAATGGGATCGTAAGCGCGCCTTCTTCCCCGATGCGAATCTAACCCTGCGCGTGGCTTACGGAGCAGTGCAGGGCTACGAATATGCCGACGGTGAGTACCACAAGCCACAGACCACTCTGGATGGCATCATTGCCAAGGATAACCCTGCAATCTACGACTATGATATTCCTCAATCGCTACGCAACCTCTACGCCTCAAAGGGATATGGTCGATGGGGCAGCTCAGTGAACGGACATTTCACCATTCCGGTCTGCTTTCTGGCGACCAACCAAACCACGGGCGGCAACTCCGGATCTCCGGTGCTCAATGGGCGCGGCGAGCTGGTCGGTATCAATTTCGACCGCACGTGGCGTTCGACGATGAGCGACATGGAGTTCGATCCCACCATCTGCCGCAACATCGCGGTGGATATCCGTTACGTACTCTTCGTGGTCGATCGAATTGGTGGTGCAGGCTGGTTGTTGGACGAAATGACGCTCCGTTAGGGGGCGAATAGTGCTCATACGAAGATATATTTGATTTTTATACCTCGTTTTTTTGTAAAAACCAAAATAGTGTCTATATTTGCACTCCCGAATTACCCATTCGGGGATTTGCCCAGGTGGTGAAATTGGTAGACACGCTACTTTGAGGGGGTAGTGAACAATTACGTTCGTGTGAGTTCGAGTCTCGTCCTGGGCACAAGAGAGCCGACAGTTGATGAAAAATCAATGGTCGGCTCTCTCTTTTCATGCGAGACAACAAAAAAACAGATATGACAAAATGTCAAAAATAAAATCATCATGCAGAAAATAGTGCGCAGTAATTCATTTTTGAAAAATTTGTACTATCTTGCACCAAACATAATACTATATGGAACCCAAAATTCAATTCATCCCCTTCAATGCGCCCACCAATAAGGGTTGGGACGAAGCATGGGAAATATACGAGAACTCGTTCCCTTACAAAGAGACACGCTCGCTCCAAGACCACCTGCAAGCAATGAAAGATCCGCGTTTCGTGGCAGATGGCATCTGGTACGACGACCGTCTGGTAGGCATATTCTACTACTGGCGTTGGCGCAACGAATTTTACTATGGCGAACACCTTGCTGTTTCACCCGAATTTCGCAATATCAACATGGGGTCGCGCATACTTTCGCAATTCTGCGCCACAATCAAGGGAATAGTGCTCGAAATAGACCCACCCATCGACGAGATTTCGAAGCGTCGGCAGGGTTTCTACGAACGACTGGGCTTCGTCACCAATCCACAAGAGTATCTGCATCCCTCGTTCCGCGAGCCGTTTTTGACTCACCAACTGATGTTGATGAGCTACCCCGCGCTGCTGACAGACGATGAAGTGCACGAATTTGCAAGTTTTATACGCGAAGTGGTTCTCCGCTACTCGGAACACCGCAACCCAACACTTCCCAAATAAGCTGCACATCACAGCCCATCGGGGTATACAAAGAAAACCTCGCAAATTTTGATTTGCGAGGTTTTTTCTTTGTATAGCGTGCAATGTCAGCCCTTATTTGTAGCTGATTACAAGAATTTTGGAAGACTCCCAAAAACGTTCCGGATCAAGAATCTGCAACGATGCAATCTCCTTGTTGTCCCCCGCAACCAGACGATACGAATCTTCGGGGTGGGTGGTGACCAGACTCACGTTCTTGTGTCCAATAGGAATCGACTCCAAGAAACGCGTGTCACTTTGCGTGAAACTGTTCAGGTTGCGCTTGTCGTTAACCGACAGTGTGCGACCGATGAAGCCTGTTTTGCGGATAATTTGCGCATCAAGCAGCTCCTTCTGCGAGCCGACGATGTAGTAGACCGTGTAGAGACGCACCGTTTTGTCGGCCACATCGGCCTGCAATGCCGTCTTTTCGGTCGAGAGCTGATTCAACTTTTGATCCTTCTCTGTAACCTGAGCCGACAACGTCTCCACCTTCACACCCATCTCCGAGAGATGTTGCTTGAGTTCAGCAATTTCGGCGTTTTTAGAGCTAATTTGAGCATTCAAGCTCGAAATCATCTGTTCCAACCCCTTGATTTTCACCTTCGCCTTACGCAATTGAGCCACAGAACGCTCCAGCGACTCAATTCGCGCACGGTTCTCCTGCAACAGGTTGTCGATGGCGGTGATGTCGCTGTTAATCTGCTCCACGGGACGCGCAGCCTCCTCGCCATTGTCGAGCGAGAGGATGTTCTCACGTGCCTTGATGGCGGATAAATTCTCAGAAATGCCGTTCACAGCGGCAAACACTTCACTCAGCAGCGAATCCTTGACACTCAAAGCGGAGGCAAGCGAATCGCGCTGACCTTCAATCTTCTCGGCACTGCCGCGGCTTACGCACGACGTAAAAAACGCCATACAGAGCAAAAAATAACAAATTTTTTTCATAACTGGGTATAAGTTAATAGATAAAACCTAATTTTACTTTTCGTGGCAAATGTAAACATTTAACCGATACAGTATTCAAAAAAAACAAAAAAAGATTGAGTGCGGCAGAAATAGCACAAAAAACACTATCTTTGTTCCACTAAATTAAAGACTCAATACAATGGAATTCGAAGGAACAGTTTTCAAAATACAGCCACTGACAAAAGGAACGTCGGCTCGCGGCGAGTGGCAACGGCAAGATGCCATATTCGAAGTGGCAGAGGGTGCTTTCTCACATAAAATCTGCGTCACATTCTTCAACAAGCCCGATGACGCAGCCAAACTCCGCGAAGGAGCGACCTACACCGTCTCGGTGAATATCGAATCGCGCGAATTCAACGGACGTTGGTATACCGACGTGCGCGCATGGCGTTTACAACCGAAACAAGATGCCCCCGCAGCGGCTGCCGGAATGCCCCCCATGCCCCCTCTGAACGAGGAGCCGCAACACAGCTCATCGACAGCCGAGGTGGATGACCTGCCCTTCTAAGCGGCAACAACCACACAAATAAATAAAAATCCCTGCACGGCAACCGTGCAGGGATTTTTATTTATTGCGATGTAACTTATTTCACAGCGGGAGCAATAACCTGCAACGAATCAGTCGCGGGAGCAGCCACAGGAGCTACATAGGGGACAACGTCAATAACCTCAACCTCGAAGCAAAGAGCCTCGTTAGGGCCGATAGGACCGTTACCACGCTCGCCATAAGCCAATTCGGCAGGAGCCCACAAGGTAATTTTGCCACCTTTGCCGACGAGTTTCATACCCTCAGTCCAAGCCTTGATTACGCCATTCAATGGGAATTCAATAGGCTCGTCCTTTGCATAGTTCTCAGGATCATATTCCTTCATGCGTTTCTGTGTCTCAGCATCTTTGTCAGCGAAGCGCGAAGCGTCAAACACCTTACCTTTGCTGGTTGTACCTTTGTAATGTACCTTCACCACATCGTTATCGTCCTTGGCAATCACGTTGGCATCACCTGCCTCCGTAATTTTGTAGAGCAGACCCGATTCGGTCTTCTTCACACCCGATTTCTTCTCGATTTTCTTCAGCCACTCTTCCGATGCTGCTTTATTCTCAGCAGGACGCTTTACCATGAAGTAATATTGGAGGTAGTTGTTCACAGCCTCTTCATCCATCTTAGCCTCGCCCTCGCGAACGTTCTTCATACCCTCGAAGAACCAAGCCAAGTTGATAGGCATTTCGCTCGAACGGAGGTTATAAGCGATGTCCACACCGAAAGCGTAAGAGATTGAATCGCGCTCTACGTCCGACTCAAACATCGAAGGGTCAGCAGGATACTCCATTTTCGTAGAGTCGCCGGCAGCCATACGAACGCTGTCAGCAGCTGCACGCTGTGTAGCCAAAGCCTGAGCACGCTCACCGCGTTTGTTCATGAAATACTCACGAAGCAAGTTCAGTGCATGGTCGTGATCCAAGGTTGTCTTGTCAAAAGCACCCTCTTCAACACCTTTCGCCATACGATCGAAATCGAATGGAATGTCCTTCATCTGGTAGTTGATGCCGCTACCGACATTCGCACCAATGGCATAGGACAGTGAGTCGAAATCATCAGAGAGGCTACCCATACGGATGGTTCCCTTGTCGCCGCCACAGGCAACGAGCATCACAGCGCAGACTGTTGCTGCGCATAAAAGAATCTTTTTCATTGTTTTAACTATCATTAAATTGTTTCTAATTTTGTCTAACAAAGCGCAAAGTTATAAAATAATTACACATTGTGCACATTTACTCTAAAAATCATTTCTCAAGAACGATTTTCTGTCCGAATCTTTCTGCACATCAATCAATTCAATCTCATAGAAAAGCGTTGCATTGGGCTTCACACCCAACTTTGCATCGCCCGCAATGCCGTATGCCGATGCTGCCGGAATCCAAGCCTGCATCTTGCCCCCCTTGCCAATCAGACGCACGCTCTCCTGCAGACCTTTGACCAATTCACTCAACGCTGCGCGCACTGTATCTTTGCGCTCATACGAGGAGTAGAGTTGCGTGCCATCGGAGCTACGCAGTACATAGCGCAGAGCCACCGTATCTTTGTCGTCCGAAGGAGTTTTTTTCTCGTCACCCACCTCCTCAACCGTGTAGGTCAAACCCGATTCGGTTCGTGCATAAGAGCGACTCGACTTGAGGATATCTTCGAGGAATTTCTCCTCGTAGCGGCGGATCTTATCAGGCTGGTCGTAGGTGATTGAGCGCAAATAGTAGGTGCGCGCCTCCTCCATCGTGAAGCGTGGCGTGGCGTTGAATACATCGCGAATACCCTGACACAGCGCATTCATATTAAGTGTGGAGTCCATTTGCAACAGGTTCTGCCCCACATTCATCCCCACGATATACGCCACCGAATCGGCAGCATCGCGCAACTTCGTACCTCCGCCTTTCGAACAACTTCCGGCAAGCAGCAGCAGCCCCACGACCGCTGCAATCATCGTTTTTTTCATTCTTTTATCTTTTTATCTTTCTTTTGACACAACAGAATCAACACCGAACCCACGATGGCAGCTGCCATAGAACCCATGAGAATCGAGATTTTACCTCGGTCAATCAGCTCCATATCAGTGAAGGCAAGTCCATCGACAAAAATCGACATGGTAAAGCCAATACCACCCAAGCAAGCCACAGCAAAGAGCAACCGCCACGATGCCCCCTCCGGCATGATAGCCAATTTGGTCTTCACAGCCAACCAACTTGCCAAGAAAATGCCCGCAGGCTTACCAAGCAACAGTGCGAAGAAGATACCCATGCCCACCGAACCAATATCGGGTGAGTAATGGAAAATATTAAGGTATTCGAGCGAATCAATCTGCACCCCGGCATTCGCCAGCGCAAAAATAGGCATCACCAAGAAGGTAACATAGGGGGCGAGCCGATTCTCCAAACGATAGCTCAATCCGACAGAATTCGAGGTCAGAGAGGACATCAAACGCAGGTAGCAGCGGTGTTCCTCGTTCGGGAAATCCTCGTCCGAACCCTCCACTTCACGCATTGATTGTCCCAAATTGCGCATTTTATGCAAAAAATAACCCTTACTATAACGCGGCTTCATTGGAATCAACATCGCCATTGCCACACCTGAAAGGGTGGAGTGCACTCCCGAATAGTAGAACAAACTCCACACCACCACCGCCGGAACAAGGTAGAACAGCGCACGCGTCTCACCGATTTTATTCAAGAAGTAGACAAAGAGCATCACCACCAAAGCCAACAACAGGTAACCAATCTGAATCTGACCACCGTAGAACATAGCAATCACAATGATTGCACCCAAGTCGTCGGCAATAGCCAAGGCAGTCAAGAAAATTTTAAGGGAGATGGGAACCCGATTGCCCAACATCGAGAGAATACCAATAGCAAAGGCAATGTCGGTAGCCGTAGGGATACCCCAACCGTTTGCCGAGGCGGTACCTGCATTGAATGCCGTGAAGACAATGGCGGGCACCAGCATACCACCCGCAGCAGCAAGCACAGGCAAGATGGCTTGGCGTACCGACGAGAGTTGTCCACAGACCACTTCACGCTTGATTTCCAATCCCACCGAGAAGAAGAAAATCACCATCAGACCATCGTTAATCAACTTCTCAACCGTCATTCCGCGAGGAAAAATCCAATCAATCGCACCCCCCGGTCCTTTAACCATCAACGACAAATCGGTCTCAAGCAGATATTGATAGTGCATTGCCGTGAAGGGCAAATTAGCCAACACCATAGCAACTACCACACACGCCAACAAAACCAAACCACCGGCCCACGGAGCATTCATAAATCCGCGACCGCGAAGTGCAAGGATGTGTCGTTGGTGCACCCAGCTGTACATTGAAAAAAGTCTCATTTTTTTATTTTTTAGAAAGCAAAGTCAGTAGACATAATTTATAGAGCACGCGCGCACCTACTGCTGCATCAACGCACTCCTTGGTGCCGGGCACCACCTCCACCACATCGAAACCGATGATGCTTCGTCCCGAACACACCACACACTGAGCCAGATAAATAGCTTGGTTGAACGACAAACCACCGGGAACAGGGGTCCCTGTATGGGGACAGTTTTCGACCGATAGTCCATCTATATCGAAGCTGATGTAGACCTCTTGGGGCAGAGCATCAACAATTTTGCTGCATTGATTCGCCCACGAAGTGCCCGCAAATCCTGCCCTCGCAAGCTCTTGATCGTTGAACAACACAATCCGTTCCGAAGCCGCAGCCAGCGCAGCTTCAGCTGCACAATAATCGCGCACACCGACCTGCACAAGACGCTGCACCTGAGGAACATCGCGCAGCACGTTAAACATAATCGACGCGTGCGAAAATTCAAAACCCTCGTATGCCTCGCGCAAATCGCAATGAGCATCCACATGCAGAATACCAAAGGCGGCATGGTGCTCACCCAATGCGCGAATCAAGCCATAGGGGGTAGAGTGGTCGCCACCAACTAAACCGACCCGCTTCCCCATCGTGAGCCACTGCTGCGCCTGCGCATAGAGCTTCTGGTTCATGCAGGCACACCCTTCGTTCACACGACGGATTTTGCTCACCACATCTGCATCGGCTGCCGAGCCACCCGACTCAAGGTGGTCAATCACCCGGGCGGCATCGGTACGTAAATCACGCGAGCTTTCGCGCAACGACTCATCTACGGCAACCGTGGCAATGCCACGCCGCCACACATCGGGAGCCATAGGATCATAAAAATCAAGTTGCGTCGAGGCATCAATCAATGCACGAGGAGCATTGGCTGCACCCGCACCATAAGAGACCGTGACATCCCAAGGAGCCGAAATCAACACCAGTTCCGCATCGTGCGGAGTGAACGGAAAACCAAAATAAGCCCCGTTATCCACACCGACTGCATCGGGATTAAACTCTTTTACATCCATCTTAAACACATCTTTAATTGAACAAAGGTACAAAAAATTTAAAAAACAGTTACCTTTGTCCCGAAAATAAGAATCAGTCCAAATGAAGATTATAGCAGATAGCGCAATTCCATTCCTGCGCGGCGTGTTGGAACCCTACGCTGAAGTGGTCTACCTTGCGGGAAATAAAATAACGGCCGATGAGGTATTCAATGCCGATGCACTCATCATCCGCACCCGCACCCGATGCAACCAAGCCCTGCTTTTAGGCTCTTCGGTGCGCATAATCATCACGGCAACCATCGGTGTCGATCACATTGATCGCACATGGTGCTCGGCACACAACATTCGCGTGATGGCGGCAGCCGGCTGCAACTCCCGTGGCGTACTGCAATGGGTGGCTGCCGTCTTGCGACAGCTGACCCTGCGCATGGACAAACAACCCTCCGAACTGACCTTGGGTGTGGTCGGCGTAGGACACGTTGGCTCACTCGTGAGCCAATATGCCGAAGCATGGGGCTTTCGCGTGTTGTGCTGCGACCCTCCGCGCGAAGCACGCGAACACGTAGGCTTTTTGCCACTCGCAGAGGTGGCTGCGCAAGCCGACATTCTGACTTTTCACACCCCACTCGACACCACTACCAACCACATGGTGGACGATGCCCTGCTTGCCCGCATGAAACCCGATGCGATTCTTGTGAACTCCTCGCGCGGCGAGGTGGTCGATGGTGATGCTTTGTTGCGCAGCGGACATCCGTATGTGCTGGATGTATGGGAACACGAACCCGATCTCAATCCGGCTCTACTTGCGGGGGCACTCTTCGCCACACCCCACATCGCCGGCTACTCGGCACAAGGCAAAGCCAATGCCACAGCCATGTCGATACACGTTCTATCGAACCTTTTCGGATTGTCGCTGAGCGATTGGTACCCTGCCGAAGTGAAACCAGTGAAACCACAGCCCATCAGTTGGAAGCGTCTCTGCGCCACCATCCGCAGCCACTTTGATTTAGTCGTACAAAGCGAGGCATTGAAAGCCGCGCCTGCCGACTTCGAATCCATGCGCGACAACTACCGCTACCGCGAAGAGTATTTTTAGAAGCGAGCCTGCAAACGAAATATAGAAACAAAACAAAAACGCCTGCCTAAAAATTACTTTTAAGCAAGCGTTTGAGCCTAAACCGGAATTCGAAACTATATGTCATATCCGGTGTATATCAGTATGTTGTGATGTTATCCGATTTTACAAATCACTCGTTCCGAATGGCAATCTTGCAGCGCATTGTATTTCAACGAATGGGACAACCTCTAATTTTTATAGGACACTAATAATTCGCATTCTGCGGATCGAATTCAGTCCATTCCTCAAGCCATGTATCTCCTTGCGCGAAAGCTCCCACGTAGGTCACTTTGTCAAACCCGGAGGCGACCATCGGATTGGAGAATGAAGCCGTGCCAAGCAACGGACTGCCTGTCGTGGGGCGGTAGTCTGCACCGGGCTGGGTGCTGATGGGCTGCGAGAGCTTTAGGTCAGAGATGTTCGTCAGCAGGCGATTGTTCAAGGACGCTTGTTTGAAGTAAGCCGACGAAAACGACTCTTGCGTGGTGGACGGTGTGCTCGAATTATTGGTGTAGCCATCAACAAACGCTTTGTTTTTGTCGCAGCCGAGGATGGTCATGCCGGCGAAGATGTTATTTGCCAGTTTGAACGTTTCCTTGGTTGCATCGCCCTGTGTATCGGAGCCCTTGTCGTTTTCGACGATGATGCCTACCGGATAGCCCATTGCCACCGAGTTGAAGCAGGAAAGGTTCGAATTGCGGCGAATCTGCATGGCGGACTGAAATTGTCCCAGACGCGCACCGTTATTGGGGTTCAACCCTCCACCGTTGATATAGTCCGTCGTGTTGATGAATGCTGCATCTTGACCAATCGGACCAACGAACGTCACGTTCGAGAATACACACTGTGTACGGGGGGTGGTGGCAGAGCCTTCTCCATTGTTATCGCTCTCAAATCCGTTCGAGACCGACTGGTCTGCGATGCGTGGATGGCGAACGCCGAGGCAAAACTGAATCTTGCCGGAGAATCCGTTGTCGGTGTCGAAATCGTCGTCCCAACCACGGTAGGCAACCAGATATTTTGCGTTTACAGCCCCACCGAACCACTCAAACGAGTCATCACCCGAATAGGAGACCTGTACGTGATGGAGTACCGTGCCTGAACCTACCGACCCGAATGTGATACCGTTAATTTCCTGATCCGTAGCATAAGGCGTTCCGGCGAACTCGACACGCACATAGCTCAATTCGCCCGAACTGTCTTGATCGTCGTTTCCGCCGTGCTTGACCTGCGGACCACCCTCGATAGTCATCTGCCCCATGTTGTTACGGGCTCTACCGAGCAGAATCAATCCGCCCCAATCACCGGGTTTGCGCTGACCTTTTACCCGATCCGAAGTGAAGACAATGGGTGCGTTTTTCGTTCCCCGCGCATAGAGTTTGCCTCCGGGCATCACAATCAGCGAAGCATCGGTGTCATACACACCCTTGATGATGGTTCCCGGTTCAATATACAGCTCCGCACCGGCAGGAACATAAACCCAGCTATGGAGCGTGTAAGTGCCTTTAGGCAATTTATAAGTGCCTACCGGAATGGTGAATTCCTGATTTCCGTTACCGAGCTGTTTCCCATCTTCTCCGAAGAGAATGTCTGTCAGGTTTCCGGAGGTGGGCTCTCCTCCGTTGTCGTCCTTGTTGTCGTCTTTGTTGCAGCTCGTCGATACGAGTGCCAGTGCGGCCATTGCCGCAAGAATCATCTTTTTCATCATTTTATTTAATCTATAAAAAGGTTTTTTGTTTTTTAGAACCGTGCAGATACACCGAGTGTAAAGCCACATCCGGGTTTGAAGATTTTGGTGGTTTGAGTCCGTTTTTGGAGCTGTCCCGCGTCATCGATAAATTGCGGAAACTGACAGAATCGTACATCCTCGTTAAGTACATCTTTGACAGAGAGCTTTAGCTCCCAAGCCTTGCCCATCCGCTTGCTCACCACGATGTCGAGGGTATTGCGCGGCATTTCATACATATCGGGAATGTCGTTGTCGATGCTTCCACCCGATGAAAGGTCTGTGCGTCCGATACCGATAATACGCTTGCCGATACGGTTGTACAACACACCAATGGTTAATCCCGCTCGCTGCGGCTGGTAGAAAAGTCCCGTATTGACTATGTAGGGTGACTGCCCCTGCATCGGGCGGTCGTGTTCGAGCGATTCGTCGAGGAAGTTCACGCGGCTTTTGATGAGCGAAACATTGAACGTAAGCGAGAAGTTGCGCAGCCCCATGAAATCGAGGTTTTTGCGTGCATCCAATTCGATGCCGTATACATTTGCACGGTCGGCGTTCTCGAAAGTGTAGGTATAACTGCCTCCTGCATCGAGAATTGCCGTTTCTATCGGATTGCGAAAATGTTTGTAGAAGAGTGACAGAGAGACGTTTTCGCCTACAGAGGGATACCACTCGTAACGAATATCGCAGTTTTGAATATAAGCAGCTTTTAGGTTCGGGTTACCCATCACACTGCTGAACAGGTCGAAATCGTAGTAAACCGACGACGATACCTCGCGGAACTCCGGGCGATTGGTTGACATACCGTATGCCGCACGTAATTGATGCTTCTCGTGAAATTTCCACGCAGCATTTACCGAGGGGAAGAGGTCGTTGTAGTCGTATGTATTGACCTTTGAAGCCCACTCTGTACGACGTGTATAACTGGTCAAATCCATCTTATTGTGCTCAAAACGGACTCCGGCATAAACATCCACCGAACCCAGTGATATCTGCACAGCGGCATAAGCCGCGGCAAGCAGGCTCGTGCCTTTGTAGCTGTTGCGATTGTCCGAGTCATTGTAGATATAGAGTTTATCCACCCCATAATTAGCAGGCTGGAGAATGTCGTTCACCACATCGCCGTAGGCAAAGTCCGCGGGCAGATTGTTCGAATCGTACCGGTAAGTAAAGGCGCGTGTACGGTATTCGCGTGTGCGATATTCGCCGTAGGCTCCGGCCTTGAGTTTCGGGGTGAATTTACGCGCCTGATCCAGACCAAATGTGTATTCATAATCAATACCTGCCGATGCGATGTGCTCTGCCAGATGTGTGTAGTCGCGCTGAACACTGTTTTGGTCGAAACGCATTTTACCGTAGTTCACATCGCCGTGAATGTCGTTCTGCAACAAGTTGATGATACGGCGGTCGGGCAGATTGCGATTGGCGTAGGAATATCCTGTTGTCCAATTCAGACGGTGGCTTCCGAGGTTGTGGCTCCCGGCTACCTGTCCGTTGTAGGTCGTGCGGCTCGAATAGTAATACT
Organism: Alistipes sp.; assembly: GCA_036652255.1. Lineage (GTDB taxonomy): Bacteria > Bacteroidota > Bacteroidia > Bacteroidales > Rikenellaceae > Alistipes. The sequence goes on along the minus strand of JAVVWE010000013.1, from coordinate 10,507 downwards.
CGGCCTTTTGCTGGTTGTAGAGCGACGAGATATTTTGCCACCCTTCGCGGAAGGTGTACTTGTCCTGACTAATCTGGTTGAAGATGTTACGAATGTAATAGCGACTGTGGTCATTCGCATACGACAAGTTGAGCATCGCTCCCAGTCGCACGTTAGTCTGATACTGTGCATCGGTGTATTTGTAGAGGTATTCGGGTTTATCCTCACGCTTGTTGTAGATACCGAACCGGGAATTTTCCATGTCTGTGTAGGTGCGATTGGTGTAGCTGTAATTCACCGCACCGTTGAGAGCCATGCGCTGTCCTTGAGCAAGCGTCCATCCCTTGCCAAATGCCGCAGAGAAACGCTGATCGGGAATCGGTGTGCGCGAACGCACCAGCCAGTCGTTATTGAATCCGCTGCGGGTCATCTGATTGACCTGTTTGCTGTTGTTATTGTCGAAAGCCCCGCCGATACCACCCTGCATCATACGTTTGCGTCCCATGAAACCGAAGGCTTCCGATGCACCTCCCTTATTATAGCGGAAATCCTTGAAGTGCGTCGATGTGTTGATGCCGGTCGAGTATTGAATCGTCACCGCATTATCGTCGGGCATATCTTTGGTAGTGATGCGGATGAACCCTCCGGTGAAATCGGCCGGGATTTCTGGTGCGGGTGATTTGAGAATCAGAATACTCTCGATTTGACCTGCGGGAATGATGTCGAAAGAAAATGCCCTTGAATCAGCTTCGGAGCTGGGAACTGCTGCATTGTTGATCCACACATTGTTGTAACGCTGCGAAAGACCGCGGGCAATGACGAATTTATCGTCGATAATCGAGATGCCGGGAATGCGGCGCACAACCTCACCCGCATCGCGGTCCTGCGTTCGGGCAATAGCTTGGCTTGATATGCCGCTGACGACCATCATCGAATTGCGGATATCGACATTGATGGCATTTTCAGTGTTTGTCCGCCGAACTGCGGTAACAACAACCTCGTCGACCTGCTCCGCAGATTCGGCAAGTGTTATTTCAAGTTTCGTGGTTACACCATTGTGGACAGAAACATCTGTCACATATATGGTCGTGTAAGTCAGCATACTGACTTCGAGCGTGTAGACCCCGGCAGCAACCTCTTGCAGACGGAATCCACCATCGGCATCCGTAGCCGCACCTTTTGTCGTCCCTGCGATAAGAACCGTAGCACCTGGGATGGGCAGTTTTGTGGCTGCATCTGTTACAGTACCTGTGATTATACCCTGTGCAAAAAGGGCAGGACAGATAAAGAGAGACAAGAGAAGTGAAAAAATGAGTTTAGTAAATTTGACCATGCAATCTGATTTAAATTCGGTGCAAAATTAGACCGAGCATATTTCAAATCAGTAACAGACCGATGACAGAGCCGTAAATTATCGGTTACACCATGATTTATATCTATTTTGGGGAATATATTACAAATGCCGTCCCAGTTTCCTTCGTGGGATTGAGATAACTTGTGGACTGAACTTCCAAATTTTATCTGCGGGAAAAGTTAGAAGCTGTTTTTCAGAGCCGACTTCGAATCCATACGCGACAACTACCGCTACCGCGAAGAGTATTTTTAGAGACGAGCCTGTAAACGGGATATAAAACAAAACAAAAACGCCTGCCTAAAAATTACTTTTAAGCAAGCGTTTGAGCCGAAACCGGGACTCGAACCCGGGACCTCTTCATTACGAGTGAAACGCTCTACCAACTGAGCTATTTCGGCAACGGGGAGTATGACTTTCCCTTTGGGACTGCAAATATCTGAAAATTTTTCCTAAAAAAAAAGAGTTAGACGATTTTGTTGGGATAAATCAGTATTTTATCTCTCATTTCTTCTTATCTTCGCGCAATTTATTTTCTTTAATGGTGAAAAATGGAAAAAGCCTATCTTAACCCAACGCCCGACCAAAGCTTCGAAATTGTTGGCAGCGGGGAATACGATTTTGTGAAGGTCCTCGCACACTCGCGCGAGATGCAAACAGCGGGTGAAATTGAGGGAGCCTGCAACGAACGATTCCTCGCCTTTCAGCGCATCGAGGAGTTGATTCCTGAGGGTGAAGAGTTAATTTTGGAATGGAACCACCCCAACACACAGGCGGCCCTTGAGATACTCTACGCATCGGCTATTGACCATTTTTTGATTGACGATTTCGAAATGTCAACCGCACTGCTTGAGATGCTACTCGACCTCGATCCTGAAGATCACCAAGAGACGATTGTACTCTTGGCATTCGACTACATCGCCATGGATGAACAAGAGCTTTTTGATGAGGTGATAAACGATATTTCGGACAAATACGCCAGCCGCACAGTCCTCATGCTGTGGTCGGCATTCCGCCGCGATGGGCATCTACCTGAAGGCGAAGTGCGTCGACTGAAGAGCCATTTTGGAGCATGGTTCACCGAATTCACAGCCAACGAACACTCTGCTGACGAGATCTATCTGCATGATATAGAGGACGAACACCCCTCACTCACGGCACAGGCTCGCGAATTATGGTTCCAAACAGAAAATTTGTGGACGTTGCATCCCGACTTCATCAACGCATTGCGCGCCACCGCACAATAGCACGCTTTTGGAGCAATCAATGTGCGAGCTATCGCTTGCGCATCAACTCCGTAAAGCAGTGGCGACAGATGGGCTCATAGGTGCTTTGTTCACCCAGCATTACCAGATTTTCATCATCCGTGAGTCGGTGCGAATGGTGTGCAAGGTTGCCACAACGGACACAAATGGCGTGCACTTTGGTGACGTACTCTGCCGTCGCCATCAGCGCAGGCATCGAACCAAAAGGCTTGCCCGTGAAGTCCATATCTAAACCTGCAACAATCACACGCACACCGCTGTTGGCGAGTTGTCGACAAACTTCGACAATACTTTCGTCAAAAAATTGCGCCTCGTCGATACCCACCACATCCACATCGGCAGACATAAGCAGAATATTTTGCGGTGAATCGACTGGTGTAGAACGTATTGCATTTGCATCGTGCGAGACAACCTCCTCTTGGGAGTAACGCACATCAATGCGCGGTTTAAAAATTTCGACCTTCTGGTTGGCGAATTTCGCCCTTTTCAGACGACGAATCAACTCCTCGGTTTTACCCGAAAACATTGAGCCGCACACAACTTCAATCCAGCCCTTCTGACTTGCATTTTCCAAAAACATGGTTTTCTATTTTTCGTCGTTCGCTACTCTTATTAATCCTCCAGCCTCGTGATTTTCGCACCCAGAGCATTCAGCCGTCCCTCGATATTTTTGTAACCGCGGTCGATTTGTTCGATATTCTGAATCGTACTGCGCCCCTCGGCACTCATGGCGGCAATCAGCAACGCCACGCCCGCACGGATATCGGGCGAAGTCATGCGCGTAGCACGCAGACGAATGCGGTGATCGTGTCCAATGACCGTTGCGCGGTGCGGATCGCACAAGATAATCTGCGCCCCCATGTCAATGAGTTTGTCAACAAAGAACAGACGGCTTTCAAACATTTTTTGGTGAATCAGTACCGAGCCTTTTGCCTGCGTGGCGACCACCAAAAAGATGGAGAGCAGGTCGGGTGTGAGCCCCGGCCACGGTGCGTCGGCAATGGTCATAATTGAGCCATCAATAAAACTTTCGATGCTATAATGATCCTGCTGAGGGATGTAAATATCGTCACCCCGCTGCTCGAAACGGATGCCCATGCGGGCGAACTGAGCAGGAATAATACCTAAATTATCGTACGATACATTCTTGATGGTCAACTCTGAACGGGTCATGGCAGCCATACCGATAAAGCTACCCACCTCAATCATATCGGGCAGCATCGTATGCTCGGTGCCACCCAGTGAATCAACCCCCTCTATGGTCAACAAATTGGAAGCGATACCCGCAATGCGTGCCCCCATACGGTTGAGCATCCGGCAGAGCTGTTGAATGTAGGGTTCGCACGCAGCATTGTAAATTGTGGTCGTTCCGTGCGCCATCACCGCAGCCATCAGGACGTTCGCCGTGCCGGTCACCGAAGCCTCGTCGAGCAACATATAGGTGCCCCGCAAATCATCCCCTTCAACCAGGTAAAACCCTTCGGCTCCGCCATCGAAATTGAATTTAGCCCCTAATTTTTGAAACCCAATGAAGTGAGTGTCGAGCCGGCGGCGACCAATTTTATCACCGCCCGGTTTGGGAATAAATCCCTTGCCGAAGCGTGCCAGCATGGGTCCGATGAGCATCACCGAACCACGCAAACGAGTACAACGACGCAAATAATCCTCGCTGCGGATGTAGTCGAAATCGAGCTCACGAGCGCAAAAAGTGTAGGTATCCTCCGACAGATGTTCCACCTCAACGCCCATTTTGCTGAGCAACTCGATGAGTTGTACCACATCAAGAATCTGCGGCACATTGTGCACCGTGACTTTTTCAGCGGTGAGCAGCGTGGCACAAAGTATCTGAAGTGCCTCGTTTTTTGCCCCTTGTGGAGTGATTTCGCCTTGAAGGCGGCAGCCACCCTCGACTTGGAAAATTGCCATCGTCCTAAATTTTTATCAAAGATAACAAAAAAATCAAAATCCAAAATTCAAAATCCAAAATTTTCCTCTCAAAGTTCTCGTCCTCGCCCTCGACTGACTCTTCGACAAGTTTGTGAATCGGTAGAAAAGATACAAACAAGGGCGATGCTTGCGGCATCGCCCTTGTTATCTCGTATAAATCCGCAGCTACGCTGCGAACTGACTAAGCGTACTTAAATGTAGATTCGTCCGAAACGCTCAATTTCTTGCGACCTTTCGCACGACGATTAGCCAAAATCTTGCGACCGCTAACAGTCGACATTCTCAGACGGAACCCGTGTTTGTTGATTCTCTTCCGGCGCGAAGGCTGGAAAGTCCTTTTCATTGCCATAGTTATATCGTTTTTATTGTTTTACTCGTTTTTACGGATTGCAAAGGTAGAGCAAATTTTATTATTTGCAAAAAAAACCACCTCTTTTTTCCGCACAAAGCTACTTATTCGTTTTTATAAAGATCTATTTCACCTGTTTCGACCTTGCGGTAGATGGCTGCAAGCTCTGCCACGACGGGCGAAATAAACTCAAGCGTGTCGTTTATCGCCGATTTACCCCCTTCGCCCTTAATGCGATAGAGCATCGTAGCGTAGAGCGCGCGGAAGCAGAGTTCCGTGTCGCTCATCCCCGGATTACCCAGCACTTGTTGCAAATGGGGCAGTTCGGGTTCGAGCCGCGCAAAAGTTTGGCGATAATGTTCACCTATTGGCAATTGCATCAGGCGCAGATGCAAATCGTGGAGATCCGCAATCAGATGCAACGTATGTTCGAGATGTCCCTTTTCCTCCTTGCCCTCCTCGTGGAGCAGAGTCGCTAAATCCATGTACCAGAGCAGAAAAGTATGTTTTTGCGCTTCGGGGATATCCTTTCGCGGTTCGATGAGGGTCGAATAGATTGCTTCGGGACTAAATTGCAAAGCTCGTAGCACATCCTCAAGTTGCCACAGATAGAGGATGTATTCGGCGATATTCTCGCGTCGTTTGGTCGTTGCTATATCCATTAGTTACTCCATGTATAGATTGAGGTTCCTTGGTGGCGCAAAAAATACTGCTGTGACTTGAGTAAGTTGCGCGACTGAAGCACCATATTTTTGGTCTCGTTGAGAATCGTGAGGTACAACATACTTGCCTTGGTGCTCGATTGCGCGGCGTTAATACGCGTCAACTCCGACTTGATTGCCTCGGCAATCGACTCAAAGAGCTGATCGCGAAGGGTCAGAATCATCTCTATATCCGAGAAGTCGCCCGATCGCAACATATTGTTAATATGGATGTAAATCGACTCCACATCGTCGTTGATGTGCATCAAATCCTCGGTCTGCTCCTTCGAAAGACCTTCGTGGTTGTTGTCGATATGTTCGAATGCAGGGCGCGTGATGTGCATCAGTGCCTTGGTCATTTCGTTCAGATAATCGACCACCTGCACATAGTAGTGTGCCGTATCGATGTCACCGCTCTGAAGTTTCCGCAGAGTTGGCATGAGGGCATATTTTCGCTCACGGGATTGATAGAAGAGTTCGTTCGACTCCTTAACCATGTCGCGCAGCACCTTGCGGTTCTCCTTGAAGACCGCAAGCAGCGTCCGGTCGTAGATGCGCGTAGCATTCTCCATCGTGCGACACACCTCCTCCGTGAGGTTCGAAATGATTGTCTCCTTAGTCTGCGGTTTATGTATCTGTTCCTTTGTTGTGTCTTTTTTCTTCTTCTTGGGAAGATTACTGTGGATGAGCATATAACCACACAACACCGTAACCACAATAAATGCCGCTATGCCGCCGTAGATGAGTGCCATACCCACCACAAAAGCAATCATGAAGCCACCCAACGCCGTAACGAACCACCCTGCCACCACAGTCATCACACCCGATATGCGATAGACCGCACTCTCGCGCCCCCATGCGCGGTCGGCGAGCGACGAACCCATTGCCACCATGAAGCAAACATAGGTGGTCGAGAGGGGTAGTTTGAGCGATGTAGCCAATGAAATCAACAAGGCAGAGGTGGTGAGGTTGACCGTGGCGCGAATCATATCGTAGGGAGCTCCGCTATGTTCCACATCTTCAAATTCGAAGCGGCGCGACACAGCATCGCTCATGCGCTGCGGAAAGAGTCGTCCAAAACCCGAATTGATATTGAGTGCCGCACGCACGATGGTGCGCGAAAAGGCAGACGAGCCATAGAGCTGCGGACCTTCATCGTCCTGTGTGGAGAGTGAAATCTCGGTTTCAGTTACGTGCATCGCCTTTTTCGAAGTCCACAGCGTGAGAATCATCACCCCGCCCGCAAGCAGCAGAATACCAAAGTTGGCAGGTACATTGTCGTTCAACACCCCCATCATCATCGCCGTGTCGCCCGTCTGGCGCGCGATGGCATAGGCATCAAAACCAGCCACCGGCACACCGATGAAGTTGACCAAGTCGTTACCCGCAAAGGCAAGTGCCAAAGCGAAGGTACCCGAAAGAATAGTGATGCGCAGGATGCTGATTTTCATGCGCTGCAAAATAAACAGCAATACACTGCAACCAATCCAGCACAGGAGCAGCGAAGGCAGCATATGACGATCCACAAAATTAATAAATGCGTTGTCAATTAAAGCATTCTGCAACCCTTTGAATACAGCAAAATAGATGATAGTCGTGAGCGACGCAGCGCACCACATGGCACCAAAACGCCGAAACAAAGACATATAACGGAAAGAGAAAATCATGCGCGAAATGTACATGATTAACGTGCCGCAGGTGAAGGCAATCACCACCGAAAGTAGAATTGCCGAGACGATACCCATGGCACGTGTCGTATTGATATAGAGACCAATATCGCCCGCCGTTAGCGATGGATTATTCGATATTTTGTAGATGGAGACTGCAATTGCCGCACCCAGCAAACAGAAGATAAGCGAGACAGTGGTCGAAGTGGGCAGCCCCCACGAATTGTAGAGATCCAAGAGGATGATGTTGGCGAACATCACCCCTAAATAGAGCATCATCACCTCATGAAAAGAGAAGAGTCCGGGGTTGAACATTCCATTTCGAGCCACCTCCATCATGCCATTCGAGGTCACCACGCCGACCACAATACCCACAGAGGCAACCGTAAGGATGGTTTTCATGGATGCCACCTTCGAGCCGATGGCTGAATTCAGAAAGTTGACGGCATCATTTGTCACGCCCACAAAAAGACCGGAAATGGCAAGAATACCGAGAATTACGACAATAACGGTGTAGATTTCACTCATAATAGTGTTCCGTAGATTTGAGAACAAAGTTATAGTAAATATTCGGTTGTAATCTATCCGTGACCGATTATTAACATTAACTTAACATAGACCGCGCCAAAAAAACGCAGGGCAACCTCTTTCGAGATTGCCCTGCGTTTAGACTGATGACCACTACTCTTCGTCGGTATCGGTGTATGCCTTGAGCAACTTCTCCTGCACATCGGCGGGAACCTGCTCGTAAGAGGCGAATTTCATCGAATAGGTCGCCGAACCCGAAGTGAGCGACGAGAGGGTAGTCGAGTAACGATAGAGCTCCGAGAGGGGCACGCGCGCATTCAGACGATCGAAGCCCTTGTCCGACTCCATGCCTTCAATCATAGCGCGACGGTTCTGCAAATCGCTCATCACAGCACCCATAAAATCGCTTGGCACAAGCACTTCAATGGAGTAAATCGGCTCCATAATTTTGGGGGCTGCATTGCGGAATGCCTCTTTGAAGGCATTACGAGCCGCCAACTTGAATGAAATCTCGTTTGAATCTACGGGGTGCATTTTGCCATCGTAGACCACCACTCGAATGTCGCGGGCATAGGATCCCGTGAGCGGACCTTCGTCCATCTTCTCCATGATACCCTTAAGAATGGCGGGCATGAAACGCGCGTCGATAGCACCACCGACCACGGCATTGCAGAAAACTAATTTGCCACCCCATGGAAGCTCAGAAACCTCTTTATTCTTGATGTTTACAACTACATCGCCTTTGCCCGGAACCTTGTAAACTTTTGTATCGGGCATTCCATCGAAATAGGGCTCAATAATCAGATGCACCTCACCAAATTGACCCGCACCACCCGACTGTTTTTTGTGTCGATAGTCTGCTTGAGCCACCTTCGTGATGGTCTCGCGATAGGGAATACGTGGGGCAATGAAGTCGAATTGGAGTTTATTTTCAGCAGCAATGCGCGAGCGAAGAATGTTGAGATGGTGCTCACCTTGCCCCTGTATGATTGTCTGTTTCAGCTCTTTCGAATAATCAACCAAGATGGTCGGATCTTCGTATTTCACCTCATTCAGAATCTTACCCAACTTCTCGTCATCGGCTTGATCTTTAGTCTTGATTGCCGCGCGATAACGAGGTTCGGGGAAGGAGATGGGTTCAATTTGCACGAGGGTCGCCGGGGCGCACAACGTATCGTTGGTGCGTGTACCTTTGAGTTTTACCGTGCAGCCAATGTCACCCGCCCACAGTTCGGTCACCTTGACACGGTTCTTACCTGCCACGGCAAAGAGCTGCGAAATTTTCTCCTTATTGCCCGTGCGCGGATTGATGAGTTCCATCCCCTCCACCAGTTTACCGCGAATGACGCGGAAGTAGGAAATTTCGCCAATATGTTGCTCAACCTGACTCTTGAAGACAAAGGCAACAGCCGGCTGTTCGGCATCGGGAGCCAGCTCCTCACCCTCGGCAGAGAGGAATTTGGGGGCAGCTAACGGACCCGGAGCCACATTGATGATGAACTCCATCAGACGTTTCGTACCAATATCGCGTTTGCCACTGGCGCAGAAAATAGGCATTATTTCTCGTTTGGAAAGTCCGATTTTCAGACCAGCACGAATATCGTCTTGCGTGAGCGTTCCCTTGTCGAAGTAGAGCTCCATGAGTGCCTCGTCGTGCTCGGCAGCCATCTCGACCAGCTCCTTGTTCAGAGCTTGAGCCTTCTCCAGCTCCTCAGCAGGAATCTCCAGCTCCTCGCGGTGACCATCGCTATCTTTGAAACGATACATCTTCATCAGCAACACGTCGATGAAGGCATCGAACGACGCACCTTGATTGACAGGATACTGCACCACAACGGGTTTCACGCGCGATGCAGCACGTATGGATTCAAGCGTCGCCTCGAAGTTGGCTTTATCGGCATCGAGTTGGTTAATCACACCAATGACCGGACGTTGGAGCGTGCGCGCATAGCGAGCCTGAATCTCACTACCAACCTCCCAACCATTCTGAGCGTTGAAAAGGAAAACCCCCACATCACCCACCTTGAATGCCGAAAAGAGTCCGCCGCAGAAGTCATCTGAGCCGGGGCAATCTATAATATTCAATTTGCGATCCATGAATTCCGTGAAGAGGATGGTCGAATAGATTGAGCGTTTGTATTCGTGCTCAATATCCGAGTTGTCCGAGAGCGTGTTGTTGGCCTCGATACTACCCCTGCGGTCGATGACTTTACCCTCGAAAGCCATCGCTTCGGCAAGGGTAGTTTTCCCCGTGCCCGGAGCACCGATCAGAACAATGTTCTTAATCTCTTTAGCTGAATAATTTTTCATATCGCTTGATGTTTTTAGGTTTTTCGGTTGACAAAAATTTTCCTTATCGAATTTTGTCGACTATAAATATACGAAAATTTTGAGACAACCAAGAATCTGAGCAAAAAAATCACGTTTTGCACCCACAAACCACAAGTGCAGTTCGTAAAGCCTCGGCAATCGGAGCAGGACGAGAAAATTTCTTAGAAATTGTTTGAATTTGTTGCCGAAGTTATTTGAGAGCTATTTTTGTTCCTGTTTTTGTCCTGCAAATCTTCATTTAGCTCGCTAAAATCGGATTTATAGGGCGAAAACCGGGGCGAAAAGAGGAGATTAATAAATTTAAAACAGCTTCTTAATCTCTGATTCTTTATTCTTGATTAAAATTTGTATTTTTGCAGATTGAAAACGGCAAAACAAAGAAGATAAAA
>JAVVWE010000012.1:0-48395 GCA_036652255.1 Alistipes sp. | reverse complement strand
TGACCAATAAACGAAAACCACCCCGATTTTATCTACTATTTTGACCAATAAGCCACTATTTTGACCAATAAGCCCAATTTTCACACAAAAAAAGAGGTATCATCTCTGACACCTCTTGTGAGCGGAAAACGAGACTCGGACTCGCGACCTCAACCTTGGCAAGGTTGCGCTCTACCAACTGAGCTATTTCCGCAAAAACAATTGTATTGCTGTAATTGCGAGTGCAAAGATAGCCAAAAAATTGGACACACCAAATTATTTGGCAAAAATTCACCTCGACACTGCAAAATTTCCCTTGAAATCGTATCTTTGTACTTATGAAAAATGCAATTGACCTCTTTTCGGAGTTAGGCAAACGGCTCTCACAATTTGGTGCAAATGCCGTATCGCGCCATGTGATAGAGCAAGCACAAGCAGCTAACGAGTGGTTCACAGCGCAAGATATAAAGCAGGCTGTGAGCGCATTCCGTACCGAAATGCTACAACGCGACAAGCTCGAAAAGTGGCTTTGCCCCTACCCTCTGCCCACCGCCACCATACGACGTGTGTTGGTCGTGATGGCTGGAAATATCCCGCTTGTCGGCTTCTACGATTTGCTCTGCACGCTCGCGGTGGGAGACCATTGCGTGGTCAAACCATCGAGCAAAGACAGCGTATTGATGGTGTATATCGTGGAGCTACTGCGAGAGATAAATCCCGAAGTTGCTATTTCATTTTACGTTGAGGGTGAGGATGTTGACGCTGTTATCGCAACAGGGGGTGAGAACGCAAATCGCTATTTCAAAGCTCACTTTGCTACCCTGCCCTCGTTATTGCGCGGCAGTCGACAATCGGTGGCGGTGATTACGGGCACTGAGAGTCTTGCACAGCTGCAAGGGCTATCAGACGATGTGTTTGCCTACTCCGGTTTGGGGTGTCGGAATGTGTCGTTGTTGTTTGTACCGCGCGGCTATACCAAGCAACTTCAGATGCCGCCAATGAATACAAAATATCACAATAACTACCTGCAAACAAGGGCATTACTCAAAATAACAGGGCAGCCATTTTGTGATTTGGGCTCAGCCGTAATGGTCGAGCAGCGCGCCTTCCCAATGGCACTGAGCCAAGTGAATTACACGTTTTACGACAATCTTTCGGAGGTCGCAACGTGGCTGGCAGCACACGACACGGAGCTGCAATGTGTGGTGAGCGAGGGGCTACACCATGCGCGCCGCGTAGATTTTGGACACGCACAATTACCCACTCTGACCGATTGTCCTGACGAACGAGATGTTGTGGATTTTTTGCTCAGAATAAATTAATTGCTTATATTTGTAATACGAAAGATAAAAATTACCTATTATGTCAATGGTTTTCCAATTCCGAATGTTGAGCGATGAGAACGACCGTTTCGTTCGCGACTACGATGTATTGTATGATATGACGCTATTGGAGTTTCATAATTTCATACTCCAAACACTTGAATACGAGGATTGTGTGACTTCGTTTTTCACAGCGGACAACCGCTGGGAGAAGTTGCGTGAATTCACGTTGATTGATATGGATGAGCCAGGCGAAAATGCCCCCGAACTCATGGAAAATATCACACTTGGGCAGGTGATGCACAAGCTACACGATCGACTGATTTATCTGTTCGATATGTTTGGCGATAGAGCTTACTATCTGGAACTTATGGGCGCATACGAAGCCGAAGAAGGTGCCATATATCCCCGTGAGATTTACGCGATGGAGGAGGTGCCCGATCAATATGACCCATCGAAAAATGTGGTGGATGAGGACTCCATTTTCGACAACATGATGGAGGATTTTCAAGAAGAGACAGAGCACGATGACTACGACGGCTACAATGGCCGTTAAACGGCTCATTGTGATTGTCGGGCCAACTGGAGTAGGAAAAACGGATTTGAGTATTTGCCTCGCCGAACACTATCACGCCCCCATCCTCTCCACAGACTCACGACAAGTCTACCGCGGCATGGCTATCGGCACGGCACAACCGACTGAAGAGCAGCTGCAACGCGTTGAACATCATTTTATTGCATCACGCGATATTACTCAGGAATTTAACTGCGGACAGTTCGAAACCGAGGCATTGACGCTTCTCGACCAGCTCTATGTCGACCACGATTACGTGGTGGCAGTCGGCGGATCGGGGCTGTATATCAAGGCTTTATGCGAGGGAATGGACGATTTACCCGCGGCAGATGAGACGCTACGCGCCACACTCACCAAACGCCTTATGACAGAGGGAGTTGACGCATTAGCCACACAGCTTCAGGAGCTGGATCCCGACTATTTTGCCAAGGTGGACAGTCAAAATCCGGCACGCGTAGTGCGTGCCTTGGAGGTCTGTTTGCAGACGGGACACCCCTACTCTACTTTTCGGACGGGGACGCGACATAAGCGCAATTTCGAAACAATAAAAATTGGTGTTGACCTGCCGCGCGAAGTGATTTACGACCGCATTAATCACCGCGTTGAGGCGATGATGATGGCGGGACTGGAGGCAGAGGCGCGCACGCTGTATCCTCACAAACAGCTCAATGCGCTGCAAACCGTAGGTTACAAAGAGCTATTTGACTGGTTTGATGGCACACTCACGCGCGACGAGGCGGTAGAGCTGATTAAACGCAACTCGCGGCGATACGCCAAACGACAGCTTACTTGGTTTAAGCGGGATGCGGAGGTTCATTGGTTTGCCCCCAATCAAGCGGAGGAGATGATAAATTACATAAATAATAAAAAATAATTCTTTTGCACGCGCTTAGATTTTGGCAAATAGCAAATAAATTAGTACTTTTGTCTCGCTTTATAAGCACAAGGGTTGCTCGAATGGTGGAATCGGTAGACACGCCGGACTTAAAATCCTGTGATCAGTAATGATCGTGCCGGTTCGATCCCGGCTTCGAGTACAAAAGCGAGCCGTAGATAATCTACGGCTCGCTTTGCATATACTGTTCGCTGCTGTTTACTTCTTGCGAGCTAACTTGAAAACTACCTCGCCATTTTTTGACAAAATCAATGTATCGGCATCGAGTTTCACCACATTCATCGTGTCGGCGAAATCAATCGTCTGTCCGTTACCCATACTCTGACCCTGCAAAATCAAATCTTTAAGATCAAAATCCCAATGCGTGTAGCTCAGCGTAGCCATGTTAATCATCTCGACCGAACCATCTTGCTTGATGTTAAAACCTTGAACCTGAGCGGCATCAATTGGATTTGGCTCAACCCACTCTCCCTGAATGTAGAAATAGGGCGATTTACGAAGTATCGTAAGCTCCGTCACCACCTTCATATCCAACGTATCTTTGTAAACCACCGATATGGAGTCGGCAATCAGAACCCCCGGAACCATTGCAGGATCAGCATCCATCGTGCTCAAGCAAATCGAATCACCCGAAGTCGCTTTGAGGAAGATGTTGTTCATCGTAGCATCAATGACAGTACCCTGCATCGTCAGTGGTGCTTTGGGCGCAGGCGAGCAAGCTGACAATACAGCTACCGTCGCCAATGAAAGTAAAGAGAAGAATTGTTTCATAGTTTTTGGTATTTAAGTTAATAGGTATGGCAAACATACTATATTTCGAGCAAAATTCAAACAAGAAATGCGGAAAGTTGATGCTTTTTTTGTTTTATATTAAAAATAATGCATTATCTTTGCGTACAAATTCTAAAGTGTCGGACACTCGTTCGATAAAAATCATTTTGAAGTATAGAAATTATGCAGGATTTAGATGCGCTTGAAGGTAAAAACCTCGCCGAGTTACGCGAAATAGGCAAGACATTAGGTATTGCCGATGTCATGGTTAAAAAGCGCGAATTAATCAACAAAATAGTCAGTACCTCCATCCCAACAACCACTCAGAGCGCACTCGTTGCTGCTCAGGTGGCTCCAATAGTTCCGGCAACATCCGTGGCTTCAGCAACTCCGACAGACGCTGAAAGAGTGGCAGCCAAACGCGGGCGACGTCCGCGCATCGCCTCGGTCGAACCTGCGTCACAGCCAGAACATATCGCCACCGAAAAACCAGCCGTAGTGGCAGAAATAACTGAACAAAAATCAGTTACACCCGTCATACAACCCATCGTTCGAAGCGAAGAACCCAAACGTCGTGGACGCAAACCCAAAGTGCGCGATGTGGGAATGCCCCCCTTCGAACCAGATGAATTGTCGATCATGGATCCAGTGATGGAGGAGCAAACTCCCGAACCCGCGGTTGCAGCACAACCCACACCCGCTGCGGTGGAGGTTCCACAGCAGCCACAGCCCACGCCCATCGTTGAGGTGGTCGCCAAAGAGGATTTTGCAGGCGAGATTGAGGGAGAAGGGGTGCTGGAAGTGATGCCCGATGGCTACGGATTTCTACGTTCGTCGGATTACAACTACCTCAATTCACCCGACGACATCTATGTTTCGCCCTCGCAGATTAAGCTTTTTGGTCTAAAGCCCGGCGACACGGTGGTCGGTGCGATTCGTCCTCCGAAAGAGGGCGAGAAATATTTTCCACTGGTTCGCGTAAACGAAATCAATGGATTGGCTCCCGAATATATTCGTGATCGAGTGCAATTTGAATTTATGACCCCTCTGTTCCCGAACGAGAAATTCTGTCTGACGGGCAAGGGACACAATAATCTTTCGACTCGCGTGGTCGATCTTTTCTCGCCCATCGGCAAGGGGCAGCGCGGTCTGATTGTAGCACAACCCAAGACGGGTAAAACAATGCTGCTACAAGCCATTGCCAATGCCATTGCCGACAACCATCCCGAAGTATATATGATTGTGCTGCTGATTGATGAGCGTCCGGAGGAGGTGACCGAGATGGCTCGTAACGTGAAGGCAGAAGTGGTTGCTTCGACCTTCGATGAGCAGGCTTCGCGTCACGTGAAGGTGGCGGAAATGGTGCTTGAGAAGGCAAAACGGATGGTCGAATGCGGTCACGATGTGGTGATTTTCCTCGACTCTATCACTCGTCTTGCACGTGCCTACAACTCCGTGCAGCCCGCCTCGGGCAAGGTACTTTCGGGTGGTGTGGATGCCAATGCACTCCACAAGCCCAAACGCTTCTTCGGCGCAGCGCGTAACACAGAGGAGAAGGGTTCGCTGACCATCATCGCCACTGCCCTGATTGACACGGGATCGAAGATGGATGAGGTGATTTTCGAGGAGTTCAAAGGTACAGGTAATATGGAGCTGCAACTCGACCGCAAACTGGCAAACAAACGGGTTTTCCCCGCAGTCGATGTCACCGCATCGGGTACGCGTCGCGAGGATTTGCTGCTGCAACGTGACGTAATGAAGCGCACATGGGTCTTGCGCAAATACCTCTCAGATATGAATCCGGTGGAGGCGATGGAGTTCCTACACAAACAAATGAGCCTCACGGAGACCAACGAAGAGTTCCTCGCAACCATGAATCATTAATCGTTAGATACTATGAAAAAGTTACTTATACTCATTATCTGCCTCTTTGCCGCGCGCGATTTGTTCGCTTGGGGGCAAAAGGGACATGATATCACCACCTACATCGCGGAGTGCCATCTGTCACCCGAAGCAGCAGCAAAAATAGATAAAATATTAAATGGGCACTCACCTGTTTACTACGCCAATTGGATGGATATTGCGAGCCACAACACCGAATACGGATACACGCGCTCTTGGCACTACCTGAATGTGGATGAGGGCGAGACCATTCAAACCACAGAACGGAATCCGAAAGGCGACGTGTTATCGGCAATCACCACACTCGTTGAAACATTAAAAACCGGCAAGCTGAGTGCCGAAGAAGAGGCTGTATCGCTGAAAATGCTCATCCACTTGGTGGCAGATATGCACTGCCCCATGCACACGGGACACCGCAGCGATTTGGGCGGTAATCGACTATCAGTGAAGATGTTCAACAGACCCACAAGTCTGCATTCGGTATGGGACTCCTCGCTGCCCGAAGCCATCCACCGTTGGAGCTATTCGGAGTGGCAAAACCAGATTGACCGCCTATCGGACGACGATGCGACTCTCATACAAGCAGGCGAGCCAAGCGATTGGGTGAACGAAACGTACGAGATATGCACGCAGATTTACAACGAAACGCCCGCCGATACAAATATTTCATATCAATATGTGGATAAATACGCTCAAATTGTTGAAATGCAATTTTTGAAAGGAGGCTACCGCTTGGCACGCCTGCTGAACGAAATTTATCAATAGACACGCACCAATAAAAAATGCCTTGGAGAACCTCCAAGGCATTTTTTATGTTTATATAATCCGTTCGTTTAGATTCCAAACAGCAAGTGTTCAGCGAGAATCACCGCCATACCGGCAATGTAACCGACAAAAGCGAGCAGAGTAATCCGTTTAAAATACCAAGCAAAAGAGATTTTCTCAAGTCCCATAGCCACCACTCCGGCAGCCGAACCAATGATGAGCAAACTACCACCCACACCTGCGCAGTAAGTCAGTAGATGCCAAAACGTGCCGTCCTGCACGAAAGATTGCATATACGTCGGGTCGACACTCGCCGCCACCGCCGCCGCATCCATCACAGGATACATACCCATACAAGCTGCCACCAAAGGCACGTTATCAACCACCGACGACATGATGCCGATGATACCGGCAATGGTGAAGGTCTCGTGAATACCCGAGTCGAGAGCCTTAGCCGCATCGGTCAGCACACCGGCACTTTGCAACGCCGCAACAGACATCAAAATACCGAGAAAGAAGAGAATCGTAGACATATCAATATGCTTCAACACCTTCGAAACGCGGTTTTTAATCGACTCCTCCATCCCGCGCTTGCGGTCGTAAATAATCTCGGTCAACACCCACATCACGCCCAATGCAACCATCATACCCATATAGGGAGGAAGTCCCGTAATGCTCTTAAAAACAGGCACTGAGACCAATCCGAACACTCCCATAATCAGAATGAAACGGCTCAAACGCGGACCTACGCCACAGGGCAATTTATTTTCAGTCAAATCTGCCACAGCCTCTTTACGACCTTTCACATAACGCACCGCAATTGCCGTCGGAACGAGCATGGAGACCACGCAAGGCACAAACAGACTATCCATCAAAGCCAACGCTGTGACATTGCCGCGCATCCACAACATAATCGTCGTGACATCGCCAATGGGAGACCACGCACCACCGCTGTTGGCAGCAATAACAATCACTGAGGCAAAAATCCAGCGTTCGCGATTGTTATTAATCAAACGTCGCAGCAACATCACCATAATAATCGTGGTGGTCATGTTATCCAACACAGCGGACATAAAGAAGGTGATGAAAGCAATCAACCACATCAGTTTGTGCTTGTTGCGAGTGGTGATGTGGTCGGTAATCACCGAGAATCCACCATGGCTATCAATCAAATCGACGATGGTCATGGCACCTATCAGGAAGACCAATATCTCACACGTATCGCCCAGATGATCAATCAGTTCGTGCTGAATATTCACATCGTGACCGAAGACGCTGAACACCGTCCAAATCGCTCCGCACATAAGCAGCGCAATGGCTGCCTTTTCGATCTTCAGTTTGTGCTCCAAGGCGATGCACACATAGCCCAGCACAAAAATCAGAATCATTGCTATAATCATAAAATTGTATTAGAGTCGTTAATTAAAATGCGTACTCGCCCTCGTGAAAAATACGAATGTCGCTTTCGGGTTGTTGCTGACGCAGCAGCTGTGCCGCAGCCAACGAGCCGCTATCAGTACGATAGCAAATAACCTGTACAGCAGCCTGATAGCTTCGAGGCATACTACGCAAACGGACGAAATCACCCGCCTCAAACGCCGCCTTAGCACGTGCATAATCCGCTGATTCGAATGCAAATTCAGTGCGATAAAGCCGCTCGTGTGTCTTTTTTTCAATCGGTGCCGACGAATCGCCAAACAGGCTGTAACAAATCATCGAAATACCTACACAGAGCAGACATGAACTGAGTAGCATATTCCATTGAGCGGCAAGTTCATGCAGAGCAAACCAGCCAACATTGGCATTCGCCCATAACGCAGCAACGGCAACAGCAGTCAAAATAACGCCCAGCAAGGGACTGTAATGGCGTTTGGTAATGGTATTAGGGGACGCAACGTAGATTGCGCTGTCAATAGTTTTCATAACATTAAAGTATTAATTAGAATTTAGTGTATTTACAAAGTGTGCAACATCAGTAAGTTGCACAACAAAAAACAAAAAAACAACTAAATGCTAAATAATAATCTTGCGCAGCGCAAAAACGTATCGATCAACCGCATAGCGACAACTCAAAGGTGCCGCACTGGTTTTATTGAGGAATCGGGGCGCGCAAACGAGAGACTGTCGCTGATTGCTGCGCATCCACACCAAATCCAAAGTAGCAGGATGCTTACTTCGAACTGACAAGGACTCCGCACCACTCGCCTGCGAAGTCACCGACACTGCCGAGATGGCGAACAAGGGAGGATTGGCAGATGACGTATGGCGGTCACCCTGCGAAAGAACGGTCGTTGTCGCCTGCGAAAGCTCTGCCATGGGGCGTGCCTTCGCCTCCACCTGCACTACCATCGAGACAAATAGCAGTAAAATTATGGACAACCAACTTCTCATAATGCAAAAGTAATCAAAAAACAGATGAATAGACTACTTATAGTCTAATTTATTCGCCGAAAAATTGGTTATTTTAATTTTTTGTGTACCTTTGCACTCGCTTACGAGCATTGATTGAGCTATGGTGTAACGGTAACACAGCAGATTTTGGTTCTGTCGTTCCCGGTTCGAATCCGGGTAGCTCAACGCCGAAACAGCAGATAATCGCTTGATTATCTGCTGTTTCGTTTTGGTACAAACCAACACGCCCTACCTATATTGAAAATGGATGTAGACGTTACTAAGCACACGAAATGAATTGCGCGTAAGGGCTGTTTTATTGATGGACAGCAGAATCTTATGTATAAAATGCAGCCTATTTTTCAAAACTCGCTTGGCACTTTCAATCTCTTTTTGCTGGTTGAGGGCGACCAAATCCTTCAACGAATGGCGATAATACTTCACGGAAATTTCCTCAGCTAATTTTTGAGGCAGCCCATATTGCTTAATCATCGACAACTGCGCCATCAATAGACCATACCGTCGATTGTATCGTTTCTGCAAATCATTGGTGTGACTCGCACTCACGACAAGCTCTCTGTATACGGCAGTTACATCCATCAAGCAGTGCACTTTTGTATGATGTAAAAACTGAGCAAAGAGGATAAATGAACCGTCGACCGCATTCTTCAAATTTACATCCTTCAGCAAATCGCGCTTAAAAAGCCAAGTCATGGGCGCAACATATCCTTTGCTGGCTATCCACGCTTCAAGTGAGACATAATTGTGTGGGAATCGGGTGGGCTCGGTCGTAAATAGAGCTCGTCTGAATTTATTTTTCTTCTGATTATAGATATCAAAATTCGTATAGCACATTCCATAATCGGGGTGCGCCTCCAGAAAGTCCACTTGCTTCTGCAATTTCAACGGATCTGTCCAATAATCATCCCCTTCGCACAAGGCGATGTATTTGCCTTGCGAAGCAGAGAGTACGGTCATGAAATTATTCATCATACCCCGGTTGTGCTCAGGATATTGCCCCACAATCAAATCCGGGCGTTGCGTCTCGTACTCCTTGACAATCGCACGCGTAGCATCCGTACCGCAATCCTCGCCGATAATAAGTTCAATCGGAAACGACGTTTGCTGCATCAACACCCCCTCTATTGCCTGTCGAATGTAGGGTGCATGGTTATAGGTAATCATGCACACACTCACCATGGGCAGCTTATTCATCCCTAACAAATTTTAATAATGCACGACCACGCTCTTTAATCCGACGCACGGGTATGCCCACATAAACGCCCCACTCTGCCAAAGAACACACGACCAACGACATCGCGCCAACAACACACCCCTCGCCAACAACCACACCGGGAAAAATCGTACTACCGGAGCCTATTTGCGCAAATTTTCGAATCAAAACCGGGCCGCCCGTCACGTTCGTGAAGGATGCGGGGTGGATAGGACCAATGAGATAGTCACCGCTGAAATCATCCATGGCACTAAAGAGAGTGCAGCGCGGTGACAAGCCGGTATAATCCTCCAGTTCAATGCCATGCGAACCGTAAAGAGCCGAATAGGCAGAGATATGGATGTGCGAACCAATGGTGATGTTACCCGAAAGAATGCAGAAGTCATCGATACGCACCTCGTTGCCAATAGAAATTTTCTCCGGACTATACATGGATATTTTTCTACTAATCAACACGTTGGTACCACATGATTTGAGGCCCAACTCTTTCAACTCCGCTACGCTATAGAATGAGTTCATCGTTTTATTGTTTTTACAACCCGTTCGATATCCGACTCACTCAGACCCGCGTACATGGGCAGGCAAATCACTTGCTCCGCCATAGCGTGCGCTACGGGGAGGTTCCCTGCCGATGCCGAGGGCAATCCGCGGTAGGTGGAGAAGGTGCTGATTAGTGGATAGAAATAACGACGACCCATCACATTCGACTCCTTCATCTTGGCATACAACTCATCGCGCGTCATGCCATATTGTGCGGCATCCACGAAGATTGGGAAGTAGGAATAGTTGTATTTCACACCCGAAATCTCCGACATACAACGAATGCCTGCTACATTTTTCAGTGCCTCACGATAGGCTAAAGCCGTGCGTTGACGCGAGGCGATGGCGGCATCGACCTGACGCAAATTCAGCAATCCGTATGCCGCACGAAGTTCATCCATCTTGCTGTTGATACCCGGAGCGACTATCTCCGTCTCGCCCGCAAAACCAAAATTCTTCAAATAATCGATGCGCTGTTTGGTTTGGGCATCGTGACACACCAATGCGCCCCCCTCGATGGTGTTGAAAACCTTCGTGGCGTGAAAACTGAGCGTACTCATATCTCCCGACTCCAAAATAGAGCGACCGGCAAGCTCCACACCAAATGCGTGTGCCGCATCGTAGATGATTTTTAACCCATATGTATCCGCAATTGCCTGTATGCGCTCCGTGTCGCACGGATTGCCGTAGACGTGCACCGGCATGATAGCCGTCGTGTGCGGGGTGATGGCGGATTCAATCTGATCCGGATTCATATTCCCAGTCACCGGATCCACATCCACAAAGACCGGTTTGAGCCCATTCCACCAAATCGAATGTGTCGTTGCTACAAAACTGTATGGCGTAGTTATCACCTCGCCCGTAACGCGCAGGGCTTGAAGTGCCGTGATTAACGGGAGTGTCCCGTTCGTAAAAAGACTAATATAGGGCACTTTGAGATATTCGGCAAGTGCCGCCTCCAGTGCCTGATGGTAGTGCCCGTTATTTGTAATCCACTTCCGATCCCAAATATCCTGCAAAATTGGGATAAACTCCTCCAAGGAGGGCAATAAAGGCGAAGTGACGGTAATTGGTTTCTGCTCCATCTATTTGTTTTTTTTCTTATCGTTTTGAAAAATCATCGGTTAGCTGCACAAAAATAGTCAAAGTTTTCAATTGTGCAACTGTATCTTTTTCCCTTCCACAAAGGCACACGGATTCGGCAAAAAAAAAGTTTATATATTGTATTTTTTAAGTGTGCCAATATATGTTTTCACAACAAGTTGCTCATCGAACTCCGCCTCCATTTTCTCACGACCAGCAACGCCCATGGCTTGACGTTGCGCGGGAGTCATCAGAACAATCTTCTCCAGAGCCGTTTTGAGCGATAGGACATCCTTCACATGACACATATATCCCGTTTTGCCATCATCAACTGTATCTCGACATCCAATACTGTCCGTCGTTACAATAGGTTTACACATAGCCGCAGCCTCAAGTAAGGTAATTGGCACCCCCTCTCGATACGAAGGTAACACCACACAACTGGCGGCAGCCACAAAAGGGACAACATCGCTGGTAGAACCAAGATACTCCACCACACCCTCCTTCTGCCAAATAGACATTTGATGTTCAGAAATTGCACTGGGATTATCCACTCCCATAAAACCGAGTAACTTGAACTGCACTGCCGGAT
This sequence comes from Alistipes sp., assembly GCA_036652255.1. Lineage (GTDB taxonomy): Bacteria > Bacteroidota > Bacteroidia > Bacteroidales > Rikenellaceae > Alistipes. The sequence continues at coordinate 36,347 of JAVVWE010000012.1, read as the reverse complement.
ACTGAACTTTCAAAATTCGCGCAGCCTCAACATATTCACCCACTCCTTTGTCCCAAAGCATACGCGCCATCAAAAGGAAGGTTACGTCATTGGATTGGTTATTACTTTTTGCAAACCGTTCAAGATTAATTCCCTCTCCCTTTAATATATATCCTTTCGACTCCGAAATTAAATGATACTGCAAAAAGCTTTCAAAGTCTTCACGATTCAGAAACCAAACCTCCTTTGGGCTTTTAAAAGCAAATTTATATAGCCGACGCGCAATTTTCGCTACTATATTATTATTCAAAAAAGTATAACCTAAGCCCGTCGTAATAGCTATGTGCGGAATGCCCAAAATATGCGCTGCAATACTTCCGTAAATATTAGGTTTAATAGTGTAGAAAAATACAAAATCGGGCTTTGCAGCATGAAAGATTCGCCTCAAACGTACAAATAGCCACAAATCTTTTATCGGATTAGTTCCTTTTGCCTCCATCTGCACATCAATGAATGCGGCACCAATCTCCTGAATTCGTTTAGCGAACTCATTGTCGGCAGGTGCCACGACACTCACCCGATAACCATTTTCCAATAATCCTCGGATGAGCCCAGCCCTGAAGTTATACATACTCCACGCTGTATTTCCAACCAATACGATATGTTTCATTCAATTAATTTTAATACATTTTATGGGACATCACAAAGTCTGCACTTTGCAGTAGGCCCGTATCATATAAAATCTCCTTTTGACTTTCACCCAAAAAGAATTTTTACTTCCTTCGCCACAACATGACACATTAAAACCATGGCGGCGATATAAAATCAATTTATCATCAACAACACGTAATGTGTGTTTTTTTAGAGCACACAAACCAATCCAAGTGTCATGTTCAATAGGTAATTCAGGAATAGGATAGACCGTCAAATATAATCTACGAGTAAATGCCATACAACAGCCCATAAAACTCGATCTAATTAAATTGCCGACAAGAGCTTCGCTGGGGCGAATATAATCGAAAAATGATTCGGATAATACATTCAAATTCTTATCAACGACGACGCAATTATGCACGACACAATCAGCATTCTGCAACTCTTGTATTGTACGACTGACTTTATTGGGAAGCCAAACATCATCCTGATCCGCTAAAAATATATAATCTCCCTTTGCATATTTCAGCGCATTATTCATATTGCGATTAATACGATAGAGTGTGCCAAAAACACCATTGTATGGGATTAATTCAGATGAATGTTTATAAATCTTAATGCGCGAATCATTCAAAGCAGCAATTTGCGCCAAGGTGTCATCCGTCGACCCATCGTCCGACACAATAATCTCATCGTCAGGCTGCAATTGTGTCAAAATAGAGTCCAATTGTTGTCTGATATATTTTTCACCATTATAGGTGGTTACACAAATACTTATCATATATAATTACTTACCTGTTATAAATAAAATTGCATATCTATTACAAATTTCGTTTTATAGTGTATATAATTTTATACCAATAAAACTTCCACAACCCACCATAATTTATCGCCTTATGGAATGGGAATAAATCTCGCTGCCCTTTCAACGTTGCGAAAAGATGAAGTATTTTGTTGACAAAGTATTTAGCAGAAATATCGCGCGCACCTACCACATTGGTAGCATGCTGCCGATATAGAATTGTCGTTTGATCAACAAAATCAATAATTCCATCCATGCTGGCAACTTTTGCTGCAATCCACCAGTCATGCATCGGAGCATCAGCACTCATTGGAAGCGATTGTTTTTTCGCCTCTTCATTAATCATCATTGTACACCCCGTAACACAGTTACACACTCCGATATAATTAAAATTTTTAAGGACGTGGACTTTCAATTTTGTGCGGTTTACAAAAGACGGATGAATGAGTACTAGATTTTCATCTACCACTTGTAAATCTGTGTGGACAATGATAGCTTTCTCTGGAAATATTACCTCCACCTGCTCCATTTTAGCAAGTGTTAATTCAATTTTATTCGGGAGCCAAAAATCGTCATGATCACAAAACATATAATACTCTGCGGTTGTCTTCTCCAGCAGCCACATAAAACTTTCTTTTGCCCCTCTCCCTTGCACCGTATCAGCAAGCAATACAATTCTCTTTGGATTTGTGTTAGAATAGTCAGCTATAATTGTCAACGTAGAATCTGTGGAGCCATCATCGTGAATGTAAATCGTGAAATTTTGTTCACTCTGCGCAAATAATGAATCAAGTTGCTCACATAGGTATTTTTCACTATTGTATGTAGCGAGTAGTATAGCTATTGTCATACGATTAACTTATTATAAAATATGGAAATCATAAGAATCAAGCATCCTATAGATACCACAATGGATTTAGACATAATTTTCGGTCTAAAGATATAATAAATCATAGGGAAAAGCAAAATTTCGACCATCCCAAACAATTCGTTAATTCTAAAACCGACTACGGGCATAGCGGCAAAAAGAGGAAAAGACATAAGCGATATGCAAAATATGTTCATCATTAAGAGGAAATATTTATTGCGAGTCTCTACAAGTTCAGCTTTCCAAAGCAAAAGATAAAAAAGTCCTATTTTCAACAAAAACACAGCATTGAAAACATTGATTTTCGACCACTCCTCCCCACCCAGCATTTTGAGTTCTTGATACATCTCAAGCTTTTCTTGAATACCCGGAATCGGAATGATACCGACAAGATTAATTCCTGAAAAATAGACCACATACGCGATGGGCAGCCCCAATGCCAGTAGTATTCTGTGAGGTTGCTTACTATATGTGAGAAACCACAACGGCAGAATAATTAATGCTGAAGCGTGGAACAGAATCGCAGCAATAGAAAACAACAAAAAGAGTTTCCAATTTCTTTCATAAATTGGTTTGACACAAAGCAAGAGTAGCGCAGCTGCAACACCTGCCCTAATTTGTGTTAATTCGTGTAAAATAAAAAAATTGCTAATGTATATGACTAAGGATAAAAACCATAATTGCGAAAGCTGTTTTATAGCAAATAACTTCAATCCAACGCCCAGCAGAGCATAAATAACAAAAAGCATCACACTACTACTTGAAAGCGAGGCAATCCATATAAAAGTGGGCTCGGTAAGCAATGGATTCCCCAGTTTTACATCCTCGTACATTTGAAGATAATTTTCATAATCCAGAACAGCGTCCCCATCACGAAATCCGGCATAAAGCACCAAAAACACACCTAATAATATATATACACCCATTCGATGCTTATAGGTTTGGGGTGGAAAATAAACCAAAAGACACACAATGAAAAATAGGATTAGGAGCAGATAAACCATTCGTATATTATTTTATTTAACGATAAATATTATAGAGCACAGTATATACAACTATCGTTTGAGTTTAGCTATTACTTTATTCCACAAAAAAGCATTGAACAAAAATCGCAAAAACATTTTGGGAAAATACAGAGGAGCAAAAACAGAATAGCGGCTTAGGAGCACACTATCAAGAGCATAAGTATAACGATTTGCCACATCAAGATAAAGATCAAGAATGGCTTGATAATTGATGATAGGCAATTTCGATACATCTATCGAGTAAGTGTTTGACATAATTAGCTCCTTCAAATTTGAATTAAATTGCGCTACTGTTATGATGCGCGTAGACATCTCAACTCCGCGTTGTTCTCTAAATGATTTATCTTCAATAAGCTGTTTTGCATAGCTAAAAAATTGATTCATATCTGCACATTCAACCGGACTATTTTCCTCACCGCCAATTATTCCCTCCAGACTATTAATCGCAATTTCATCCGTTGCATATTGCAAAATAGGTTTTGCACTAACCGCTGCATATTGAGACATCAATCCACCCACAAAAGGATATGTACCCAAATAGATGTCAATCTTTGTTAACAATGCACTTAAATCCTTACGATAACCAAGTAATATTAATCGTTTTTGGAATCCATGTTTCTTTATAAATTTTCGATATGGCAAATCCGCTCCTGTTCCAGCGATTAAAATCACAAGTTTGGGATTTTCATTTAGCAAACGCTCCAGCAACTTAAAATACACATCGTTTTTGCCGTAAGTTTTGTAATAAGCTCCACCTGAAAACATCACAACTTTGTCTGCTGTTACCTCCTCAGGGAATCCCTGAAATGCAGTTTTGACAACAATTGGATAGTAGGACTGTTTTAGAATTTGCTCAGGTCTAAAACCGCGTTTTTCCAAGGCGATTTTTATCCCCACGTTCCGAAATTCGATTGCATAATCTGTCACAGAAACGCCTATATAGAAATGGTGATCTCCAGGTACAATTCGATATCTCGTAATCTGAGCCAATGCGTTCCACAAAATCACGCCTACTGCCCCCTCTGCTGGCGCATGAAGAAATGCTTTTTGCGGACGATAATTCACAATTGCGCGATACGCTTGCTGAATTCGGACTAACGAATCCTCATCATCTAAGATGATTACCGAAGCTTTGGAGTAGGTCTGCACCTCCTCTAATATTTGCTCTGGTTTGGTGTGAATTCCTTTATCAAGTACATAGAGAAATTCAACATTCCACGAAATCAAAGCCCGCACATATTGCAATCCCAATACAGTACTACTGCCAATTTGATCATAAAAGACAAATCGATTTTCAACGGAATGATAATCATCAATATGTTGTGACAATAACTTCTTAGAAATGTCACCCATTAGCTGCTCCAATTCATAATCTACATAGATACGATTGGTTATTTGTGCAAACAAAGCAGCCGTATCCATAGTGTGTATGCATGCATTAAAATCGCCACGTCCATATTGATTCAAAGCTTGACGCTTTATTTTCGCATAATAATCAGCTACATTCCCAATCGTTAAATCTGTTGTCATAATAGAGTTGTATACTTTGATAACAATTATATTAATCTGGTTGTAAGTATTTTCCTAAATATAATCACCATAGTGATTGTGTAGAGGATATAGTTCATTAAATAAGCCTGCACAAGCCCGACCGTACCATGCAAATGTATTAAAAATAAAGCACTTCCGACATAAAGTGCGGAAAATAATATTTCAGTAGTAACAAAGGCCATGGTTCGCGATTTGGCAAGCATCAGGAATGCCAAAAGCCAACTCGCAATTTTGAACAAATCGCCCCATAATTGCCAAATAAACAGGTTTTCCATGGGGTAAAAATCAGGCGTAAAAAGAATTTTAATCACAAAAAACCGCAAAAAATAAATCACCACAAAACCCACCACAAGTGCTGGAATGATGACCGCATATGCTTTAAGAATTTCGCGTTTCAATTCGATATTTGTTTTCAATTCGGAAAGCCGAGGCAAATAGTAAACGCCAAATGAAGAGGTAATAATTGTCAAATAGGCTGTCGACAACCGATTCATTGCCTCCCACCAGCCCGCCTCGATTTGTGATATATTAACAATCACATAACTTCGTAGAACAAGCTGTGCAACAGGTACGACCGATACGCTAACGAAGGTCATCAGCGTATATTGTAGATATTTTCGGGCGAGCGGAGTGGAGAATTTAGCCTTGAAAGTATCCCAGCAAAACCATTCGTAGCGACGCAACATGAAGATTGTAATCAACAAAGCTACACTTTGATAGGTCACAAAACTAATCATAGCCCCTTTCAAACCCAATGTCAAAACAAAGAAAATCGTGTATGCTGCGCCAACAATAGAATTGACAATATTTATGCGGACAAAAAGTTTGAATTCCTTCAATCCATTGACAATGGAAATCAACAAATTGTTCATCGCATAGAGGATAATCGTCGTGCCAAACAAGATAAATACATAGTTGTATTCATCTGTTTTTAGCAACAGTTGTCCCAAAATAGAGCTGCAGCAAATCATAAATAATCCGCTAACAATCGAGCCGATAATTGTGATGCGATAGGCTGTGGATACTAAATTTTTAAAAAGCGATTTATCATCTTTATATTCAGCAATATACTTCGTAACACCGTTATTAATGCCAACGCACGCCACCGCCATAATAATCGTCGAAAAGTTAGTTAACTGCCCCATCAATGCCAACCCTTCAGGGCCCAAAATAACAGCAATAATCTTGATGCACACAAATCCCGTGAGCATTTTGACTAATGTAGACATCGCTGTGAGTGAAAAAACTTTCACTATATCTGTCTGAACTGTGCGCTGAACAATATTTAATAATGTTGGGATCAAAATTTATTTATTATTTCGACCACATTACTCACCTCAGCATCCGTCAGCACAGCACTCATCGGGATACTCAAAATTTCGTTATGAATTAGCTCCGTAATAGGATATGAGCGGTTATTCCACGCCTTGTAACACTGCTGTTTATGAGGCGGAATGGGATAATGAATCAGAGTTTGCACACCGTTGTCGGTCAAGTATTTCTGCAATGACTCACGATTCGAAGTGCGAATCACAAACACATGATGCACGTGCTCTTTCTCATCGACAGGCAACTGTGGCAGCGTGATTTTAGGATTGGTGATATGGTTGCAATAATAGGTCGCTATTTCACGTCGACGCTCATTTTCCTTCAGTACATGACCGATTTTTACGCTCAGAAATGCCGCTTGTATCTCATCCATTCGACTATTCAGTCCCCTAAACTCATTGACATACTTCTGCTCTGAACCGTAATTCGCCACAGCTCGCACGACGCGTGCCAACTCCGCATCACATGTTGTCACAGCACCGCTATCACCCAAAGCTCCCAAGTTTTTCCCAGGATAAAACGAAAAACCTGCTGCGTCACCCAAGTGTCCCGTTCGCACTCCTTTGTACTCGGCACCAATCGCTTGAGCATTATCTTCCACAATTTTGAGATGATGTTTTTTCGCTATCTTCTCCAATTTTTCACTCCACACTGCACGACCATAAAGGTGAACAACTAAGATAGCTCGTGTGCGCGAGGTAATCGACTGTTCAATTTTGTCGATATCAATGTTGTAAGTATCAATCGACGGCTCCACCAAAACTGGGATTAAACGATTATCCGTTATAGCCAAAATCGTTGCTATATAAGTATTTGCTGGAACAATAACTTCATCACCCTCTGCCATGATACCCATCTCAATGTAGGCACGCAAAATCAATCGCAGCGCGTCGAGACCGTTCGCCACCGCAATAGCATATGGTGTCTTCGTCAGCTCACGCAACCGCGCTTCAAACTGTTCATTTTTAGCACCATGTAGATACCAACCTGAATCAATCACCTCTGCCGCAGCCGCTTTTAACTCATCAGCATACTGGGCATTTATTTTTTGCAGATCAAGAAACTTAATCATAGTATATATATTTTCCCACTTTTATCTTTTTTCTCCATATCAAGACGCATACCATCGTTGGTGACATATCCGCGTTGACGCGCAGGATTGCCATACCACAACGTATTGGCTGGGATATTTTTCGTAATCACGCTGCCCGCACCAATCATGGCATAAGCTCCAATTTCAACCCCTGCAACGAGGGTTACGTTGGCTCCAATAGAGGCTCCTTTGCGAACAACCGTCTTTCCAAACCGCTCAGGATACACCTTCGAACGTGGCAGCAAATCGTTGGTAAACGTCGCGTTTGGACCTACAAATACATTATCCTCGAGCGTGACACCGTTCCAGAGTTGCACGCCCGATTTGACGGTTACATTGTTACCCACCACCACATCGTTTTCGATGAGCACGCCTGCACATATATTGCAATTGGAGCCAATTTTCGCCCCTTTCAACACGACACAAAATTGCCAAATCGAGGTGTTGTCACCAATTTTATCGGTCTGTACGTCAGATAATGGATGAATGTATATCATTGTTTTTTATACGTTAGAAATTCCTCATACGAGCGAATGTAATCCGCCTCGTTATATAAATGAGAAGTCATAACTAAACAAATTGCGCCACTCGAAAAGCCTTGTTCCGCAGCCCACACCCCAGGAGGAATATGCAAGCCAAAATACGGACGGTTGAGTACTACCGTGCGAATATTTTTACCGTCATTGAGCACAATTTCGAAACTACCATGAGCCGCTATCAAAAATTGGTGACACTCTTTGTGAGCGTGCGCACCACGAGCTTCCCCACCCGGAATATCATAGAGATAAAATACGCGGGCAATATCAAATGGGAGATTTACACCACCTTCTATGGCTGTCAGATTTCCTTTATCGTCCTCGTGCTTAGGCAGTTCAATGATTGAACAATCATACACAGTATTATTTTTATTCATGCCCAACCTCCTCTCTGAACGTATCAATGTCGCGCATATAATCATTCACATCGTATGGTGTCGATGCCAGCACCAAAGCGAGCGAATTAGTTGAGAAATTTTCGAGCGTGCGCCACATCATTTTCGGAATGTAAACACCATAATACGAACGATTCAAATGGAAGCGATACTCCTTTATGCCATCATAGAGCACCACGTCAAAACTACCGCTGAGTGCCACCACCAACTCTTCGTTGCGACGATAGGCATGACCTCCACGCACCTCACCGCCCGGCACATCATAAATCCAATAAGTTCGAGCTATGGTGAAAGGAACGTGATTATTCCCCTCTATGAAGCTCAAATTACCTCGGCGATCGAGGATTTTCGGCAAGGTTATTATACGTGGTTCTTGCATTTTTGATATAGATGTATTTATAATGACAAAGATACAAAAAATAATAGATGAGTCAAAATTTTCATAAAGAGGTTTTTTCGCAATCAGCAGATTGTGCGCAATTAACATACAAACAGTCCATTTTGATTGTGAATTCTAAATTGAAATTCGTATCTTTGCAAACAAAAATAAAAAAGGAATCCATAACTGCCATGTTTGAAAATTTAACAGACAAACTCGAACGCTCGTTCAAACTACTCAAGGGCGAAGGTCGTATTACCGAAATCAACATTGCCGAAACACTTAAAGAGATTCGTCGTGCGCTGATTGATGCCGATGTCAACTATAAGGTAGCCAAGACTTTCACCGACGATGTGAAGGTCAAAGCCATCGGTCTGGATGTACTCAAATCTGTAAAGCCGGGTCAGATGATGACCAAAATCGTGCGCGATGAATTGGCTGCATTAATGGGAGGCACCGCCACCGAGATAACTCTCAGCGGCACGCCTGCCGTAATTTTGATTGCGGGTCTGCAAGGTTCGGGTAAAACCACCTTTTCAGGTAAATTAGCCGCTTACATCAAAAGCAAGAAGGGCAGGCAGGTTTTGTTGGTCGCAGGCGATGTCTACCGCCCCGCTGCCATCGACCAGTTGAAGGTCTTGGGCTCACAAATTGACGTGGAGGTCTACACCGAAGAGGGCAACAAGAATCCAGTGCAGATTGCCGAGAACGCCATAAAATACGCGCGTCAAAAATCATTCAACGTGGTGATTGTCGATACAGCAGGTCGTCTGGCTGTTGACGAGGCAATGATGCAGGAAATTACAGCCATCAAAGCAGCGGTCAACCCCTCCGAGACCCTCTTTGTGGTCGATGCCATGACAGGTCAAGATGCGGTAAATACCGCGCGCGAGTTCAATGATCGACTCGATTTCGACGGTGTAGTGCTCACCAAACTCGATGGTGACACACGAGGTGGTGCTGCCATTTCCATCCGTTCGGTGGTCAGCAAACCACTGAAATTCATCTCCAGTGGAGAGAAGATGGATGCCTTGCAAGTGTTCCACCCCGAACGTATGGCGGATCGTATTTTGGGCATGGGTGACGTGGTTTCTCTGGTTGAACGTGCTCAGGAGCAGTTCGATGAGACTGAGGCGCGCAGCCTGAAAAAGAAAATCATCAAGGATCAATTCAATTTCAACGACTTCATGACGCAGATTGCCCAGATTAAGAAGATGGGTAACCTGAAAGACCTCGCCTCGATGATACCGGGCATGGGCAAGGCACTCAAGAATGTGGATATTCCGGACGATGCTTTCAAACAAACCGAAGCGATTATCTCGTCGATGACCCCTGCCGAGCGCGAGAAGCCGGAAATTATCAACGCACATCGCCGTGAGCGCATTGCCAGTGGCAGCGGCACAACCATGGCGGATGTGAATCGCTTGATGAAACAGTTCGAAGAGACTCGAAAAATGATGAAAACCGTAGCAGGCGGAAATTTAAAAATGCCACGCGGGGGTATGCCAACCCGTCGATAAATTATGCATAAATCAGGATTTGTAAATATTATAGGTAATCCCAACGTCGGCAAATCGACCTTGATGAATGCCCTCGTGGGTGAAAAGCTCTCAATCATCACCTCCAAGGCGCAAACTACACGCCACCGCATTTTAGGTATTGTAAGCGGTGAGGAGTTCCAAATCGTCTACTCCGACACACCGGGTATTCTTAAACCCAACTACAAATTGCAGGAGTCGATGATGAAATTTGTGCTGGGTGCGGTGAGTGATGCCGACGTGATTCTCTACGTGACGGACACGGTGGAGCAGAGCGACCGCTCAGCAGAAATTATCGACCGCATCAATATGGGAACCACCCCGACCATCGTTGTCATTAATAAAATAGACCTCACAACGCCCGAAAAACTCGACGAACTGGTTGAAAAATGGCAACTTCTGATGCCCAAAGCGGTGATTATCCCCACCTCGGCAAAGGAGGACTTCAACATTCAGAGTCTGTTTCACAATATCCTCGAAGTACTGCCCGAAGGACCCGAATTTTATCCCAAAGATACCCTCACCGACAAAACCTTGCGATTCTTCGCATCGGAAATAATACGCGAAAAGATTCTCCGTTATTACGACAAAGAGATACCTTATTGCTGCGAAATTGAAATTGAAAGCTACAAAGAAGAGCCCACCATCGACCGCATATCGGCCATTATATATGTGGCTCGCGATTCGCAGAAAGGCATTCTGATTGGTCACAAAGGTGAGATGCTCAAGAAGGTAGGTCAAGCTGCACGCGAAGATATGGAGAAATTCCTCGACAAGAAGGTCTTTCTGCAACTTTTCGTCAAGGTAAACGACGACTGGCGCAACAACGAACGACAACTCAAACGTTTCGGTTACGATTTAGAATAACGCGCACGGGCGAAAAGATGTAAAAAAGAGAGACAGGGGGATGCGCAGATTTATCGCAGGTATCGTATGGATGATGGTCACGTTGCTAAGCAGCGTAGAGGTGCACGCTCAATACAACAAGGAGTATTTTTTCTGGGTCGGGCAAACCTGTATGCAAAACAACGATTATCAGGAGGCAATTCGCACCCTTAATACCCTGCTGCGTTTCGACCAAGATGCCTACGAAGGTTATTTCCTGCGCGGCATTGCCAAGTACAATCTCGACGATTTGCTGGGTGCCGATGCCGACTTCACCCTTGCCATCAACAAAAATCCAGTCTTCACTACCGCCTACACCTACCGAGCCATAACTCGCTCGCGCATGGGTAATTACGATGATGCTCTTCGCGATTTCGCTCAAGCCATCGAACTGCGTCCCGACCTGCCGAATCCCTATTACAGCCGCGGTGTGACACGGCTGCTGAATCAGCAATTCGAAGATGCCATTGCCGATTTCGACCTCTTCATCCGGCAGGAGAACAAGGTCGCAGATGCCTATATTAATCGTGGCACGTGCTACCTCTACCTGAAAGACACCACCCGCGCCTACGAAAATTACAACGCCGCCATTCGCACCAATCGCGAGAATCCCGACGGTTACAACCGCCGTGGCGAGCTACATATGCGGCAAAAACAATACAAAGATGCTGAGGTTGATTTCGACAGGGCGATTCGCTGCGATTCAACCCATCTGCCCGCCTATTTCAACCGCGCCTTGGTCTATTCGACCACTCAACGTCCGATGCAGTCACTCGCCGACTTCAACACAGTCATCCAGCTCGACTCAACAAACGCCTCCACCTATTTCAATCGCGCCATTTTGCGGATGCAGATTGGAGACTACAATCGCGCCCTCGACGACTTCAACAAAGTGGCGCACTACTCGCCCAACAACGTACTGGTCTTTTTCAACCGCGGACTGCTCAACACCCAATTGGGCAATATCAACGATGCCGTACGCGACTACACTGAGGCAATTGCGCTCTATCCCGACTTCGCTGATGCCTACATCAACCGCAGTATGCTGCGGGCGATGCTGCACGATCAGCAGGGGGCGAAACAAGACCGAGCAATGGCACAACGCAAAATTGCCGAATACCGCTCTCGACTCAAAGATGACGGCACCTACTCTATTTACGCCGACACCACGCAACGCTTTGATCAGTTGCTCTCCTTCGACAGTAAATTTGCGGGCAAGGGTTTCGATCGAGTCGCCTCACGCACCAATGCAGACGATGAGATGAAGCTGCTCCCGTTGTTCAAATTCACCCTCATGCGCCCCGATACTGCCTTGATAGCCAAGCGCAACCACGTGCAGCGCGTCGAAGACTTCAAACATCGCATCAACAACCGCTACCTCACCCTGACCTCGACCGAGAGCAACCTCTCTGCCGACACGTTGATTGTGCTCGACAAAGCGTATGCACAACAACTTCAGCGCGAGAACAATGCTTCGTGGACAATCCTCTTCGAACGGGGCATCACGCAGTCGCTCATCAAACAATACACCGCTTCGGTGAACACCTATTCGGCGGCTATTGAGCAGAATCCGAGCAACCCGTTCCTCTACCTCAATCGCTCTACCACACGAGCCGAGATGATTGACTTCATCTCGTCAATCGACAACTCGTATCAACGTATTGTCATCGACTCCGACCCCACCAATAAGCTGAATAACAACAGTAAACGGACATATAACTACGACGAAGCCATTGCCGATTTGAACAGCGCAATCAAACTCTTCCCCAACTTTGCCTACAACTATTATAATCGCGCAAATCTCCAAGCCCTCTCAGGAAACCTACCCGAAGCCTATGAAGACTACACCAAGGCTATCGAGGTGGATGCCACCTTTGCCGAGGCATACTACAACCGAGGGTTGGTGCAAATTTTCATGAAGGACACCCACAAGGGCTGCCTCGACATCTCCAAAGCGGGAGAGCTGGGCATCAAGCAGGCATATACCCTACTCAAACGGTACGCCATAACGAAATAAGATTAAAACTTTAAAACTCAAATAAAATGACAGAAACAATTCACAAAAAACTCAACGACTCGGCGTTCGCACGCTGGACAGCACTCATCTTGATTGCGCTGATGATGCTCTTCGGCTATATGTTCGTCGATATGATGTCGCCTCTGCAAAAAATGCTTGAGGTGCAGCGTGGCTGGACCCCCGTCGTATTCGGATTGTACGGTGGCTCAGAATTTATCCTCAACGTCTTTGGTTTCCTCATTGTTGCAGGTATCATTCTCGACAAAATGGGCATCCGCTTCACAGGTGAACTCTCCGCGTCGTTGATGTTCATCGGCGCGTGCGTGAAGTACTACGCCATCAGCGACGCTTTCATCGGTTCGGACATAGACATCTGGCTTTCAAGCTGGTGGGTCTCAATGCCCGGCTCGGCAAAGCTCGCGTCGATTGGCTTCATGGTCTTCGGCTGCGGTTGCGAAATGGCGGGTATCACCGTCTCGAAAGCTATCGCTAAATGGTTCGCAGGCAAAGAGATGGCTCTGGCTATGGGTCTTGAAATGGCCATTGCCCGCGTAGGTGTCTTCGCCATCTTCTCCATTTCGCCCCTTTTGGCAAGCATGGCTCCCGCATCGGTGGTACGTCCCGTTGCATTTTGCGCTGCACTGTTACTCATTGGTCTGATTAGCTTCACGCTTTTCTGCATCATGGATCGTCAACTCGACCGTCAAATCGGTGAACAAACCCCCACAGGCGACTCCGAAGAGGCATTCCGAGTGAGTGATATCGGCAAGATTTTGACCAACAAAGTCTTTTGGATTATTGCCCTGCTTTGCGTGCTTTACTACTCAGCCATCTTCCCCTTCCAACGTTTTGCCACCAATATGCTTGAGAGCAACTTGGGTATTTCGACCACGTTGGCAGCAGATATTTTCCGTTGGTTCCCGATGGGTGCAGCCGCCATCACCCCCTTCTTGGGTCGCTACATCGACTACAAAGGCAAGGGTGCTTCGATGTTGATTTTCGGTGCTTTGCTGATGATTATCTGCCATTTAACCTTCGCCTTCATCCTGCCTGCCTACCCCAGCACACTGCTCGCCTATGGATCCATTGTTCTGTTAGGCATCTCATTCTCGTTGGTTCCTGCAGCTTTGTGGCCTTCAGTTCCGAAAATCATGCCTATACGCTACTTGGGTAGTGCTTATTCACTGATTTTCTGGATTCAGAACATGGGACTCTGCATCTTCCCACTCATCATCGGCTACGCACTCAAGGTGACCAATGTGGGTGTCGCTGAGCAGATTAAAGCTGGTGTTCCGGGCGTTGCCTACAACTACACGGTTCCGATGTTAATTTTCGCCAGTTGCGGTGTTGTAGCCCTGCTACTCGCTCTGTTGCTCAAACGCGAAGATGCAAATAAGAAATACGGACTCGAATTGCCCAACATCAAGAAATAGAGTTATATAATGCAAAAGAGGTCGCGGAAATAGTTTCCGCGACCTCTTTTTTTAATTTAATTTTCCATCTATCGTTCCTGCACCTGTTCGTAAAGCTCCGTAATCCGACTGCACATCTCTTCCCACGAGAACCGTTTGCGCTCCTCGACGATGTTGGCGCGAAACTCCTCCAAAGTTGCATCATCCCAGATTCGCATCAGCGCATCAGCCACCGCCGAAGAGTTGGGTGCACAGACATAGCCAGCACGTCCATCGGGGACTATTTCGGGCAATCCGCCCACGTTGGTGACCAACATCGGGGCAAAAAATTGATAGGCAATTTGCGTCACACCGCTCTGAGTGGCAGTGCGATAGGGCTGTACAACAAAATCGGCTGCCGAGAAGTAATATTTCACATCGCTGTCTGCGACAAACCAATCGTGCAAGATGACATCCTCCTGCAACCCCAAGCGTACAATCTGCGCAATGTAAGGCTCTTTGGCAGTATAAAATTCCCCTGCTACAATCAATTTACGTCCTTTAGTATACCCCGTGCGCTTGAATTTTGCCCACGCATCGAGCAGTAAATCAAGTCCTTTGTAATCGCGTATCAATCCAAAAAAGAGGGCGTAACGAGTATGTAAATCCAATTTCAAATGGTCACACGCCTCGCCTCGCGTCACCCGTTCACCAAAATTCTCGAAAAGCGGATGGGGTGAGAAAATCGCCGGAGCAGAGGTGTAAGCAGCCAACTCGCCATGTACCTGCTCCGACATATAGACAAAACCATCCACCGCGCGCAGAAAATAGCCATTGAAAGGGCGATCAACGAAGTGATGCTCATGCGGCTCCACATTATCAATCTGGCACAACACCTTTGTGTGTCCATTTCGACGCGCCACGCGGGCAATCGTGCCAAAGCAAGGTGCCATGAAAGGAGTCCAATATTTCAGCAGGACAAAATCAGGTTGCTCACGGCGGATCTGCCACCCGATGCGCAACCAGTTGAAGGGGTTGATGGTGTTCACACAACGCACAATTCGCAAATCAGCGGGCGGAGGGGTGGCGAGAGTTTGACTCTTACCCGGGAACAAAAATGCCGGGTACTGCACAGTGAACGTCTTGATATCTACATCATTGCCACGACGTTGAAACGTTCGTGCCATGATTTCCATAATCGAAGCCAGCCCCCCTCGATAGGGATGTGCCGGACCTAAAACAGTTATCTTTGCCTTCATAAGAGCAAAGATAACTTAATTTGAAAATTTAAAAATCGAAATTCACAATTATTTTTTCGGCTCATCCCTTCACAGCGGGTCTAAATGTGAAATATTTAGCCGCTAAGAAGCTGTATATGACCGTGATGACATTCGTAAAAATCTTCGAGAAGAACGGCCAAAAATGACACACTTCGACGAAAAATTTTATACATCCATAAGTCAGCAGAATCGAACCCACCACCGAAAGGGCGTAACGCACCAACTGCGCGCGCGTGGTCAGGGGTGACGACGAGTGAAAAGCCACGTGGCTATTGAGCCAAAAACCGTTCATGAAGGTGATGGGGAAGACCAGCAACATGGCAGCGATGTGCGGTGAGATGACCAAAAGTCCCAAATCAAGATTCACACGATCGAAAACAAAGTTGTAAAACAGCGTATACCAAGTGATGTCAAGTGCCATGGTCAAGGCTCCACATACCGCATATCGAAAGAGCTGAAGTGGCATAAGATGCGCCACCAGCGGGATGTAGAACACATCTATCAGCTTGGTTATCAGCCTTGCGAGAGCCATCTATTTTGCCTTATAACACCACACATCCGGAAGTTCATTGCGATACTTCTGCGCAAAGACAGCACACGCATCCGCATCCTCCGACCAGAAAATGGTAACCATATATTTACGCCCAAAACGATAGACACCGCACGACAAAGTAGCATCGTTCTTCAGAGCCTCTTTAGCCGCCGATTGCGCATTCTTCTCTTCACTGAAGACCCCCAACACAGCATAGTAATGCCCCTTGACAAAATCCTGTGCATCAAGTGATTCAGCAGGTGCAACAGGCACAGCAGCTTTTGTCACGGGGGGTGTATCGGCAGAGACGACAGCAACCGTATCGCACACGGCTACGGTCAAAGAATCCGCCACAGCAAGAGGTTTGGGTGGCACGACCTGCGTGGCAATCTCCACCACAGGTTCCGGCTCAGCAAAGAACCGTGACTCCATCAGATAATCATAACCAACCCATCCACAGACACCTACACCGCAAGCAATCGCAATCGCAGCTACACTCCACAGCAACCAGTGGCTCGACGAGGAGCGAGTTTTGAGGGGTGCAAAACCGCGAGGATTCAGCACCTTATCAAACGAAGGAGCAATCGTAAAGCTCTGCTGACGCAACACCCCCACCTGCACAATAGCCAACGCATCACCCAATCGAATGTGCGCCAACCAACGGTCACAGGCATCGCGCGCCGCCTCGGCATCACACCCCGCTGCTGCGGCTATGGCATCCGGCAACGCTGTACCAACTGCCTGAGAAGTAAATACAACCGTATAATATGGAGGTAGAATATAGCTGCCCGAAATGCGCTTTGCGGGCTGCCGTTCCACACGCAACGACCCCACCGAAGGGATATTGACCGCATGCTCGGTGACCAATAAATTATAGACGATTTTGTTTATTTCGTCCACCATCGGATTCAAACTCATTATTTTGTCTTTTTAGGAGTTATTTCGCGCACTGGATGCGAGAAACCACGCCACATCATGTAACCACCCAACACGATAAATGGGACGCTGAGCCACTGCCCCATATCGAGCATCATACCCTTCTCGAACGCCTCCTGTTCGGTCTTAATAAATTCGATGAAGAAACGCGTAAGGAAGATGCCAATCAGTCCGATGCCGAAGAGCACACCCGGACGACGACGTGCCATATCTTTCTTGTAATAGAGCCACACAAGGATGCCGAAAGTCACTAAGTAGCAGATTGCTTCGTAGATTTGAGTGGGGTGCACCGGCATCGGAGCATACTCGTAAATCCACTTGTTTGAACGCATAAAAGCAAAGCCCCACGGCAAATCTGTCGTCGTACCGAAAATCTCGGAGTTAAAGAGGTTGCCCAAACGCACTGCCGCGCCACCCACACCCACGGGAATCATGATGCGATCGAGCGACCAAATGTAGGGCAATTTATTCTTGCGTGAGAAGAGCCACAGACCAATCAGCAGACCGATTGCCGCACCATGACTTGCCAATCCACCATCGCGAAAACCCGTAATAATAGTCCACGGTTCGCGCAGATAATCCATTGTGTCATAGAACAAACAGTGTCCTAAGCGTGCGCCGAGAATCGTGGCGAGCGTGCCATAGATAAAAATCGAATCCGAAACCGAGGAGGGCAACGACTCCCGCTTGCAAAAGTTGTCGAAGAACTTAGCTCCCAACAGAATCGCCAAGACCCACATCAGCCCATAATAGCGGATGTCGAGACCAAAAATCGTAAAAATCACGGGATCAAAATCCCACGTAACGCTCAAAAATTGTATCATTTTATGCTATTTTACATCTTGCAAATTCACTTTTTTCAACGAGAACGAGAAGGTCGTCCCCACGCCGGGTTCGCTGCGCACCGAGATGCGCTCGCCATGTGCCTCGACGATGTGTTTGACAATTGCCAAACCCAATCCCGTGCCCCCTTGCTCGCGCGAACGCCCCTTGTCCGTACGATAGAACCGCTCGAAAACGCGCGGAATATCCTCCTTACCGATGCCCTGTCCGTTATCCTCCACTTCGACCAGAATTTTATCAAGCATATCGCGGAATTTAATACGCGTAATGCCATCCTCCTTGCCGTAATGAATCGAGTTGATAATCAGATTAACAAGCACTTGACCGATGTAATGTTTGTCGGCTAAGACCCAAAATGGCGAAGGCAGATTGTCCGCTCCGCGCACCTGAATATGAATCTGTTTTTTATCTGCCTCCATCTCCGCCTGCTCGGCAATGTCGCGCGTCAACGCCACGATGTCGAACTGCTCCATCACCAGCCGATTCATGCTGCTTTCGAGCTTCGAAATGGTGTCCAAATCATTGACAATATTAATTAGTCGGTCGATACTTTTTTCAGCTCGTTCGAGGTATTTGCGATTAATCATTTCGTCCTCTAAGCCACCGTTGAGCAGGGTCGAGATGTAGCCTTGAATATTGAAAATTGGGGTTTTCAACTCGTGCGCCACATTACCCAGATATTGCTTGCGAAATCGTTCTGTCTCCTGCAAACGGGCAATCTCTTTATCGTTCGTGTCTGCCCACGCCGTCAACTCGTCACCGATATTCTCCACCCGTTTATCCTTCAATTCATCGAGAATTTCGGTGGTGTGCACATCGCGCGACAAGACAATCGAATAGATAGGTTTTAGCTTGTATGCCACATACTTACGTATGATAAACAACGCCACACCCGCCACTGCGACAAACATCACAACCGAGGCGCAAAGCACCAGCCACCACGTGATGTGCAGCCACGACAATGCCGCAGCTAAGAGTGCCGTGGCCAGCGCAGCAATCAGCAATGAAGCCCCCTCTTTGGTTTTAATTGACAACATTTTATTTATAATTTTTCATGAGGCGGGCAATGTATTTACCCACAATATCAAATTCGATGTTCACCACCGAACCCACTTTGATACGGCAGAAATTCGTATGTTCAAACGTGTAGGGAATAATTGCTACACGGAAGCTACTCTGCTTTGAGTCACAAACTGTTAAACTCACACCATTGACCGTCACCGAACCCTTCTCGACTGTGCACAACCCATCGCCTTGCGGCTCATATTCGAAGGTGAAGTACCAACTGCCATCGGCATCCTCCACCGCTGTGCAGCGCGCCGTTTGATCCACGTGCCCCTGCACGATATGACCATCGAGCAGAGCCTCTGGGCGCATCGACCGTTCGAGGTTCACCAAATCACCCACCACAAGCTGCCCAAGGTTACTGCGCTCAAGAGTCTCGCGCATCGCCGTGACAGTATAGGTATCCTCGGTGATGTCCACCACGGTCAAACATACGCCGTTATGTGCTATACTTTGGTCTATTTTCAACTCGCTGCAAAAATCTGCTTTGAGCACAAAATCTTTATTTTGGCGATCTGTATGGATTGCCGCCACCTCAGCCATTCGTTCTACAATTCCAGAAAACATAGATTTATTTATTAATTATAAGTTTGCCAACGACCTTATACGCTGCCACCAAATCATTGGTTGACAGCATAATATCGTCGTAATTCGTTCGATCGCCCGCCACCAGTCTGATTTGCAACTCGTCATCGCCAGCACGAACTATCCGCAAAGTTACAATTTTTCGGCTAACAATCACATATTCCGACCCCGGAATAATTGCATCCTTCTCAATTGCCTTCAGCAACACAATCGTTCCGGCGGGAATCACTGCACCCATCGCCTGTCCTTCGTAGCGCATGGCAAAGTCGCACGCACCAAGCTGAGGTACAACCATCTCCTGCGTAACGGGCAACTGCCCACGCACCAAGATGTTCTGCTCCACATCGACTTCGTAATAGGGAATCTGAACCCCGCGTAATTCGGGCGTTGAGAACATCTGACCATCGCCCGTGAGGAGCCAGAGCTTGTCTATTTCGGGGAATTTTGCTAAAATATGGTTGGCTAAATCGTATGAAATACCATTATTCCCTCGCTTGATTTGATAAAGATTTTCTCCATGCAAAAGCCCGATATAACGTGCAAAATAATTGGTGGACATATTTGCCCACCTAATTACACTCTCTATTCGTTGCCAATTATCTTGTTTTTCACGCATAATTCAATTTTTTTTTGCATCTTTGCACCCTCGGTCCCATAGTTCAATGGATAGAATATAAGATTCCGGTTCTTACGATGAAGGTTCGAATCCCTCTGGGATCACGCGTCAGGTGCAGAATGCTGCACCTGATTTTTTTAGCAACCCTACTCCGCAACAAAAATAATCACAAAATTCGGTTTTGCAATAGAAAATAACATATTCAAGCTTTTCAATGACGCTTTTCGCCACAAAAAGTAATCTGACTTTTTTTGGAGAGAGGCAGAAACAATCTGATAAAAATTTCATATATTTGTCCTCTATGTCAGAAATACGCAATACGGAGAGCGATCTCGAATTCGAAAGCAAAATCCGCCCGCAGGAGTTAGGCAACTTCGCCGGGCAGGAAAAAATTGTCGAGAACCTCAAAATTTTCATACAAGCTGCCCTGATGCGGGGTGACTCGTTGGATCATGTGCTGTTGCACGGACCTCCGGGTCTGGGCAAGACCACCTTGGCAAATATCATCGCCAACGAGATGCACTCGCAACTACGCGTCACATCGGGTCCGGTGCTCGACAAGCCCGGCGATTTGGCAGGTCTGCTCACAAACCTCAACCCCGGTGATGTACTCTTCATCGACGAGATTCACCGCCTGAGCCCCATCGTCGAGGAGTACCTCTACTCGGCAATGGAGGATTACAAAATCGACATCGTACTCGACAAAGGTCCTTCGGCACGCTCAATTCAAATCGAATTAGCCCCTTTCACCTTGATTGGAGCCACCACCCGCAGCGGACTGCTGACCTCGCCTCTGCGCGCACGGTTCGGTATCCAATGCCATTTGGAGTACTACGATGCCGCTGTCCTTTCGGGCATCGTGAAACGCTCGGCACGCATTCTCGATGTCTCGATTGACGACGATGCGGCACACGAAGTATCACTACGCTCGCGCGGCACACCGCGTATTGCCAACGCACTCCTGCGCCGTGTACGCGATTTCGCAATGGTCAAAGGCGAGGGGCATATTGACCTCGAAATCACAAAAATAGCACTCAAGGCACTCAACATCGACTCCCGTGGATTGGATCAGATGGACAACAAAATCCTGAGCACCATCATCGAAAAATTCAAGGGCGGACCTGTGGGGCTGAACACCATCGCTACGGCAGTGAGCGAGGAGGCCGGAACCATCGAGGAGGTCTACGAACCGTTCCTAATCAAGGAGGGATTCCTCAAACGCACGCCCCGCGGTCGCGAGGTGACCGAGTTGGCATACAAACATTTAGGCTTCACACCACGGCGCACCGACGAGGGGACTTTATTTTAAATTTCAAATAGTATGGCAGCAATTTTAACAATCGACACCGCAACCTGCATTCGTTGCGGCAAGTGTGTAAAAGTGTGTCCGTCACAGATTTTGACGCAGACCGACGGCGGCACTGTTGGCATTGAAAAACTCGAAACCTGCATTTCGTGCGGACATTGCGCAGCTGTTTGCCCCACGGGAGCCATTCGGCACCTTGATTTTCCACCCGAAAAGGTGCATCTAATCGACCGCAGACAGCTGCCCACCCCCGACCAGCTGATGTTGCTCTGCAAGGCGCGCCGATCGAACCGCGCCTTCTCATCGACCCCCATTCCCGCAGCGTCGCTGCGGCTGATTGTGGAGGCTGCACACCGCGCCCCCACCGCTTGCAACCTGCAACAAATATCGTTCACCGTCATTACCGATCCTGCACAACTTCAGCTCATTACGCAGTTTACCATCGACACTTTTGCCCACCTCGTGCGGCTGTTAGAAAATCCATTTTTGCGCCCCGTATTGCACCTTGCACTCCCTTCTGCCTACGATTTTCTGCCTGCTTTCCACCGACTCATGCGTGCCCACGAACAAGGTGACGATCAAATTCTGCGCGGTGCCACGGCGGTGATTTTCATCCACGCACCTCGCGAGAATCGCTTCGGAATTCTCGATGCCAACCTCGCCTACCAAAACGGTTCACTCATGGCTGAAGCATTGGGTGTAAGCCAGTTCTACACAGGTTTCGTCTACTCCGCCATCCAGCGCGACAAGAAAAATAAACTGGCGAAAATGCTCGGCATCGAAGGGACAATCCACGCCGGCATGGCACTCGGCATACCCCAATTTCTCTTTCCGAACTATATCGACAAAAAACCACTCTAAATCACCGCACCTTAGGCGCGAAAATTGCACCATACGACATAAAATCTATGAGTATGAGCAGCAACATTCGTCAAAAAGCACTGCGTTATCACAGCCAAAACCGTCCGGGGAAAATTGAGGTCGTCCCGACCAAACCTTACGACACACAAAATGACTTGTCACTCGCCTACTCACCCGGCGTGGCGGAGCCGTGTCTCGAAATCGTCAAGGATTCCACCGAAAGCTACACCTATACAGCGCGCGGCAACCTCGTGGCGGTCATCACCAATGGCACTGCCGTACTCGGCTTGGGCAATATCGGAGCATTAGCTTCGAAACCCGTTATGGAGGGTAAGAGTATGCTATTCAAAATTTTGGCAGACATCGATGCCTTCGACATCGAAATTGATACCGAAAATCCGGAAGTCTTCATCGAGACCGTGAAACACATCGCACACACCTTCGGAGGCATCAACCTCGAAGACATCAAAGCCCCCGAATGTTTCGAAATCGAGCAACGATTGCGCTACGAGTTGGACATCCCGGTCATGCACGATGATCAACACGGCACAGCAGTGGTAACGGCGGCGGCACTGCTCAATATGCTCTATATCACTGGTAAAACCATCGAGAAATTGCAGGTCGTCATCAACGGAGCCGGATCAGCAGCCATCGCCTGCGCACGTCTATTTCTACTATTAGGCGTGAGCCGCGAACGAATGGTAATGTGCGACAGCCGCGGGGTAATCACCACCCGCCGCACGAACATCAGCAACCTCAAACG
Organism: Alistipes sp.; assembly: GCA_036652255.1. Lineage (GTDB taxonomy): Bacteria > Bacteroidota > Bacteroidia > Bacteroidales > Rikenellaceae > Alistipes. The sequence goes on along the minus strand of JAVVWE010000012.1, from coordinate 13,118 downwards.
GGAGTTTGCCACCAATCGAAATATCACACACTTAGCTGAGGCTCTGGTCAATGCCGACCTATTTTTAGGAGTTTCAAAACCCGATGTTCTCACCCCCGACATGATACGTACCATGGCACACGACCCGCTCGTGATGGCATTGGCAAACCCGAATCCCGAAATCACCTACGCCGCTGCCATCAAAGCACGCCCCGACGTGCTGGTCGCCACGGGACGTTCCGATTGCCCAAATCAGGTGAACAACGCCTTGTGTTTTCCCTACATTTTTCGCGGCGCGCTCGACGTACGCGCCAGTGAGATAAACGAAGCGATGAAACTCGCCGCCGCACGTGCCATTGCCGAGCTGGCACGCACCCCCATACCCGAAGATGTTCTGGCAGCCTACGGCTTACGCTCACTCAGTTTCGGTCGCGACTACTTCATTCCCAAAGCTCTCGACCATCGTCTATTGTGGACGGTAGCCCCCGCCGTAGCGCAAGCCGCCGTAGCCACCGGCACCGCTCAGCGCGCCATCACCGATTGGGACAACTACACCATCGCACTCCGACGGCACTAATATATTATGTGGTATCGGCAAATCGCAACAAATTCAGAACAATACACAAGGGATTCAGCTATCAACACCTCTCTTTGAGAGCAAACAATGCGCGATGATCAGGTCGCGCATCGCTTTTTGCGTCGTTACCGCTCGTCGGGAGCCGCGCAAAGCGCATACTGAATAAAGTCACAAGATATTTTCGACGAATGACGATGGGTGTAAAAAGTTTTTCGTATCTTTGTCAAGTTATAGACCTTAAGTAAATATATGGAAAAATTGATTCAAACAATCGTTAGCGCGATAGAGGATAAAAAGGGTAAGGATATTGTATCATTAGACCTTACGAAGTTCGATGGAGCCATCTGCTCCTATTTTGTGGTGTGCAACGCCGATTCGACCACGCAGGTGGCAGCAATTGCCGCAGGCATCGAGGAGAAGACAGTGGAGCTATTAGGCGAAAAGCCGTGGCGCGTTGAAGGTGAGCAGAATGCGTTCTGGATTGCCATGGATTATGTAGACGTTGTCGTACACATTTTCCAGACCGAACTGCGCGAATTCTACAAACTCGAAGAACTGTGGGCCGATGCTCCGCTCACGCATCACGAATACGAAGAGTAAAGATTTTTATGGCAAAAAAAAACGATAACAAGATGAACGTCAATATGCCACGCCCCTCGTGGATGTGGCTTTATGGCGTAGTCGGAGTGTTGATTGTCGGCTACTACGCATTCAACAATTCGAGCGAAAATCCCCTGCCCAGTGACTGGATGACCGTCGAAAAGATGGTTGAACGAGGCGATGTGGAGAAAATTCAAATCGTAAACCGCGATGAAGCACAGGTATTCCTAAAAAAGGAGGCTGCCGAACGTTATCGCAAAGATACGGTTGATACTCAATACAAAAACATTCCCGAAACAGGCGTGCAATTCACCTTCACGATTGGTTCGGTTGATTCGTTTCGCGAGGATCTGAACACGGTCAAAAATACCACAGGTCAGAACATCCCCGTAGTCTACGAGAATCAGTCAAAAGGCTGGACTGATTTATTAATCAGCTTCTTACCATGGTTGTTTATTATCGGTGTATGGCTCTTTCTCATGCGTTCCATGTCACGCGGGGCGGGCGGCGGCGCAGGCGGCGGCATCATGAATGTCGGCAAGGCAAAAGCACAGGTTTTCGATAAAGACGACTCTGAAAAACGCATCACATTCAAAGATGTAGCCGGATTGGAAGAGGCAAAAGTCGAAATCATGGAGATTGTGGACTTTTTGAAAAAGTCGGACAAATACAAAGAATTAGGAGCTAAAATTCCAAAAGGCGCACTGCTTGTGGGTCCTCCGGGAACAGGTAAAACCCTGCTGGCGAAAGCCGTAGCTGGTGAAGCAAATGTCCCCTTCCTCTCCATTTCAGGTTCGGATTTTGTCGAAATGTTTGTTGGTGTAGGTGCTTCGCGCGTGCGCGATCTCTTTGAACAAGCCAAACAAAAAGCTCCCTGCATTCTTTTCATCGACGAAATTGATGCCATTGGACGTGCTCGCGGCAAGAACGCAGGTTTTTCAGGCAACGATGAGCGTGAAAATACGCTCAATCAACTTCTTACCGAGATGGATGGCTTCCAGACTAACGCAGGGGTCATCGTACTTGCAGCTACCAACCGTGCCGATATTCTCGACAAAGCACTCATGCGTGCGGGACGTTTCGACCGCCAAATCGAAGTAGGATTACCAGACGTAAAGGAGCGCGAAGAGATTTTCGAGGTGCATTTGCGTCCATTGAAACTCGATCCAAACCTCGACCGCGCATTCCTTGCCAAGCAGACCCCCGGTTTTTCGGGTGCAGACATCGCCAACGTCTGCAACGAAGCGGCATTGATTGCGGCACGTTACAACAAACAATTTGTCTCTAAAGAGGATTTTCTTGCAGCTATTGACCGCATTGTCGGTGGATTGGAACGCAAAAATAAAATTATCACCGACGAGGAGAAACGCATCATCGCCTATCACGAAGCGGGTCACGCGACTGTCAGCTGGATTCTCGAAAATGCCAATCCGCTAATCAAAGTGACCATCATTCCGCGCGGTAAGGCGTTGGGTGCCGCATGGTATCTGCCCGACGAACGGCAAATCACTACACGCGAGCAAATGCTTGACGAACTGGCGGCTACATTGGGCGGACGGGTCTCGGAACAAATTACGTTCGGTCACGTCTCGACCGGTGCACTCAACGATTTGGAGCGCGTCACTAAGCAGGCGTACGCTATGGTCGCCTACTACGGCATGAGTGAAAAAGTGGGTTCGATGAGCTTCTACGACTCAAGCGGACAGAGCGACATGACCTTCATGAAGCCCTATTCGGAACTTACAGCGCAGCAGATTGATGCTGAGGCAAAGCAAGTAGTCGAAGTGGCTTATGCAATGGCGACCAAGGTATTACAAGACCACGCTGACGGATTGAAACAATTAGCAGACTTGTTACTCGAACGTGAAGTAGTCTTCACGGAGGATGTGGAACACATCTTCGGAAGACGCAAAAAAGACATTCTTCGCGAGCAAAAAGAGGCTATTGCGAAGGCAAAAGCGGATGCTGCAAAGGCAATGGCTGATGCCAAAATCGATGCCGCAAAGGCAGCGGTTACCGTTGCAATTTCAGAATCTGAAACAGCAGAGAAACCCGCAGCAAAAGCCAAAGCAGCAGCACTCTACGCCGATGATGAGCCCGTTACAACAAGCACATCCACCGAGGCTGCCCCTAAAGGTCAAACTGCGCACGCTGAGTCCGATTGGAAGAAAATTGTGAAAGCTAAGACTACCGAATTGTTTGGTGGCGATGAATTTGCAGCGGACAAATCGGCAAAACAGAATTCGTCAAAAAAATCGGACGAACCGACAGACGAAAATAAAATGGAGGGATAAAATTAATCGCCATGAGTGAAAAGATGAAGAATCTCGCCATACGCACATTAAGCGGATTGGTGCTTGCCATCGTAATGATTGGGGCAATTCTGCTCTCAAAATGGAGCTTTGGTGCCTTACTGCTGGTACTTCTTGTGGGCGGAATGCGCGAAATCTATCGTCTGAGCGAGAATAACGGAGCCGAACCACAATATCTAATGGGAATGGTTGCAGGTGGAGTGTTGCTCATTGTCAACTTCTTCGCTGCAACCAAACTGTGGGGTAATGCCGAGTCGATGCGCCTGTTGACGCTCTATTTCATGGTGATGCTCACTATGTTATTCGTCTGCGAACTCTTCCGTAAAGGGAAAAACCCATTGGCAAATATTGGAGCCACCCTTTTGGGTGTGGTTTATGTTGCCCTGCCGCTGTCGTTGATGTGCTACATCCCAACCATGAGCGGCTCATGGCACCCATGGGTCATGATTTTCTTCATCCTCACCATCTGGTCGAACGATGTTTTTGCCTATTTGGTCGGTATGTCAATTGGTCGCCACCGTCTCTGCGAACGGCTCTCACCCAAGAAGTCGTGGGAGGGGTTCTTTGGAGGTTTAGTGGGGGCTTTGGTGATGGGTTTTGTGGCTGCTAACCTACTCGATGCCAACCTTTGGCAGTGGTTAGGCTTAGCACTTGTGGCATCCATAACAGGCGTGCTGGGCGATTTAACGGAGTCAATGTTCAAGCGAGCTGCCAACGTGAAAGATTCAGGCAATGCCATCCCCGGACACGGTGGCTGGCTCGATCGCTTCGATGCACTGCTACTTGCGGCTCCCTTTGTTTTTGCCTATATGGTACTGATTGATATGATTTAAGTTAAAAATTACAATTTTTCCGCTATGAAAATCAATAAAGAGGGCTACAAAATCATCGGTTTTACCGGAGTATTCTGCCTATTCTGCTGGGGCGCAATCTACTATCTGCTCTCTATGCGTGCAGACGTGATTGTGTTGTGGCTCAGCATGATATTGTTGCTGCTGTTCTGGTTTTTCATCGTTGCCTTCTTCCGCGAACCGAGGCGCGTACGCATCCACGATGCCGATCTTGTTTTCTCACCTTGCGACGGACGTGTGGTGGTCACTGAAGTGGTCAAAGAGTCGGAGTATCTCGACGAAGAGATGATGCAAATATCTATCTTCATGTCAGTTACTAATGTCCACATGAACTGGTTTCCCGTGGGTGGCATAGTCGAATATTTCAAGTATCATCCCGGACGCTTTCTTGTGGCTTGGCATCCAAAATCCTCCACCGAGAACGAACGCACTACAACCGTTGTTCGCATGGCAGACGGACGTCCCGTGTTGTTCCGCCAAATCGCAGGATTGATAGCGCGCCGCATCGTGTCGTACATGAAAGTCGGGCAAACCGTAGAACAAAATGGCGTGTCGGGATTCATCAAATTTGGCTCACGCATTGACGTTTTAATCCCCAAGGACAGCGAGTTACTCGTGGAAATTGGTGACCCTGTAGTCGGCTCACAAACTCCCATTGCGCGCCTTCGAGATTTCAAATAATTTCATATCATGACGGCAACCCCCGAACGAATTATCCGATTCATCGTAGGCGCAGTAGCCACTGCGTCCATACTTTTTCTGATATGGTATTTTTCGTCTATCGTCGTCTACATTCTGATTTCTGCCGTCTTAGCCATCGTCGGACGACCTCTTGTGTGTCACCTTTCGCAGCTCCACATACGCCACTGGAGGATTCCACGCTGGCTGGCAGCACTGGTCACACTTATTCTGATTTGGGTGGTACTGGGCACGTTGTTATCGTTGTTCGTGCCCCTCGTAGCAAATAAAATTTATCAACTTTCGACCCTCGATTTCAGTGCTGTCATGGGCACCATCGAGGAGCCAATCACACAGGCACAAGCCTATTTAAACACTATTTACTCTCTCCCGGAGGCGCATTTTTCACTCTCCGAGAGCCTTATATCCGCACTCAGCGGCATTGTAAATATGCAAGCAATCAATACGGCTCTTTCGTCGATTGTCAGCATCGCCATCTCGACGGTTATCGCATTTTTCTCCGTCTCGTTCATCACCTTCTTCTTTCTCAAGGATGAAGGGCTGTTTTACGCCATGGTCGTCGGACTGTTCCCCTCGCGATACACTGATAACGTTACACGCGCCCTCGACTCGATTACCCTCTTGCTGTCGCGCTATTTCACCGGCATTCTCGCTGAGAGCTGCCTTGTCATGTTGGTCGTCTCGCTCTCGATGATGGCATTCGGCATGGCGGCGGCTGACGCATTCTTCATCGGATTGGTTATGGGCGTGATGAATGTAGTTCCCTATGCTGGTCCACTGATTGGTGGCATCATCTCGATTTTTCTGGGTTTGATTACCCCACTTGCCGGCATGAGCATCGGACACACGATGTTGATAATCACCTGCACGTTACTGATAATCAAGGGACTTGACGACTTCGTACTGCAACCTACACTCTACTCTGAACGCGTGAAAGCCCATCCGCTCGAAATATTCATTGTTATACTCATCGCTGGCTCGCTGGCGGGAATTTTGGGTATGCTGCTCGCCATTCCGTCCTACACGGTGCTGCGTGTCTTCGCCAAAGAGTTCTTCTCGCAGTTCCGCGTGGTACGACAATTGACCGATAAAATATGATTCACATGGTGATTGAAGGGGTGGTCGTGCAGGGTCGCCAATTGGGACGCAAGTTAGGATTCCCAACTGCCAATCTACCTGTACCTGAAGGATTTACGGCAGATGATGGTGTCTACGAGGCGTGGGCCGAAGTGGATGGTGTACGCTACAAAGCGATGTCGAATTTAGGGCGCAATCCTTCGGTTGGAGGGATGGTACGGCGGCTCGAAACTCACCTTTTCGACTTCGAAGGGCGACTTTACGATCGCATATTACGGGTAGAATTGGGGCGCAAGATTCGCGATGAACAAACATTTGCCACACTCGAAGAGCTACAAGCACAGATAGCCGCCGACCGTGACAAAATATTAAAACTATAATAAATTCTTATCATAAGATGTACTTAGACTTAACATTGCCCTACAAAGTAGCCGATATGTCACTGGCAGAGTGGGGACGCAAAGAGATTGAAATTTCGGAGCACGAGATGCCCGGATTGATGGCTGTACGCCGCAAATATGGGGTACGCAAACCGCTGAAAGGGGTTCGTGTGATGGGGTCACTGCACATGACCATTCAGACTGCCGTGCTCATTGAAACCCTCGTCGAGTTGGGAGCCGATGTTCGCTGGTGCTCGTGCAATATCTTCTCGACACAAGATCACGCCGCAGCCGCCATTGCAGCTACAGGAGTACCGGTCTTCGCGTGGAAGGGCGAGTCACTGCCCGAATACTGGTGGTGCACCGCCATGGCACTCTCGTTCCCCGGAGGCAAAGGCCCACAGCTGATTGTGGACGACGGTGGCGATGCTACCCTACTGATTCACAAAGGATTCAAAGCAGAAGAGGATGCTTCGATCCTCGACTGCAAACCCTCGTCCTACGAGGAAGAGGTAATTCTTGCCACTCTCAAAAAGCTGCTGAGCGAGGACGCATCGAAGTGGCATCGCACCGTTGCCGAATGGCGAGGCGTGAGCGAGGAGACCACTACGGGCGTACACCGTCTCTACCAAATGATGGAGGCAGGGGAATTGCTCATCCCCGCCATCAACGTCAACGATTCATGCACAAAATCGAAATTCGATAATCTCTACGGCTGTCGCGAATCACTCGCCGATGGTATCAAACGCGCCACCGATATCATGATTGCCGGCAAGGTGGTCGTAGTCTGCGGCTATGGCGATGTAGGCAAGGGATGCGCCCACTCCATGCGCTCGTATGGAGCACGCGTAATCGTAACCGAGATTGACCCAATATGCGCCTTGCAGGCAGCTATGGAGGGCTTCGAGGTGAAGAGCGTCGAGAGCGCACTCAGCGAGGGCAACATCTACGTCACCTGCACGGGCAACCGCGACATCATCACCCTTGCGCACATGGAACGTATGCGCGATCAAGCAATTGTCTGCAACATCGGGCACTTCGACAACGAAATACAGATGGCACGCCTCGAAAATTCGGCTGCCGTGAAGATGAACATCAAACCTCAAGTCGATAAATATACTTTTCCCGATGGACACACTATTTTCATCCTCGCCGAAGGTCGCTTGGTCAACTTGGGTTGCGCCACCGGACATCCTTCGTTCGTGATGAGCAACTCATTCACCAACCAATGCTTGGCTCAGATTGAGCTGTGGGAAAAGAAGTTAGAGGTGGGTGTATACCGCATACCGAAGCACCTCGATGAAGAGGTTGCGCGTCTGCACCTCGACAACTTAGGCGTTGAACTGACCCGTCTGAGTGACGAGCAAGCCGCCTATCTCGGTGTGAAACCCGAAGGTCCCTACAAAGCAGAGCACTACCGCTATTAGAAATCGGTTCGAAAATCCAATGCGGTCACCTAAAAATTCAGGTGACCGCATTTTTATTTTCCATCACAAATCACAATATTTCCATCACAAACCGGAACAGTTGAATTATAAATTATCATACATTCATCACTTCACAACAATTATTCAATAAAAAACAGCAGAAAAGATATCAATTCATAAGTAAAAATTGCTTAAATTTGCATATTTATAAAAATAAGAACAGCACTGAACTTATGATTCGCGAATTATTGACTGTTGGCATCGGAGGTGCGGTTGGAAGCATGGCTCGTTACCTATTGTCCTACAAAATATTGACCGAATATATGCTATGGGGATTCCACACTGGAACCTTCGTGGTCAACGTGGCAGGGTCGCTGCTCATTGGGCTGGTACTGGGTGCCGCATCCGACTCCATGTGGTTCACACGACTGGTGGTCATCGGTTTTTGCGGCGGGTTCACCACATTTTCGACCTTTTCGGTCGATGCCCTACGCCTGCTTCGCGATGGCGAGTATGCCACAGCAGGGCTCTATATGGGGCTAAGTGTGGTGGTGTGCGTGGCATGTGCCGCACTGGGTATGTGGATTGGAGAGATATTGAAAAATTAAAACTTTTAAGATATGGTTATTTTAGTACTAAATTGTGGCAGTTCATCAATCAAATATCAGGTGATTGATATGGAAGCAGCCAAAAGCACGTTGCTCGCTAAGGGTCTCGTGGAACGCATCGGACTCGCTGAGGGTGACCTAACACACAAACCAGTAGGCAAAGATCGCTTTGAACTACACCAACCTATTCCTGACCACACTACAGGCATCAGCCTTGTACTTAAGGCATTGACCGACACAAAGCATGGCGTAATTCGCTCGCTTGATGAGGTGAAAGCCGTAGGACATCGCGTGGCGCACGGTGGCGAATTTTTCTCGGCAAGCTGCCTTGTGAACGAGGACGTGAAGGCGAAGATTCGCACATTGTTCGAGATTGCTCCGCTGCACAACCCTGCCAATTTGGAGGGTATCCTCTCTATTGAGAAGGTACTACCGGGTGTCCCACAGGTTGCCGTCTTCGACACTTCGTTCCACCAGACGATTCCTGCAATCAACTATATGTATGCCCTACCCTACGAATATTACGACAAATACCGCGTGCGCAAGTACGGTTTTCACGGTACAAGCCACAAATTCGTAGCTGCCAAAGGTGCTGCCTTAGCAGGTCTCGACCTTGCAAACTCAAAAATCATCACCTGCCACATTGGCAATGGCGGTTCGGTGACGGCTGTGCTCAACGGCAAGTCGTTCGACACCTCGATGGGCTTCTCGCCAGTCGATGGACTGGTGATGGGCACCCGTTGCGGTTCGGTCGATCCAAGTGCCATCACATTCATCGGCGCAAAGGAGAAAATGAGCTTCGACGATCTGAATTCCATGATGAATAAACAATCTGGTGTACAGGGTATTACAGGTCTGTCGAGCGATATGCGCGACATCGACAAAGCCTACGACGAGGGCAATGCCAAAGCAATCTTGGCGCGCGATATGTACTACAACCGCATTCGCAAATTTATCGGTGAATATGCTGCCGAAATGGGCGGTGTAGACCTAATTGTCTACACGGGTGGTGTGGGTGAAAACTCAGACGATATGCGTCGTCGCATCAGCGAAGGATTGGAATTTATGGGGGTCAAATTCGACGAGGCGCGCAACACAGGAGTGCGTGGCAAAGATACGATTCTCTCGGCTGACGACTCGAAAGTCAAGGTGGCAATCATCGCCACAGACGAAGAACTGGTCATCGCTACGGACACCTATCATCTCACAAAATAACAACACAAAAATACTATAAAACTATGATTCAGCATCTTACAGACATTGTCACAGAGGCAAGGAAAAACGGAAAAAAACGTCTCGCAGTTGCTTTCGCACAGGACGCACACACACTTGAAGCTGTTTATGCAGCCTACAAAGAGGAGTTAGTGGAACCAACACTCTACGGCGATAAGGCAATTATCGAGCAGGTTTGCACTGAGAACAACATCGACATCAAGGCGTTCAACATTGTGAACGAAAAGAACGATATGAAATGCGTGCAACAAGCTGTGAATGCTGTTGTTGCAGGCAACGCAGATGTACTGATGAAAGGCTTGGTCTCGACCGACAAATATATGCGCGGCATCCTCAATAAAGAGGCTGGTTTGTTCCCTCCCAAAGGTGTGCTGAGCCACGTTTCGGTCATCGAAATGCCTTGCTATCACAAGCTGCTCATCATCTCCGACGTAGCTGTTATTCCACTGCCCGATTTCAAACAGAAGACGGTACAGATTGGCTACTTGGCGAAAACTGCCAATTTACTGGGCATTGAAAAGCCGAAAATCGCCTGCATCGCCCCTTCAGAGCAAGTACTTCCGAGTGTCATCTCCTCCACTGAGGGTGCTATTCTTGCCAAAATGGGCGACCGTGGTCAGTTGGGTAAAGTCGTTGTTGATGGTCCACTTTCGATTGATGTTGCTCTCTATAAAGATGTTGCCGTACAGAAGAAAGTTCAAGGCTCGACTGTCGCTGGCGAACCCGATTGTTTGCTCTTCCCCAACATCGAGTCAGGTAACGTATTTTTCAAATCGACGACACACCTTTGCGGTGGCGAAATCGCAGCCATGGTCATGGGTACAAAAGTTCCCTGTGTCCTCACTTCGCGCGGTGATTCGAGCACTACAAAACTCTACTCAATTGCCCTGGCTTGCTTGGCAGCAAAATAATCCTATTTCAAAATTAGAATTAACAATACCTATATGAGTTTCAAGATTTTAGCCATAAATCCCGGATCCACATCCACCAAAGTCGCTCTGTTCGAAGACGAGCGTCCACTGTTGGATTTGACCCTGCGCCACACGCCCGAACAGATTGCAGCTTATGCCAACATTACGGATCAACTTCCGTGGCGTCGCGAAATGATTCTCACAGCTCTGGCTGAGCAGAATTTTGACATCCACACACTTTCGGCTGTCATTGGTCGCGGTGGATTGATAAAGCCCATTCCGGCAGGCGTTTACGAAGTGAATGATGCCATGCGTCATGACCTGATGTTCGCCAAAATGGAACACGCATCGAACCTTGGCGGACTCATCGCCGACGAGATTGCCCGCATGGCGGGGGTCAAAGCATACATTGCCGACCCGGTTGTGGTGGACGAAATGGAGGATGTTGCCCGCATCAGCGGTCTGCCCGAATGCCCTCGTCGCTCGATTTTTCACGCGCTGAATCAGAAGGCAACCGCTCGTCTGCACTGCGATAAAACAGGGATTCGCTACGAGGATTCGAACCTAATTGTGGCACACATGGGCGGAGGAATCTCTGTCAGCGCACACTGTCACGGACGGGTAATCGACACCAACAATGCCCTCAATGGCGATGGTCCGATGGCTCCCGAACGCGCTGGTACACTGCCCGCTTGCGATCTGGTTGATATGTGTTTTTCGGGTAAATACACCCAGAAAGAGATTATGAAAATGCTCGCCGGCAAAGGCGGTTTGGTGGCTCACTTGGGCATGAATTCGGTGATGCACATCGTGGAAAAGATGAACGAAGGCGACGAAAAATGCCGTCTCTACCTCGATGCCATGAGTTACAGCATCGCCAAAGAAATTGGTGCGATGGCAACGGTGATGAAAGGTAAAGTTGACGCTATCATCCTCACGGGTGGCATAGCCTACAACACCCCCGTAACCGACGCTATACAAGCGAGTTGCTCATTCATAGCACCTATCGCCATCTATCCCGGTGAGAACGAATTGGATTCACTACGTCTGAATGCATTGGTTGTTCTGCGCGGAATCATCACTCCCCGCATCTACGCCTAAACATTGCACTCTAAAACAAGAAGCAGCGTTCCGAAATCGGAACGCTGCTTCTTGTTTTTATCATGTCCCGTCCTGAAATAGCGTTACACAAAAAAGAGCAACGTTATGGAAGAAGAGATTAAGAGCTTGTATATCAAGCGAATTCAGCGGGTAACCCCGCAGAGTTTCAAGATGTCGGTAGTCAATGAAATTGAAAGAGGTGCAATAAGTAATAGGGCGGCAATGCGCAAGTATGAGATTCAAAGTCACGAAACGATTGCTGAATGGTTGCGAAAATATGGTACCTTTGACCGAAAGTTACGACCCCTATGTCAATGCCGTTACAGAGTGTGGCTACCTATAATGGCTTGCAACCGCACCTATCGTGCGGTATGCTGACACCGAATCAGATGCACCGACAACAAGAGACAACGATAAAAACGTATAGACGAAAATTGGAGAGTAGTATACTGTTGATATGGCGTAATTTTTATTTTACAGAAAGGTTAATTGACATCAAATTACGATGCTCTGATTTTGACAATCTTATTTCACCTATATGATTTTTGAACAGATCCAAATTATGTATGTCGCTGCCGATCAAGTCGTACATACCTCTCTCTAATAAATACAAAGCTCGACGTTTTACTTGACTTCCATATATGCCAGATAGTGATAATAGGTTCAATTGGAACAAATAGTCACAATTTTTTAGTTTATCATATTCTGAGACATTCATAAAGAGATACCTTTCAGGGTGGGCGATAATTGGAGTAAATCCTTCCGTTGCGATTTTGTACAAAGTCTCATCAAAGAAAACTGATTTGTTAAGATAAGAACTCTCTACAAGCACCATATTGTCATCAATACATCTTAACCCTTGCTCTATTTGCATAGCAAACCCCGAATCAAGCATATATTCAGCCGCCAAATAAAGCTCAATAGTACCACTATATCTACTCTTCAAAGTGTTAAAGTTGGTCTCTATCGAAGTCCAATCGTTATAGGTCAAATTTACGTGAGGGGTAAAGAAAACTCTTTTTACTCCTAATGACTCATAGTAACTAAGCACATCTAAACTTTCCGATAGCTCTTTTACCCCATCATCTACACCAAAAAGAATATGGCTATGATAATCTGTCGCACCATCAAAAAAAACAGAATTCAATAAAAATTTTTTTCTTTCAAAAAACATGAATTTTTCTTTAAATTCCTAACACTTTTCTTACGTAATATTGGAAGTTTTTCGCAACTTTATTACCATAGCCATAGCCATAGCCATAGCCATAGCCATAGCCATAGCCATAGCCATAGCCATAGCCGTAGCCGTAACCAACCTTATTAATATCTATTGCATTAAGCAACACACTAAGATTATTTAGAC
>JAVVWE010000011.1:28577-49519 GCA_036652255.1 Alistipes sp. | reverse complement strand
ACAGAACAAAAATAGCTCTCAAATAACTTCGGTAACAAATTCAAACAGTTTCTTATTTTTTCAAAGAATTTCTTATCTTTGCGCACCGAATAACTATCACTATGAAAAACATACGCAATTTTTGCATCATAGCCCACATCGATCATGGCAAATCGACCTTGGCAGACCGTCTTTTAGAGAAGACTAACACGCTCAATCAGCGCGAAATGCAGGCTCAGGTACTCGATGATATGGATCTCGAACGCGAAAAAGGCATTACCATCAAGAGCCACGCAATCCAGATGGACTACCTCGCTCCCGATGGGCAACACTATATTTTAAATTTGATTGATACCCCGGGACACGTCGATTTCTCGTACGAAGTCTCGCGCGCCATCGCCTCGTGCGAAGGTGCCCTGTTGGTGGTCGATGCCACGCAAGGTATTCAAGCACAAACGATTTCAAATCTTTATTTGGCTGTTGGTCACGATCTTACAATCATCCCTGTGCTCAATAAAATTGATGTCGAATCGGCGATGATTGACGAGGTGAAAGATCAAATTATCGATCTGATTGGTTGCAAGGAGGAGGAGATTCTGCTTGCGTCGGGAAAGACGGGAATGGGTGTGGAAGAGATTCTCGCTGCTATTATCGAGCGGGTTCCTGCCCCCAAGGGCGATGAAAATGCCCCCTTGCAGGCTCTGATTTTCGACTCGGTATTCAACCCGTTTCGCGGAATTATTGCCTATTACCGCGTCTTCAACGGCACGATTCACAAGGGTGATCACGTTAAATTCCATAATACGGGCAGCGAATACGATGCGGATGAAGTGGGTGTGCTGAAGCTCAAAATGCAAGCTCGCAACGAAATCAAGGCGGGTGATGTGGGTTATATCTGTTCGGGAATTAAAACTTCTTCTGATGTAAAGGTTGGTGACACAATTACTTCGGTGGATAATCCGACCAAGAATGTGATTGCAGGTTTTGAGGATGTCAAACCGATGGTCTTTGCGGGTGTCTATCCCGTCGAGGCGGATCAATACGAGGATTTGCGCGCTTCACTCGAAAAACTTCGACTCAACGATGCCTCGCTCACTTTCGAGCCTGAGAGTTCGCTGGCATTGGGCTTTGGTTTCCGCTGCGGCTTCCTCGGTTTGCTGCACATGGAGATTATTCAGGAGCGGCTCTACCGCGAATTTGATATGGATGTAATAACCACTGTGCCAAACGTTTCGTATCGAGTAACCACCACGCAGGGCGAAACTAAGGAGGTGCATAATCCCTCAGGACTTCCGGAAATCACCAAAATTGCGGTTATTGAGGAACCTTATATTTTGGCGCAGATTATTACGAAGACCGATTTTTTGGGTAACGTCATTAAGCTGTGTATCGACAAGCGGGGTGTGCTGAAAAATCAGACGTTCCTCACGCAGGATCGTGTGGAGGTCAATTTTGATATGCCGCTGTCGGAAATCGTTTTCGATTTTTATGATAAACTTAAAAGTATTTCGAAAGGGTATGCTTCGTTTGACTACCATCGTACTGATTTTCAGGCCAGTCGTCTCTCGAAATTAGATATTTTGCTCAATGGTGAGCCTGTCGATGCGTTGTCGGCACTGATATATGCCGATCATGCCTATGATTTCGGACGCAAAATGTGTGAAAAACTTAAGGAATTAATCCCTCGCCAGCAGTTCGATATCGCAATACAGGCAGCTATTGGTGCTAAAATTATTGCTCGTGAAACAGTGAAAGCAGTGCGTAAAGATGTGACGGCCAAGTGTTATGGTGGCGATATATCGCGTAAGCGCAAGTTGCTTGAGAAGCAGAAAGCCGGCAAGAAGCGGATGCGCCAGATTGGTAACGTCGAGGTTCCGCAATCTGCGTTCCTTGCGGTGTTGAAAATGGATTAAAACCTATGTGTGCTGCAAAATCTGTATGTGCAAAGGTTGCAAATGTTCGGAATTACATGTATATTTGTGCCTGTAATTCTTACCATAATGCGGAAATAGCTCAGTGGTAGAGCATTAGCTTCCCAAGCTGAGGGTCGCGGGTTCGAGCCCCGTTTTCCGCTCCAAAGAGAGGTCTTTTTTAGAGACCTCTCTTTTTGTGCGATTTAGAACATTTAATGCAGGGTATTTGCAATATTTGCATGACTGTTTTGTTTTAAATTGTGAAAATTTATTACTACATTTACAAATATTACAGATACTTTAGCCATTATCAATATGCAGAATAAAGGAGAGATAAAGACTTATATCAAGAGTTTGTTGAGCACAGCAAATATTTTGGAGGCGACTGCTTCATCATTTATTGTAGTGAATCGAAATTTGGATGTTATTTTTAGTAATGCTGATTTTCATGAGCACGCAACTGATAATTTATCAGGTCATTATGTGCGACCGGGCGATATGTTTTCGTGTGTGAATGCAGTCCATGCCGAGAGTGGATGTGGCACTTCGCCTAACTGTCCAAATTGCAAATTTCGTAAATCTATAAATGACGTATTTGCGACCAATAAGGTCATCTCGCAGGAGGTGGAGTTGACGCTCTCCAGTAATGTGATGCTGGCTCTTGCCGAAACAGCTTCGCCTTTTGTCTTCGAGGGAGAGCATTATGTGGCGGTTTTTGTGGTGGACATCACCGATACGAAACGTCGCCAATTGATGGATCGAATTTTCTTTCACGACTTGATTAATCTTGCCGGTGCGATGGATGAATATGTGCAGTTGCTGCTGGAAACGGCAGCAGATTCGGAGGAACAAGAGCCATTGAAGAATCTGAAAAACATATCAGGACAGCTCGCTGAGGAGATTGTCTCTCAGCGCGATTTGATGCATGCCGAGCAAGGTGACCTGCCAGTCAAATTAGCTGCCTTGGATGTGGATTGTTTTCTGAAAAATATTGAGATTAAGGCGCAGGCTGCGTGTGTTGCGAGAGGTTGCGTTTTGGATATTTCATACATAGGTCAAACCACTATCATACAGACCGATTGCCATATTTTAGACCGTGTGATTTTCAACATGGTGAAAAATGCAGTGGAGGCTTCGAGTCCTAATGAACATATAAAATTGTCGGTCGTGGTGAGCAAGAAACATCTGATTTTTACCGTGCATAACCAAAGTTGCATTCCGCCTGCATTGCAAGATACCATCTTCCAATTTGGAGCCTCGGCGAAGGGACAGGGGCATGGAATTGGCGCATATAGCATCAAGCTTTTGGGCGAAAATTACCTCAAAGGACGTGTGTGGTTCGAGAGTAATCCGGAATCGGGAACCCGTTTTATGGTCGAGATTCCTGTGAATCTTGTTTGCAAATAGGGTACGCTGAATCGGCACACCTATATATAATATATTACCGCTGGTTGCGGTATTCAGAGGGTGTTTGCTTGGTGTGACGGCGAAAATAATGCCCCATGTATGATTGATCGGGAAAATGTAGTCGGTCAGCAATCTCTTGTGCCGACAAATCGGTCGATTGTAATAACATTTTAATTTCCAATACAACAAATTCATCGATAATTTCTTTTGCCGATTTATGTACGACGGTGCGAGCAATGGACGACAGATAACGTGTTGATATGCAGAGTTTATCAGCATAATATGCCACTTCGCGTCGCTCTTTACATTGTTCGCGTACGAGGTGGATGAATTTGTGAAATAATTCCATGCGCCGTCCTGTGTCCACCTCACCACCAAAATCGGTTGTGCGTTGTAATTTATCGTAAACTTCCAGAAACATATTCTGTAAACGATTCTTTATGATTGTGTTACGGAATATATTGTCTCGATCGGAATAGGTGTATGCCGCTACCTGCAACCAAGTGTAAACTCCTCGACTTTCGTCGCCCAAGAGGCGCGAAATTGGGTGGTCGCTCAGAAATCGAAAGAAGGATGGTTCAAGGCGGTAGCCTGCTTCGGAAAAAAGTTTAGACGAGAATGCGCAGTAGGATATTTGGAAATCGGCGGATATATTATTCATCATTAAGATGGCTCCCGGCAACAAAAGCATCACTGCGTGCGTTTGTATAACGTCGCGGTGTAGATTGACCGAAACCTCGGCTTCCCCGTTCATGCAATAGAGAATCGCACCGCATTGGCAACGGTAAGGATGGTCGTTGAAAAACTGGAAATTGGATTCGCCGACTACAAATTGCTCTTCGTCGGAGACCGTGATTGGATTTGCGTTTTGCATCATCTGTTCTTATTTTCTTGCAAAAATAGTGTTTTTTATTGAAAAAATACAGTTTTTGTTCCGAAAATCACCATCTATGTTCGCAGATTTAAATTGTTGAAACATATATTTACGGTACTTTTGCACCATAAAAAGTTTTAATGTAAATGACAACTATGAAAGAAAGGTTTTTTCATGCAGCAGTTTTAGCCTGCTGTTTGGCGGCCGCATCGTGCGGCAATGCTCCGATGCAACAAGGCGCGTCGGAATATGCGGTATTAACCGTGACAACAACCGACCGTGAGGTGGTGAATCCCTATTCGGCAGCCATCCGTGGTCGTCAAGACATCGCCATCTACCCGCAGGTGTCGGGTGCAATTGCGCAATTGTGTGTTAATGAAGGTGCGGTTGTTCGTCCGGGTCAGACTTTATTTATCATCGATCAAGTGCCCTATAAAGCAGCTCTGCAAACTGCACAAGCTAACGTTGCTGCTGCGCAAGCAGGTGAGGCAACATCGCAACTGATTTACGACAGCAAAAAAGAGTTATATACGAAGAATGTAATTTCGGAATTTGATCTTCAGACCGCGAAGAACGGGTTGCTGACGGCTCAAGCGCAGGTTTCGCAAGCCAAAGCACAAGAAGTAAGCGCGCGTAACAACCTCTCTTATACGGTTGTGAAAAGTCCCGCAAACGGTGTGGTTGGTACGTTGCCCTACCGTGTTGGCGCGTTGGTTGGACCTTCGATTCCGAAGCCGCTGACCACCGTTTCGGACAATGCAGAGATGTATGTCTATTTCTCGATGAACGAGACTCAGCTGCTGAACCTCACCCGCGAATACGGCTCGACCGAGAAGGCACTTAAGTTGCTGCCTGCTGTCAGCTTGAAATTGAGCGATGGTACGATGTACGACGCGCAAGGTCGCATCGCCAGCATCAGTGGCGTGATTGACCCCACGACGGGCAGTGTTTCGCTGCGTGCTGAGTTCCCGAACAAGGGACACCTGCTCCACAGCGGTAGCTCGGGTAATGTGATTATTCCTCAGGTGATGCACAATTGCATCGTTATTCCGCAATCGGCTACGTTTGAGTTGCAGAATAAGACGTATGTTTATAAAATTGTCGAGGGTAAAGCTCAATCGGCTCTGGTGGAGGTGCTTGCACTCAATGACGGTCGCGAATTCATTGTCACATCGGGTCTTACAAATGGTGACACGATTGTTGCCGAAGGGGTAGGTCTGTTGCGTGAGGGTATGCCCATCACGCCCAAAGTGGACACGACTGCCGTAGCTCCTGCTGTCAAGGCAGAGGCAGCTCCCGCAGCACAGACAACCAATAGCAAAAAGGAGGAATAGGGTATGACACTGAAACATTTTATCGACCGTCCAGTACTGGCGGGCGTTATCTCCATCGTCATTTTATTGGGCGGTATCATCGGCTATGCGACGCTGCCTATTGAGCAGTATCCCGATATTGCGCCTCCGACGATTATGGTGATGACCACCTATCCCGGTGCAAGTGCCGAGACGGTGCAAAAGAGCGTTGTTGCCCCCTTGGAGGAGGCTATCAACGGTGTGGAGAACATGATGTACATGAAATCCAACGCTTCCAACTCAGGTAGTGGTGAGATTCAAATCTACTTTAAGCAGGGTACCGATTCCGATATGGCTGCCGTCAACGTGCAGAACCGCGTGGCTCAAGTCTTGGGTTCGCTGCCTGCCGAGGTCACCCGAATCGGTGTGACGACCATGAAGCGTCAGACCAGTATGTTGAAGGTCTTTGCGTTGAGTAGTCCGGATAACTCCTACGATCAAGGTTTCTTGAGTAACTACATGAAGATCAACATTCAACCTCGAATTTTGCGTATTACGGGTGTCGGACAGTTCTTCGTCTTGGGTGCCGATTACAGTATGCGTATTTGGCTGAAGCCCGATGTGATGGCGCAATACAAACTCGTGCCGTCGGACATCACTGCCGTTCTTGCAGAACAGAATATCGAGTCGGCAACAGGTGCTTTCGGTGAGAATTCGAATCAGACCTATCAATATACAATGAAATATCGCGGTCGTCTTATGACGCCCGAAGCTTTCGGTGAGATTGTGATTCGCAGCTCGTCGGACAGCGAAGTGCTGCGCCTGAAAGATGTTGCCCGCATTGAGCTTGGCGATGAATCGTATGCCTTCGAGAGTCAGGCGGATGGGCATCCGGCTGCTATGGCAATGATTTTCCAGACTGCCGGTTCGAATGCCACGGAGGTGGTCAACAACATCGACAACCTGTTGCAGGAGGTTCGTAAGGAGCTTCCGAAAGGGGTTGAGGTGGTTGACATGATGAGTGCCAACGACTTCCTCTATGCCTCGATGGACGAGGTGATGAAGACTCTGATCGAGGCAATTCTCTTGGTTATTTTGGTGGTTTATGTCTTCTTGCAGGATATGCGTTCGACTTTGATTCCTTCGATTTCCATCATCGTCTCGTTGGTGGGTACCTTCGCCTTCCTCGCGTTGGCAGGATTCAGTATCAACTTGCTGACCTTGTTTGCTTTGGTGTTGGCGATTGGTACGGTGGTCGATGATGCAATTATTGTGGTCGAGGCGGTGCAAGCCCGTTTCGATATAGGTTATAAATCGTCGTACATGGCTACGGCTGATGCCATGGGTGGCATCACCTCGGCAATTATCACTTCAACGTTGGTCTTCATGGCTGTGTTTATCCCCGTCTCGATGATGGGTGGCACGTCAGGTACGTTCTACACGCAATTCGGTATCACAATGGCAGTTGCCGTCGGCATCTCGGCTATCAACGCCTTGACTCTGTCGCCTGCATTGTGCGCCATGCTGCTCAAACCTTATGTCGATGAGGAGGGTAACACGAAGGATAACTTCGCGGCTCGTTTCCGTAAGGCATATAACACGGCATTTACCGCCATGGTTACCAAATACCAGCACGGTGTGCTCTTCTTTATCAAGCGTCGTTGGCTGATGTGGTCCACGCTTGCTGCTGCCATTGTGGCACTTGTTCTGTTGATGAGTAGCACCAAAACGGGTCTTATTCCAGATGAGGATATGGGTACGGTGATGGTCAATGTCACCACTGCTCCGGGTAACTCGTTGGCGCAAACCGCTGCCGTTATGGATCAGATTGAGGATCGTCTGAGCGGTATTCCGCAGATTCGCAACTACTC
Organism: Alistipes sp.; assembly: GCA_036652255.1. Taxonomy (GTDB): domain Bacteria; phylum Bacteroidota; class Bacteroidia; order Bacteroidales; family Rikenellaceae; genus Alistipes. Next base: position 42,183 of record JAVVWE010000011.1, on the reverse strand, counting down.
CAAAGTTTCAGGCTACGGTCTGATTTCTGGTCGCGGTTCGTCGTACGGTATGTACATCATCAAGCTCGAAGATTGGACCGAGCGTCCCGAAAAATCGGACCACGTGACGGCTGTCATTAACCAAATTCACGCACGCACTGCCGATATCAAAGATGCACGTGTGAATGCCGTTGCACCCCCTATGATTACGGGTTACGGTTCGAGTAATGGTTTCGAAATGTACTTGCAGGATAAGAAAGGTGGCGATATTTCGCAATTCTATATGTCAGCGCAGGAGTTCATCGGCAAATTGAATGCTCGCCCCGAAATCGCTATGGCATACACCACCTATGATATTCGTTTCCCTCAGTATATTGTCGATGTGGATGCTGCAAAGTGTAAGCGCGCAGGTGTTTCACCGAACGAGATACTCTCGACTCTGTCCGGCTACTATGGCGGTCAATATGTGTCGAACATCAACCGCTTCTCGAAGGTCTACCGTGTGATGTTGCAGGCTGATCCGCAGTATCGTGTCGATGCCGAGTCAATTAATAATGTCTATGTTCGAGTGAAAGGTGAAATGGCTCCGCTGAGTCAGTTTGTGACGCTCACCAAAACCTACGGTCCTGAGACGTTGAATCGTTTCAATATGTACACCTCCATCTCGGTGAATGGTGTGGCTGCCGATGGCTATTCGTCGGGCGACGCTATCAAGGCAATTCAAGAGGTTGCTGCTGCATCGCTCCCGAAGGATTATAGTTTCGAATTTGGTGGTATCACTCGTGAGGAGAGTCAAAGTACCAGTAACTCAATCATCATTTTTGGTGTTTGTATCCTGTTGATTTACTTGATTCTGAGTGCTCTTTACGAGAGCTTCCTCATTCCGTTCGCTGTCATCCTGTCGGTTCCGTGCGGTTTGATGGGTAGTTTCTTGTTTGCTAAGGTGCTCGGTTTGGAGAATAATATCTATCTGCAAACAGGTTTGATTATGTTGATTGGTCTGTTGGCTAAAACGGCCATCCTGCTGACTGAGTACGCCTCTGAACGTCGCGCATGCGGCATGACACTCACTCAAGCTGCTGTGTCGGCTGCCAAGGCTCGTCTGCGTCCTATCTTGATGACGGCATTGACGATGGTCTTTGGTCTGCTCCCGTTGATGTTCTCGACCGGTGTAGGTGCTAATGGTAACAGCTCGCTGGGTACAGGTGCTGTGGGTGGTATGATTATCGGTACGTTGGCTCTGCTATTCATCGTGCCATCGTTGTTCATCGTCTTTCAGTGGTTGCAAGAAAAGGTGCGTCCACTTGATGTGACCCCAACCCCCGCAGCTGATTGGGCCATGCAGGCAGAAATTGAAGAGGCGAAAGAGGGCAAATTTGAAGAAATAGAAGAGACAAAAGAGAAATAAGATTATGAAAAAAATCCTGTTAATATGCTCCGTAGCAGTCCTTATGACCAGTTGCGGTATCTATAAACCCTACACTCGTCCCGAGATGAAGACCAATGGTTTGTACGGTAATGCCGAATCGGCAGATACCGCTACCATCGGCAACATCGCGTGGCAAGAGATGTTCACCGACCCCAATTTGCAAGCTCTCATCGAGCAGGGGTTGGCGAATAACACCGACCTCCAATCGGCTCAATGGCGGGTGAAAGAGGCGGAGGCAACACTCAAGACGGCGCGTCTGGCATTCCTTCCCTCGTTCAACGTTGCACCTCAAGGGGTGGTGAGCCGTTTCGACGACTACAAAGCGAATTGGACCTACAATGTACCTATCACTGCCAGTTGGGAGCTTGATATTTTCAGCCGTTTGCGCAATAGCAAGCGTCGCGCAAAGGCTCTCTATGCACAAAGCAAAGAGTACGAACAGGCGGTCAAGACGCAAGTTATTTCGGGTATTGCCAATATGTATTACACCCTGCTGACGCTTGATAATCAATATGCTGTCTCGAAGCAGACGGCTGCGAAGTGGCGCGAGAGTGTCGAAACCATGCGTGCCATGAAGCAGGCAGGTATGACCAACGAAGCTGCTGTTTCGCAGACAGCAGCCAACTGCTACTCTATCGAAGCATCGCTTTGTGACTTGGAATACCAAATTCGCGAGGTCGAAAATAGTCTGGCTTCGGTGTTGGGCGATGCACCTCACACCATCGAGCGTGGTACGCTGGCAGGGCAGGTGATGCCCGAAGCACTCATCGTGGGTGTGCCGATGCAGATGCTCTCGAATCGTCCCGATGTGAGGAGTGCTGAACTTTCGCTCACGCAGGCTTTTTATGCTACGGCAGAAGCTCGTTCGGCATTGTATCCTTCGTTGACGCTCAGTGGCTCAGCAGGTTGGACGAATAGTGCAGGTGGCATGATTGTCAATCCGGGTAAGATATTACTCTCGGCAGCAGCATCGCTCGTGCAGCCAATCTTCAATGCGGGAGCTAACCGTGCTCGTGTGAAGATTAGTAAAGCGCAACAAGAGGAGAGCAAATTGGGCTTCCAGCAGACATTGCTCAATGCGGGTGCTGAAGTCAATAATGCACTCACACAGTGTCAATCAGCGCGTGCTAAAACCGATTTGCGCACCAAGCAGATTGCCTCGCTCGAAACAGCTGTCGAAAGCACACAGTTGCTCATGCGTCACGGTACATCGACGTATCTTGAGGTGTTGACTGCGCAGCAATCGTTGCTCGCAGCGCAACTGTCGCAAATTTCGGATCGTTTTAGCGAAATTCAAGGTGTAATTAACCTTTACCACGCTTTGGGTGGAGGTCGCGATATTGAATAATGAAACGAGGAGCTACAAAAGAGGATATTATCCGCACAACGCGGGCACTAATCGTTCGTAACGGCATTCGTGCCGTACGAGTCGATGAGATTGCTCAGATGTTGGGCATATCCAAGCGCACCTTGTATGAAACTTTTGTCGATAAAGCAACCTTGATTAACAGTTGTTTGGAGGATATAAGTTGCAAGCAGAAACGAAGAGTGACGAATTATTTGAGTCGCCAAACTGATACTCCCTTGCAGAAAGTATTCTGGTTGACAAAAGAATATGTTGACAATCTTCGGATGGTGGATTGTAATTTTCTGACGGATTTGCGGCATAAATTAGTCTATGTCGAACATTTCGAGGCGGATATGCAATTTTGGGAACAAGCCATTTGCAGCAGCTTGGAGGCAGGCAAGGAGGCAGGTGAAATTCTGCTCACAACCCAGAGTCACAAGGTCACGCATCAGTTGATGGACGCACTCTATGATATGCGATTGGCGGATGTGCCACACGGGGAGCAAAATATTTTTTGTCGGACAATGCTTCGCGGAATAGCTACTCAAATTGGCATACAATGGATTGATAATCAATAACGAACGAATTTTAATACAAAGAGGGCTGCAATGAAAATTGCAGCCCTCTTTGTATTGATTCGGTAAAAGCGGTCTATTGATAAATTTTACTCTGGACAGCTTCGTCCGTATACCATGCTTTGTCCACCGCGCCGCCACTCTGTGCCCACGACATGAACTTGGTGTAGACGGTGCGAATATCGTTCAGCTCGCTCGGATAACGGAACTCACCGGGAATGCGCAACCCCCACATTAATCCATTGTTTGACAGGTCACCACTCTGCGTGTAAAATTTGTAGGGCATCGACTCAATAATGGTGTTGAAGCCCGTGATGGAGGCGTGTTTGGTGGGTTTGTACGAAGGCAGGTGAATTTCGCGCCAGCGTTCGGGAGCTGGAGCATCTGCGTACGAAACTGCGAGAAAGAAATTTAGTGCCGATTCGATGACTACATCCTCTGCGGTGGGCGTTGCGAAGGTGATGGTGGTGGTGTGCTGTTGGGTTTCGGTCTTTGGCATTCCGTTTTCGGTGTTGACAAACTTATTATTTGTACCTAAAACCTCGCTCACCGAGTTGAAGAGTGGAATCACTGCGTACTCGTTGTCGCGCTCCAAACCCCCTGTAACCTCGAATGCTCCAATTCCAATGGGGTGTGTAGTGGTCACCGAGGCAATATTTGCGGTGGGCACTTTGTCCATGTAGAGAGCAAATGCAATTGAATTACCCGCTCCTGACGCGCGCGCTTCCCAATTGATGCGAATAGCTTCCACACGATTGTTGCGCATCTTGCGATCGACGCTCGCCACAACTACCAAATCATTCATGTCATAATCCCCGAACCAAGGCCATCCGTCCTCGAAACTGTAGGTGTAGGTGGCTCCTTTCACCTCAAATTCATCTTGTGGTTCAATTGGATCAGGAGTTATCTCGCCCACGCCCTTGTTGCATCCTGTTGCTGGAATATTGACCGTCTGTTCGCGTACGAGGGTTGCACCCTCTTTGATGTGGGCAAAAAGTTTGTGGTTGTTTTGCTGGTTTAACACAATCTCAATCAGACCATATACATCATTTTGAGCTCCGTGACCGTTGGCTCCCAATTTCAACACGGCAACAGGGGAGCAATCTGCATTCGAAATGGCGGGTCCTGAGAACTTATTGCTCCTGAAATCCTCCTTGTCGTCCGTCATATTGCGAATCTCGAAGATGGAATGTTTAGCCATCGAAATCGTTGTGTAATTCATTTCGCACTCATCGATGACGGTAAATAGTGATCCTGAAGCCAATTGAATGAAGTTGCTTTTTGCCGAAGTCTCCAGTGTGTTGACTGTGATATTGCAGTAGTTTTCGATGGTTACGTTCGTGATGAGCGACAAATCCTCGGCAACGAAAAGCCCCTTCTGACGTATGGTTGTTTGGTCGAATTTGGTACTCTCGGCGCGCATCTCCCCATTCTCGTAATTGACTAAGGTCGAGGAGGCATCCATCTCCATATCGTCAGTTTTGAACAGACCATCGTTGTGAATTTCGGCAGATGAAGCGATAACTTCAAACGGGTCGTAGGCCTTGCCTCGAGCTGACGCGTTGATTCCGGTGGTTGTGTAGAGTTGAGAGCCGGTGATGTGCAACGCGCTGTCGGAATCCTCGTTGCCTGCGATGCAAAAATCGCCTTGGTTGACCACAAGACAGTGCCCATTTATATCCAGATTTCCGACCGTCATTTTCGTCTCTTCAAACGCATAAACGGTTGCCTTATCGTTGAAAGTGTTGTTAATCTTCAGGTTGCCTTGCACAATCAATTCACCCCCTTTGAGCAGTACAAGGCGGGTTTTTTTGATAACGAAATCATCATTAATGACCAGCTTACCAGCTACATACAACACGGAAATTGTCTCGGTTGTACCCGCCATATCAATATGACCGTCTATGGTGACTCCTGCGGGAATCAAGTAGGTGGACAGGCTCCCATTGCCAATGAATTGTGTATCGGTGGGGGTGGTGACGATGGTCTTGTCGAAGAGTGTGGGGATACTCTCCGTGACGGGGAGGACGAGTGAGGAGGCTTCCCGTGCCGCAGCATGGGCGGCAATCGCTGCTGCCCGCACAGTATATGCTGCGGCAGAGAGACGTGCAGAAAATTGCGCACCTGCGATATTGAGCTGCGGTGCAGAGAGGGCAACCATTTCCGTGACTTGGCGACCGTCGGGAATCACCGTCTGCACATAGATGTTCTCTACATCACGTGCCGTGGTGAAGATGGTGGCGAATGTGGGATGTGCGGCATCTACCATTCCGCGTGCTAAAAGATTCACCTCGTCAATCACGGGCGAGGAGTAGATGTTGATTAGGGCAAATTCGGGTTGGAGACCATCAATAGTGGGAGAGCAAACGCTCAAGGCAACATCTTGGGTCATTTCCCAATCAAAATCAAACGGAATTGTAGGCTTCTGCCCGCCCGTATGCCTTTCTGAAAAATCATCGTGGCAAGCCATGGAAGAGAGCGCAAATGCAATGCAAATGCAATGTAAGACGATCTGTTTCATTTTTATAAGTCTTTATATGTGATAAAGATACTGTTTATTTCACAAATTGATGTCTATTTATTAACAAATTTTGCTAAGCTGAGTTGTCGCAAGTTCAACTTATTGTACCAAGTTGCGCACATATCGCACTGAGACTCCGTTTTCGGGCGGATATTCTTGTATAACAGCGAGCTTTTCGCCTTTCGTGAAGTGGCAATATTTATACATATTGCCCTCTGTGCCGAGTGTTGCACCCACCAAGAATCCGGTTCTATCGAACTGTGTATATCTGTTTTGCGTTGCCAAGTAGACCCCGGCACACAAGATGAAATCGGCACATGAAGCGGTCGTTAATTGGGCGAAATCAGCCTCTGTTGGGATGCGCCAGCCGGCAGGACAGAGCCGTTGAGCCATCGTGAGATTGTAGAGCATACCATAGATTTTTATGGAAGTCGTGTCCGATTGTTCATTCGGATACCACACCCCTTCGAGCGGTGCGCTATCCGATGGAATGTGCCGCAGATTTTCCGCCATCCAGACTAAATTGCCGCGAGTCACGGTGTTGTATGTCTCTCCTTGACAAATCATTGTCCCCTCGCCAACCGCCCCGTCGTCATCGCCTGAGTCAGCATTCGGTTTCAGCGTTTCGCCTTGCGCCCAATCCACCACCTCGCCGCTCAAAACAGGAGTGAGTGATGTCTTGCCGAGGGTTAATTCGACGGTATAGATTTTCCCTTGTAGCAGCGTATTGGAGGCAAACGTGGTTGCGCGTGATTTGCCATCGGCAGTTTGGATGGTAATGGTCAATGCAGCGGTCTGCGGGACGACCACTGCTTGATAAAGCAGGTTGGGCGTTATGGGGTGTGCTTTGATTTCTGTCGCCGTGCCGTCGTGTTTGACTGCTGTGGTGGCGGTGGCGAAATCGACGGTTGCATCGACCACCGTGCCGCCAACAATAATTGCTGATACCACCGAATTGGTCTGGTTTGTGAGTACGATTTTTACGGAGGTCATCAGATGGCGAAAGACCATTGAAATAGCTGATGTAGATGGAATTACGTTTGTTTTGCGTGCGCTGAGTAGATCTGAACTCTCGCAGCTTGCAACTTGATCTGTGGCAACGCGAAAGGTGTTGGGTATGCCCGTATAAACGTATGGATAGTAGGCTGTTAAAGTAGAAGTTTCATCGGTGGCGTACCATTGCAAATCGGCTGCCGAAAAGAGAGAGCCGTTGTAGGTCATCGGGACATTTTCGACATAATTACCCGTGCGTCGTGTGATGGTTAATCCGATTTTATCTCCCAATTCGAAATTAAGTCCCGTAACGCGAGTGATGGCGGGAGTGATGCTAATATCAGCTCGTTCAGCGTCTTGTGGGCTGTGAGAACAACCACTCATAGATAATAATAGAGTCACACCAAGCAATTTTGCACCGAAGTTCTTCATGAAATAACGCGTTGTTAATTTTTTCCAGAACAAATTTACGTCTTTTTAGCTTATCAAGCAACCTTCTTATGATTTATAGTAGGATTTGTCGAGTCCGAGCGTGAAATTGTCGCGATGAAGCAGGGTGATGAGGGCGACGATAAAGACCAAAATTGCATTGAAAATGAACGGAAACCGTTCGCTATGTGTCTGGAATATATCGCGAAAAAGGTTGATTATAAAGGGGCAAATCATTACAGCAAGATAGTTCATCGACATGACGAACGACAGTGCCAGTGTAGCTAAGCGCGGTGGGGCGATGGTTGCCGCCTTGTCGTAGATGATGGGTTGCATGATGCCGTAACCCGTGCCCGCCAGCAGACATCCAATCATCATCAGCGTCTTGTCCTTGAAAATGCCGCAACACAGCAACCCGATGACCATCATCAATAGGGATGCAACGTTGACATTCTGCTTTAATACGTTGATAATACGATTGATGAAGAGTCCGGGGAGCATGATTGCCAGAAAGAATAGCGAGATGAGTACACCCGAAAACGAACTGTCGAATTTGTAGTCGTCAATCAGGAACGAAGCGTAAAAGGTGATGACCAGCACGGCGTAGGTGATGAAAACATAGAGCATCATCAACTCGGCGAGTTTGCGGCGGTCGATGGCGGTGTTGCGCAATTGGGCACTCTCCTGCGGTTCGGGTTGAGCAGGTCGGTTGCGGAGGAAGAGCGTGAAAATCAGCGAGATGCCCGGTAATGTGTAGACCAAGAAGGGTAGGTGCCAATTCACATTGGCTAAATATCCCGTTATAGCGGTTGCCAAAACCAGTGTGAAGTTGTTGATTGCCGAGCTGAAGCCGAGCTGTTTGACGCGCGTATCACCCGTGAAATACTCCACAATCAGACCTGTCGAGAGGGGTATCACCATGCCCGCACCGATGCCCAATATGCAGCTGATGACAATGAGCCACAACATACTCGTGGCGAAAATACACGCCACCCCACTCATGAAAAAGATGAATAAACCGGCGGTTAGAATTTTGAGTTTATCTTTGCCTACCGAGAGCTTGCCTGACAAAAGGACAAACGGAATGATGAGCAACGAAGGAAGCGAAGTTAGCATCTGAATTTCCAGATCAGTAGCTGTGGGAAATATCTTCGTCAGGTCGCCCAAAATTGGGGATATTGCCAACCCCGGAAGCGATGCAATTGCGGATACTGACCAAATTGCAAGCAGCACAATGAGCGAGATAACGCCCTTACCTGTTTCGATTTTCATACGTTCGACACATTTACGACCTTACACGCAACAGTTATACCAAAACAAAGCGGGGTGGCTTGTAAGCCACCCCGCTCGATTTATTTCGTCTTCATATTAGAAGCTGTTTGAATTTGTTACCGAAGTTATTTTAGAGCTATTTTTGTTTCTGTTTTTGTTCTGCAAATCCGATTTTAGCGAGCTAAATGAGGATTTACGCTTCTTACTGTTTTACGCAACGTATTTGCATCCCGTTTGCGCGATATTGCGGTACCGCGATTTCAATGCCACTTTGTTGTATATCGGCAGCGTTTAACCAGAAGTACATCGCCATCGAACGGGTTGTCTCTGAACCGTTTGTCCAGTAGTAGCCGACCCATGGTTTGGGAACATCAACGCCCGATATGGGGTTGTAAACGTTCTGAATGTGTCCTTTTAAATAGGTGCGAAAGCCAGCAGCGGGGTAGTAGGCGTTTGTGGTTCCGTCGGTGAGCTTCCAGCCAAATTGTTTCTCCGTGCCCGACGCTTTATCGGCGATAGTCAGCCCTGCGAAATCATTCTTTGAGGGGACTGTCCAGCCTTTGGGACAAGGATCATTGAGGTTTTTTGTTGCACTCCAAAGTGTCTCTGAATGAGTAGTGTACAGCCAATCGTAAGCCGATGCCTCGACACCTAAAATAAAGCTCAACGGATGTGTGGCAGCGTAGGTGGTTGTGCCAATCTCGGCAGTAGATTCTTGATATGCGACAACGACTGTGCGCCCCTCACCATTATATAGAGCATGATTTTGAGCTTTTGCCGCATCGTAAGTTCGTGGACCGACAAACGGCTCTTTGCGCCCCCATTGGTAGAAAAGACCGTATGAAGCGAGTATTTCAGCATTTGTGGAGTTCGAGTTGCCCAATGCACCCAAGTTCAATGACATAAAGGTCTTGCCATTGGCGTAGGTTTGTTGTTGAATATCTGTGGCATCGACAGCCCACAAATGCCAGCTCCACAGCAAGTTACCTGCGCCATCGTAGGCACCTACCAGCGCATTACCCTCCACCAGTGCGCCTTTGTCGTCGCCATTGACGTAGAAAGTTACTTTGCCATCTTTATACTTTAAATATTTAATCAAATCCTTTGTCGTCTGCCAAATTATTTTCGCATTTGCGGTTGGCAGCACCTCCGTAGTCTCCCCTTTTTTTGTAACCTCCATACTATATTCGGTGTGCGGCTTGGATAAAATATAGCAATTAGACTGCTGAGCCGACAAATCTGTTCGGTCTGCAATGGCAACAAAAAGCTTGTTGACGAGGTGATTACCTTCGTAACTGCGACCTGTGATTATCACCGTGCCTGATATTTTTACCGTATCTGCCTGCACCTTAGGTGTGGTCACAGTGATGATTTTAGTTACAACATCGGCTGTGATGTCCCACCCCTTGGGTATGTCGGTCACCGTCACACTTTGTAGATTCTCTGAGGTGAAGCGCATCGTCTCCGTTTGTCCCCAACCACCAACAAAAAGAACATCGCTATCAAGCGACATCCATGCGGAATCTTCATCTTTGCTGCATGCACCAAAAAGTGCGGCTGCCACAACGAAGGTGAAAGCCCATTTTACCGTTCTGTTTATCAATTTATTCATCACTTTATTTCCAGTTAAAAAATCTTTGCAAAGATACCAAAAAGCGGGATAAATCCTACACAGTCATTCAATTATTTCTATTTAGGAATAGTTCTTGCCACATGATGTGTAACGATTCTTAAATGCAAAAAGTATGTCAAAATTGAAAATTGAAACCGGAAGTTCGCCTGCCGATGCTAAATACAGCATTACAGTCACCGAAAAAGGTCCGTATTTGGTCTACGGACGACCTCCGCTCGCTGAGCAGTTCATCATGCCAAACGACCAAAACGAAAGTTGGTATTTTCAGGAGGGAAAGCACTTTTCGACTGAGGCAGAGCCAACCGCACTGTGTCGCTGTGGCACTTCACATCGCAAACCCTACTGCGACGGTTCACACACCAAGGCGGAGTGGAATCCGAAACTAACAGCGGTGGTTGAATCGTTGCAAAACCACGTGGAGACGACAGAAGGGGTGACTGTTTCAATGACCGACAATGAAAAATACTGCACTTTTGCGCGTTTTTGCGATACGCGACGCAATGTGTGGTCGTTGGTTGAGCAGTCGCGTGAGTCTGATGCGCGCAAACTTGCCATTCGCGAAGCATCGATGTGTCCCAGTGGACGACTTACGGTGTGGGACAATGCGACAATGAAACCCTACGAATATAAATTTGAGCCCAGTCTTGGATTAATTGAGGATGCAGCTATCGGAGCCAGTGGTGGATTGTGGATTCGTGGTGGTATCGCCCTCAAACGCGAAGATGGAGAGGCGTATGAAATTCGCAATCGTATTGTGGTGTGCCGTTGTGGGCAGTCGGGCAATAAGCCCTATTGCGATGGTACGCACGCTGCAATTAAGTGGCGCGACAACCTTGAGGGGCAGCCTGAAGGTGAGACGTTACCCGAAAAAGTATATTAACAACAGAGTGCGCCCACATCATTTGATGTGGGCGCACTCTCATTGTTGCGTCTTCTCGTTTGCCCTCACCGGTAGGCTTGGGGATTGCCGAAGGTTAAACTATGTTTCGGACAGCATGGTTATTTCTTCTCAGGACGCGCAATGGTCTCACGCATCGTGGTATCAGCCATAATGTTTTTCATTTTGTAGTAGTCCATCACGCCTAAATTGCCGTTGCGAAATGCCTCTGCCATAGCCAGCGGAACCTCCGCTTCGGCGAGAATCACCTTGGCACGAGCATCTTGTGCTTTGGCTTTGTTCTCCTGTTCGAGGGCGACTGCCATAGCACGACGTTCCTCTGCCTTAGCTTGTGCAATATTCTTATCTGCCTCAGCTTGATCCATTTGCAACTGAGCACCAATGTTCTTGCCGACATCAATATCTGCAATATCAATGGATAAAATCTCAAATGCAGTACCTGCATCCAGCCCTTTTTCCAGCACAACGCGCGAAATCGAATCTGGATTTTGAAGGACAATCTTGTGCGATTCGGCAGAACCAATCGATGAGACAATGCCTTCACCGACACGTGCCAGTACGGTCTCTTCACCCGCACCACCTACCAATTGTTTGATATTGGCGCGTACCGTGACGCGCGCTTTAGCAATCAACTGAATACCGTCTTTTGCCACGGCTGCCACGGGAGGAGTATTGATGACTTTTGGATTGACCGACATCTGCACCGCCTCGAACACATCGCGACCTGCCAAGTCAATGGCTGTAGCCATCTTGAAGTCGAGCATGATGTTCGCCTTCTGAGCCGAAACCAGTGCGTGTACGACACTGGTGACATTGCCTCCAGCGAGGTAGTGAGCTTCCAACTCATTGGCATCGAGACTCAAACCAGCCTTTGTACTCTCAATCATTGAGGTGACGATAACCGAGGGCGGAACTTTACGCCAACGCATGAGTATGAGTTGGAGTAGGCTCAGCCGTACGCCCGAAACCAAAGCCGAGAACCATAATCCCACGGGAATGAAGTAAAAAAGGAGCCAAACGGCAAAAAAGCTCACAAAGACGATCAACGCGATCAAGCCCACTTGTAATTCCATATTTAATAGTTTTATTTGGTTGTTTTTACGATAATATTAAAATTCTCGAAACCCACCACCTCGACCGTAGTTTTCGGATCAACATAGGCATCGAGCGATTTAGCTTCGAAAATCTGATTGCCAATCTCGACCTTGCCCATCGGTGAAAGGCGCGAAAGGGTCACGCCGCGATCCCCAATCTTCACATTTTGCTCAGCGGGCATCGTCATGCTGGACGAGGGAACCTTCTGATGGAGCGAAAATCGCTGCCACGTCTTGGCGCGCAACGAGAGGATGGTCGCGGCAATTGACAGCACAATAACAACCAATGTGACCACCGCACCTGTCGCCATACCGTAGTCGCGAAATGAGATGTAAATAGCACTTCCATAGCACGTTAGTGATAATACTGCGCCAATCGAGACCCCCGGTAACAAAACAAGTTCTGCCACTAAAAAGAGGACACCGAATAGAATGAGAAGAATAATAAAGGTCATTTCCATATTGGTTTAATTAATCGAACCAAAGATAATTATTTAATTCACATTTTCGATTGATTCCGACACTTTTATTTCGAGTGAGCCGTCTGTCGCACGAATTGCCGCAGCCATCTTGTCAGCTTCGTCACGCGTTTCGAATGCACCAATGACAAACAACTCTTCACCCACGCGCGCGAGTTCGTGAGTCGCTGCCGAGGTGGTAAGCAGGATTTTTATGCCATCGGGCAGCGATGCAGTACTGTGGATTTCAATTTTATAAGTGATTGTTTGTCCCGAAACGTGCGTCAAATTGTGTAGTTGACCATCGTGCCACATTACAATTTCAGGACGCGAAAAACCTCTGGACTTGAGTTCTTGGAGAGCCTCTTTTGCTGCTGATTCGGTGGCAAATCCTCCTGCGTAGTAGCACCATTTACCTTGATCATCAACGATATATCCCAGTGGACAAGCTCCACGAAACGCAGATGCGGGTTGTTTGTCGTTGAAACTACCAATTAGAATGCGGTACATGGTTCCATGCAGGTAGACGCGGCATGGGGGGATTGGATTTTCGGCATTATATTTTGCCGAGGAGAATTCAATGGGGGCGAAATCGAGGAAGTAACGCTCGGTAACAGTGATTTTTGGCAGTTGATAATCGACCTCTTTGAGTTGCGCCATTACTCCGCGCAGAGAGTCTCGTGCCTCCTCCAATTGCAGCAGATTCGCGACTTGAATCTCATGATTCACAGCGACTAATTTGCGCAGAAAATAGTCACACACCGCATCCGAGGCGTATTGTCCGCGTATTTCAGATAGTTTTTGCGAAGCGTTGAAGAGTGATTTTTCCTCTTGCATTAAAAGATTATCTTGCCCCAACTTATCCAGCAGATAGTTGTAAGCATAGCTTTTATTATCAAAGATATAGTTCCATGTCGCGGCGAGTGAGTCGGATAGAACAGCATTCAGACCCTGCAAGGTTTTATATTTGCCCAACA
>JAVVWE010000011.1:0-28477 GCA_036652255.1 Alistipes sp. | reverse complement strand
GGGGTGTGGCATATCGAGATTGGAGATTACCCACTCCTGTTCGATTGTGCTGATGCGGTCAATCAGACGGCCTTTGGCATTGCGAATTTTAAAAATTTGCTCTTCGAGTGCAAGAATATCTTTCGTGTACTGTTGTCTGTTATCCGGATTGTCGCGAAACTGTTGTCGGATGGTGTTCACACTGTTGACAATCGAATCTTCGCGCTGCTGCAAATGAGCATCCTCACGAAGCAGCGACATATACTCTTCATTGTCTTCCAAACCGGCAATGCGTGGTGAAACTTGTTGAGCCACAGCACCAAAAGCGAGGAATACCGACATACATACGGCTATGTAAATTTTAGAAAGCATAGTTTACTATTTTCTTTATTTCCACCATTTAATCATGAACAACTGAATGAGTCCGAAAATCTCCAAACGTCCGAATAACATCAGTAAGCTATTCGAAAAACGCACCGCGATGGGTAGCTCCGAATAGTTATCCATTGACCCTACCGCACCAAATCCGGGACCTACGTTACCCATACACGCCACCGCGCCCGTGAACCCGGAGAGTAAATCCACTCCAAATGCCGCAGCGACCACCGTGCCAGCCAAGACAATCATCAAGTACGCCACGATGAAAATCGCTACCGAATTCACTGCCTCACTCTCCTGCACGATGCCGTCGAGCTTAATGCGAATCACGGCGTTGGGGTGTTGCTGTTGGCGCAATCGGGTGTGCATCATCTTGATTGCGACCACTAAACGGTTCATCTTGATACCTCCGGCTGTCGATCCGGCACAGGCGCAGACCAGTGATCCGAAAATCAGAATGATGATTGCCAGAGGGGTCCATAAATTCGAGTCGGCACTCGAAAGTCCGGTGGTCGAGACCAGCGACACCAACTGAAATGAAGCGTAGCGAAAAGCGGTGAAAAATCCGGGATAGACATCTGCAATCCAAAGACTTAGTGCAATCACAATGCTGCCTCCGAGCAAAATACCGTAATAGACACGGGTCACCTCGGAACGGAAAATATTATTGCGTTTGCCTGTAATTGTTGCGTAAATCAATCCGAAATGGGTGCCCGACACTGCCATGGTGAAGATGAGTACGGTGTCAATCATTGGGCTGTTGTAGAAGGCGATACTCGCATTCTTTGTCGAGAATCCGCTTGTGGCACAGGCGGACATGGAGTGGCAGAGTGAGTCGAACCAATTCATGCCCGAAAGTTTGAGCATCACGGTTGAGAGGATAGTCAGACCCACATAAACAACCACCAGCACCTGCACAATCATCTGTGTGCGGTAACGGTAGTTGTCCTTCGCCATGGGCGACATCTCGACATTGGAGAGGGTCATTTTATTTTTGCCGAGCGAGGGGAGAATCACCAAGGCGAACATCACTACACCCATGCCGCCGATCCACGTGGAGGACATTCGCCAAAATTGCAATCCGCGAGGCAGGGCTTCAACATCGTTTAAAATGGAAGCTCCGGTGGTTGTGAAGCCGGAGACGCTTTCGAACCAAGCATTGACCAGTGAAAATTCGCCACCCCACATCAAGTAGGGGAACATCCCGACCACGCAGGCTATCAGCCACGAACCCACCACGATACAGTAGCCCTCCTTGTTGGTCATTTGTTCGGCTTTCTCCACGAAAATCAGAGGGAAAGCACCCATCAGAGCCGTGAGCAGCGAAGAGAGTAAGAGAGGGTAGAATGCAGAGTCACGTCCGCTGACAAACGAAATGCCCGCGGAGACCAGCATGAAAGCGGCGATGAACAACATCATCAGCCCCACATATCGTAATACCACGCTCAACCTCATCGTCGGCTATGCTTTATTTTGTTTTGAATTGGCGATTGTAATCAGTGCGTCAATCTTCTCCTTAAGCTCAAGCATCTCGTTTGTGCACTCTGCTTTGACTGTAAATGGCACGCGGAACGACAAATAATCGCTGAGTCCTTTGTTCATTCCCAGAATTGGATTCACACAATATATCGACATGAAATAGTAGAGCATCAGCACAATTGCAATCATCACAACCAGCGAAATCAGCACCGGAGTCACCGCACGATAGGCGTTCTTTTTCATCTGCTCGGTGCGCGGTGCAAGCGAGCTTTGTGTCGAGGTCATGTATGCCTTGATGGCTGCCGTGAGCCGTCCGTAGAGCACCTCATACTTTTCGTTGTACCAGTTGGTACTCAGACCCGTAACCAGTGTGTCTTGCACCACTGGTTGAACTGCCGAAACTCCCAATCCGAAGGCGAGGTAGTTGTCCGTTAGCAGCCGTAATTCGGTGGTCACGAATGCCAATGAATCGAGAAATGACTTCTCAATTGCTTCGTTCTGTGCCACAATCAACGTGCGTTCAAGGTGTTCCATACTGCTGCGGCAAAGACTGTCGTAGCTCTTGTCACCAAAAACAGAGAGGCGAATGAGTGCAATATTTTGTTCGTGAGCCGCATCGAGCATCTCTTTTGCCAACTCAATGTTTCGTTTGTTGGCATTGAGAATCTCGTCGGTATCGCGACTTAGACGGTTCAGCTCGAAAAACGAAACCATACCCGAAAAGAACAGCAAGCAGACGATGCTCAGAAATCCCACCGCAACTTTTTTCCGTAGTCCAGTCATAATTTTAAGTTTTTAACTTAGTGTCACAAAGATAGCAAATTAATCTGCAATTTCCCCCAATAAATCGTGAGTTTCATCCATGTTTCCCAGTCGTACGTGGCACACGGAGTTGATAAGCGAACGATTGTAGGGAACTTTCACCCGACGATAAGTGCCTGTAAACCCATACATCATACCGCCGCGCAGAGTACTTTCGAACAATACGTAATCATCTGTATTCACAGCTTTTGCACAGAAATCGTGATGTAATTTTTCACACAATCGCTCCAGCTCTTCGACCCGATGTGTGGCAATCGACGATTGCACTTTGTGGGGCAACTCCACGGCGGGTGTCCCTTGTCGCTCCGAGAAGGGGAAGATATGCAGAAAAGCAGGTGCTGTTTGCTCCAAAAAATCGTAAGTGTTTTGAAAATCCTCCTCCGTTTCGCCCGGAAAACCAACAATGACATCAATGCCGATAAAAGCATCGGGCATCAACCGACGTACGGCGGCAATCCGTTCGGAAAACCGAGCCGTCGTATAACGACGACGCATCAAACCCAACACCCGATCCGATCCACTTTGAAGGGGAATGTGGAAGTGATGTTGAAATTTAGGTGAGGCAGCGCAAAATGCTATAATATCGTCTGTTAGCAGATTCGGTTCAATGGACGATATGCGGTACCGTTCAATTCCATCGACGGCGTTCAGAGCTCGCAGTAAGTCGATAAATGTTTCGCCCGTTGTTCGCCCGAAATCGCCCGTATTTACCCCCGTGATGACAATCTCTTTTTGTCCCGCAGCCGCAATTTCACGCGCTTCGGCAACCACATTGGCGATGGGGGCGTTGCGGCTGGAGCCGCGAGCGTAGTGGATGGTGCAGTAGGAGCAACAGTAGTCACATCCGTCTTGCACCTTCAGAAAAGCACGCGTGCGATCGTTACTCGAAAAGGCGGCGAAAAAGTTGGTCAGCGAATCCGTGTCGCAGCTGTAGACCTGCGCACGTCCCTTGCCAGACAGTTCAACCACGTGTTTATATAACTCTCCTTTATCGTTGTTGCTCAATACAATATCCACACCTTCAATATCGGCTATCTCCTGCGGCTTGAGCTGTGCGTAGCAACCCGTGACGGCAATGATTGCTGTGGGGTTGCGACGATGTAATTTGCGAATTAAGTTGCGGCATTTCTTATCGGCGTGCTCCGTGACGGAGCAGCTATTGATAACACAAATATCGGCATCGGCATCGGGTGCGACCCGCTCAAAACCGCCCTGCTCGAACTCCCGCGCGAGCGTGGAGCTCTCGGAAAAATTCAATTTACATCCCAATGTATGGAAACTAACTCGACGTGGTTGCATATTCTCTTGATAATTTGTGCGAAATTACGAAAACTGTGCGAAACTACACGCATTTTTGCATAAAAAAGCGTAAATTTGCAAGTTAAAGAATCAAAATAGAGGATGGAGTTTTTCAATGACCTTATGCAATACAGCTATTTGAGCCATGCGCTCGTGGCGTGTATTCTGTCGGGAATCACCTGTGGCATCATCGGCACCTATGTGGTATGCCGACGCATGGTATTCCTCGCCGGAGGTATCACTCACTCTTCGTTTGGCGGATTGGGCATCGCCTTCTATCTTGGGGCAAATCCGATTTTGGGAGCTATGATTTTTGCCGTAGCTTCGGCATTAGGCATCGAATGGGCGAGCGATCGCGGGCGTATACGCGAAGATTCTGCCATCGGCATCATCTGGTCGGTGGGCATGGCGGTCGGAGCTTTTTTCATGAGTTTGCGTCCGGGCTACACGTCGGGTGATTTGTCTGCATATCTGTTCGGAAGCATCATCTCGGTGACGAATTTCGATGTAGTGGCACTCGGTATCCTTACGCTTGGCGTGGTGGTGGGAGCTGTCCTTTGGTTGCGTCCAGTGATGTATGTTGCTTTCGATCGCGAATTTGCTCGCAGTCGTGGCATTCATACCAAAATCATATCCTATTTGATGGCTGCATTAATTGCTGTGACCATCGTGCTGTCAATTCGTATCATGGGAATTGTGTTGTTGATTTCACTTGTCACCATGCCCGTAGCAATCGTCAATACACTCACAAAGTCGTATCGCACAATTGCTTTCACTGCACCTGTGGTTGCTGTAACTGGTAATGTGGCGGGGTTAGCAATGAGCTATAATTTTGAGGTGCCACCCGGTGCCGCCATAATATTTGCACTTACTTTGACGCTTATTACAGTAAAACTGCTATCTTTGCGTAGCAAAAAAAAGCCGGTACGCGGATGAAAACCATACATAAGTTTATACTTAAGTCCTATCTGGGTCCTATGATTCTAACTTTCTTCATCGTTATGTTTGTGCTGATGATGAATTTCATGTGGCGTTATATCGACGAACTGGTGGGGAAAGGTCTTAGTATCGACATCATTGCCGAGCTGATTTGCTACGCCATGGCGAACATGATTCCGATGGGACTGCCGTTGGCCATGTTGCTGGCGGCAATCATGACAATGGGTAATCTGGGCGAAAACTACGAGTTGCTCGCTATGAAATCGGCGGGTATGTCACTGCCGAAGATTATCCAACCATTGATGATTATTGTGAGTGCCATTGCCGTAGGCAGCTTCTTTATTGCCAATAACTTGGTTCCGGCGGCAAACAAAAAGCTGTTCAGTATGCAGTACGATATTCGTAACCAAAAGCAAGTTATCGAGTTTCAAGATGGATTGTTTTTTAATGGTATCGAAAACATGAGCATTCGTGTGGGGCATCAAGATCCTGATACTAAGCTGCTGACCGATGTGCTGATTTACGACAACCGCGATGTGAACGATAATATGCGTACGATTGTTGCCGATTCGGGCTATATTCGGCTGTCGGATAACAAGCGTTTTTTGATGGTGTCGCTCTACCACGGTCAAAACTATGAGCAGACTCGCAATAGTCAGTGGTACAGCAATAGTGCGCTGACACACAATACGTTTGATAAACAAGATATGTCGATTCCGATGGCTGGTTTTGCGATGGAACGAACTGACGAAAACGGCTTCTCGAACAATAGCCAAACCAAGAATATCAATGAGTTGGAGATTGCTATCGACTCGCTCGAAAAAATTGTCAACTCCGCCACTACACGCTCCTATGAACCGCTGCTCAAGGACAATATCTTTTCGGAGGATATCACCGTTCTGCCGCTGCCTGATAGCCTAATGAAGGATAAAAGCAACTTCCGTGATTGTCTGTTTGTGGACTCTTTGGCTCCGCTCGCCATGCGCGACAAGGCCGATATTTGGATGCAGGCACGCAATATGTCAAAAAATTCACGAGCCATGTTTGCTTTCGATGAAACATCGGCAAAAGATGCACTTAATCAACTCTATCGCAGTAAGATAGAGTGGCACGGCAAGTGGTCACTTCCCGTTTCGATTTTGATTTTCTTCCTTATTGGAGCTCCCCTTGGAGCCATCATCCGCAAGGGTGGATTGGGTATGCCGATTGTCATCTCGGTCATCTTTTTCGTCATCTATTACATCATCTCAATCACGGGGCAGAAATTTGCAAAAGAGGGTACGTGGGAGGCGGTGTATGGTATGTGGCTCTCCACGTTCATCCTTGCCCCCGTGGCGGCATACCTTATATATAAAGCAACCAACGACTCTTCGTTGCTCGATACTGATTGGTATATTATTAAGTATAAAGCATTTAAAGATTGGAGCTCGCGCCGAATGTCCAAAATTAAAAATAGAATAAAAAACATAAAAACAAAATAAAATGACAAGCAAAGTACTGAACAGCGTAGAAGAAGCCCTTGAAGACTTCCGTAATGGAAAAATAGTGATTGTTGTCGATGACGAAGATCGCGAAAATGAAGGTGACTTCGTCCTTGCAGCAGAGAAAATTACCCCCGAAATCGTGAATTTCATGTTGCACGAGGGGCGCGGTGTGCTTTGCTGTCCCCTCTCCGAGGAG
Organism: Alistipes sp.; assembly: GCA_036652255.1. Taxonomy (GTDB): domain Bacteria; phylum Bacteroidota; class Bacteroidia; order Bacteroidales; family Rikenellaceae; genus Alistipes. The sequence continues at coordinate 21,901 of JAVVWE010000011.1, read as the reverse complement.
CGGTGCACGCAGTTGGATTTGGATATGATGGAGTCGAACAACACTTCGTTGCTCGGTACACCGTTCACAATCACAGTCGATTTGTTGGGCGAAGGCTGCACTACGGGGGTCTCGATTCACGATCGCTGCGCCACAATTCGTGCGCTTGCTGATCCCAATACGAAGCCCTCTGATCTGGGTCGCCCGGGACATATCAACCCGTTGCGTGCTCGTCAAAAAGGGGTGCTGCGCCGTCCGGGGCATACCGAAGCGGCGGTCGATTTGGCTCGCATGGCAGGATTGCAACCTGCTGGTGCTCTGATTGAAATCATGAACGAGGACGGTACGATGGCACGACTGCCACAATTGTTGGAAATTGCTAAAAAATTCAATCTCAAAATCGTCTCTATTGCCGATATTATCGCTTATAGATTGCGTGAAGAGTCGATTGTCGAGAAGGGTGCCACGGCGGATATGCCGACCGAGTGGGGACATTTCCATATCACGGCTTTCCGCCAAAAAAGTAATGGATTGGAGCACATTGCACTCACCAAGGGTGAGTGGAATGAAAACGATTCGGTGCTGGTTCGTGTCCATTCATCGTGCGCGACGGGCGATATTTTGGGTTCATGTCGCTGCGATTGCGGAGCGCAGCTCCACGCGTCAATGCGTATGATTGAAAAAGAGGGTCGCGGTGCGATTGTCTACCTTAATCAAGAGGGTCGCGGTATCGGTTTGTTCAATAAGATTGAGGCATATAAGCTTCAGGAAGAGGGACTTGACACCGTAGATGCCAATGTGAAATTAGGCTTTGGAATCGACGAACGCGATTATGGAATTGGTGCAAGTATTTTGCGTGAATTAAACATCAAACATATGCGTCTGATGACCAACAATCCGCTCAAACGTGCTGGATTGGAGGGCTATGGGCTCTACATCGACGAGATTATTCCCATCCTTATCGAACCGAACAAATACAACCTCAGCTACTTGGAAACTAAGGAGTTGCGTATGAATCACAAGTTAGGACTTTGCAAACACGCTTAGTGTGTAGATTGTGCGCATATTTGGATGAAAGGTCCGTGCATATAACTTTTTAAAACTATGAATGCCAAGCAATTGCGTATAGTATTTATGGGCACTCCTGAATTTGCTGTGCAGTCACTCCGTGCTTTGGTTGCGAATGGCTACAACGTTGTTGCTGTGGTCACTACGCCTGATAAGCCTGCGGGACGCGGACAGAAATTGCACGAGAGTGATGTGAAAATCGCGGCTCGTGAGCTTGCGCTGCCCATCTTGCAACCCGAAAAGCTGAAATCGCCCGAATTTGTCGCTGCTATGGAGATGTTACAGCCTGATTTAGCGATTGTTATCGCTTTTCGTATGTTGCCTGAGGTGATTTGGGCAATGCCGAAATATGGCACATTTAATCTTCACGCCTCGCTATTGCCACAATATCGCGGTGCTGCACCGATAAATTGGGCAATTATCAATGGCGAATGCGTGACGGGAGTGACCACTTTTTTGTTGAATCACGAAATAGATAAGGGGGCAATTCTGGGTCAGGTACGTGTGCCAATTGCTTCCGATGCGACGGTCGGCACGCTCTACGATGAGCTGATGCACCGCGGTTCGACACTGGTTACGGAGACGGTAGACAAAATCGCATTGGGGCAGATAACGCCTATCCTTCAGGAAGATACGGATGAGACAATGTTGCGTCCTGCGCCTAAAATTTTCAAGGAGGATTGTCGCATTAACTGGTCGTTATCGGGCAAAAAAATCATTGATTTTGTGCGGGGGCTTTCGCCTTATCCTGCGGCTTGGAGCCCGATGCGCAGGGAGGGTGTCGAGGAATCTTCGGCAAAAATTTTTGCGGCTCACTTCGAGGCGATATCGCACAGTGTGTTATGCGGAACTATCGAAAGCGATAACCGAAATTTGATTCGTGTGGCGTGTGTCGATGGGTGGATTGTCCTCGATGAGCTGCAAGTTGCAGGTAAAAAACGAATGTCGGTGCACGATTTGTTATTGGGCTTGCGAGAGATAAACGATTACACATTCTGATGTTTAAGTTATTATAAAGCGCGCCGTTGCAATCGAATTGCAACGGCGCGCTGGCGATTATGCACTGGGATGCATCTATTTTTCAATCAGCGAAATGCTGCGTTGAATGAACTCAGAGAGGTTTTTGCCCTTGAGCATACCGTTCGATAAGAGAGCTAAATCAATAATCTGTTTTACCAATTTGTTGTCGTGCCCAATCTCCGTCAGACGCGTATTGCGCTCGTCGCGCAGCGTGACAATTTTCTTAGAAATCTCTTCGCGCGTCGTCTTCTCTTCGGCGGTAAATTCTTCCTCTTTTTTATCTTTCACCACCTCGTCGAAGCGTTTTTCCTCGGCAACCGCGGCATCAATTTTCTTCGTAATGCTCTTCAATTTGTCACCGTAAGTCCTCTCCGCATCGTCCAGAATGTCAATCACAATTGGATTATTTCCATTCACAGCAATGGTGAAATTGTCGGGCATCTGACCGTAGAATTGGTTCATGCCATTATTGCCGCTCATCGCTGCCATCTCCTTCATGCGTCGCATGAATTCGTTTTGCGTGATGACCACAGGTGCAGCGTCGGCAGTCATTGCCTCGAATGAAATGTTGTATTGAATCTTCTCATCTTTAGGTAGTTGGCTCTCGAATACGGGGCGCAAAACCTCTTGCTGAACTGCGGTCAGCGACATCTTTAGTTGCTCGTCTTTCGGAATCAGCTTGTCGATTACATCGCTATCCACACGGGCAAAGCGGCTCTCTTTATGTTTCGATTCGAACCATCCAATGTAGTGATTATCAAGCTGTCCACCCATATCGAGCACGTCGTAACCTTTGTTGCGTGCTGCCTCGACAAACGATGCTTTTTCAATCGAATCGTCCACATAAAGATAGACCACAGATTTGTTTTTGTCGGTTTGATTTTCCTTCACTAATTCATTGTACTCCTTGGTTGTGAAGTATTTACCATCGACATTTTTGAGTAACATGAACTCCGCTGCCTTCTCGGCAAATTTCTCATCGGTCAGAATTCCATACTGAATAAAAATTTTCAAATCATCCCATTTTGCCTCATAATCTGCACGCATTGTGTTGAAAAGTTCTTGCAGACGATCGGCAACTTTGCGGGTGATGTAACTCGAAATTTTCTTTACATTGGCATCGCTTTGAAGATAGCTGCGCGACACATTGAGCGGAATATCGGGCGAGTCAATCACGCCGTGCAACAACGTTAAGTATTCAGGCACAATGCCTTCCACTTGATCTGTTACGAAAACTTGATTCGAGTAAAGTTGAATTTTATTTTTCTGAATCTCGAAATTGTTGTGGATTTTCGGAAAATACAGAATACCTGTCAAATGGAATGGATAGTCGATATTGAGGTGAATCGAGAAGAGCGGATCCTCACCCGTGGGGTAGAGTTGGTGGTAAAATTCCTTGTATTGCTCCTCCGTAATCTCCGCAGGCTTGCGTGTCCACAGCGGATCCGTGTCATTGATGATATTTTCCTTATCCGTATCGACATATTTGCCATCTTTCCACTCCTTGACCTTGCCAAAAGCAATGGCAATGGGCAGAAAACGACAGTACTTGCGCAGCAAATCTTCGACTTTCGTTTGCTCGCCATATTCCAGACAATCTTCGGACAGGTGAAGTACAATGGTTGTACCTCTATCATGCACATCATCAGTCTCTTGCATTTCGAATTCGGGTGTACCTGTGCAGCTCCAATGGACTGTTTTTGCGCCTTCTTTGTAGGAGCGAGTCGTGATTTCGACCTTGTCTGAAACCATAAATGACGAGTAGAATCCGAGTCCGAAATGACCAATTATTGCCTGATCTTTGTATTTTTCCATGAACTCCTCGGCACCTGAGAAGGCAATCTGGTTGATGTATTTATCCACTTCATCGGCGGTCATACCGACGCCGTGGTCAACTACCGTGAGGGTTTTAGCCTCTTTGTCGACCGACACACGAATGGTTAAATCGCCCAATTCTCCCTTAGCTTCTCCAATTGAAGCGAGGGTTTTCATCTTCTGTGTGGCATCTACCGCATTAGAAATCAGCTCGCGAAGAAAAATCTCGTGATCTGAGTACAAGAATTTTTTAATTACCGGAAATATATTTTCCGTTGTAACTCCAATTTTTCCGTTTTTCATATCTTTTTATTGCTTTTAAGTTTATTCTTTCTTATCAGATTATCAAACGGTGTGCCACGCCCTTTTCTCTGTCATAATGTCAGTCGACGACTGCCAATTCGGACGCAATCAGCGAGCGTAGAGCCGAAATTTCATCGACCATTTGTCACCCGGAGCGATAGTTTGGAACCCTGCGGCTTCGCGATTGGCACTATTTGGTGCATTTGTAGCCCACGATTGCGGTTCGGGGCAGCAGTAGGGTTGGTTGCCCCCGTTGTTCCAGATGGTCCAGTAGATGGTGCGATAATCCACTTCGTAGAATGTTCGCACCCCTGTACGGATGTTTTCGACCAGCGCGCCGCGGTAGGGTGCACCGTCAACCTCGATTTCACGTAGAGTGAATCCCGCTTCAATGGGCTCGCATTCGGTGACTTGCAATCCGCCTTGACGTAATTTAGCATAGCGCGCAGATAGAGGTAATAGCTTGCCAGTCGGAACGTTACGCTCACTCAACTCCGCTTGTTGATCCACCGCCACGCGCATCACATAATCCGATGCTGCGCCCCCCGCAAACGGAATTTGAAGAGGTGTATGAAATCCCACACCTATGGGCATAGGTTCCGCACTCTTGTTGCCAAACATAATTTCGTGCTCCAGCCCCTCGTTCGTGAGTTTGTAAATTATTTTGCACTTGAATTCATGCGGAAAATTCTTGTAGATGGCATCCGTCACCACGTTCGAATAATAGCGACATTCAATCAACACTTCTTCCGCAGTTTCGCGCGCTTTTGAGACCATAAATGGTTGACTCTTAAGTATTCCATGATGATAATTATTCTCGCGAGCAATTGTAATCGGAAATTGATAAGTCCGTCCGTTAGCGACGAAACGCCCGTCGGTAATGCGGTTAGGTGGAAAAAGTACGGGTAGTCCGTAGACGTGCGGGCGACCGATGAAAGTTGCGATTTCGGTTTGTGTAGGCGTGCGCAAAATCTCCACTCCAAGGCGTGTATTTGCCAATCGAATTAGGTTCGCCCCCATCGACGGAATGAGCAACGCCGTGTAGTCCCCTTTCGAGAACTCCACGGCGTTTAGCCCGTAATAATCTATATTTCTGATCATTACAGCAATTTCTCGAGTTTTGCTACGAGGTCACTTTTCTGACAGGCACCTACCTGTTTGTCAATAAGTTTGCCGCCTTTGAGGAAGATGACAGTGGGGATGTTGCGCACGCCGTAATTCATTACGATGTCGTCATTTCCCTCCACATTGCACTTGCCAACGATGGCTTTGCCCTCGTATTCTTTTGCAATTTCCTCGATGAAGGGGGTAATTGCGCGGCAAGGACCGCACCATTCTGCCCAAAAATCCATTACTACGGGAAGCTCCGAAGCAACGATTTGCTCATAATTCTCTTTTGTGATTTCTAATGCCATAACTTTAAGATTTTAAGTGTATTATAGGTTTTTTACATAATAGAGTACTTGATAAAATGGTCGTCGAGGTACGATACTAAATCGGTCGTTAGCCCCACTTTGTGTGACTTCGAATAGAGGTTGAGTGCGACTTGATTTTCGCGGTCGTAAAGCTTAACTCGCAGCAGGGTAGAGCCCTTCGACTCCTTCACCTTTTGTGTCAGCTCCTTGATTAGGTCGGTTGTGACCTCCTCGAGGGGCAGTTGCACGTGCATCTCCTTAATCATCGTGTCGCGCATCTCCTGCAACTGTACCATAGATATAATCTTCATTTCCAGCTCCTTATTGTTGTAAGGACGCGGCTGCACTTTGGCGCGAATGAAGAGGAAATAGTCCACAAAAAGATATTTGCGGAAATTTTCGTAATCTTTGCTAAAAAGAGAAAATTCGTGTGTCCCATTGTAATCTTCGAGCAGAAATTTACCCCATGGTTTGCCCGTTTTAGTCATCAGGTTTTGTACACTAATCACCATGCCAGCCACTGCAATTTCTTGCCCATTAAATGGTTCAATATTATCTAAATCAGATAGTTGAGTCTTGCACATATGGTTGATGATGACGCTGTATTCGTCCAATGGATGCGCTGAGAGATAGAGTCCAATCATCTCGCGTTCCTTGGTCAAAGTTTCAAGCTGCGTCCAATCAGCGCACGAAGGAACCGTGGGCGGTTGAATATCCACATCGCCACCACCGCCAAATAAACTCTGCTGAGCATTGTTTTTTTCGGCTTGATAATGTTGTCCGTAGCGAGTCAAAAGTTCAATGAAGGTGACTCCGCTACTATCGCGTTGGTCGATGCCGAAGAATTTATCGCGCGAGAAACCCGCAATCGAATCGAATCCGCCTGCATAGGCTAAATTTTCTAATGACTTGCGATTCACAACGTTATAATTTATACGTTGCATGAAGTCGTATATATCTTTGAATTTCCCGTGCTCCTTTCGCTCGGCGATCAGTGAGTCGACAGCCGCTTCGCCGACCCCTTTTATGGCCGCTAATCCAAAGCGTACATCACCTGCTTTGTTGGATGAAAAGTTGCGCATTGACTCGTTGACATCTGGTCCCTTTACATTGATACCCATGCGTTTACACTCGCTCATGTAGAGCGTAATCTGCTTGATGTCAGCAAGATTTCGGCTCAGCAGTGCCGCCATAAATTCCGACGGATAGTGTGCTTTCAGATAGCCTGTTTGGTAGGCGATATAGGCATAACAAGTGGAGTGCGATTTGTTGAATGCGTAGGAGGCAAATGCCTCCCAGTCACCCCAAATTTTGTCGCACACCTTCTCATCGTGACCCCGTTCGCGACAGCCGGCAATGAATTTCGGCTTCATCTTATCCAGTACGTCGCGCTTCTTCTTACCCATCGCTTTACGCAGCGTATCCGCCTCGCCTCCGGTGAAGCCAGCGAGCTTCTGCGATAGCAACATGACCTGCTCCTGATAGACCGTAATGCCATAAGTATCATTTAGATACTCCTCCATATCCGGAATTTCGTAGGTCACAGGTTCCTGTCCTAATTTGCGGGCAATGAACTTCGGGATGTACTCCATCGGACCCGGGCGATAAAGGGCATTCATCGCAATCAAATCCTCGAAGCGGTTGGGTTTCAGGTTGCGCAGGTGCTTTTTCATTCCGGGCGACTCGAACTGAAAGAGCCCTGTGGTGTCGCCACGTGCAAAAACTTCGTAGGTTAAATCGTCCACCAACGGAATCGTATCTATATCTATATCAACGTCATGAACTTCTTTGATGTTGTCCACTGCGTCTTTGATAATCGATAGCGTGCGCAGTCCGAGGAAGTCCATTTTAATCAAACCAATGCTCTCAACTTCCTTGCCCTCGAATTCCACCACGTTCAAATCGGCATCTTTGGCAACCGCCATGGGGGCAAATTTCTCCAAATCGTCTTGTCCGATAATCACACCGCAAGCGTGTACACCCGTTTGTCGAATGGAGCCTTCGAGCTTCTCGGCGTACTTCAATGTGTTGCGTATTAGCTGATTAGGCGATTCGCGTTCGGCAGCCAACTCAGGCGACTCTTTGAAGACAAAATCAAAGGCTGTTTCGCCTTTTTTCTTGTCGGGAGTAATTTTGTCAGGCACTAACTTCGAGAGGCGATCGCTCTCCGAAAGTGCTAATTTCTGCACGCGAGCCACATCTTTAATTGCCATCTTCGGAGCCATTGTGCCGAATGTAACAATCTGAGCTACACGTTTTTGCCCATATTTTTGCACACAGTATTTCAGCACTTCGGCACGTCCATCCTCATCGAAATCGACATCGACATCGGGGAGTGAAATACGTTCGGGATTGAGAAAACGCTCGAACAGAAGATCGTATTTAAGTGGGTCTATATTGGTGATTTTCAATGAGTAGGCAACGACAGAGCCAGCCGCCGAGCCACGTCCCGGACCGACCGACACGCCCATTTCGCGCGCCGCTCGAATGTAGTCCCACACAATGAGGAAGTAGCCCGGAAAGCCCATCCACTCAATCGTGTCCAATTCATATTGTATGCGCTGCTCAACTTTTTCCGTCCATTCCTTGTCTGGGTATCGTTTGTGTGCACCCTTGTAGGTCAAATCTTTAAGGTAGCAATATTGCTTAGCTACCATCAATTTGTCGTTCAAATCTTTGTTGCCATCAACCAATTTTTCCAACTCTGCAATCGTCGTACTGGTGGCAATTTCAGTCAGCAACGCCTCGTCCTTTATCTTTTTGACGAACGACGTGCGCATCTGCTCGAAAGGAATCGGAAAATCTTCAGGCGGAGCAAAGTTGGGCATCAATGGAGCGTGAGTCAACTCATAGGAGTCAACTTTATTTGCAATTTCGATGGTGGTTGCCAACGCTTCAGGATGTGCTGCAAAAATTGCAGCCATCTCGTCTGGCGATTTGAGGTATTCTTGGTACGTGTAGCGCATTCGTTTTGAATCGTCCAAGTCGCGCCCCGTGTTGAGACAGATCAAATGGTCGTGTGCAGGTGCATCCTCCGCAAGGATGAAATGCACATCGTTTGAGCAAATATATTTTATTTCGTACTGCGCTGCAAGATTCAAAATGACTTTATTTACACGCAGTTGATTCTCATACACATCGGCATCTTTCTGCGGTTCTCCGGAGTGATGCAGCTGCATTTCGAGGTAGTAGTCGTCGCCAAAAACCCCCTTGAACCACTGCACAACACGCTCAGCTTCCGCCAAATCGTTGTGCATGATTGCCTGTGGAAGCTCGCCACCCAGACACGCCGAGCAGCAAATTAACCCTTCGTGATACTGCTCAAGCAACTGTTTGTCAATGCGTGGCTTGTAATAAAAACCCTCGGTAAAGGAGTAAGAGACCATCTTGCAGAGGTTGTGATAACCCTCAAGATTCTTGGCGAGCAGGATTAAGTGGTCGCCCGCCTTCTCGTCCTTGTCTTTTTCGAAGCGATTCTTCACCACGTAGACTTCACAACCTAAAATTGGCTTGATTCCTGCGTCTTGAGCCGTGTCGTGAAAATTTTTCACACCGTACATATTGCCGTGATCGGTAATCGCAATTGCCTCCATGCCAAGAGCCTTCGCACGCTTGATTAGCGGTTTGATGGCAGCAGCTCCATCGAGAATGGAGTACTGTGTGTGGACGTGGAGATGTACGAAGTTGGGCATTTTTACAGTGTGAGTTTCTTAATCGAAACAAAGATACAAAAAAATCTTTAAAAAATTTCGGCAATACGTTTGCATATAAGCAACAAAATGTTTAATTTTAGATCACCAACATAAACCACACACATCATGAAAGACGAAACATTAGTCGTAGTGGCGGAGTATAACACCATTACCGAGGCTGAGATTACAAAATCCATCCTCCAAAGTGCCGGCATTAAATCCACCATCCGCAACGAGTATATGGCGACCAATTATCTTGGTGCAATACCGGCGCAGATCATGGTCAGCGAGTCGGACTACGATTTGGCGAAACAACTGCTGCAAAATCGTTGAATTGACCATTTTATCGAACAAAAAAACCTCGCAAGCGTACTGCCTGCGAGGTTTTTTAGCTATTCCAAATTATCCACGATGCCTCGGCTTGTGTTTCGAGCATCGTTTGCCCACCCAAAATATGTGCACCGCGCTGCTGACCATAGTCGAGAAACGACGTGAGTGCGGGGTTGTAAACCAAATCGAGCAGATAGTGGTCGGGGGTGACGAAAGCGTAGGGAATGCGCGGTGCTGCGTCCGCGTGTGGGAACATTCCCACGGGTGAAGTGTTAATAATCAGACGATGTGTCGCCACCTCGTCACATGGCAGATTGTCGTAGGTGAAATTTCCCTTTGCAGGGTCGCGCGACACCAAATCAAATTCCACACCCATCTCTGCGAGCACATATTGCACCGCTTGCGACGCGCCACCCGTGCCGAGCACCAATGCACGTTCGGGCACATCGACACCCAGCAACTGCGCCAATGCAGCACGCAACCCCATCACATCGGTGTTGTAGCCCGTCAATTGGTCGCCATTGCGCCGCACGCAGTTGACGGCACCTACCCATTGCGCCTGCTCGCTGAGGTGCGTGAGTAGGGGGATGATTTGTTGTTTATAGGGAATTGTGACGTTAAAACCTCTCAAATCGGGATTATCAGCCAACAGATGAGGTAGTTCGTCAATTGATTGAAGCTCAAATAGTTTATATTGGCAATCGATGATTTGCTCGTGCGCGAATTTGTCATTGAAATAGCGCGCTGACGCTGAATGTGCGAGCGGAAACCCGATTAGTCCATATTGCTTCATGACCGTTTTTTGAGTACCATGGCACCAATCAACTCCACGGCATAAATCAGTAAAAATCCTAATATACATATTGTTATGGCTAACAACACTTGCGAATCAGTGCCTGTTGCCGCCGTAAATTGGTGTGGTGTGACGTTGCGTTCAATCAGCGGTAACACCTCGCCGTGGCTATTTATATAGGTCTCCACGCTCTCTTTCCATGGCCAGACCTTGTTCAACGAGCCAATCATGAAGCCCATGAGTAGGGTAATTGTACAGTCGTGCCAATGTTTGAGCAGCCACGAAAGCAGGTGCGAAAATGAGATAATTCCCGTGGTAGCACCCAAAACGAAAATGATAATTACGGGAAGATTAAAATCACCAACAGCCTGCATAATATATTGATACTTACCCATTAACAGCAAGATGAAAGCACCTGAAATGCCGGGTAAAATCATAGCACAAATTGCAATAGCACCCGACAAAAACAGAAACCACCACGCATTGGGAGTCTCGGTGGGTGAGATGACCGTAATCCAGTAGGCGATGACGATGCCGACGATGAACGAGATGATAGTCTGTATATTCCAGTGTCCAACCGAACGGGCGACCAGCAGCGATGAGGCGATAATGAGACCGAAGAAAAACGACCAAATTTCGATGGGATGATACTCCAAAAGATAGGTCATTAGCCGTGCCAATGAAAAAATAGAGATGGCAACACCAAGCAAGACTGAAAGGAGAAATTTGCCGTTGATATGCCGCCAAAAATCGCTAAAGCGGAGCATTGCTAACATCTTGAATGCCTGCATATCAACGCTTTTTATCGAGTTGATTAGTTCCTCGTAGATGCCCGAAATAAAAGCGATTGTTCCGCCCGAGACTCCCGGCACAACGTCCGCCATGCCCATAGCGCACCCCTTGAGAACGAGCACAATATATTTTGCAATATCCATATTTTCAAATTATTTTGAGCGTAAAGATAATAAAAATCAGCGATAACCTACTGCTTTACGAAATTAATCGCCTTTGCAAACCCCTCTTTTTCCCACGCTTTCAGCACCTCGACGGCACGCTGATAAGTCACGTGATCGGCATCGTTCACAATCCGATAGAACGCCTCCATACCATATAAACGCTGAGCTATATTTGCTCGCAAATTGGTGATTAATAGCTGTTTCGATTCCTTAAGTTCCTTTTCGTTAAGAGGTACTCCGTGTGCAGCCCCCAATTCGGTCAATGCCTGTAATTGTTCCCCAGTCACTACAAAATTCGTCGAAAAATGGTCGAATGTGGGGTGTTTTTTTGTGAGCTGCCCCCGTTGCGCATCGAGTAGGCTGATGACGTATTCGTTGACCACACCCTGTCGCACGAGCGCAATCAGATAAGGTGTAACACCCAGTGTATCAATAGGTATTTCGACATCGGGCGTGATTCCACCTCCACCATATACAGCGCGTCCTATGCGGAGCGTTTTGAAAATTGGCACGCCTTCATGTAGGCTATCTGCTTGAGCACCAAATCGTTTGTAGTGATTGAGATAATATTCGTTTCGCTTGCCATTTTCGTAGGGACGCTGAATCACGCGCCCCGATGGGGTGTGGTAGCGTGCCACGGTGAGCCGCATGGCAGAGCCGTCGGATAGGGATAACTGTCGTTGTACAAGTCCTTTACCGAAGCTGACACGTCCCGCAATTATACCTCGATCCCAATCCTGCACTGCGCCGGCTACAATTTCGCTTGCCGAAGCAGAATTTTCGTCAATAAGAACGACCAAGCGTCCCTTTGCAAATGGTCCATTAACAAGGGCTTTGAATGATGTGGGGGGAATTGCGCGCCCTTCGGTCGAGACAATGAGCGCGTCTTTGGGCAGGAAAAAGTTTGCCATTTCAATGGCTTGGTCAAGCAATCCGCCTCCATTGCCGCGCAAATCGAGGAGCAAGCCGTCAATCGTGCCAAATGAATCGAATGCTTTGTAAAATTCGCTCATCGTAGTGCGTCCAAAACGGTTGACTTTGATGTAGCCCGTGTGGTCGTCGATTTTGTAAGCGGCATCGACTGTATTGATGGGAATTTTATCGCGTATAATGGTGAACATGAGTGGTTTGCCTTCACCATGTCGTACTACTTCTATGTGGACTGTTGTGCCCGTTTTGCCACGCAAATACTTTGGCACATCGGTTCGTTTGAAGCCCACGGCACGCATTGTATCAATGCGCACAATGCGGTCATTGGGCATGACACCCACCCGTTCGGCAGGACCACCAGCGATGGTGTTGACCACAATGACAGTGTCTTTTAATACGTTGAATTCCACGCCTATACCGCTAAACTCACCGTCGAAACTCTCCTGCACACCCTGCATTTCATCGGCACTTAGGTAGGCGGAATGCGGGTCAAGTTCGTCGAGCATTCCACGAATAGCCTCCTCAACCAGCGGTGCCATCGTCACGTCGTCGACGTAAAGCGCATTGAGATAGCGATATACTTGATTCAATTTCTGCTGCTGCGCTGCATTGTCCTGTGGTGCTGTCTGCGCTTTGAGAAAGAGCGGACAGCATAGAAAAATGAGTATAATCAGCTTGTGCATTGTGTCTTATAAGTATTTACTTTATGTTGCGCAATAGGTCTTCGAAAGCCACTTGTGACTGTTCGCCCGAACGCATATCTTTGAGTGTAACAACTTGCTGTTCAAGCTCTTGACTGCCAATGATTGCCACATAAGGAATTTCGCGACGATTGGCGTACTCCATCTGCTTTTTCATTTTTGCGTTTTCGGGATAAATTTCCGCCGAAACACCTGCATCGCGCAGCACGCGCAACAGTTGTAACGAAGTTAATTCCTCCTCAACTCCGAGGTTGACAAAGAACACTTTAGTCGTCAAATTTGCCTCATCAGGGAAGAGATTCAGCCCCGTCATCACATCGTAAATGCGATCGGCGCCGAATGAAATTCCGACACCCGATGTGTCGGGCATTCCGAAAATGCCCGTTAAATCGTCGTAGCGACCGCCGCCGCAAATGGAGCCGATAGCAAAATCCAACGCTTTTACCTCGAAAATAGCCCCGGTGTAGTAGTTCAATCCGCGCGCCAACGAGAGGTCGAGTTCCACCTCCAAGTCGATACCCAGACGTTGTAAATAATCGAAAATTGTCTGCATCTCACTCACCCCTTGCAATCCGACTTCCGAACCGTTCAGTACTTCGCGTAATTTGCTTAATTTCTGTGAATTATCGCCACTTAATTCAAGTATGGGTTGCAGCATATTGAGAGCTTGATCATCCAGACCACGCTCCCGCAACTCGGTTTTCACACTTTCGATACCAATCTTTTCGAGCTTGTCGATTGCCACCGTAATTTCCACCATTTTGTCGGCGTGACCAATAGTCTGGGCGATGCCAAAGAGGATTTTGCGGTTGTTCATTTTGAGCACCACGCGGATGCCGAGTGCGCGAAATACGCGCGCTACAATATCGACCAACTCCGCCTCGTTGAGCAGTGAACGCGAACCAATCACATCGACATCGCATTGATAAAATTCGCGATAACGCCCTTTTTGCGGTCTGTCTGCGCGCCATACGGGTTGAATTTGGTAGCGTTTGAAGGGGAATGTCAACTCGCCTTGGTGCTGAACGACGTAGCGGGCGAAAGGTACTGTCAAATCGTAGCGCAGTCCTTTTTCGCAAATTCGCGATGCTTGCCGCACCTCACCCTCGGCAAGATTAGCGGCGTAATCGCCCGAATTAAGTATTTTAAAGAGCAGTTTGTCCCCTTCGTCACCATATTTACCCAACAACGTTGTTAGGTTCTCCATCGACGGCGTTTCGAGCGGAGCATAACCGAATAAACGAAATATGCTGCGAATCGTATCGAAAATATATTGTCGACGCATCATCTCCGCAGGGGAAAAATCGCGCGTACCTTTAGGAATTGAAGGTTTCTGTGCCATAATTCTATGCTATCAATTTTTTATATTTTATTCTATGAGGTTCTGTGTCACCACCTTGAGCGCGTTTCCAAGCTTCAAATTCGCTGTATGAGCCTTCGTAGAAGACTACTTTCGAATCACCCTCGAATGAGAGGATGTGTGTGGCGATACGGTCGAGGAACCAACGGTCGTGCGAGATGACCACGGCGCAACCTGCGAAGTTCTCAAGTCCCTCCTCGATTGCTCGTAACGTGTTGACATCAATATCGTTGGTTGGCTCATCTAACAGCAACACATTGCCCTCTTCCTTGAGTGCCAATGCCAAATGGAGGCGATTGCGTTCGCCACCCGAAAGCATTCCGCATTTTTTTTCTTGGTCGGCTCCCGAAAAATTGAAGCGAGCAACGTAAGCGCGCGATGGAACTTGTCGATTGTCGAGTGTAATTAAGTCGCTGTTTTGAGAAATCACTTCGTAGACGCTCTTCTCCGGGTCGATAGATTGGTGTTGCTGATCCACATACGCCAACTTCACGGTCGGTCCCACGCGGAATGTACCCGATGTGGGGGTGTCGAGCCCCATAATCATGCGGAATAGGGTCGTTTTACCCGTTCCATTTGCCCCAATGACCCCCACAATACCAGCGGGAGGCAACGAGAAGTTCAAATTTTCGTACAGTACCCGATCGCCGAAAGCCTTCGACACATCGTGCGCTTCAATCACCACATCGCCCAATCGCGGACCGTTGGGGATAAATATTTCGAGCTTTTCGTCCTGCTGCTTGGCATCTTCATTCATCATCTTGTCGTAAGCCGACAGACGTGCTTTGCTCTTGGCGTGTCGTGCTGAAGGCGACATACGCACCCACTCCAACTCTCGTTCGAGGGTTTTGCGACGTTTCGACTCTTGTTTCTCCTCCATCGCCATGCGTGTGGTCTTCTGTTCGAGCCAACCTGTATAGTTGCCCTTCCATGGAATACCCTCGCCCCGATCGAGTTCGAGAATCCAACCGGCAGCCTTGTCGAGGAAGTAGCGGTCGTGGGTGACGGCAATCACCGTACCCTTGTATTGTTGCAAATGTTGCTCCAGCCAGTCGATGGATTCGGCATCGAGGTGGTTGGTTGGCTCATCGAGCAGAAGCACGTCGGGTTGCTGCAATAGCAGGCGACAAAGTGCCACCCGTCGGCGTTCGCCACCCGAAAGCACCTTCACACTCTGCTCGGGTTCGGGACAGCGCAGTGCGTCCATCGCCCGTTCGAGTATGCTGTCCAACTCCCAACCGTTGGCGTGGTCAATCAGCTCATACAACTCGCCTTGGCGTTCAATCATCTTCGCCATCGTCTGATCGTCCATTGGTTCGCACAACTTCTGGTTGATTTGTTCGTACTCCTTGAGTAAGGCCACGGTTTGTGCGCAGCCCTCTTCGACTATTTCGCGCACGGTCTTCGTGTCGTCCAAATGGGGTTCCTGTTCAAGGTATCCCACCGAGTAGCCGGGAACAAAGACCACTTCGCCCACGTAATTTTTTTCGATTCCGGCGATAATCTTCATCAAAGTCGATTTGCCTGAGCCGTTCAAGCCGATGATGCCAATCTTGGCACCATAGAAGAAGGAGAGGTAGATGTTATTCAGTACTTTTTTCTGGTTGGTGAAGGTCTTGCTTACGCCAACCATCGAAAAGATTATTTTCTCGTCTGCCATATTATCTTGTTTTTATCTTAAATTCACTATATCATGGCAAAGGTACAAAATATTTTCGATAAAATAAGCAGAATAAACGAGCTTAGATCACCACTGGCGGAAAGATAATCTCCTGCCACGGGAGTATATTCATGTTGATGGTCACCTCCAATTTCGACGGGTTGGGTGTCTCTGTCAAATCGCCATATCGAAACATGAATCCACCCGCTGGAGTGCGGTAGATTTTCCCCGCCTCGAGCTTCGCAATCGGAGTATTGGTACTGTCCACATAACCCGTGACGGTCAAAAATTTATTGCTATATGTTCTGGTTGTCGTCCCAATTCGGATGGTAATGGATTTGAAAACTACTACGATACGCGGAAGGTCCATCTCTATCTCTGAGGTGGGTGTGGCGTGATAACACCAAATACCACCCGTGCTGATTGAGGTGGCTCTGATGGTGCCCTCGCTATCTGAGGTCACCTCATGCCCGTCGCGATTGGGGTAGGTGTTGTTGTTTAAATTGTTTATTTGTCCGCCAAATACCCGTTTTTCCGCACCGCCCTTGTTGCACGCCATGTAGAACGCAGAGTAGAAATTATCGATGTATAGACCCGATATGGAGTATTTTACAATCACCGGATCGACCGTTTTTATATCTGTAATTTCGAGTCGTGCGAGGGTGGGGCAGAGCAATACATACGCCTTGTTGTAGGGCGTTCCCGGTTTGATTTTGGCATCGTATATTGCTGCATCGGCTCCTGAAGTGGGGGTGATGTTGACCAAAACCAAATGGTCTATTCCCGTCAGCGTCACAATCGATTCGGTAAGTGAAAGAATTTCGTTTTTAGTGGTGCACGCTGCGAGTTTGGTCTCGGTGGCTGAGCCGGCGAGGTAGTTGGCAACGATGTACACTTCGGTGGCAGAGAAGTTGACTCCTTTGAATAGTTGTCCGGTCACGAGCTGTGTTTTGTTTATCGCACCGCGTGAGACGATGTATCCTTGTGCCGAGATGAAGAAGACAGTGCCGTTCTGTATGGGGATTGTACTGCCTTCAGTGGTCGGTGCGCTGATTGCTTTGGTGGTCAGTGATGAGGTCTCGATGCGCACCATGACTTGCATTGTTTGGTCGGCAGAGGGCAATAGTGCCTCGTCGTTATTGTTCGAACACGAGCAGATTGCTAATGCAGCCATCAGCAGAGTCCATAAGTTGAATTTTTTCATAATCATCCATTTTATCTCACCATTCGTACGTGCAGAACGCCGGGAGCTTTGTTTGATACGGTTTTGAGTGTCACCGTCACGGTGATATGTGTGTTGCGTGTGAGTGACAGGTCGGCAGCTGAGAGTCTTTCAAACGGTACGGAGGCTGTGTCATACATCTTGCTGGCACAATCGCCTATGGCGATTGTGTAAAAAATCAAGGTGTCTGGAGCTGTGCCTGCGTAACCTGAAATCATGATATAGGAAAAATATTTCGTGTCGCTAATTAATTTTTCGGGTATGTAGAAATGCAAACCTCCATCTCGGGTTCTCAAATCTGTTGCTGTTGTAATGATATCGCCAGGATCCAATTGGTTGTATGTTTGGGCGGTGGTACTGAAAACATAGGGTCTTGGAGTTAAATACCCCTTAATAGCTACCGAATGGATGCCTATTGAATAGGGTTTAAATGTTGTTTTGTATGTGGCAAAGTTGCACGACATATTGATGGTCACTTTGACCACAGCGCGCGTCAACGTGCTGGTGAAGGTACGTGCTTCGGGTGAAATGGTGTAGGTTGCGTCGGAATACATCGGTATGGAGGTGGGACGGTTGACTTGAAACTCTTTCAACGACAACTCTTCGGGCGATGTGACTTGATCCAGTAGCCAACTCTCCTCCTCGTTTGCCACCATGATTGCCCGCACTGTCCCCGCCACGATGCGCAACCTGAATGGTGAGTTATCCATCTGTTTTTTATTATAAATCAGTGCCCCTGTGCTGTCGAAGAGCAGCAGGCGCAGCGAGATAATTTTATTGTCAATGTCCGAGCTGAGTGTCATCGCACTGATTGCACTGCACATCGTCACATCGACCCTTTGAGGCGGCATACTCTCCTGCTCGTCGCGTGTGCAACCGCTCATCAAGAGCAACAGACACGTCAGCCAGGCGAGCACATTTTTATGTAGTGATTTTGTCATCATGGCATGATAGGTATTACGTTAATGAATTGCCATCCGTTTATCTTAATATAGATGTGCAAATTCGCATCTATTTTGATTTCAACATCAAATTGCTTCTCCCGATCCAATTCATCTTGTGTTTGATAGTCAGGAGATTGCATAATGTAAGGAAGCAAATCGAAATTGCAGTAGATTTGCCCTGTATTTTTGTTTTTAGTGGTGAGCATGAGCCGATGCGAGGGCATGAGTCGTAAAACTTTGAGTGTGCTAATCAAGTAATCTCCGACTTGTTCTTCCGAATGGGGTAGGTATTTTATCTCTCCCGCACTCAGATCCAAGTTGTTGTCATGGCGATAAAAGCTGTTGCTGCCTGTGGCATAAACCGTCGCTGTGTTGGTTCGAGTGTCGGCATTCGGCGCATCTAAACCGGTGATGGAGACCCGAATGATGTGGGTGTTTTTCACCAATCCGATTGTGACGTTGTTCACCTCCTCCATATCCGTTATTTGAACGTTACGAAGGGTGCCGTGAAACAAATCGGCAGGTTGGGTGACGGTGATGGTGTCAGCCAAATCGTGAGAAATCCACAATCTGAAATCGGAGAGTGTTGTGACTCCACGACGCAGCCCCTCGGCGAATGTAGAAGCTCCGTTCGGAGCCTCGCCCAATACGTATTGTGTGGGCTCTCCTGCCCATGTGACGAGGGTGTAGGTGCCTACCGGAAGCGCGAATCCCATGGTGTTCGCCACGCCCAATTGACTTGCATCTGCAATGAACTTCATGTCGTAGAATCGTTCATTTTGATCGAAGGCGTAGACTGCTAATTGGTGCACTTCTTGTGCGAAAAGATCTTTGTATTCAGGATTTAACGTATAGGTATGTTGAATCTGCAAATTGACCTTACACTTGGATAGATCCTCTCGCGTGCACCCCATCACAACGGTCAGTGTGAATATTGAATATCGTAAAAATCTATTGAGCATCGGTGTATGGTTTTATGTTAGCTAAAATAAAAAGGGGCGATGCAGAGTCCATCGCCCCCTTTTGATGATTATAATTGCGGTGTTACAGGAACCAACGCCCATGGTTTGATCTTCACATAGACCACTACGTTGATATTGGCAGCATTCGGAGTGTCACCCAAATCGGTCAATTTGAAGAGGAAGGTGTCGGGTAGTACGTTGTAGACGTTGCCGACAACAAAATCGGTTACAGGGGTAGAACCACTCACAAAGCTCTTGACGGTCAAATATTTTGTGCCCGCAACGGCGAGGTTAGTTCCGTCAATTGGATTTTTTACCACCAGATTTGATATTTTTACAATCACACGAGGAGTCTTGTTTGCCCCTTCAATGGTTGGAGTGACGTTGTAAGCCCACAATGAGCCGGGTAGTGAGCCGGCTTTTGCCATCACAGCAGTCACCTTTTTATCTATATCACACGCCACGGCAGGACTGGTAATGTCGAAGAAGGTGGTTGGCGTAAAAGTTCCCAAGAGGCTGGCATCTAATCCCACAGTTTTAAACTCTGGAGCACCTCCTTTGTTGGTCGCCAAATAGAACGAAGCGTAGTAATTATCCACATATACGCCCTCCAATTTATAGCTCACAATTGCTGGGTCGTTACTCTTCACATCTGCAATCTGAATGCGCGCGAAGAGCGGAGCCAGAAGCACACGTGCTGCGTAGGTCTCCCCCGTCTTTCGAATCACCCCATCAAAAGGATCTGGGATGGATGGAGTGGTTTCAGCTACGTTGGTCATAATCGTATTTTCTGGCGCAATGACCGTGTTGCTAATCGCCGTCACTGTATTCTGAATGGCGGCTTTTGTGGTCAGTGCAGCTATCCTCGTTGTCAAGTCGGTGTAATTCGCCAAGTTCGCAGCAATCAGTACGGTCTTTGCGGTTGATTTAACGCCTGTGAAAGTTTGTCCACTTACGCTTTGTATCTCCGTTTTGTTGAGGGCTATTGCGTTGACTACATATCCATTACCATCAATAAAGAAGACCAATCCATCACTCAAGGTAATTTTTGTGAGGTCGGTGGGGGCTTCAATCGTTCTGGTTGATAGATCGCCCGATCCGATTTTTAAGTTGACGCTGATTGGTTCTCCGTTGTCGGGAACAGGAGCGAGTAGTTCGTCCTGTGTCTGACAAGAAACCACAGCCAGAGCGGCAAAAACCGCTACAAATAAGTTGATTTTTTTCATGATTTGAAAGTTTTAAAAAGTGAATTGAAGGTTGGTGAAAATGTGTTTGTTTTTATGATGAATGCACCTCTTCCGAAGCTGTGTTTTATTTGATGAAGAAGAGTATAGAGATTGCTATTTTGGTTGGGCCGAAGTAGTTGTGTGTTTTGTCGCGTGCCACAATTCGACCACATTTGGCACAAGCATATTGGGTGTAATTCAATCGCGCATAGCCCACGCCGAGACTCGCTTCCAAATTCCATCGGCGACCCAGCACAAACTGATAGCCGTAGGTGAAGCCACCACCCACCATATAGCCCTCGTAACGCGCTTTTTTCGAGAGCAGCCCAAATAGTTTGTGTCCCGAAATATTGTACTGTCCACCCAGCGCGTGTACACCAAAAAAATGCCCGTTGAATCGCTCGCACGGCCAGTAGCGGAACTCCGGCTCCACAACCCAATGCACAAATTTCTTGTTGTCGGTCACCGATCCTTTCAGATTCCATGGATTGTAACCACCACTCAAGTCGAGTGTTGTTCGCTGCCCCAATCCGATTTCGATACCCAGATTGGGCGTGTAGGTCGTTGCGGCATAGAGCACATTGGTTTTTATGGCAATTTGTTGCCCCTGAACGCTGATGCTTGTCGCCATCGCTACGATGAGTATGTAGATATATTTTACCATCACGCTATAAATTTTGTCTATGATTCTTCCTGTCTCTATCAGTGGCAATAAAAATGCCAAACCTATTTGCTAAATAGATGTAGTACATATAAATATTTGAAAATAAATGTATTGCTATGTTTTATTCGTGGTGGATTGTGTTTGTGATTTATGCTGAACCTCATTTTGGCATAGGGTAGTCTTACCTTTGCAGCAGAAATTAAAATCATACTGCGATGCGAAAATTAAGAAGCTGTTTAATCACTACCGTGCTTTTGTGAAAAATTCTGAGGTGGCTCCGATTCTGCTCTTCAACGAGGCGGATGCTGTGTTGGGCATTCGGCAGCAGGGGGCACAGCAAGCGGTGGGTAAAATCCTCTCTGGCGAGGAACCTTCGTTGGCGAAGATGCGTTTGTACGCTGTTGCAGAGTTGATTGATAACAAATCAACTCATCGAAAAATGGGATATTAAAAAGAATGATCTATCTTTAAACGACCAAATTTTGAATAATGAGAAATTTTTCAGCTATTGATTTTGAGACAGCCAACGCTGAGCGGACGAGCGTGCGCGCGAATTGCGATGTGGATACTGTAAAAAGCGAAGCGTGGTTAGGGTATACACAATTAATTCATAGTACATACCCTTCGAGCGATATAATACGCGCCAGCAGCGTGCGTATCTGCGGCTCATCATCTATAATCAGTATTTTTGTCATGCCTTCGATCCTGCTTTTGTGATTAATATTTTGTCGATACGCGCACCATCCATATCCATAATTTCGAATTTGAATTCGCCCCACAGGACAATCTCACCCGATTGCGGTATATGCTCAAGCTGTTCGAGAATCAAACCACCTATGGTGTTGTAATTGTTCTTGGCAT
>JAVVWE010000010.1:8350-52456 GCA_036652255.1 Alistipes sp. | reverse complement strand
AAAAAAAAGGTTGCAGTCCATGCAACCTTTCAATTTGTAGCGGGGGAGAGACTTGAACTCTCGACCTCATGATTATGAATCATGCGCTCTAACCAGCTGAGCTATCCCGCCATTGCTAAAAGCGTGTGCAAAGGTAATAGAAATTTCCTTTCATGCAAAATCTTTGTGCGAAAAATTACATAAAAACACACATTTCACACCTACACAAGCCTCATTGTGACTATTGCATCGGAAAAGTGACGATAAAACGAGCACCTGCCGTGTAGGAAGTGTCGAGTCGAATTTCACCATCAAGCTTATTGAGTATCAGGCGACAAAGGTATAATCCGAGCCCCGTACCCTGCACAAAAGTGTCGAGCTGAGAGAATCGTTCGAAAATACGATCTGCATCGCCCTGTGGTACGCCAATACCTGTGTCTGTGACGCTGCAAATCAATTTATTAGCTGTGTAATCCGCCCGACAGCTGAGCGTAATCGAGCCCTCCTTTGTGAATTTGCAAGCGTTTTCCATCAATTCGTGAAAGACGTGCGAAAAATAACCCGAATGGGTCTTCAAGAAAAGCTCTTCGTCGGGTAGTGAAACCGTGCAATTAAGCAGTTTCCCCTTGTTAGTCAAGTTTATTTGTTTCACAATTTCGCGGAATGTGCTATTCACGCACAGCGTCTCCCGATGCAAATTCACACTCGAATTATCAAGATTCACGACCTCCAGCATATCGTTCATCATCGCTGTTAAGCTGTGGGTTTGTTCCTGCACAAGATTCATGCACTCAGCCTGTTGCGAATCAGGTATCTCGCCCGAAGACAGCAATTCGACAAAACCATTAATCACATTGAGCGGCGTGCGTACCTCGTGGGCAACCATATTGAGAAATGCCGTTTTTAGTCGATCGCTCTCGTTTGCCAATTCATATTGATGATGCAATTCGGACTTCAGCTGACGTTCGCGGCGCAAACTAAAATAGAGATAAACTCCGATTCCTGCCGCAACAATCAGCACGAAAAGCGCGAAGACAAGCAGATTTTGCTTACGCTCCACCTGCATAGTAGTTTGCAACTTCTCCATGCCAAAATTCGCCTCCATCTCGCTCACTTTATCCACATACTGCTGCTTGTTCATGGAGTCGGAGAGCTGAATAATATGCTCATAGACTGCACAAGCCTCATGGGTGCGCCCCATTTTTCTGAGCAGATTGGCTTTGGCTTGGTGTGCCGACAAAATCGAAGCGGTCTGATAACCCTTACTCTGCTCCTGATGGCGAATGAGCGAATCGCAATACGCCAACGCAATTGGATATTCGCCACTTTTGGCATAATGAAGTTGGCTGATGGAGTAATAAAACGTATTGTCACGCAGTAATTTATCCGAATTATCCGAATAAACGAACTGACGATAGCGCAAATAATATGCGTGCGCACGATTGCGTCCAATGAGCTCTCCGGCATTGATAAGTTCCATATAACAAAGCAGATAGCCTATCTCTTTGCTGACATAAGGTCGACGGCGAAGCAGCTCTGCATCGGAAAAATAACCATCCAGCATGGCAAGGTACTGCTCCGAAGTTGCTTGGAATTTTTCTGCATCGCCATTGGCGTAATACGAAGGAAGAATGCAACTAATCAGATTGCCTGCATAGAGCCGCCGAATAGCAACATTAAATCCTTGAATCAACGTCCATTCTGACTCCCAATAGGGCTGCCCGGCGGTGATAGCATTGGGAGCATTGAGCGAAAGTAATTGATATGCAATCACTCCACTCATAAAGAGTCGTTCCGCCTTTTCGTATTTATTTTCCGTCGCTTTACGGGCATCGTAGAATTTCATCAGCCGCTCACACAAAGCTGCTCTACCCTCTCGATCAACCATTTGCAGCTCACGTGCGCGCACCGTCATCCGATAATAAGTCGTCATGCCGTCATAAATAGAACCTCGCAAAACAGCCTCCGCATGATTCAAATAGGAGCTCAGAGAGTCCGCAGCATACGGTTTTTCGATGTAATGCGTGACAATGGAAGGCAGGGCTACCGACAACGCAAAACAATCTCCCGCTTGGTGTGCAGCATCGTACAACTGAAAATAATAGGGCGTTTCACCGGGCTTGACTGCGACCGAAAGATCGGTCAAATTCATCAGCAGCGCAATCCGATTGTGTTTGTCGGGAGTACCGGCTAACTCTCGGCGCAGACTATCGGGCAAATCAGTGGCAGCTGCGACGGAAGAAACGGACAAAAACAAACAAAAAAACAGATACAAGGTAATATATTGGATATATTTCATGCCATTATCAGTTTATCCTACAAAATTAATACAAACAGTCCACACAACCAAACATATTGGCTTTTTTGTGTGGATAGATTATGCGAATATACCAAATCTACTCTTGCAACAGTCAAATATTTGGTCTAATTTTGTACAATATGCTATAAACTAACCCTATTTATTAACTAATTTTTTTACCTATGAAGAAACTCTTCTTATTAAGTGTCCTAATTTTCGTGTTTGGTGCGGTCTCCGCGCAAATCACAACTTCGGGCATGAGCGGAAAGGTAGTTGACGATCACGGTGAACCGTTGGTCGGGGCGACTATTATTGCAGTGCACACCCCCTCTGGTACACAGTATGGTGTGGCGAGCAATTTAGATGGACGTTACAACCTGCAAGGTTTACGCGCAGGCGGTCCTTACACAGTCTCCTTCACTTACGTGGGAAGCCGTGGCGTCGAATTCACAGACATCATCCTCCCTTTGGGTGAAACTGTTACGCGCGATGCTTATTTGAATCCCAGCACCGATCTCGATGCCGTGATTGTAACGGCCGATGGTCGCAACAGCTCCATGAATGCCAACCGTGCGGGTGCTCTGACCAGCATCTCAAACAAAGACATTGAGTTAATGCCTTCGGTCAACCGCAGCATGAACGACATCCTGAAGCTCACGCCTCAGGCATCAAGCACTTCGTCTGGTCTGGCAATCGGTGGCGGTAACTACCGTCAATCCTACGTCACGGTCGATGGTGCAGCCTTCAACAACGCATTCGGTATCGGTGGCAACCTTCCTTCGGGCGGTACTCCCATTTCGCTTGATGCTTTGGAGCAGGTATCTGTTGCCGTAACTCCCTATGACGTACGTCAAAGCGGATTCACGGGCGGCGCAATCAATGCCGTCACAAAGAGCGGTACGAACGATGTAAAAGTTTCGGTTTACAACTATTACAAAAGCGATGCCCTCCAAGGCAATCGCTACGGTAAGGATCAGGAAGACGGTTCACCTCGCACCATCAAATTAGGCGACAAACTCAGCAACACACTGGGTGTGAGCCTCGGAACACCTATCGTGAAGGATAAATTGTTCCTCTTTGCCAACTTCGAGTACGATTGGAATACTAATCCCGGAAACTCGCGTTTTGCTCGCGAGAAAGACGGAGACAAATGGGGCAGCGGAACACAGACCAACCGTCCCACCGTGCAGCAGATGGAGGAGATTAAATCGTTCCTCGGCGAGAAATACGGCTATGATCCGGGTCGCTACCAGAACTATTCGGTGAAGACTCCGGGCTGGAAATTGATGGCACGCGTGGACTGGAACATCAACAAAAATCATGCACTCAACGTTCGTTTCAGCACCACACACAACAAATATTCGGCTGCTCCATCGAGCTCTATCAGCCCTCTGAGCGGTGTTTACGATCGCAACGACCACGGACGTACATCAAACGATGCACTCTATTTCGAGAGCTCGCGCTACTATCAGGAGCAGAACTTCACCTCGGTAGCTGCCGAGTTGAACTCTCGTTTTGCCGAAGGTCGCGTGAACAACATCCTGCGCGCCACTTATTCGCGCCAGTATGAACCTCGTAGCTATGAGGGTAGTCTCTTCCCGACGGTCGATATTCTCCAGACCGACGTCAACGATAAGGGCGAAAAACAGACAGGCGTGCTTACCTCATTCGGTGTCGATCCGTTCACTTACGGCAACCTTCGCGAGGTTTCGACCTACATCGTTACGGACGAGGTGAATTACAGCACCGGCATCCATAACTTCATGGGCGGTATGCAGTTCGAGTACGACCACACCGAGAATGGTTATATGCAAGGTGGTGCTGGTTACTACGTTTACAACTCATGGGACGATTTCAAGAAAGATGCTGCCCCCGCTGCCTTTGCTATCACGCATGCCAATCGCAACGACCTGAAACAGACCTACCCTTCATTCAACTATATGCAGTATTCAATCTACGCTCAAGACGAATTGCGCATCAGCAACCGCTTCAAGGCTACGATTGGTTTGCGTCTCGAAGTACCCATCTATCCATCACTCGACGACAACGAAAATGCTGAATTCACCAAACTTTTTGCAGGCAATGGCGGTTACAAAACCTCGGATATGCCCAAAGCACGCATCAATGTTTCACCTCGTTTTGGTTTCAACTGGGATATGACAGGCGAGCGCAAATACGTCATGCGCGGTGGTACTGGCATCTTCACGGGTCGTCTGCCGTTCGTGTGGATTGTCTCGGCAGCCGGCAACAGCAACTGCATACAGGCACAGAACATCCTCTACCAGAAAAAGGGTGATAAAATGCCGGGATTCCACCAAAATGTTAGCGATATTTTGACTGACCTCTACGGTGGTAAATTCGAAGAGAAAGCCCTCCCAGCACCGCAATCGCCTACCATTATGGATCGCAATCTGAAGATGCCTTCAACATGGAAAACATCATTGGCATTCGATTTGAAACTTCCGGGTGATGTCGACCTCAACCTCGAAGGAATCTACAACCAAGACATCAATTCAGTTGCTGTATCGAAACTCGGTCAAGCTGAAGTGGTTGGTGGCGTGCAACTTCCGGGCGAGCCTCGCCCACGTAAGATGTGGAAATCACAGGGCTTCAAGAATTCCGACGGTCGCTCGGTGAACCCCTATCTGATTCACAACACCGATCTTGAAGGTTGGTACTATTCCGTGACGGCACAGGCATCGAAGAAGTTCAAATTTGGACTCTCCTTGATGGCAGCCTACACCTACTCAGAGTCGAAAAACGTGATCGACGGTATCGGCGATCAGGTGACCTCGGCTTACAACACCAACACCTTCTGCACCGATGGTTCGAATACCCCTGAATTGGGCTATTCATCCTACGTATCGCCCCACCGTATCCTTGCCAGCATCGCCTATCGCAAAGAGTACGGCAAACATTTCGGTACCAGCGTAGCCCTCTTCTATGAGGCATTCCAACACGGCTATGTAGGCAACTACTCCTACTCGCGCTACTCTTACACTTGCTTCAGCACCAGCGGCACATACTCAAATCCGCTCACGGGCGATGGCGGCGCACAGAACTTACTCTACGTTCCGACACGCGAGCAACTCAACACAATGCCCTTCACCGACGAGGCAAACAAGGAGGCTTTCTGGCAGTTCATTCAAGACGATAGCTACCTCAGCTCACACATCGGCGAATACACCAAACGCGGTGGCGCAGTGATGCCTTGGCAACACGTCTTTAACTTCAAGTTCGCTCAGGATTTCTTTGTCAACGTTCGCGGCAAGCGCAATACCATCACCGTGGGTGTCGACATCAACAACGTAGCCAACCTGCTCTGCGCATCTTGGGGCAACGTTAAACGTTTGAGCTCCAGTTCAATCCTCGACTACACGAAAGAGAAGTACACCTTCAAAGCACCGAAATGGGATCGTTATGCTAATCCTATCTCGACTTGGTCGGCAATGATTAGCGTGCGCTACACATTCAACTAATCACTACCCTATTTACGCAGCAGGTCGCCCCTATTTGGGGCGACCTGCTTGTTTTATGCGCTATAATAACCTACAACAGCTGCCGACGTAGAGCATCGCAACTCGTCGCAGGGTCGTGATGGGCGAAAAGCTGGGTGTGGATGCCAAATTGAGCCGCAGCTTCAAGATTAGCAGCCCGATCATCAATGAAGAGCGTCTGCACGGGATCGAGGTGATAACGGTCAAGTAAAATCTCGAAAATCCGCGGTTCGGGCTTCACCGTGTGTTCCTCGCACGAGATAACCTCGCCTTCGAAGTGGCGGTAAACAGATTGCTGGCGCAGAAATGCAATGAACTCCTTCGACATATTCGACAGCACATAAAGCCGATAGCCCGCCGCCTTCAGCTGTTCAATCAGCTGCTCGGTCGGAGCCACCGTCTCCTGTTTGGCAATCGATAAATCGGCAAACAAATCACACTTCTCACGTGAGCAGCCATTAATGCGGCAAAGCTCTTGCTTCACCTCGTCGAACGAAAGAGTTCCTCGGTCATATTCTTCCCAGAATTTGGGCATTTGCGGAGCACGCACAAAGGCAAAAAAGTCGATGAATTCTTGTGTGCATTTATTTTGATCGCGGGCGAAGACCACACCACCCAAGTCGAAAACGATATTTTTCATGGATGCAAAGATAGCAAAAAAATAAGAAACGTGAACCCACCAAAGGGTTCACGTCTCTTATTTATACGGGCAACTTACGAACCGAAGTTATCGTAGAGGATGTTCTCCGGCGGCACGCCCAAGTTGTCGAGCATATTGACTACCGACGAAATCATCATCGGAGGTCCACACATGAGGTAGATACATCCTTCGGGATCCTCGTGGTTCTTCAGGTAATTTTCAAACAACACGTTGTGCACAAAGCCTGCGGTGTATTTCACACCTGCGGCATCAGCCTCTGGATCGGGACGGTCGAACGCCAAATTTAACTTGAAGTTCGGGAAATCGCGCTCGATAGCGTGGAACTCGTCGATGTAAGGAGCCTCCTTCATCGCACGTGCACCATACCAGAACGATACAGGACGCTTGGTCTTTTCGGTTTTGAACAAGTGCATGATATGACTACGCATAGGAGCCATACCTGCGCCACCACCGATGAAAATCAGCTCTTGAGTATCGGGCAAGTTTGCCGGCAAGAAGAACTCTCCGTAAGGACCTGAAATCGTCACCTTGTCACCCGGCTTGCGCGAGAAGACATACGACGAGCAGATACCCGGATTAACCTTCATCCAGCCACCGTTCACACGATCCAGCGGAGGTGTGGCGATACGGATGTTGAGCATGATGATGTTACCCTCAGCAGGATGGTTCGCCATGGAGTAAGCACGGAACGTATCCTCAGGGTTGGTAGTTACCAAATCCCACATTTTGAACTTATCCCAGTCCGCACGGAACTGCGAATCAACATCCATATCGGAGAATTTGATGGCATCATATTTCGGGATGTCAATCTGGATGTAGCCACCACTGCGGAAATTGAGGCTCTCGCCTGCGGGCAGTTTCACGACAAACTCCTTGAGGAAAGTCGAGATATTGCGGTTCGAAACCACCTCGCACTCCCACTTCTTGACGCCCAGAACGGCTTCAGGAACGTGAATTTTGAGGTCGTTTTTCACCTTCACTTGACAGCCCAGACGCCAATTGTCTTTAGCCATCTTACGCGAAATGAAGCCTGTCTCGGTTGGCAGAATATCACCGCCGCCCTCCATCACTTGACACTTGCACATACCGCACGAACCACCGCCACCACAAGCCGAGGGGAGGAAGACCTTGTTGTTGGCCAACGTTGAGAGCAACGTAGATCCACTCTCGGTCTTGAGCACCTTCTCGCCGTCGTTGATGTCGATTGTGACTTCGCCGGACGAGGTCAGTTTTGCCTTTGCATAGAGCAGCAGCCCCACCAAGATGAGGGTCACCAGCAGAAAGGCAACAATCGCTGTTATAATTGTTAATTCCATTTTCCTAAAATCTCTTTTTAAAGGTTACAACTGGATACCGGAGAAGATCATGAACGCAATACCCATCAGACCCGTGATGATAAATGCAATACCCGGACCCTTGAGAGCGGCAGGGATGTGCGAATAAGCGGTCTTCTCGCGAATAGCGGCCATCATGACAATAGCGAGCCACCAACCCAGACCAGAGCCTAAGCCGTAGAGGATTGATTGCCAAAGTGTATTAATTTGCTCTGCATCAACTTTCTGCTGCATGAAGAGCGAGCCGCCCATGATGGCACAGTTCACAGCAATCAATGGCAAGAAAATACCCAACTGGCTGTAAAGCGTCGGTGAAAATTTCTCGACCGCCATCTCGACCAACTGCGTAAAGGCTGCAATCACAGCAATGAAGATGATGAAGGAGAGGAAGTTCAAATCGACCCCTTCAATTAGGGCATTCGCCTTGAGCACATACTCGTAGAGCAAGTAGTTCAGCGGAACAGTCATCACCATCACAAACGTGACAGCCAAACCGAGTCCGAGCGCAGTCTTGACGCTCTTCGACACGGCAATGAACGAACACATGCCGAAGAAGAAGGCGAAGACCATATTGTCGATAAGTATCGACCTAATAAAAATATTTAATGATTCCATACGCTAATCTCCTATTTTTCCTGTAAGTCCTTGTTACGCGAGCGGTGTGCCCAAATAATACAGCCTACGATAATCAACGCCATGGGCGGGAAGAGCATCAGACCGTTGTTGTAGTAAAAACCGCCTTCGGCAGCATACCAGCTTTCGGGAACGATGCGGAAACCAAGCAGTGATCCAGAGCCTAACAGCTCACGGAAAAATGCCACAGTGACCAAAATCAGACCATAGCCCAAACCGTTACCGATACCATCGAGGAACGATGGCCAAGGTTTGTTTGCCAAGGCAAAAGCCTCAACACGTCCCATGACGATACAGTTGGTGATGATAAGACCCACGTAGACTGAAAGTTGCTTCGAAATTTCGAAGACAAACGCCTTGAGCAGCTGATCGACGATAATCACCAACGCAGCAATCACCACCAACTGGACGATGATACGAATACGCGAGGGGATACCGTTGCGGAGCAGCGACATGACGAGGTTCGAGAATGCCGTAACGACGGTTACCGAGAGTGCCATAACGATAGCAGGTTTGAGCTGCACGGTGACGGCAAGTGCGGAGCAGATACCGAGGATCTGCACGATGACGGGGTTATTCGCCGAGAACGGACCCGTCAGAAACTTCATATTCTTAGCCGAAAACAAAGGCTCTTTTTCTTGATTACTCATTGTTTTCTACATTTTCTTCGTTAGACACAACCTCCTCAGGTGTTTCCACGGGAGCTTCCACGATAGGTGCAGTTTGTGCACGCTTAGCTTTCAGCAGCGGCAAATAGTTCTCCAAGCTGCTTTTGAGCATATTCGTCACACCATCCGAAGTCTTCGTACCACCTGAAATGGCATCCACTTCGTGAGCGATATTCGCCTCCGTAGCACCACCCTTTTGCAGTTTCACAGAGACAAACTCGTCGCCTTCGAAAACTTTTTTACCAGAATACATCGCCCAATGTTTAGGCGTTGCAATTTCAGCACCCAGACCCGGAGTCTCACCCTGATGACCAAATACGACACCGGCAATGGTATTCATATCTTTATCCAAGGCCACATAGCCCCAAATGGGACCCCATAGACCCGTACCACTCACGGGGAGCACTACACGTCCATCTTGCGCTTCGAAAACAGGATAAGTTTGAGCTGCAATCGCCTCTTTCATATTGAAAAGCATCTGAAGGACAGCGTCCGGTGTGATGGATTCAATCTTCTGACCTTGCATATCGATTGCATAAGCCGTCACATAGTTGTCATAATTTTCACCTACCGCCGACAATGAAGAGAGAATAGCCTCTTTTTTCTCATTGAGGATGTTGGCATTCTGACGTTTCTGCAACGCCATAGCCGCCACAGCCAGTAGGGCTGCCACGATGACCACCATCACGGTCGAATACATAAGAATATAGGCGTTGCTGTTTTTATCGCTGAACATACCGCTCTTTACTTCGACAAATTCCGAAGCGGGAGCTTTGCATATAGGACAGCTTTCGGGTGCGGACGACCCTTCGTGGATATATCCGCAGACTTTGCATTTAAATTTTTTCGTTGCCATATCTCCCTATTTTACCAATTTAACACGTTTCTTTCTGCGCGAGATATTCGCCTCGACCACGTAGTAGTCGACCAGCGGAGCCAGTGCATTCATAAAGAGAATCGACAGCATCATGCCTTCGGGATAAGCGGGGTTCACCACGCGAATCAGGACAGCCAATGCACCGGTCATCAAACCGACGATATATTTACCCTTTGAGGTCTGAGCCGAGGTCACAGGATCCGTAGCCATGAAGACTGCACCGAATGCAAAACCACCGATAATCAGGTGATACCATGCAGGATAAGTCGTCACACCAAGCATCTGGAACAGATAGCCCATAGCCAAACCTCCGACAAAGACGCTGACCATCGTGCGCCACGAAGCAATGCCCGTGAAGAGCAAAATCGCAGCACCAATCAGAATGGCAAGAGTCGAAGTCTCACCGATACATCCGGGGATAAAACCAAGGAAAGCATCCATTGCCGAGTAGCTCATCGTACCCGTCGAACTGAGTTGTTCGAGAGCCGTAGCACCCGAGAAACCGTCCACAACGCCCTCACCACTTGTGAGTCCTGCAACCCATACCGTAGCACCCGAAATAGAGGGTGTATAAGCAAAGAACGCGAACGCGCGCGCGAGGAGCGCAGGATTAAAGACATTCATACCCGTACCGCCGAAGACCTCTTTGCCAAATACTACGGCAAATGCGGTACTCAACGCCACCATCCACAACGGAATGTCAACAGGCATAATCATCGGAATCAACATACCAGTCACCAAGAAGCCCTCATTGACCTCATGACCGCGAGATTGAGCAAAAGCAAACTCAATACCCAGACCCACAACGTAAGATACAACGATGATAGGCAGTACTTTCGTGAAACCAAACCAAATCGAAGCCCACAACTCAGGAGTCACGCCCTGTGAGAGGAAGTGCTGATAGCCTGTGTTGTAGAAACCAAAGAAAAGTGCTGGCATCAGGGCAGCAACCACGACAATCATCGTACGTTTCATGTCGTTGCAATCGCGAATGTGTGCACCCTTGACCGTGGTGGTGTTGGGCACAAAGAGGAACGTTTCGAACGCATCGAACGTCGACTCAAGGAATCCCAGCTTGCCGCCTTTGGCAAAGGTGGGTTTCATTTTATCTACTAAATTACGCATTCCCATCGTTATGCCTCCTTAATCATTAAGTTAATACCATCGCGAATAATCTGCTGAATCTCAATCTTCGAGGGATCAACAAACTCGCAAAGTGCAAAATCTTCCTCTGTCACCTCGTAGATACCCAGATTCTCCATCTTGTCAATGTCGGCAGCCAGACACGCCTTCAGCAGGTGCATCGGGTAGATGTCCATTGGCAGATATTGCTCATAGAGACCCGTGACAACAAACGGACGTTCGCCACCATTGAGATTGGTATCGAGATTGTAAGCCTTGTGAGGGCAGAGCCACGAGAAGTAAGCACGCGATACCGAGAACTTCGAAAGACGAGGCAGAGCCCAGCCCAGCAACTCGTATTTATCGCCCTCAGGAATCACCGTTATCTGATTGGCATAGAAGGTGATGAAGCCGTTATCTGCCACTTTGGTTCCGGTCAACACGTTGCCCGAAATAGTGCGAACATGATCGCCCGCTCCCTGCGCCTTCACGTTGCCCTTCAAAATTGAAGCAACCGGAGCACCGCTCAAAATGCGGTAGTACTGTGGTTTGGTAATTTCCGAACCTGTGACAGCGATAGTCTTGGTCATATTGACCTTTCCTTCGCCGAACAGACGTCCAACAATTGCCAAATCTTGCACGTTGATGGTCCAAACCACTTCACCCTTGTTGATGGGAGCGACGTGGTGAATTTGCACTCCCACATTGCCTACAGGGTGTTTACCTGCGAAGGTGTGCAATTCGACCCCGGCGAGCGTATTCATCTGAGCCTCCTCATTGGCGCGCACCCCAAGGTGCACTTTGCCCGATGTCAGACGCTGCATGACCTCGATACCACGCTGCAAATTCGCCTTCTCGCTTTGGAGAACGAAGTTGTAGTCGGGAGCCAGAGGTGCCGAATCGAATGTTGAAACAAAGACCGCCTTGGGCGTGTCTTGAGGGTCTGCGATAATGCCGTAAGGACGCTGAATAAGCATCGGCCATAATCCCGACGAGAGCAAAAGCTCCACAATCTCCTCGCGTGAAGCCTTCTTGAGATCGAGTTTGGCGAACTCCACATACTGCTGGTTAGCATCGGCCGTTACAGTCACGTTGAGAACTTTACGTTTCTCACCGCGATTGATAGCCGCTACCGTGCCGCTGACAGGTGATGTAAACAAGATACGCTCGTTGCTCTTGCTGAAGAACAACGGAGTACCTGCTTTCACCTGATCACCAGCTTTAACCAGTAATTTAGGAGTCACGCCCTCGAAATCGAGGGGCGACACAGCATACTCAGCAGCAGCCGGCAGTGAAACCAGCGACTTCTGAGCCTTGCCCTGAAGATTGATGTCGAGACCCTTGCGTAGTGTAATGATTTTCGACATTTTTAATAAATTTGTTTGATAATTATGTAAGTAGTTATTTGTAAGTCTGTTTTGTGTTAGCATACTAACACTTTAAATCGCGGGCGAAAGTACGAATTTTTCCGCACATAAAAAACATAAAACAGATTAATTTCTATATTAATTTAGAAATTCATACTTTTGCAGACCATGACAAATCAAAAGGTCAATATCCACACCCATCACCCCACCGGAAAAGGGGTCGAACTTCGCACATCAGCCATCCATCCGTGGGCGGCTGAAGGGCGATACGCGGCCGAGCTTCAACCCCTGCCACAGGGGACACAAGCCATAGGCGAAATCGGTCTGGATTTCGCGTGTGATGTGCCCCACGACGAGCAATTGCGCCTGCTGCGCGAGCAACTCGACTTGGCACAAGAACTGCATTTGCCCGTGATTCTACACTGTGTACGGGCATTCGAGCCCTTGATGACGGAGCTGATGCGGTACAAGTTACGAGCGGTGATTTTCCATGGCTTCATCGGCTCTACGGAGCAAGCCCGACGTGCCTTGGCACGAGGTTACTACCTCTCGTTTGGCGAGCGCACATTCCGCTCACCCAAGAGCCTGCAAGCCCTGCGTGCGACCCCTCTCGACCATCTTTTTTGCGAGACCGATGAAAGCGATATAACAATTGATGATATTTACACGCAAATAGCTGCTGCAAAAGGGATAAGCGAGGCTGAACTCACCATAGCAGCAGAACAAAATTACAAACGAATTTTCGATGAATAAAACAGATAATTGGACCGAGCGCACGGAGTTGCTGCTGGGCACAGATAAACTTGAAATACTGCGTCATGCACACGTTTTGGTCGTCGGATTGGGCGGTGTGGGAGCTTATGCCGCCGAGATGATTGCACGAGCAGGGGTGGGACGCATGACCCTTGCCGATGCGGATGTGGTGAGTGTGAGCAACATCAACCGGCAGCTAATTGCTTTGCATTCAAATGTGGGGCATCCGAAAGCCGAAATTCTGGCTGAACGCTTGCGCGACATCAACCCTACCATTGAGCTGACGGTTGTCAATGAATATATAAAAGATGAGCGGACGACCCTACTTTTGGATGCCGCACCCCTCGATTATATTGTCGATGCAATTGATACGCTATCCCCCAAGATGGCACTCATTGCCGCAGCACTCGAACGGCATATACCACTCGTAAGTTCGATGGGTGCGGGAGCAAAAACCGACCCTACAAAGCTCGAAATTACCGACATCGCCCTGACACACCACTGTCCATTGGCGCATATGCTCCGCAAACGGCTGCATAAAATCGGTATTCGCAGTGGCTTTCGCGCTGTATTCTCGGCTGAGACAATTCGCGAAGGATCAATGATTCTCTGCGAGGAACCCAACAAGAAATCGAACGTCGGCACCATCTCCTACATTCCCGCATTATTCGGCATCGGTTGCGCTTCGGTAGTTGTGCGTGATTTGATTGGCGAAATGGAGTAAATTGGGCAATGCAAAAAAAATTGCTGCGCTCCTCGCAATGACAGAGCCGCAGCAAAAATTTATTTCATATCGATCAACGCGTGCCCTGTCATCTCCTGCGGTTGATTCAACCCCATGAGTTTCAGCACCGTAGGAGCTACATCTGCCAGAATACCATTGTGCACACATTGCACGCGATCCGAGACCACGATAAGAGGTACGGGGTTGAGCGAATGCGCCGTATTAGGCGTTCCATCGTTGTTCGATACATGGTCGGCATTGCCGTGATCAGCAATCACAACCACCTCATAACCATCTCTTTTCGCCGCCTCTACTACCTCCGAAACACACTGATCGATTGCCTTGACCGCTTTACAAATCGCCTCATAAACGCCCGTGTGCCCCACCATGTCGCCATTGGCAAAATTCAAGCAGATGAAGTCGAACTTTTTCGTATCGAGTGCCTCAACCAGCTTGTCAGCAACCTCAAAAGCACTCATTTCAGGTTTCAAATCGTAAGTTGCAACTTTGGGCGATGGGACGAGAATTCGCTCCTCACCAGCAAATTTATCCTCGCGACCACCGTTCAAAAAGAAGGTCACATGAGCGTATTTCTCCGTCTCGGCAATGCGCAGTTGCGCCAGTCCTTGTTTCGAAATATACTCGCCTATTGTGTTGATTACATTATCTTTATCAAATAAAATATGCACGCCCTTGAATTTTGAATCATATGGTGTCATGCAGCAGTAATAGAGCGGCAAAGTGTGCATCCCCTCATTCGGCAACTCCTCCTGCGTCAGAACCGAAGTGAGCTCCTTAGCGCGGTCGTTGCGGTAATTGAAGAAAATCACCAAATCGTTCGGACGAATCATACCGATGGTATTTCCATTCTCGTCAATACGAACAAATGGCTTCACAAATTCATCCGTAATGCCCTCATCATACGACTCTTGCATCGCCTCGACCATATCCGACGAATGTTCGCCCACACCATTCACCAATGCGTCGTAGGCAATTCGCACTCGCTCCCAGCGTTTGTCACGATCCATGGCGTAGTAACGCCCCATGACCGTAGCAATTTTACCCGTGGTGGCTGCCATGTGCTTTTCCAGCTGAGCAATGAAACCTTTGCCACTGCGCGGATCGGTATCACGACCATCCATGAAGCAGTGCACAAAGGTATTTTCGATGCCGTACGCTGCCGAAATATCACATAATTTGAAGAGATGTTCGAGTGATGAATGGACTCCGCCATCCGAAACCAACCCCATAAAGTGAACGTTCACCCCCTCTTTTTTCGCATATTCGAATGCCTTGACAATCTCCGGATTCTGCATAATCGAATTGTCACGGCACGCATGGTTAATCTTCACCAAATCTTGGTAAACAACCCGTCCTGCACCTATATTAAGGTGTCCGACCTCCGAATTACCCATCTGCCCCTCGGGCAAACCGACATTTTCGCCATCGGTTCGCAATTCTGCATGAGGATAGTTCGCCGTCATAGCATTGATGTAGGCGGGGTGCATTGCCGAAATGGCATCTGCTTTGTCATGATGACCGATTCCCCAACCATCGAGAATCATCAATAATACTTTTTTTGTCATATATTTATCTTCTCCTTCTTCTTACTTTAATTTTGTCATAACCAACTCGACCGCTTTGTCAATCGCAGCCTGCAATCCATCGAGATTCTTACCTCCCGCCGTGGCAAAGAAGGCTTGACCGCCACCGCCACCCTGTATCAATTTGGCAGCTTCGCGAATCACCGCGCCAGCATTTGCACCGCGTGCCACAATATCGTCACCCAACATGATGGTCAAAGAGGGTTTATCGTCGTGATTCGAGCCCAGCACCAAGACCAGTTTCGACGAACGACTACGCAAATTGTAAGCCAAATCCTTGATGAATTCGGGCATTCGTTCTGACTGCATGGCAATCAGCTGCACACCATCGCGTTCGGGTGTCGAAGCAATAATTTTCTCCGCCCATTGCGACACCTGCTCTTTGCGCATTGCCTCAATCTCTTTCGAAAGCGCATCGTTGCTCTCGATCATCTTCTTCACCGCTTGCACCACCTGCGGATTATTCAAATATTCACCCACATTACGCAACGCCTCCTCGGCAGCATAGACAATTTTTTCAGCTTGCTCACCCGTAGTAGCTTCAATACGACGAATACCTGCCGAAATTGCGCTCTCATTCACAATCTTAAACAGACCGATGTTGCCCGTGGCACTGGTGTGCGTACCTCCGCACAGCTCAACGGAGTCGCCGAAGCGCACCATACGCACTTTGTCGCCATATTTCTCGCCAAAAAGCATCATCGCACCGCACTTCGCAGCCTCCTCTTTGGTCGCCTCACGGTTCTCAATGAGCGGAGCATTGGCGCGAATAGCACGATTGACCAATCGCTCCACTTCGCGTAACTCTTCAGGCGTAACCTTCTGGAAATGTGAGAAGTCGAAACGTAATCCTTCGGGTGAAACCATCGAGCCTTTCTGCTCAACGTGTGTACCCAACACCTTGCGTAAAGCTGCGTGCATGAGGTGCGTTGCTGTGTGATTATTTGCCGAAGCCTGTCTTTTTTCAGGATTGACCACCGCCGTGAACTCCGCCTCCGGATTCTCCGGCAGCTGGTTAACGATGTGGATAATCAGACCATTCTCCTTCTCCGTAGCCATGATTGCAATGCGCTCGTTGGCACTCTCGATGTAACCAATATCACCAATCTGACCGCCCGAATTACCGTAGAACGGTGTGCGATCAAAGACCAATTGATAGGAGGTTTTACCCTTCGATGCCACACGACGCAAGCGCGCAATGTGCACCTTTTCGGTGAGTGTATCGTAACCCGTAAACTCGCTTTGGCTAATGTGTATCAGCTCTTTCCAATCGTCGGTGTCGACCACTGCGGCGTTGCGCGAACGCTCTTTCTGAGCCTGCAACTCGCTCTCGAATGCCACCAAATCAACCTCCACACCCTGTTCACGAGCAATCAGCTCCGTCAGGTCAATTGGGAATCCGTACGTATCGTAGAGCAGGAATGCCGCCGCACCCGCAATCTGTTTTCTACCCTCTTTTTTCACCTTGGCAATCACCCCGTCCAGCAGGTTGATACCTGTGGCAAGGGTGCGCAGGAACGATGCCTCTTCCTCCTCAATCACCTTCTCGATGAGGGTCTGCTGTGCCTTCAATTCGGGGAACTGACCTCCCATTTGAGCCACCAATCCATCGACTAAACGGCAAATAAACGGCTCATTGAAACCTAAATAGGTGTAGCCGTAGCGCACTGCGCGACGCAAAATGCGACGAATCACATAGCCCGCTTTGACATTCGAGGGCAGCTGTCCGTCGGCAATCGAGAAAGAGATGGCACGCAGGTGGTCGGCAATTACGCGCATCGCCACGTCGCACTTCTCGTCTTGTCCATATATTTTACCCGAAAGTTGTGCTATACGCCCAATTGTAGGTTGAAAAACATCGGTATCGTAGTTTGATTTTTTGTTCTGAAGAATCATGCAAAGACGCTCAAACCCCATACCTGTATCGACATTGCGTGCAGGCAGCGGCTCCAACGAACCGTTGGCTTTGCGATTGAACTGCATGAATACAAGGTTCCAAATTTCAATCACCAAGCAGTGGCTCGCGTTGACCAACTCACGTCCCGGAATCTTCGCCACATCGGCAGCATCACGCAGGTCGAAGTGAATCTCGCTACACGGACCGCATGGACCCGTCTCACCCATCTCCCAGAAATTGTCGTGTTTATTGCCTCGAATAATGTGATCTTCAGGCAGATACTGCCGCCAGTAGTCGAACGCCTCCTGATCGAAGGGGACACCATCTTCGGCACAACCCTCGAAAACCGTAGCATACATTCGATCCGCTGAGAGCCCATACACACCGTGAAGCAACTCCCACGCCCAGTCGATTGCCTCTTTTTTGAAATAATCGCCATACGACCAGTTACCCAACATCTCGAACATCGTGTGGTGGTAGGTGTCGTGACCTACCTCCTCCAAATCGTTGTGTTTGCCCGACACGCGCAGACATTTCTGCGAATCGGCAGCACGAGGCGACTTGCGAGGCGCATTGCCCAAGAAAATATCTTTGAATTGATTCATACCCGCATTGGTGAACATCAATGTAGGGTCGTTTTTTACCACCATGGGTGCTGAAGGCACAATAACGTGCTCTTTGCTTGCGAAAAAGTCAAGAAAAGCCTGACGAATTTTATTCGATTCCATATATATTGTTTTATCTATTTCAAACGTTACTAATAATAGGTTGCAAAATTACATATTTTAACCTAAATTTGCACCATGTTATAAGGAGTTTTTTCGGAATGACAGGAAAAGAGGAGGAAACAAGCGCACAGGCACTGACACAAGAGGTGGTGACTGAGGTCGTAACGGAGGTGGTAACAGCCCCGTTTCGATTGAGTACCTATAAATTGCTGCGTAAGATTCTGATTGGATTCATCCTCGTTTCTATCGTCAATCTACTCTTTTCTAACTTTTTCTATACGCCAAAGATGTACCGCATCAACCGTGCAAACCGAGAATTGGTCATCAAATACCAGATTTTGCAGGATCGACTTCGCACCGCGCAGCGCAGCGTAAACGACATTCACCACCGCGACAACAACGTTTACCGCTCTCTTTTCGCCTCCGACACACTGGCAATTGAGGGCATATACACCCCCTACTCCGATACAAAATACGAACACTTCGCAACGGACGAATATGCACCTCTGATGACCGGCGTTTGGTTGCAGATGGATGCTTTGGCGCGCAAACTCTACCTCGAATCGGTCTCCTTCGACGAATTGCAAGCCTTGGCTAAAGATAAAGGACAGATGTCAACGGCCATTCCCGCCATTTGGCCCATTGATCGCGCAAAGCTGCACAACAACCACATAGGCGCATTCAACCCACGACGAATGCACCCCATACTCCGCCGCATAGCTCCCCACACGGGTGTCGATTTCGGTTGCGATCGCGGAACCCCTGTCTACGCTACGGGCGATGCTGTGGTGGCGACGACGGGCGTTTTTGGCGGTTATGGACAGCAAATCCTGCTCAATCACAAGTTTGGATACAAGACCCGATACGCTCATCTTGACAAGATTTTTGTCAAGGCGGGAGATCATGTGGTGCGCGGTCAAACCATTGGCGCAGCAGGCAGTACGGGACGTTCCACGGCTCCCCACCTCCATTACGAGGTGATTCTCCGAGGTGTGCCCGTCAATCCGGTCAACTACTTCAACCGCAAGATGACCAACAAGGAGTACGACGAGTTGATGAAGGGTATGCACGAAACAAACTACGAAATTCTCTAACGCTATGGCAGGAAAAAAAGATTTGGAACGTCTGCGTCAGCGGAGAGCTCGCAAGCAAATTATCGTCCGCGTGACGGTGGGGGCTTTCGTCTGGATGGGTATTGCCGTGCTCTATTATTTTGCGCTGTCGCTCTTTTTCGATACCCCCGTAGAGTACAAACTCCGACACTCCACCGACCGTTTGCGCAGCGAATATGAAGCACTTTCGGAGCGATATGACTCACTCAATGCGGTACTTGGCAATGTAGTGGAGCGCGATCGCAGTGTTTTTCGCACCCTTTTCGAATCGGATCCATACGACTTCGATTCGGAATATGAAAAGAAAAAAACCGAGACCTACGAGTCCGTCTTAAATAAATCGTCACGCCGCCTACGACGCGAATTTAGCGCGCGCGTAAGCAAGATGGAGGAGCAACTCTCGAAACTCAATGACAGCTACCTCGCCTTGCAAGCAAGCATCGACTCGGCAGGCAACCAGCGCAATAACATCCCCTCGATTCAGCCGGTGATTAACAACCAACTCACACTGCTCACCGCCTCTTATGGTATGCGTATTCACCCGTTCTACAAGACTTTACAGTCGCATCAAGGAGTCGATTACACCGTACCAGAAGGTTCGAGTGTCTTCGCCACCGCTGACGGTCGGGTGAAAGATGTCGCCTC
Organism: Alistipes sp.; assembly: GCA_036652255.1. GTDB lineage: Bacteria > Bacteroidota > Bacteroidia > Bacteroidales > Rikenellaceae > Alistipes. The sequence continues at coordinate 32,556 of JAVVWE010000010.1, read as the reverse complement.
GCGCAACTCCACTTCGGGCGAGACGGTCGTCATTGACCACGGCAATGGCTACGAAACAACTTATGCCAATCTGAGCCGAGTCAACGTGACCCGCGGACAGAGCGTTCGACGCGACGACATCATCGCTTTGTCGGGCAACACGGGACTTTCGCTCGCGCCGCACCTGCACTACGAAGTGCGCTACAACGGGATGCGTGTAGACCCGATTCACTACTTCTTCATGGAGCTTTCGCCCGCTGAATATCAACGAATTATCCGCATTGCCCAGTCGGGAATGCAATCTTTCGACTAACCTATATACACCACAGAAAGCCCCACTCACCAGTACGTTGAGTGGGGCTTTTTTATGAGCATATACTTTATGAATTGATAGTTAAGGTCTATTCGAGAGCTGCATCACGATGATTTACACAGTCGTCTGCAAATTATCCGTCGTAACCCGTGTCCTCAATGCGGTGAGCTTGGTCGTTGGCGGCCGTGACTGCCAATAAATCGCAGCGGTTATTTTCGGCTGTGTCGGCATGACCTTTGACCCAGATGAATTTCACGTGGTGACGACGATAGGAGCGCAGGAATCGCATCCACAGGTCGGGATTTTTCTTACCCAAAAACTGCTTTTTCTCCCAGCCGAAGACCCACCCTTTCGACACCGCATCAACTACATATTTCGAATCGGAGTAGATGGTCACCTCGCTGCCATCGAATTTCAATATTTCGAGTGCTACGCAGACCCCCATCAGCTCCATGCGGTTGTTGGTTGTGCGATGAAAACCCTGCGAGAGCTCTTTGCGAAACTTACCCGAAATAAGTACCGCGCCGTAGCCACCCGGACCCGGATTGCCCAACGCAGAGCCATCGGTATAGACCGTAATCGCAGGCACTATCGCAGAGCTTGCAGTTGCTCCTTGATAGCAGCAATTTTCGCCTCAGCATCCGCCTGCTTGGCACGCTCGATGGCAACCACCTTTTCGGGAGCAGAGGCAACAAAACGCTCGTTGGAGAGCTTTTTCATCACACTACATAGAAATCCTTCGTTATACGCCAATTCGTCAGTCAACTTTTTACGCTCCACATCCGCATCAATCTTGCCCTCCATCGGCACAAAATATTGTGTCGTTTTGACCATGAAGGCCGCTGCCGCAGGATCTTTTTCCGACACCGATTCAATCGCCAAAAGGTTCGCCATCTTCAGCACCACGGGTGCAAATTCGGAAGGATAATTTTCGTCCATCATCACACGCAAAGTCAACGCCTCTTTCTGCGGTAAGTTCTTCTGATTGCGGATATTTCGCACCGACGAAACAATCTCTTTTGCCAAATCGAAACGCGCTAACATCGTCTCGTCCACAGCTTCGCCACGTGGCATCGGAGCCACCATAATCGACTCATTCGCATTGCGAACCGCTAAATCCTGCCAAATCTCCTCCGTCACGAAAGGCATGAACGGATGTAAAACACGCATCAAGGCATCGAAAAATGTCTTTGTAGCAGCAAGTGTCAGCGCGTCAATAGGCTGACCATAAGCTGGTTTCACCATTTCAAGGTACAGACCGCTAAAGTCATCCCAAAACAGTTTGTAGGCAACCATCAACGCCTCTGATATGCGGTATGACTTAAAGTTCTCATCAATCTCACGCAACGCACGGTTCAGAGTTTGCTCAAACCACGCCACCGACAAACAGTTGTTTTGGCTCTGTGTGAGGGTGTTATCTATGTTCCAACCGTTTAGCAAACGGTAAGCATTCCATATTTTATTGCCAAAATTACGCCCTTGCTCGCACAATCCTTCGTCGAACATCACGTCGTTGCCCGCCGACGAGGAGAGCAGCATCGCCACACGTGTGCCGTCGGCTCCGTATTGCCCAATCAAATCGAGTGGATCGGGCGAGTTGCCCAGTTGTTTTGACATCTTGCGACCGAGCTTATCACGCACGATACCAGTGAAATAAACATTGCTAAATGGCTTTTCGCCTCGGAATTCGTAGCCAGCCATAATCATACGCGCCACCCAGAAAAAGATAATATCGGGAGCCGTCACCAAATCATTGGTTGGATAATAATAGTTGATTTCAGCATTGTCGGGATGACGAATGCCATCAAAAACCGAAATCGGCCACAACCACGACGAAAACCACGTGTCAAGTACATCCTCATCTTGACGTAAATCACTCAACTGAAGGTTGTTATCACCCGTCTTAGCTCGTGCTTTTTCGAGTGCCATCTCGGCCGTTTCTGCCACCACAAAACCGCCTTTGGGCAGGTAGTAAGCTGGAATCTGCTGCCCCCACCACAGTTGACGCGAGATGCACCAATCTTTGATGTTTTCCATCCAATGGCGGTAGGTGTTTTTATTTTTTTCGGGCACAAAACGAATCACATCTTCCATCACGGCTTTCGTGGCTGGCTTGGCAATGTCGGTCATCGACATAAACCATTGCATCGAGAGTTTTGGCTCAATTGCCACCCCTGTGCGCTCCGAATATCCAACGTTATTAGTGTAGTCTTCTGTCTTTTCGAGTAGATTGGCACCCGCCAACTCCTTCTCGATTTGCTTGCGAACCACAAAGCGATCTACCCCTGCATACATCCCAACTTTGTCATTGATTGTCCCATCGTCATTGAAAATATCAATCACTTCAAGATTGTATTTCTCACCCAACATATAGTCGTTCACATCGTGCGCCGGAGTCACCTTCAGTGCACCCGTACCAAATTCAATATCAACGTATTCGTCACGAATAACAGGAATTGAACGCCCCACTAACGGCACGATTACGCGCGCATCTTGCGGCAAAAAATCATAACGCGAATCGTTGGGATTGACACACAACGCCGTGTCGCCAAGGATGGTTTCGGGACGTGTGGTGGCAACAATTATCTGACGTTCGGAACCCTCAATTTTATAACGCAGGTAATATAATTTACCGTGCGACTCCTTGAATACCACCTCTTCGTCCGAGAGTGCAGTTTTTGCCGAAGGATCCCAGTTGACCATACGCACACCGCGATAAATCTTGCCTTTCTCGTATAAATCGCAGAAAACTTTGAGCACACTTTCGGTACGCGTGTCATCCATCGTGAAGCACGTACGCTCCCAATCACACGAAGCACCTAATGTGCGCAACTGCTTGAGAATCACACCACCATACTTTTCTTTCCACTCCCATGCGTGGTGCAAAAACTCCTCACGCGTGAGCGACGATTTTTCGATACCCTGTTCCTTGAGTTGCGCCACCACCTTCGCCTCCGTAGCTATCGAAGCATGATCCATGCCCGGCACCCAGCAAGCGTTGTGACCCGTCATGCGGGCGCGACGCACCAGCACATCTTGCAACGTGTTGTTGAGCATATGCCCCATGTGGAGCATTCCCGTCACATTCGGGGGCGGAATAACGATGGTATAAGGCTCACGAGCATCCGGCTCAGAGTGAAAAAAGCGGTTCTTAATCCAGTATTCGTACCACTTCGCCTCAATATTCTGAGGCGCGTATTTATCGGCAATCTGCATAGCGTATTCTTTGTTTTCGATTTGCGGCAAAGATACGTAATAATCTGCAAATTTCAAGTCCGAATGACCCTTAATTTAACGTCGGCAGATAGCTTGAAAGTCACAAAATTGACACGTATCCACATCATCGCACTGACAGAAGGGAATTGTGGAGTCGAAAAGTTCAGTCAGGGCACGACGCACATAATCCTCAAATTCTTCACCATAAGCTGTATAACGCGCATCATCGGGATGCTCTTTATTTAGCAGCTGAGGGGCGTATTCGGGGTTGTGCATCTGACGGACATAGTACAACGCGGGCTCTACTTCACGTCCTTCAGTGTGATGTAACATCATGGCATAGAGGAGTATCTGCAAAATATTTGGCAACCGCTCGCGCCCTCTTCCCTCAAATAATATGCTGATACTTTTGAAGTCCAACTGCGCCTTTCCGGTCTTGTAATCCACCACGCGCAGCGCACCATCGTCGAGCGAATCAATACGATCGGCACGCCCAGCAAATTGCATAATCAACGGTTGTCCATCCACATCAAAAGGAAAATCATAGGAGACCGATTCTTCCACATCGCGCAACGCAAACGAATCATGCTCAACATCATAACGAATCACACCGCCTCGAATATAGCGCGTAACAATATCTTTAACAATCAGCAAGCTACCCGTGTAATCGGCATTTGAAGCCGCTGCATCATGCAGACAATTTTCGTTGATTGCCTCATCCACCACACGCTCCACATCGCCCGCTTTAACCAACGCTTGCAACAATTCGGCAGGATGTGCCATCCCCTTCACTCGTTCGTAAAGGCGTTGTACAGCATCGTGCAAAATTGTTCCAAACAACGGATTATCAACCTCTTCAGAGAGTTCTTCGTCGGATTTAATATGTGCCACCGAGTAAAAATAAAACTTCAGCGGACAGGCTACATAGCGCGAAAAAGCAGTCGGAGAGAGACGTGCCGCATCTTTGGGCTCAGTGAAACGCATCAAACGGCTCATCACCTCGGTCGTTTTGGCTATCTCAATCGGAGGATGCACCGAGCGATTCACATCGACACCCACTTCAATTTTGTCTATCGCAATTCCACTTTCGTACTCCAATTGGCGGATGTAACGGCTCGGTTCTCCGGTTGATTTATCATCGGCATGAGAGCAATACACCATCCAAACGTTGCGCGCCCGCTGTATCAGTCGATAAAAATAGTAGGCAAAAACGCCCTCGTGATGTTCAGGAGTAGGTAATCCGTATGCCATGCGTAAATTGTTGGGTACAAAGGAGTTTTGCGACAACAAATTACCGGGAAAATTGTCGTCATTCATCGAAAGGATGAGGACGTTTTCGAAATCCAAATTACGAGTTTCAAGGATTCCCATCACCTGCAACCCCTCAAGCGGCTCCCCTTCGAAGGGAATACGCAGTATCTGCAACGAACGACGCAAAAGCGACGAGAAAATTTCAGTTTTTATCTCTATATCGCACTCCGTAAGTGAATTACGCAATTTGGCATTATGCTCAGCAATGACCGCCAAAAACTCTACACGTCGACGCGCATCATCGCCCTCGTAGGGGACGCGCGCCACCGCTGTCACCACATTCGAAAGATATTCGGATAGGTCACGCCAGCCATCAGTTGTCGCAAAAATGAGCTTAAGCAACTCATTTTTAGCCAACACCGACCCTTGAATCATAATGCGACGATTGTCAACGATTTCGTTTTGCAACGCACTTACCAACTGCGCGTCACATCCCACCACATAAGGATGTGTCAAAATCCCCGATACATCGACATGGTAAAACAAATCTTGCTTATCCTTGCAGCGACTATGCTTCTGCAAATTGAGCAGTCGTTCAATAAAAGTATAGGCAAGGCTCTGACGCAGAGGATATCCCATCGTCACATTTACCTGCCCCACTTCTTTGGGCAGTGAGTAGAGCACGGGCAACAACAGATTCTCATCGGTGAGTACAATGGCGGTCTCCTTTCCCAACTTCCGCCGATTCCCATTGATATCGGGCTGCGTGAGGGTGTCCAGAATTTGCGCCACATATTTACACTGTAAGGCATTCGACGCTGTGGCAACGGAGGTGATGCTCTTCGGCTGCTGCATCGCATCGTGAGAAATGACACCACGCGGAGGAAACATCCGCACATTGTCGCGCACAAAAAGCCCGGCCTCCTGCTCCACATTGCTATTATAATAGGTGTCGTAGTCCCAATAGAAATCGGTCGAGGTATTTATGGAGAGCCATTTAAAAAGCCGTTTCTCGCACTCAGAGAGGGCGTTGAACCCGGCAACCACATAGCGACGTGATTTATCGGGCACATATTCTCCAGCCGCAAGTCGCTCGACAGCTGTACGTTGAATCATACCCACATACGCCATACCTAAACTCGCAAGACGCTCCTTGAAGCGATGATAGATGGGCGCAAGGGTTCGCCAGACGACAAGAAATTTTCGTTTCTCCTCCGAAAGATCACCCTCCACCATCAAGGTTGACCAAAAAGATTGAATAATTTGTAGTTGTTCGGGCGTGAGGTACGAAACATCCGCCTCCAACTCCTTCAAATCTGAGATGTTACAGAACAGGCGATCCGCATCAATCAAGTACTTATCTATCGTATCAAAGTCGTTGAGCAGCAGCTCACCCCACGCATAGAATTTATCGAACGGTTCGGCGTGATATTCGGCATAAATCTTATAAAGCTCCGTCACCAGACGCACACGGTCACCCACGCGCAACCCTGCAATCTCGCTCATCAATTCATCCATGGTCAGCCATTCGGGTTGCCACAAAGGCTGCTCGGCAAGCTGTGAGAGTGAGTCGACAAAAAACAAACGCGCACGACGTGACGGGAAGAGCACCGTAAGTTCCGATACACCAACACCATAGCGACTGTACAAATCAGTCGCCACTTCGCCCAAAAAACTCTGCATTATAGTTTAATCGACCTTGATAATCTCACCACCCGTGAAACCCACACCACCACGAACGATAGGTGGATTGCCCATATAGGTGATTTTGGCAGAGGTTGCCGTTTTGGCTTCGAAACGCTCCGTCACATAGAGCATCACCTGCGCGCTATTCGAGACATCGGCTCGAACCGACATCACTTTAAGCTGCGCGGCATCAACTTTAGCGGTCGATGCGGAGAGTGTCAAATAACGAGTCAGACCCGAAAGTGTCACGTCGCTTTTGCCCGATACATCCAGCTTCAAATCCGTAATATCGAACGCGGCAGTCACCACAGCTCCACCGCCAATGGTCATATCCATCATCGTTGCCACAAGCGGAGCAGCGAAAGATGCCTTTGCTCCCACAATTTTTATTTTGCTGAACGAGTGAAAATAAACTTTGACCGTGGTGGTTGTGGTTCGCTTGTTTTCAATTTTTTCGGTGATTGTCAAGATGTTATTTTTGACCTCCGCACGAAATTTCGAAGTATAGGAACCCTGCGAGTCATAGACGATGCGCGGAGCTTCAGTTTCAGCAATCTGCTCGAAAACAATATCGAACGGACCGTTAGCATTAATCTCCGTAAATTCGGTCAGCCACAAGCTCTTCTCTGTTGTCGTTGTGGTAGTTTGTGCCTGCGCAACAGCCACAAACGCAAGCAATAACGTAGTTAAAATAATTTTTTTCATAAACATATCCCATTTAGATTCGTGAGGACAAGATACGAATTTTTTTTGCGCCATGCACGTTTATCCACCATTTATAACTATCTTTAGTCGATTTTAAACAACAAAAAGTGAGAGCGAAGATTCTGAATGCCAGTGCCGGATCGGGCAAAACCTACCAATTGGCGTACAAATATGTGCGCGATGTGATTGAAACCCCCAATCGCTATCGTCACATCCTTGCCGTGACCTTCACCAACAAGGCTACGGAAGAGATGAAATCACGCATTTTGGAACGCATACACGAATTGGCGACTGATGCACCAAGCGACTACCTCAGCAACCTATGCACGGAACTTCAACTCGATGCGCAGACTATTCACGAACGAGCACGCTGTGTGCAGTCGAAAATTCTGCACGACTACTCTCACTTCACGGTGCTCACCATTGATAAATTTTTTCAACGCATTTTACGCGCTTTCATTCGCGAATTGGGCATCGCACCCGACTACAATACCGAGATTGAAAGTGAGCAGATTGTCAGTCGCAGTGCCGATTTACTCATCGAACAGATTACAATTGATGCGGAGCTGCGCAAATGGCTTTTGGCGTTTGTCGAGGAGCGTATCGACGAGAGTCGGCGTTGGGATATTCGCGAAGGTATCCTCTCGTTGAAAGGTGAGTTATTCAAGGAGCAAAATCGTGAGCAACTGAATATTACACACTCAAAAGAGGAGCTGAGCAAAATTATCAACGACGCAATTGCCGCAGCTCAAAAAAGCCAAAACCAGATGCAACAAGTGGCGCAGAAAGCGGTCGCAGCAATTGGTAATGCGGGGCTATCGGTTCAGAATTTTTACTATAAAGCCACTGGATTTGCCAATTATTTTTACAAAATAGCACAAGGAACTCTCGATGCCTACCCCAACCGCGTGCGGAGTGCCTGCACCGATGACGAGCCGTGGAGCAAAAGCAGCAAGGAGGCACAGGCATTGCAAACAACCCTGCAACCGCTCTTACAGCAGCTATGTGCCATCTACGATCAACATAGCCGCTCGTGGAATACCACCGCATTGCTGCGTCAGAACTACCGCAGTTTCGCGCTTTTAGCTGATCTTTCGGCTCAAGTGCAACAAACTTGCAATGAGGAGAATATGATGCTTCTATCGGAGACGAAATACATTCTTTCGAAGTTCATCGACAACAACGACACCCCCTTCATTTACGAAAAAGTCGGCTCTCGGTTTGACCGCTTCATGATTGACGAATTTCAGGACACATCGACACGCGAATGGGAAAATTTCCTGCCGCTTTTGCAAAATGCCATGGCGCAATCAGCTGACACATCGGTGCTGCTGGTGGGCGACATCAAACAATCCATCTACCGTTTTCGCGGTGGCGACTGGCGCATACTCCACACCAAAGCGCAGGAGGCGTTGGGCGCAGGTGAAACAGAAATGAGCAGCCTCACACAGAACCACCGCAGTTTGGCAACCATTGTCGAGTTCAATAACCGCATTATTGGCAAAGTGGTTGCCTCCGATAATTCACAACTCAACGCGCTACTCTTCACCGCCACCGAAAACAGGCAGTTGACTGAAAATGAGAAAGTTGAATTAACAGACACCTTATCTGCCGCTTATTGCGATCATACACAGACTGTTGCACGCAAGAGCGAATGTATGGGCTACGTTCGCGTGGCAACATTTGTCGATGAACCGCCTATGGTCGAGTGCATTTGCGAGGTACTCGATCGGGGGTTCCGCCCGTGCGATATACTCATTCTGGTTGCTTCGAATAGCGAGGGGGCACGCATTGCCGAGACATTACTCGATTTCAAACGACAAAACACAGATTCACGTCACAACTTCGATGTGATGACGCAAGAGGCGTTGGTGATGGGAAATGCCGCGGTTTGCGCCTTCATCATTGCCACTATGAGGCTGACTATAAACCCTAAAGACAGCATGAGCCGCGCCATCTACAACGACTATTTAGGTCAACGGATGTTTGATGCACCGCTGAGTGACGAGGAACTTTTGTTCTTCCGTTCGGTGCGTTTGCTTTCGCCCGAAGAGGCATTTGAGCGACTGGTGATGCAGTATAATTTGCAAACACGACCGCAGGAGACCGCCTATCTGCAAGCGATTCACGAAGCCATCATTCACTTCTGCGCCCGCAAAACTGCTGACCTTCCCCTCTTTCTAAAGTGGTGGGATGAAGATGGTTGCACGCAATCGCTGAGCGTCGAACAGAGCGAAACAACCATTGGCATCATGACTATTCACAAAGCCAAGGGATTGCAAAATAAAGTGGTCATTCTGCCCAGTTGTTCGTGGAAACTCTCCCCCGGCAACCATCATCAGCCTGTGGTATGGGGCAAACTCCCGGAAACCAACGGTATAGGTCGTTTTCCGGTCTATTACCAAAAAAGTCTTGCCGAATCGCACTTTTCTGTCGAATATTACCGCGAATTGGTTTATAGTCACGTGGATCGGATTAATCAGCTCTACGTCGCCCTGACTCGTGCCGAAGAGTCGCTCTATCTCTTCATTGATGCCGAAAAAACAAATCATGTAGGCGATTTGATTCTCGACAGCTTCGAAGTAGAGAAAAATACGTGCTATTTGGATGGCACTGAAGGTCGCTACACAGAGACCGAAAATGGTGAAATATTCGAATTTGGAGAGGTTTCAGCCCCCGCAGTACAGCGAAAACAGATAGAAAAAGTCGCACACATCGTGCTTGAAAACTACCTGACATCCGAAGCGGATTTGCGCTTACGTCTCCCATCGCAACGCTATTTCGATGGCGATACCGAGGCGGAACTTGCCCCTCGCAACCTCGGAATTCTGATGCACCGTGCCTTCGAAAACGCCGAGACAGAAACCGATATTTTCCAAGCAATCAATGATATGCGTACTGACGCTCTGATTTCGGAAGCAGAAGTAACTGCGCTCCATACCGCCATCAGCCGAGTTCTCGATGCCTATCCCGTGGCGCACGAATGGTTCGGAGCGAATTGGGACAAAGTGCGCAACGAACACGAAATTATTGTTCCCGGAGATAGCCACGTACGTCGTCCCGATCGGGTGATGCTGCACGGCGAGCGTGCCGTGGTGGTCGATTACAAATTCGGTACGCAACAAACGGAACAACATAAACAACAGATTTGCGAATATGTTGAACTACTGCAACGCATTGGTTACAAGCACACGGAGGGTTATCTCTGGTATGTAAAATTAGGAACCATAGAAAAAATTATATAGGTGAAACACACTATTTTCGACATCATTCCGCATGAATTTCAGCGGCGTAGTTATCTCGTAACCCTCACAATTTTCGTGCGGGCATTGCTCAATTTTCTCGGATTAGCCTTACTATTACCCGTATTGGTGCTCATCCTCGACACGGAAAGTATACATACAAATAGCTATCTTTCAGCTATATACGACTGGATTGGCTTCAACAACGACAATCTATTTGTCATAACAGTATGCACTGTCGTGGTGGCAATCATCGTCATAAAATGCCTCTTGAACCTCGCACTTTACAAAGTGGAACGCAACTATATCTACGATTTGTACGCCCATCTTTCGCGCAAATTGTACGTTGAATACCACAATCGTGGGCTGTCATTCGTGAAAAATTGCAACTCGGCAATCCTCGCACGCAACGTAAATGTGGTCTGCCTAACCTTCGTGACGGGCATCTTGATGCCTCTTGCCTCTATCGCCAGCGAAGTCATGTTATTTATCCTATTATTCAGCGCATTAGCCCTCTTCAACATAGCAGCAGCACTGCTCATATTGGTAATTTTCATCCCCTCTGTATGGCTCTACTTTCGCCTGATTCGCAACCGCATGAACCGCTATGGAAACATCGAAAACCGCGCTCATCGCGAAAAAGCACGCATCGTGACCGAGAGTTTCCGTGGTTATTCTGACATCGAAATAAACAACGCTTTCCCGCTGATGCTCAACAGTTTCGAACGTGCTATGGAAGATGTGGTGCGCACCAGAGCTAAGGAGTCAACTATCGGTATGCTACCCCAAATGTTCACCGAAATTGGGCTGAGCCTCGGCATGGCTCTGCTGGTGGTCGTGAGTATGGGGATGGAGAGCAATAGCCTGAAGATTCTTTTTGGCGTGTTCGCCGTGGCGGCTCTGCGACTCATGCCCTCAGTGCGCAATGTTATGGGGAGCTGGTCAGCACTAAAATATAATAAATACACCATCAACATTCTGCATGATGCCGATTTGGAACGGGCAGAGACCACCATCGACAAGGATGAAAATCGGCTGCCTCTGTGTCGCGAAATCAATGTGCGCAACCTTTCGTTTCGCTTCGAAGATGCAGAAACAGAGACACTCCACAATTTTTCGTTGACCATCCATAAAGGCGAACGCATCGGAATTCGGGGTGCTTCGGGGTCTGGGAAAACGACACTATTCAACTTATTATTAGGACTATACACCCCTACTGCGGGCGAAATAACAATCGATGGCACTCCACTTACCTCAGCCAATCACCGTCGCTGGCAGAACGCCATCGGCTACGTATCACAAAACGTTTTCATCACCGACAGCACATTCCTTGCCAACGTAGCTTTGGGCTTTCCACCTGATCAAATCGACCGCGAACGCGCCATCCGCGCACTTGAAGCTGCCAAATTGGGCGAATTTATCGACACACTACCACAAGGCATGGACACCCCCATTGGCGAGTGCGGATGCCGCCTGTCAGGCGGTCAACGACAACGAATCGGCATTGCTCGCGCACTCTACAAACAGTCTGATGTGCTGTTCTTCGACGAGGCAACCTCTTCACTCGATAGCCGCACCGAACAGAGCGTTAATCATGCAATTGAAGCATTATCAAAAGAAAATAAAGAGTTGACAATCATTGTGATAGCACACCGTGACAGTTCACTGGATTACTGCGATCGCATACTGACAATAGGAGAATAAAACAATGGATTACATCATTGCACAACACAAAATTAGGCTCACCAACGAAGGTTCGACCAGTGCCTTTGCACGGGCGTTACGTCCATTCATTGCCCCCGAAACCAATCAACTGGAACCCATTCTTGAATTGGAAACCGGCTGCGACATACGTCTCAGCAACTACGATTACACCGAGTTGAACTCGTTCGACTTCGACGATGCCGATGCCGATTGCCACTTCGGACGTTACACCGAGGGCTACATTTTTCGCATGGCACCACGCAACGGCGATGCGGAGATCATTTTCATCAACCGCCACGGCTCAACATACGTGCGCAGTAATATCGAAGACAACGTGAGTATGCTTCGTTTTGGGCTGTGGATGATGTTCGGATTGGCACTCAACCCATTACATACCATAGCAATACACTCGTCTGTCATTGGCTGGGGCGATGGTGCAGTAATGTTTTTAGGGGAATCCGGAACCGGCAAAAGTACGCATACACGCCTGTGGGGCAAGCACATAGCCGGCGCAACGCTGCTCAACGACGACAGTCCGATTGTGGGCATGGTTGATGGCGTGCCGACAGTATTCGGATCGCCGTGGAGCGGCAAAGCCCCTTGTTACAAGAACCAAAGCTACCCTATTCGCGCCATCGTACGGTTGAGTCAAGCACCTCATAATAAGATATATAAGCTGCCAACCATTCTTGCAATCGGAGCTTTACTTCCTTCGTGTCCACCAGCATTTGCCTACGACGATGCGCTACAAGACAATATCTGCGCAACGCTCTCCGAAGTAATTGCCTCCGTTCCGGTCTACCATTTGGAGTGTCTTCCCGACGAAGCAGCAGCAAAATTGTCCTTTGTCACTGTTTTTAAACCAACAAACCATGCAACTGGCAAATAAGATTTTTTTTGCGCAAGTCGAGGAACTTCTCGCTCAGGGGGATGAAGTGCAACTGCGCGTCAAGGGATACAGTATGCGACCACTTCTGCGCAATGAGCGTGAAACAGTGATACTTACACCCTATCACGGTGAGGAATTACACCCACTGGAGATTGCGCTATTTCGCCATCGCGGAGGTCACGTCTTGCATCGTATCGTGCATATCGCAGGAAATAGCATCACACTCCAAGGCGATGGCAACTACCGACAACAAGAACATTGCGCAACGGAGGATATTTTGGCAACTGTACGCTGCATCATTCGACCCAATGGGCGCAAAATCGACTGTCAATCAACCTCTTGGCAACTGCGTTCGCGATGCTGGCTTGCATTGCCCGCCCTCATGCGTCGCTACATTTTGGCTCTTCTATTTCGACTCGGCTACAAGTAACCACCCCACTAAAAAGCAGGGGCAGAATCTATGATTCTGCCCCTAACTTTATCAAAATGGTACGAACTACGACTCGAGCGCGTAACGTTTGTAAGCTACAACCGTAGCTTCCTTTTCAGCCTTGTGGATGTATTCGGCAATCGTCTCCTTCTCACCTACAACCAACTGGTTGAGCAACGTGTTCTCTTCGTAGAACTTACGCATCTTACCTTCAGCAATCTTTTCAAGGATAGCATCGGGTTTATTTGCGTTTTTCGGATCCTGCTTCATGGCCTCGACCGCAATCATGCGCTCGTGAGCCACAACATCTGCCGGGCAATCCGACTCGTCGATGGCGATGGGAGCCATAGCCGTAGCCTGCATAGCAACGATGTGTGATACTTCAGCGGGAACCTCTTTATTAAAGCCGATGATGGTACCCAACTTCTTGTTGAAGTGGACATAAGCTGCGCAGCAAGGAGCTTCGATGCGAGCATAATATGCCAACTCAATCTTCTCGCCCGTCTGACCAGACTTCTGTGTAACCATCTCTTCGACCGTACGACCTTCAGCATTCTTCACTGCCATCAGTGCGTCGCGATCTGCGGCATCACTCTTCACAGCGATATCAAGAATAGCCTGTGTCGATGCCGAAAATTCGGCATTCTGAGCCACGAAGTCCGTTTCGCAAGCCAAGCAAAGGAGGTAAGCCTTGTGACCTACAATTTGCGTCATGACAACGCCCTCGCTGGCAGAACGATCGGCACGCTTCGCAACAACGAGCTTGCCTTTTTCGCGAATAATGTCCTGAGCACGGTCGTAGTCGCCTTCAGCCTCCATAAGGGCTTTTTTGCAGTCCATCATACCGGCACCGGTCATCTTGCGGAGCTTCATTACTTCAGCTGCTTTGATTTCCATAGTATTCTCAGTTTTTTCGTTCAAAAATAATTTCTCTTGCAATTACTCTGCCTTTGTTTCAGCGGCAGGAGTTTCGGTAACGGGAGCAGCTTCCGTAGCAGCAACTACACTTGCCAAATCAGCCTCCTGAGCATCAATGTTAGCCTTCACAGACTTCTTGATACGCGGTTTAGCATCTTTTTTGGGAGCTGCATCGGTGTTCGCCTCTACTTCGAGAACTTCCTTCTCTTTTTCGAGACGACGCTCTTCGCTACCCTCGGCAATAGCCGAGCACATAACGTCGAGAACGACAGCGATTGATTTTGAAGCATCGTCATTTGCAGGGATTACATAATCAATGTCGGTTGGATCACAACAAGTATCTACAATTGCAAAGACTGGGATGCTCAAACGCTTAGCCTCTTTGACTGCGTTCGACTCCTTCTGCACGTCCACAACGAACAATGCAGCGGGAAGACGTGTCAAGTCGGCAATAGAGCCGAGGTTCTTCTCGAGTTTAGCACGTTGACGCTCCACTTGGAGTTTCTCGCGCTTTGAGAAATTATTAAATGTGCCGTCAGCCGTCATCTTATCGATGGTGGTCATTTTCTTAACGGCTTTACGTATCGTAGGAAAGTTTGTAAGCATACCGCCTGCCCAACGTTCTGTGACGTAAGGCATTCCAACGGTTGCCACCTTTTCGGCAACGAGCTCTTTTGCTTGTTTTTTGGTAGCTACGAACAGCACGCGGCGACCGCTTTTGGCGATCTGCTTGATAGCTGCAGCAGCCTCGTCGATCTTGATCACAGTCTTGTGCAAGTCGATGATGTGGATGCCATTCTTTTCCATGAAGATATAAGGAGCCATTTTGGGGTTCCATTTACGCTTCAGGTGACCGAAATGAGCACCAGCTTCCAATAATGTATTAAAATCTGTACGTGACATTTTAATTCAATCTGTTAATTAATTTTAATTCTCTTTTCTTCAACCCCTCGGCAGTGACACTATGCCAATCCGAGAAGTTTTCCGCGGTCGGGCAACCGGTAAGTAATACGAGATATAATATATAGGTAGTCTCGCCGATTTTGAACCCTGACCGTGCATGCCGAAAATTCGGTCGTGCGACTATCGCTTGCTGAACTGGAACTTGCGACGTGCTCCGGGCTGACCGGGTTTCTTACGCTCAACCTCGCGTGGATCACGCGTCAGGAAACCGTTTTTCTTCAGAATGGGGCGGAACTCAGCATCGATCTCGCACAAAGCACGTGCGATACCAAGACGAGCAGCCTCAGCCTGACCCTTGATACCACCGCCATCCAAATTGATGGTGATGTCATAGCTTTCAGCCGTGTTAGTAGCCGTAAGCGGCTGCTTCACCTGGAACTGAAGAATGTCAAGGGGGAAATAGACGGCAAGATCCTTGTGGTTGATTGTAATCTGACCCTTACCCAGCTTCACGTATACGCGAGCTACAGCGGCCTTACGACGACCTACGGTGTTTACAACTTCCATAATTCTTACTTAATCTCGTTTAACTTAATTGATTTAGGGTTCTGTGCAGCGTGGGGATGTTCCGCACCTGCATAAACCTTAAGGTTCATAAAGATAGCCTCGCCCAAACGACTCTTGGGGAGCATACCTTTGACGGCTTTTTCGACCACGAATGTTGGTCTTTTAGCCAGATAATCTGCCGGCGTAGCAAAACGCTGACCACCGGGGAAACCGGTGTGACGGATGTAGACCTTATCGGTCATCTTCTTGCCCGTGAGCTTCACTTTGTCCGCATTGATGACGATGACGAAGTCACCGCAATCAGCGTGTGGAGTGTAGCTGGGCTTGTTCTTGCCTCGGAGGATCTTCGCGACCTGCGATGCAAGACGTCCCAATACCTCGTTCGTCGCATCAATTACCACCCATTCTTTGGTAATCGTCGCGGCATTCAGCGAGACAGTCTTGTAGCTTAATGAATCCACTTTGTTTACGTTTAATTTAACTTGTTTGTAATCCAATTCCCGCACTTTACGGGTGCGCAAAGGTACTAAATTATTTTCATACTACAAGATAAGCAATAAAAAAAATCGCCAAAACCGCTAAAATAAAGTACATAAGTCTAAATGAATAGGAAAACAGGGTGCAAAACAAAAAAGGCGACCCGAAATTCGGGTCGCCTTTCGATGTTCATAGTTGCATCTCTATCCGAGGAATGAGAGCAAAATACCAGCTGCAACAGCCGAGCCGACAACGCCTGCGACGTTGGGACCCATGGCGTGCATGAGCAAATAGTTCGACTTGTCGTACTTGATACCGATATCCTGTGACACGCGCGCAGCAGCAGGAACTGCCGACACGCCCGCATTACCAATCAATGGGTTAATCTTGTTGCCCTCTTTCAAGAAGAGGTTCATGAATTTCACGAATGCAACACCACCCACGGTAGCGATGAAGAACGACGCAGCACCAAGCACAAAGATGTAGATTGTCTTCTCAGTCAGGAACACATCAGCTTGTGTCGAAGCACCGACAGTAACACCAATCAGAATCGTCAAAATATCAATCATCTGGTTGCCTGCGGTTGTTGCAAGACGTTTCACCACACCACTCTCCTTCAATATGTTACCAAGGAAAAGCATACCCAAAAGCGGAATTGCATCGGGCACAACGAAGGTTGTGAGCAAGAAGGCAATCACGGGGAAGAGAATCTTCTCGGTAGACGACACAGCACGTGGCGGACGCATCTTAATCACGCGTTCACGCGGGGTGGTCAACATACGCATAACGGGCGGCTGAATCAGTGGCACAAGAGCCATGTAGGAGTAGGCACAGATGGCAATCGCACCCAGATATTCAGGAGCCAATTTACTGGTCAAGAAGATGGCGGTCGGACCATCAGCACCACCGATGATGGCAATTGAGCCCGCCTCATTAGCAGGGAATCCGAATGCCAAAGCACCCATGTAGGCTACAAAGATACCAAGCTGAGCAGCAGCACCAATAAGCATCAGCTTCGGATTAGAGATTAGCGACGAGAAGTCGGTCAACGCACCCACACCCAAGAAAATAAGAGGTGGATAGACACCGTATTTCACGCCGAAATAGAGGTAGTTAAGCACCGAGCCCTCCTCGTAAACTCCGACCCCATGCCCCAGCTCCATCGGAATGTTACCGATGATGATACCGAAGCCAATAGGAACGAGCAACATAGGCTCAAATTTGTGTTTAATCGCAAGGTAGAGGAAGAAGCAACCCACAGCAATCATGATGAGGTACTTGTACCCACCTTCGCTCGTAAAGAGGTTTGCAAATCCCGTTTCACCTATGAACTGCGAAACGCTTTCACTAAGGAAAGACGAAGATAAAAACTCCAGCATAATACTATCCTAAAGTTATCAATACATCACCCTCCAATACGGAGTCGCCTCGGTTCACCTTGATCGATTTCACTACGCCTGCGCGGTCACTGTCGATGTTGTTCTCCATCTTCATTGCCTCAAGCACGACCAATGTTTTACCGGCAGCCACCGTGTCGCCTTCACGCACTTTGATGTCGATAATCACACCGGGAAGTGGACTCTTCACTGGTGATTCGCCAACGGCAGCCGGAGCTGCAGCAGCAGGTTTAGTGACTTTGACGGTAGAGGGTTGTACGGGGTGCGTAGCGGGCACGGCAGCAACCTGCGGTTTCGCTACAACGGTAGCTTTTTCAGCCATGCCGACCATCTCTACCATATAAGAAGCACCGTTGACGACCACCTCGGCCTCGTTGTCGGTCAGGCTGTCGATATCGACAGCCACAGTATAGTCGTTACCGTTAATCTTGAAATTATACTCTTTCATGTTGTTTATCGTTGTTTCCGTTTATTTTCTGATATGTGCGGGAATCTGCGTTAAGCCGTGGATTTTTGAGCTCCAAGGCGAGTAGACACGCGCCACTTTGTTGATCGTAATCACGTCACTTTCGCGGTCGTGCATCTCGGTTTTGTGAAGTTTGATGGCTAAAGCGATTGCCGCAATAACCTCACCGTTGACAACACTATCGCTGCCGGCAGGAAGCACCACGTCATTCACCATTACATTTTTCTGCTTCACCATCGAGGCTTTTTTCTGGGCACTACGCACCATGATGCGAGCGAAGAGCCAAATCAAGAGGCAGAGACCAATCAAGGAGAGAAGCACCACAGCCACCGAAATGATCGTCACATAGATACCGTACGGATCAAATTGGAGAATGGTGTCCGAGCCCTTGGCAGGAACCACTTCTTGGGCGGTTGCCGCGACGGAAATCGCAAGCAGCCCCGCAGTTAATAAGGTTCGTCTCATACTACAACGGAATATTTGAGTGTTTCTTTGCAGGATTCTGAACGCTCTTGGTAGCCAACGACTGCAAAGCACGGATGATGCGGAAACGCGTATTGCGTGGTTCAATCACATCGTCGATATAGCCATAACGAGCCGCATTGTAGGGGTTCGAGAACTTATCATTGTACTCCTGTTCTTTCTCTGCTACGAATGCAGCGCGGTCTTCGGGTTTCTCGAATGCCGACAACTCCTTAGCATTCAACACCTCCACAGCACCGCTTGCGCCCATCACAGCAATCTCGGCAGTAGGCCAAGCATAGTTTATATCGCCACGAATGTGTTTCGAAGACATGACGATGTAGGCACCGCCATACGCCTTGCGCAACGTAACCGTCACCTTGGGAACCGTGGCCTCGCAATAGGCGAAGAGCAACTTCGCTCCGTGGGTAATCACACCACCATACTCCTGCGTTGTGCCCGGCAGGAAGCCCGGAACATCGACTAAAGTGACAATCGGAATGTTGAACGCATCGCAGAAACGAACGAAGCGCGCTGCCTTGCGGCTGGCGTTGATGTCCAACACACCTGCCATGAATTTCGGCTGGTTGGCAATGATGCCCACGCTCTGACCGTTGAAACGGGCGAAGCAGGTAATCATATTCTTAGCGTAACCCCCGGCCGACTCCAAGAAATCGCCGTTATCAACAATGGCTTTGATAACCTCCACCATATCGTACGGTTTGTTGGCGTTGTCGGGAATAATCTCGTTCAACGAATCCTCCAAACGGGTAATTTTATCGGTGCAGACAGCCAATGGAGCATCCTCCATGTTGTTCTGCGGCATATAAGAGATGAGCTTGCGAATCAGTGCAATACCCTCCTCCTCGGTGTCAACAGCAAATTGAGCCACACCCGATTTTGTGGTGTGCATGATTGCACCACCCAACTGCTCCTGCGTTACATCTTCGCCCGTGACGGTTTTCACCACCTTCGGACCCGTGAGGAACATATTAGAGGTGTCTTTCTTCATGATAATGAAGTCGGTCAGTGCGGGTGAATAGACTGCGCCACCTGCGCAAGGACCAAAAATCGCCGAAATTTGCGGAATCACACCCGACGACATAACGTTGCGCTGGAAGATGTTGGCATAGCCCGCCAAAGCGTTCACACCCTCTTGAATACGTGCACCACCCGAGTCGTTGATACCGATGCAGGGGGCTCCGTTGCGCAGAGCCATATCCATCACTTTGCAAATTTTGTCGGACATCGATAACGACAGTGAACCAGCCGTAACGGTGAAGTCCTGTGCGAAGACGTAAACCAAACGCCCCTCAATGGTACCGTAACCCGTCACTACGCCGTCACCAAAAGTGTGGCTTTTGTCCATTCCGAAGTCGTGGCAACGGTGTGTTACGAACATATCGAACTCCTCAAAGCTGCCCTCGTCGAGCAACATTTGGAGGCGTTCACGAGCCGTATACTTGCCTTTAGCGTGCTGTGCATCAATACGTTTCTGACCGCCGCCCATGCGTGCCGTCTCACGATTCTCGATCAGCTTGCTGATTTTGTTTTGAATCTCACTCATAGTTTTATCGTCTGTTATTTGTTCTTATTCTCGCACAACTCAGTCAGAATGCCCTGAGTCGATTTGGGGTGTAAGAAGGCGATGGTCATACCCTCGGCACCGGCGCGCGGTGTTTTGTCAATCAAGCTAATACCGGCAGCTTCAGCCTCGGCAAGTTGTGCCTCAATATTCTCGCAAGCGAGTGCCATGTGGTGGATGCCTACACCGCGTTTTTCAATGTATTTTGCGATGTTCGAGTCCTCCGAAGTAGGCTCCAAAAGTTCAATTTTTGTCTGTCCAAGCATGAAAAAAGCAGTACGGACTTTTTGATCGGGCACGTCCTCAATAGCATAACACTTCAAGCCGATTACTTTTTCCCAGTAAGGGATTGCTTCATCAAGGCTCTTCACTGCGATGCCAAGATGGTCGATATGAGATACTTTCATGATAAAAAAAATTTAAATTAATAGTTATGTGTATGTTAGATACTTCACAATATTTTTGCGCACACAAAGATAGGAATCAATTCGGAAATAAAAAACTGATTCACCAACTATTTTTCGACCTTTTTTCGACAATCAAAGCTTTGCCACAGTGAACTGTAAATATCAATCGACTCGAATTCGCTCTCGCGCGACAAAATCACCCCAAAAATCCGCAACGCAGGAAATTTTTCCACTTTGATTTTTAGAAAAAATTTCAAGTTGATTGCAAAAATTGTGTCTATATGGCAAATAATTATTATCTTCGCTAAAAATAAATAAACAATGAGACGACTCATTTTAATTTCTACTTTATTTCTGATTTCTATTTGCGCTGCAAAAGCTCAGAATATCAACATTGG
Source organism: Alistipes sp. (assembly GCA_036652255.1). GTDB lineage: Bacteria > Bacteroidota > Bacteroidia > Bacteroidales > Rikenellaceae > Alistipes. The sequence goes on along the minus strand of JAVVWE010000010.1, from coordinate 11,561 downwards.
AGAACGCGTACCGGAGTTGAAAATTTCAACTTGGCTCAGTGGGCAGCAGTCTGCCGTAGCCCCTCTGACTTACATCGAATTTTACCATTCGACCAGCAAGACAAGCCGCGCGTCACTCGATCACTTGAAAAATTTATCGAACCAATTAGGTACCAAACTCGCAGTAATCATCGTTACACAGGAAAATAACGCCCAAATCACCGCCACCCTGAATCCCTATTTGAGCAATCAAATCTGCGTGGGTATTGATTTGACGGGCAAAAGCTACACCAATTTTGGCGTAAGTTTCGTCCCATTTGGCGTATTAATCGACGCAAAACGACGTGCACTGTGGTTGGGCAATACGCTGCAATTAACACCTGAATTCATTAGTAAAATAGAGCAATAAATCATGTCATTCACAAAGATTAACCACTACGAAAAAGAGTATATTGACACTCATCACGATAGCGCACTTAATGTGACGCATGGCGTTGAAAAACAACCAATTATCAATCCTTACTTCAAGCGACGTAAGAAGCCGGAATTTACCACTGATGAGTATGTAAGCGGCATCTTGGAGGGCAATATCACCACCCTTTCACAAGCCATCACGCTCGTTGAAAGTTGCAATCCTGACCACTATGCACAAGCGCAGGAAATTATCGAAAAATGTTTACCCCACGCCGGTCGATCGGTGCGCATCGGCATCACAGGCGTGCCAGGAGCGGGCAAATCGACTTTTATCGAGGCGATTGGCGATATGGTCACAGGACTGCATCACAAACTTGCGGTGCTGGCAATCGATCCCAGTTCAGAACGCAGTGGTGGGTCGATTTTGGGTGATAAAACTCGCATGGAGAGCATCGCAAATAATCCGAAAGTTTTCATTCGCCCCTCTCCTTCAGCGGGTTCATTGGGCGGTGTAGCACGCAAAACACGCGAGACTATCGTGTTATGCGAGGCTGCCGGATATGATGTGATTTTCATCGAAACGGTAGGTGTCGGACAGTCCGAAACCGTTGTACATTCGATGGTTGACTTGTTTATGCTGCTTCAAATTTCAGGTGCAGGCGACGAGCTTCAGGGCATCAAACGTGGCATCATGGAGATGGCAGACATGATGGTCATTACCAAAGCGGATGGCGAAAACATCCACAAAGCAGAGTTGGCACAGACGCAATTTCAAGGTGCTTTGCGGCTCTTCCCAATGCCCGAATCGGAGTGGCGACCCAAAGTGTACACCTGCTCGGCATACACAAAAATGGGGCTTGAAGAGGTCTGGAAGGGTGTAGAGGAGTTTCTCGACCATACAGAGCGCAATGGGTACCTCACACACAACCGCAACGGACAGAATAAATTTTGGATGTACGAGACCATTGATGCGACATTGAAGGGGAGTTTCTACCACGATCCGCAAGTGGAAGCTAAAATTGCCGAGTACGAAAAAAAGGTGTTGGATGCGAAAATAAGCTCGTTTATTGCTGCCAAAGAGCTATTAGACCTTCACTTTAACAACAAGATGACAACACGTTGATTTTAAACTAAATAATCATGTATAAATTTGTCTTTACATTTCTGCTTTGCACCCTATTTGCAGGCTGTTCCGACGATGACGATGCACCACGTTATGTGCCTCAAAAACTCATCAGTCAAATTCGAATTAAGAGAGCGGATCAAACGCAACAATACGATTTTAAATACGATAATCGTCAGCGCATTAAGCAGCACATCGAGACCAAAGCGGATGGTTCACAATTCACCTGCGAGACCTTCGAGTACACCTACGCTATCAATCGCATCTATGTAGATTGCAGTGGTGGTGAAAATCCGGCACGTTACACGCTCTACACCAACAAAGTAGGGTGCGCAGAAAAAATCGTGAGCGAAAACAAGGCAACAACGACTTTGACCTACAATTCGAATGGCTACTACTACGAAAAGCCCTCTCTGGAGGCGTGGACAAGTTACGAATATCGCATGATTGGCGAACAATGCAACTTGGATAAAATTATAAAATACAATTCAGCAACCGCAGCAGGTGTGCAATCTAAGGAGTTTGATGTTGCCATCGAATACAGCACCGTATCAAATACTACTATACTGGATGTGAGTTACTTCTTAGTTGGTAATTACAGCAACACTTCAACTCAACAATTGCCCTTGTCGCTGTTTGGTTGGATGGGTAAACGCAGCTTTATGATGCCATCCTCGCTGCAAGAGACCAGCTACACCCCCAACACGACCGCAACACACAAATGGCTCTACACCTACGAAACTAATACGGATGGCTTCATCACACGCATCCACGCAGTAGAGTCAAACAACGAGGCTCAGTCAACTGAGTACACAATCACCTATATATAAGCCTTTTACACGTAAATAATAAGCCCCGAATCTACAACAGATTCGGGGCTTATTACGTGATGCACCTCTACAACTCCTCAATGAGCTGCTTTGCCAGTGTGGGCATCCCCTCAGCAGCACGTGACTTGATGTGTGTCAATGGATTACGAATCAAAGCCGTATTCGGCGTGCCCGGATCGACCAGATAAATCGGCACCTCTGGACGCACATAACCCACCAATGCAGCTGCCGGATAGACCGCCAGTGACGTACCTACCACAATCAGCAGGTCAGCAGTGGCAACAATCTGAGTAGCAAGGTCAAACATGGGAACAGCTTCACCAAAAAACACGATATGCGGACGCAACAACGACCCATCAGGTGCTGTGGCATCGAGCCGCTGCTGCCACCCCTCAATGGGCACAATTAGCTCGGCATCGTACGACGAACGTAACTTTGTCAGCTCGCCATGGAGGTGAGTCACATACGACGACCCAGCCCTTTCGTGCAGATTATCAATGTTTTGCGTTATGACCTCCACCTCAAAATGCTCTTCCAATTTGGCAATGGCAAGGTGTCCTGCATTGGGTGCTTTTTCGAGCATCTCTTTGCGCCGCAGGTTATAAAATTTGACCACCGTCGCTCGATCGCGCGCCAAAGCATCGGGCGTACATACATCCTCAATGCGATAGTTCGCCCACAATCCATCGGCATCGCGAAAAGTGGCAAGACCACTATCGGCACTCACTCCGGCACCCGTAAAAACAACTATTTTCTTCATATTTTATTGATTCATTGTCCCCGCATTAATCACGGGTTGCGCTGATTCATCAGCGCACAACACCACCAGTAAGTTGCTCACCATAGCAGCTTTATGCTCAGCATC